>NZ_AQXD01000007.1 GCF_000375345.1 Wohlfahrtiimonas chitiniclastica DSM 18708 | reverse complement strand
CACTTGGCTAGTACCTAAAGTGCCTGCATCTGATAATGACATTGACGCACCGGAATGAATGCCTATGCTGGCATCTAAATCCTTATTCGCTGTCGTGATACTTAAATCACCCGCTGAAATGATTAAATTACCTATGCCAGACAATTCACCTGATGATGTTGAAACACCACCTGCATTCGTGATGGTTAATGTGCCATCTGCAAAATTAACTTTACCCTCATTCGTTAGGCTACCAACGGTTTGTTTGTTACCGTTTAAATCAACAACTGTACCGGCTGCTAAATTTAACTGGGACGTTTGCCCAAAGGCATTGTCACTACCCGCCGTCACTAAGCCAGCTGTTACATTTGTGGCACCTGTATAAGCATTCTTTTCATTGGTTAAAGTTAGCCCTTTATCATCACTGATTAATGCCAAGTTCCCTGTGCCAGCAAGGGTTGCTGTCATGTTTTTATTGGTGGCACTTGTTGAATCTAAAGTAAGCGTTTGCCCATCTACAATATTCAAAGCACTCAAACCATAACTGATGCCCAAACCACCTGAATTATTAAGGGCATAATTATATGTACCTTCTGCAACTTTTTGACTATTTTGGTCAATATTTCTGATGGTACCATCACCAATCACATTGCCATCTAATCCTTGTAGCGTTAACTCAGAAATTTGGAGACCATCATTATTCTTAGCTGTGATTAACTGATGATTCTGGCCACTGTTTTGATCAAACAAGTTCGCAGTAGTGCCATCTGTTGGCGCAATTGCATCTAAATCCACTTGGATGATACTTGAGCCATTGTTTGCCAAAGTATTTGTGGTAATGGAGCCCGTGCCTTTAAATACGGTTTGACCGCCCTCTAATATCAAATTTCCAATGGTTTGATCCTTTGTATCAACTGTGGTTATATTGCCTTGGCCGATGACTAATGTTGCATTTTTTAGTGCTGCTGTATTATTACCAGTTAAATGAAAGTTGCTGTTTGCTAAATTCACAGTGCCCGCAAAATCACTACCCACATCTTTGCCAAAGTTAAAACGATTGCCGGCTGTTCGGACATATAATAAGCCTGATCCCACTAAATTATTATTAAAGCTAAAGTCACCATTTGAATTCACGGTAACACTGTCGCCAACTGCAGTAATATTCACTTTAGCGGCATCATTTAATTGACCATTTTCTACCAATGTTAGCTTAGAACCCATTGCAATGTTGAGGGTACCTGTTAAATCTTTAAGGTAAATATTACCTGCATTTAATGATAAATTAGAGTTGGATAAATTTAAATTACCATCTCCACTGATTATATTCGTGAGTTCGCCAGTGACCTTATTGAGATTCACAGCACCTGATTCAGCAACTGTCACACTTCCTGAGCCCAATTGGCTAAATGCTGTGGCTGTTAAAGTGCTTGTGCCATCGACTGCAAATATCCCTGTAAAGTTTTTATTATCGCTACTAAAATTGACAGCGGAACTATTGGCAATATTCACAGTTCCAGAGCCATGTAACACATTCTGAACGGTTGAAGTAATGCCATTTAAATTTAATTTTGAATCTATGGTCGCAAAATTCACTTGCCCTAAACCTAATGTAGATTGACTGCCAACGGTTAAGGAAGCTTGATTCCCTATATTTTGTGCACCCGTGAAGCCTGAGTTATCGCCAACTAATGCAATGTCTGCATGAGTATTGAGTGCGCCTGCGCCTGTTAATTGATTAGCGAGAGTTGTACTCGCATTTAAATTCAACGCACCATCCACAGCCACTGTGCTAGTACCTAAAGTGCCTGCATCTGATAATGACATTGACGCACCGGAATGAATATCTATACTAGCGGCTAAATCCTTGTTTGCAGATGTGATACTTAAATCACCAGAAGAAATAGCCAACTTGCCTGCACCGACTAAAGATCCTGAAGATGTTGAAATAGCACCATTGGCATTAGTAATGGTTAATGTACCACCAGCAAGATCAACTTTACCCTCATTCGTTAGGCTGCCAACGGCTTGAGTTTTGCCATTTAAATCAACGGTTGTGCCAGCTGCTAAATTTAACTGTGATGTTTGCCCAAAGGCATTGTCACTACCCGCCGTCACTAAGCCAGCTGTTACATTCGTTACACCTGTATAAGCATTCTTTTCATTGGTTAAAATTAGCCCCTTATCATCACTGATTAATGCCAAGTTCCCTGTGCCAGCAAGGGTTGCTGTCATGTTTTTATTGGTGGCACCTGTTGCATCTAACGTCAATGTTTGGCCATCCACAATATTCAAGGCACTTAAACCATAACTAACACCTAAACCACCTGTATTATTAAGGGCATAATTATAGGTGCCTTCTGCAACTTTTTGATCATTTTGATCAATATTTCTGATGGTGCCTTCGCCTACTGCACTGCCATTGAGCCCTTGCAAAGTTAAATCAGAGAGTTTCAGGCCACCATTATTTGTAGCTGTGATTAACTGCTGATGTTGGCCACTGTTTTGATCAAACAAGTTCGCAGCAGTGCCATCTGTTGGCGCAATGGAATCTAAATCCACCTGAATTATACTTGTGCCATTACTTGCCAAAGTATCTGTGGCAATGGAGCCTTTGCCTTTAAATACTGCTTGGCCACCATCCAATGTTAAGTTCCCAATGGTCTGATTCTCCGTATCAACTGTGGTTGTATTACCTTTACCAACCACCAATGTTGCATTTTTTAGTGCTGCTGTATTATTACTGCTTAAACTAAACGTGCTGTTCAATAAATTCACAGTGCCCGCAAAATTACTGCCCACATTTTTGCCAAAGTTAAAGCGATTGCCGGCTGTTTGAACGTCTAATAAGCCTGATCCAACTAAATTATTATTAAAGCTAAAATCACTCAATGAATTTACTGTAATACTGTCACCAACTGCGGCAATGTTAACTTTAGCAGCATCATTTAATTGACCATTTCCCGCTAGTGTTAAATTCGAGTTTTTGGTGATATTAATTGCACCTGTTAAATCTTTAAGGTGAATATTACCTGAATTCAATGACAAATCTGTACCAGATAAATTCAGATTTCCATCACCACTGATTGCATTGGTTAACTCACCGGTCATCTTATTGAGATTCACAGCACCTGATTCAGCAACTGTCACACTTCCTAAGCCCAATTGGCTGAGTTTCGTCGCGGTTAAGTGACTTGTTCCATCGACTGCAAATGTTCCTGTAAAGTCTTTATTATCGCTACTAAAATTGACAGCTGCGCTATCTGTAATATTCACAATCCCAGAACCATGTAATACATTCTGAACGGTTGAAGTCACTCTATTTAAGTTCAGCGTTGATGTTTCTGAACCAAAATTAACTTGCCCTGAACCTAATGCTGATTGAGTGCCTACAGTTAATGCGGCTTGATCCCCAATATTGTGTGCACCCGTAAAGCCTGAATTATCTCCAGTTAATGCAATGTCTGTATTAGTATTGACTGCACCTCTGCCTGTTAATTGATTCGCTAGAGTTGAATTTGCATTTAAATTCAATGCGCCATCCACAGTCACTTGGCTAGTACCTAAAGTGCCTGCATCTGATAATGACATTGACGCACCGGAATGAATGCCTATGCTGGCATCTAAATCCTTATTCGCTGTCG
>NZ_AQXD01000006.1 GCF_000375345.1 Wohlfahrtiimonas chitiniclastica DSM 18708 | reverse complement strand
TTTTTTTCAGCGAGGGAAACTAAACAACCATCTCAACCTCTCAAAACCCTTCAAACTCACCGCTTTTCAGCAGCGCCTCGTTCAGAAGAGGTGCTCATTATAGATAAATTCAGAGAGGTGTCAACACCCTTTTTCAATTAATTTTAAAGTATTTCACAAAGACTATATTTAACAACAAGATAAAGCATAAAAATAATTGAAATTAATTGCATCGCAACGTGCCACAGCCCTGCTCTATCCTAAAAACAACGACCATCCATACAAAAAAACCCACCAATTCTGGCGGGTTGTGTGCACATATCATGCAATCTTTTAAGCATTCGGTCGTTTTCTTTGCATAAAACGGCGCAATGTTGTTTTCTTCTGAGTACCTTTACGCAATCCCACAATCTTTTCTTCCATTTTGACGTGCTCTTCATCATGTACCCACTCACGCCAAATCACTAATAAAAGCGCCATTAATACAGGACCAATGAATAAGCCTAATAAGCCCATGGTTTGTAAACCACCCACTAACCCAAAAAATGTGGGTAAAAATGGTAATTTAGCAGGTCCGCCCACTAAACGCGGACGAATGGTTTTATCCACAATAAAGAGTTGGCATGTGCCCCATGAAAAGAGAATGATGCCTTGGGTCACCAATCCACTGCCCACTAAATAGAGAGACACCATCGTCATTGACAGTGGCGCGCCACCTGGAATCAAAGCAAAAATGCCCGTCATGATGCCAAGGGTTAAAGCAGTGGATGATGGAATGCCCACCATCCAATACACCAAGCCAAAGACAATCCCTTCACCAATGGCAATGATCACCATGCCTGTCACGGTTGAACGAATCATAATCGGCACAACGCCCGAGATGCGCTCCCAGCGATCTAAAAACATGATGTGTCCAACTTTCGCTAGATTGCTTTGCAGTTTTTTACCATCTTTATATAAGAAGAACAAAATGATCAAAATGAACAATAGATGAAAGCCAATGCTCGCAAACTGCTTACCTAATGACAATATATAGTTGGCAAAACTTGTCACACGCTGAAGCCCGGCAAGCTGCAATAGCTCATTGAGCCCATTTTCTTTCCCTAAGTACTCAAGCCACAACTCATTGAGCTGATGCCCAACTAAGGGTAAATTTTTAATCCATTCAGGCGTGGCACTGCCATAACGATTGAGCTGCACCAACCAATTGCTTAAACCATGAAATTCAAACAACAAATAGTGCCCAAGCCAAAATACTGGCAGAACAATCAAAAGTGTAATGATGATGATGGCAATGGTGGCCGAAGAGATGGAGCGGCCGCCCGTCATGCGGAGCAATTCTCGATACACAGGCCATGTCACCACTGCAATGATGATGGCCGCTAAACCGGGTGCAAAGAATTGATGAAAAAAGAAAACACCTGCAAAGAGCAGGGAAATAATCAGCCACTTACCCACCGGATGGTAAGTCAGTGGCTTCAATGCTGCTGCCGAATGTTTTACATTCATTATTAGAGATGCTCAACTGTTAGAATTTCATACAATTGTACACCGCCTGGTGTCTCAATGCGAACTTCTTCACCCTCTTCTTTACCAATTAATGCTCTTGCAATGGGAGAAGTAACAGACAACAACCCTTTTTTGACATTCGCTTCATGCTCACCGACAATTCTATATGTCACTTCATCATCACTGTCTAAATTCAACAATGTGATGGTGGTGCCAAAGATCACTTTGCCGGTGGGCTCAATGGCTTTAACATCAATGATCTGTGCGTTTGATAAACGCGCTTCATAATCTGCTAAACGCGCTTCAACGAAACCTTGCTGTTCACGCGCTGCATGATATTCAGCATTTTCTTTTAAATCGCCATGCTCTCTTGCCTCTGCAATCGCTGCGATGATCGCAGGTCTTTGCACGCTTTTGAGTTCATGAATTTCTGCTTTTAGCGCTTCTGCGCCTTCCACTGTCATCGGGAATTTTTGCATCACTACCACCAACCTTTATTTTCCATATTAATCCATGGCTCTTGCGGTTCGAGCTTGTCACCTTTTTGCAACAACTCAATTGAAATGTCATCCGGTGAACGTAAAAATGCCATCCAACCATCGCGCGGTGGCACATTCAATTCAATGCCTGCATCTAACACACGTTGGCAAATCTCATAAATGTTATCCACTTCAAACGCTAAATGACCAAATGCACGGCCAATGCCATACGTTTCATCTGAATTCCAATTGTAGGTTAACTCAACTTCCGCACCTGTTGGATCATTTGGGCACGCCAAATAAACCAATGTACATTCCCACTGAGGGTATTCTTTTCTGCGTGTCTCGATCAATCCAAGCACATTACAATAAAAATCTAACGACTTTTCAAGATCCGAAACGCGCACCATTGTATGTAAAAATTTCATATGTCCCTCTCAATAAAAATGATCCATATTACCCTTTAGATAATATAGATCATTTTACATTTAGACAAATCAAGCGTGCGTTTTATTGCGCAACTACTACCTGAGCGGCACGCACCAAACGATCGTTCAATGTATAGCCTGTTTGCACCACATCCACAATTTCATTGCTCGGTTTACCCGTATTTGGAATCATGGTGATGGCTTGATGGAACTCAGGGTTCAACATCTCACCCATTGGGCGCACTTGTTTGACACCAAATTTTTCCACTGCATTGAGCAACATGCGATACGTCAGCTCAGAGCCCTCTTTAAATTTCACAAGCTCTTCAGATAAGTTCTCTTGCTTTTCAAGTGCATTGATTTCAAATTCTAATGCATCAATACATGGCAACAATTCTTTAACGAATTTCTCTAAGGCGAACTTATGGGCATTCGCTAAATCGATCTCAGTGCGGCGACGCAAGTTTTGCATGTCCGCTTCTGAGGCCAATAAGCGTTGAAAAAGAGCATCTTTCTCTTGCGTTAATTTTACCACTTCATCCGTTAAATCGGTGTCATCGGCAAGGGCTTCTACGCACGCTTCATCCATCGATGTTTCCACCGCTGCATCTTCTGCTTGTGCCATCTCTTTCTCTTTTTCAGCATTACTCATATGTTTTTTCCTTCTAAACTTAGTGAATAGTCTGTTCATAATGAGGATCGATCTGTGATTTTCAAGAGATTAGTCATCCCAATCTTCTAAACCATCTAAATCATACTCTTTTTCAAGTTGTCTTAAGAGCGCACGCTCTTCACGCTTCGCTTCAATGTCACGCCAAGCTTGTGACTGAGAAACCTTAACCTCAGGAATCTCTTCCTCTTCAACAGAATCTTCATCCATTAAATCGTTGTCATCTTCAAAATCAGTTTTCATATGTAAAACCTCCCTTTCATAAATTTATAAAAGCCTTATATATTAAACTGAGAAAAAAGCAATATTAATGGCGGGCATTTTTTAAACAATAAAAAAGGCCACCGCTGTTTATTGCGCTAGCCCTTTGTTTTAACGATCATTTATTTAATCAATCAAGATGATTAATTTATGATTTATTGATTCCCATCGATGTCAAACACACGTTTTTTACGATGCACAACTTTTACACTCTTTTTCACCGGTTTTGGCGAATTAAAGTCATCTTGCACATCACGCGCAGGTGCTTCACGACGACTAAAGAGCTGCTTGACGCGTTTTTTATTTTGGCGCGCAACGCTCGCCTCAAATGAATCGAAGGCAAAAGGATTACGGTTTTCATTCACAATGGAGTTGCCATGATTGCTGTTAAATGGATCTTCATTGTGATGGGAAATGTCTTGTGGCTGCGCTTCATAAGGCGCGTCATGTTCCGCAGGTTTCATCGGGCGCTGACCAAAGGGTGTATTGCGTTTTTTCTGCGTATTTTTACCGCCAAGTTTACGCAGCCCGCGACCACGTTTTTCTGTTTTCTCAGGTTTTTCTTTATTGTTGCGATCTTTCAAGCGCAAAATATTATGAGAACGTTGCGGTGGCGCTGCTTGCACAATAGGCAATGTCCATTTCAATTCGCTTTCCATCGCATCAATCCAAGGTGTTTCATCATTGGTCACAATGGAAATGGTGTTTGGCACATTGAATTTTTCACCCAATGTTTCAACGCGCGCTTTAAACTCAATGCCCACATCCGGTAGATCAAAGAAGATCACTTTGCCAATGTCACTTAAATCTGTCGTTTGCGCCACAGATTCTGGCAACAACAACACTTTTAATTCACCCGATTGCAATTGCTCAATGACTTTCTCTTTCGCTTCTTCTGATAAGTTCGCATGCAAAATACGTGAACGCACTTTCCCTTGATAGAGATACTCTTCTAAACGATGGGCATTGTGGCGCGTGCGTGTGATCACCAATGTTTTTTCATCACTACCTTTTAGCACATTGCGTAAATAGGCGCGTTTATAATTGCGATCCACCAGCACAATGTGGTGCCCTGCCTCTGCTGCGCTGGCATCCACCTCATGGCGCACCGATGCTGGCTCAGGCTCAACAAAGACTTTAATCTCTGGCATGGCTTTGTCATCACTTTGTGCTTTGACCACAATTTCAGGCGCATCGTCCACCATCGTTTCAACTTCTAACACAATGGGCGCCGCTTCTTTTGAGGTTTGTACAGAATCAGACAATGCAACACTCATCAATGGCAAGATTTTACAATCTGCCAATAACTGCGTCACACAAGGCTCTAAAATCGCCGCCATGTCATTCATGCCTTCAGGGGTAATGGTCATCACAAAATGAGAGGCTTGTAACACCTCTTCAGTGAGACGTTCACCGATTTGAAACGCCATCATTGGCGCGACAATCACAGGCGTTGCAAACACATGATCTGCCACTGTATGTGGATAAACGGCCGCAACACTTTCTTGCCCTAAAATGTTCGCCAACAAAATGGCCACGTCAAAACACTCAGAGACTGAATTTGTCACCACGATCATTCGGCGATGATCTGCCAATGCTTTGTGATCATTTCGCAACAACTGTAAGACATCTTTATTGAGCACAGAGGTAAAATGTAACGATTCTAACTCAGGATAAAGATCCACGGCCTGCTGAATATGATCGCTTAATGCGTCACACAAGCTAATATTAACTTTTTTACTCATCGTAAACTTTATATAACAATTCCTTGAGGACATCCGCAGCTGAAAAGCCTGATCGTCGGATGCAATATGTAAAAACTTATACCAATTACGGAGAACTTATGGGCTGATCAACCATCAAGCCATCTCCAACATTATGAAGTTCATTCGTTAACTACTATACTGAATAATATCACAGCTGTCATTTTTTTCACACGCACAGCACACAAAAGTTGTATAACTTCGGTATAATCCTAACCATCGCTATTTTCATGCCAAACATAGGAATCATAAATGAAAAAGATTATTAAATGGATCAACTTTGTTGTCTTTTTGGTCTTTCTAACCTTAATTTTCTTCGTGCTCTATTTAAACCGCGGCATCGAAGTGCACTTTGATTATTTAATTGGAGATGCCGTCTTAACCTTGCCAGCTGTCATCAGCATCATCTTCTTGTCCGGCGCGGTGTGTGGCATCATTGTCTCTTTACTCTTAAGCCTTGGTAGTTTTGGTGAGTCTTTCCGTCAGCGCCGTGAATTGAAGGCTGCGAAAAAATCCCTCAAAAAACTACAAGAAGAGAAAGCCCTCTAATTTATGTTTGAATACATCTGGATCCTGTTACCGCTCGGTTTAATCATTGGTTGGTATGCGGCAAAACTTGACAGTTCGCGTAAACGTAAGCTCCATCAATATTTAAACCTGCGTTATTACCTTGATAAAGAGAAGGTCAAAACGCCGGTATCTACGCCTGACTCCGCGATTCCCTTAAATGTGGAAGATGAAGGCATCCACTTTACCTTAACCCTTGGCGATGCGTATCGTCGCCGCGGGGAAGTGGATAAAGCGATCGAGATGCATGAGCATTTACTCCATTCCTTAGACATCAATGATGCTAAGCGTGCTGAAGTGTTGATCTCACTGTCTGAAGATTATGTGCATGCTGGCATTTTTGATCGAAGTGAACGCACGCTCAGAGAGCTACTCTCAACACCGTATCATGATGAGGCTGCCCTTAAGCTTGCCGCCCTTTATAAACAGCAAAATGATTGGCTACAAGCGGCAAGCATGTATGAGCGCATCAATGATTATAAAACGCGCTACACCACAGAAGTTGCCCACCTTTATTGTGAGATTGCCGAGCAAGCTTTAACGGATCATGATTTAGAACAAGCCCTTTTTTGGTCAGCGCGCGCCTTGTCTGTGGATGAAAACTTAGCCCGCGCAAGTTTAATCAATGCTTACATCGCGCTCACCCATCAAGAGTTTCATAAAGTGATCGATGCGCTCACCCTATTATCTGAGCAGCAACCTTCACTGACGCCCATCATTGTACCGATCATGTATCGCGCCATGATGAATGTAGAGCCGCAGCGTTTTGCGCCATGGCTAGATGAGATGATCGAACGTTATCCCCATTATTTTTATTTAAAACTGTGGAAAACGCATCTATGTGTGCTCACCGATTCTCTTAAAACGGCGATCGATTATCTGACTGAGCAATTGACGCACACGAAGAATCTACAAGGCATCACCCTGCTCAATCACCTCAACAGTTTACAAGATGGCGAACATCAAGCCACATTCACCCTCTATCATGAAACATTTCATCATGTGATTGACTACTATGCGCAGTTTCGTTGTGAGAAGTGTGGCTTCATCAGTAAAACGTTACAATGGCACTGCCCAAGCTGCCAATCATGGAATACAGCTGCGCCGGTTTCTGATATTATAGCGCTTCAAAAATAGTTACAGAGGACTCTATGCAAACAACATCACCCATCATCGTTGCCATCGATGTTGATCATACGCAAGCTGCATTGAACTTAATGGATGCACTTGATCCTGCTTTATGCCGTTTAAAAGTTGGCAAAGAGCTCTTTACCATGGCAGGCCCAAGCATTGTAGAAGCCATGCAAAAACGTGGCTTTGATGTATTTTTAGATTTAAAATTCCATGACATTCCAAACACAGTGGCGAGCGCCGTGAAAGTGGCAGCTGAATTGGGCGTTTGGATGGTGGATGTGCATGCACTTGGCGGTCGCAAAATGATGTGTGATGCCAAAGAAATTTTAAGTGGTTATTCAAATCCACCTTTATTGATCGCAGTGACATTGCTCACGAGCATGAGCGATGAGATGGCCAATGAGATTGGCTTACTTGGCAATAAAGATGAGATCGTCACACGTTTAGCGAACTTAGTGGCTGAATGCGGATTAGATGGCGTCGTTTCTTCTGCAAATGAAGCGAGCATGATCAAATCATTACAACCAAATTTACGCACGGTTTGCCCTGGCATTCGTTTAGATGATACAGTCAAAACAGATGATCAAGTGCGCATCATGACGCCACAAAAAGCTGTGGCAGCCGGTGCTGATTATTTAGTGATTGGCAGACCAATCACCCGTGCAGCAGATCCTCGCGAAGCATTGCACAACATTCTCTCTACCCTTTCCATTTAATTTGAGGAGACAGTAATTATGATGACTAAAGAAGAAGTACAAAAAAGAATCGAAGCCGGTTTAAAATGTGATTATATTCTCGTCTCTGGTGATGATGGTCGTCATTTTGATGCCATCGTTGTGAGCGCAGCATTTGAAGGCCTTGGTAAATTAAAGCAACATAAATTGGTGTATGAAACCTTAGGCGATGCAATGCAAACGGATGAAATCCACGCACTGTCTGTACACACGTATACGCCAACAGACTGGGAGCGCGTTCATGCACTCTAATGGCCATGTTCCTAAACTCATCATTGAAGGCAACGGTCCATTATCTGGTGAAGTGGTGGCAAGCGGCGCAAAAAACGCCGTTTTACCCATTTTAGCTGCCACCATTTTAGCCTCAGAACCGGTCACATTGCACAATGTCCCTAAATTACAAGATGTGATTGTGCTCACAGATCTTTTAAAAGATTTGGGCGCAAAAGTTGAGATCAACGGCAATACCGTTGTGATCGACCCACGCAGCATCACCAAAATTCGTGCGAGCCACAATTTGGTGAAATTGATGCGCGCGTCCATTTTAGTCCTCGGTCCATTGGTCAGTAAATTTGGTGAGGCAGAAGTCTCTTTACCGGGCGGCTGCGCCATTGGCAGCCGACCTGTGGATCAGCACTTAAAAGGGTTAGAAGCATTAGGCGCGAACATTGAGCTGAAAAATGGTTATGTGTTTGCCTCAACGCCGAATCAAACGAAATTGAAAGGTAACCATTTCACATTTGACATGATCACGGTGACGGGCGCCGAAAACATCATCATGGCTGCCGTCTTAGCCGATGGCCGCACAGTCTTAGACAACTGCGCACAAGAGCCTGAAGTGGTGGATTTATGCGAAATGCTCATCACATTGGGCGCACAAATTGAAGGTGTGGGCACCAGCCGCCTTGTGATTGATGGCGTCATACAATTAACCGGTGGTGAACACACCATCATGCCAGATCGCATTGAAGTGGGCACTTATTTAGTGGCAGGCGCCATGACATTTGGTGACATCATCGTCAATGATTGCACGCCAATTCATCAAGAAGCCACCATTGAAGCACTCTTGCAAACAGGTTGCGGCGTTGAAGTGATGGAACGCGCCATTCGCGTCTTCCCAAAAGCTTCAAAACTGAAAGCCATTGACATCAAAACGCAACCTTATCCAAAGTTTGCCACTGATATGCAAGCGCAGTTCATGGCATTGGCCACCATTGCGGAAGGTAAATCCACCATCATTGAAACCATTTTTGAAAATCGTTTCATGCATGCCAATGAATTGAGCCGCATGGGTGCGAACATTCGCATTGAAGATCATATGGCGATTGTGACGGGGGTTGATCGTTTATCCGGTGCTGAAGTTTCCGCCACCGATTTACGCGCATCTGCCGCCCTCATTTTAGCGGGCTTAGTGGCAGATGGCACCACAACCATGGATCAAATCTACCACTTAGATCGTGGTTATGATGGCATTGAACGTAAATTAACAGGGTTAGGCGCAAAAATTCGCCGCATTTAATGCCCAATGTTAAAAAAGCCAGTGAAAACTGGCTTTTTTTATGGCTATTTTTTCAGCTTTGCAAAAAAAGCATCGTGCGCGGCAATCTCTTCTGCCGTTGCGTAGATGACACGTGTGGCTTCTGGCAATACAGCTGCTGCATTCAATAAGGATGGGTCGAGCGAAACCGTTGCATGATCATCATCGCCTTCTCCTCCAAAGAGCGAATCCTGCCCGCCCGTCATGGCTAAAAAGACTTGGGCAAGGATTTCGGAGTCTAACAATGCGCCATGCAACGTACGCTTAGAGTTATCAATCCCTAAACGGCGGCACAATGCATCTAAGCTGTTGCGTTGCCCAGGATACATATCGCGTGCCATTTTTAAACTGTCGATCACGCTGCATTGTGCACTCAAAGTCTGCATCTTGAGCAATTTAAGCTCATGATCTAAGAACTTCATGTCAAACGCAGCGTTATGAATGATGAGCTCTGCGCCATCGATATAATCCACAAAATCTTGTGCAATGCTTGCAAATACAGGTTTATCACTCAAAAACTCTTCGCTCAAACCATGCACTTTAAAGGCTTCCACCGGCATGTCACGCTCAGGATTGATGTATACATGAAAGTGATTGCCCGTCAGCATGCGATCGACCATTTCCACGCAACCAATCTCCACAATGCGATCACCCGTTGCCGGATCCATGCCTGTGGTTTCTGTATCGAGCACAATTTGTCTACTCATCGCTTAACCCTCGTTCATTTTTCACTGCATCGGTGGCCAATGTGTCGGCACGCTCATTTTCAGGATGCCCCGCATGACCTTTCACCCATTGCCAATCAATGGAGAGATGGCGATCACGCTCGATCACCAATTGCTGCCAAAGATCCACATTTTTCACAGGCTGCTGACTCGCTGTTTTCCAACCGCGTGCAATCCAGCCATTGACCCACTCATTAATGCCTTGCTGCACATAACGGGAATCGGTGATCAATGCCACATGGCACGGCTTTTTTAGCGCTTGTAAACCTTTAATGGCTGCCGTCAGTTCCATGCGATTATTCGTGGTGTCTGCACAATAACCAGACAATTCCTTCTCATGACCACGATACTTTAAAATGCAGCCCCAACCGCCTTTGCCTGGGTTACCGCTGCATGCACCATCAGTATAAATATAGACTTTATCCATCATTACACAGCAACTGCGGCTTTGATGTGAGGATGAGATTCATAATTCACCAACTCAAAATCCTCAAACTCAAAGCTGAAAATGTCTTTCTTCAATGGATTGATTTTAAGCTGTGGCAATGGCAATGGCTCGCGCGTCAATTGCAATTCAGCCTGCTCAATGTGATTGGCATATAGATGGCAATCCCCGCCCGTCCACACAAAATCACCCACATCTAAATCGCACACTTGCGCCATCATATGAGTTAAAATCGCATAGCTGGCAATGTTAAATGGCACGCCCAAAAACAGATCCGCAGAGCGCTGATACAATTGGCATGACAACTTGCCATTGGCCACATAAAATTGGAACAATAAATGACAAGGTGGCAATGCCATGTTGGGCACTTCGCCCACATTCCACGCGCTCACAATAAGGCGACGGGAATCAGGATTGGTTTTAATCTGATTCACCACTTCTGTAATCTGATCAATGGTTTGACCATCTTGCGTTGGCCAGCTGCGCCATTGATGACCATATACAGGACCTAAATCCCCATTTTCATCTGCCCATTCATTCCAAATGCGCACGCCATTGTCCGTCAAATACTGAATGTTCGTGTCGCCTTTTAAAAACCATAACAATTCATGAATGATGGATTTTAAGTGCAATTTTTTGGTGGTCAATAAAGGAAAGCCCTTTTGTAAATCAAAACGCATTTGATGCCCAAAGATGGAGTAGGTGCCTGTGCCTGTTCTGTCCTCTTTGAAGGCGCCTTCATTTTTAACCTTTGCCAGTAAATCTAAATATGTTTGCATCTATTGCCCTTTGTTGTTGCGATATGCGTAAATCATTAAGCCTAATCCGGCAACGATCATCGGAATGCAAAGGATCATCCCTGTGGTGAGCCAATCGGTTCCGAGTCGATAACCTAAATGTGCATCCGGCTCGCGGAAGAATTCTACAATAAAACGTGCAATGCCATAACCTGCTAAAAACAAGCCCGATGCGGCGCAGCGTGGTCGTGGCTTATTTGTGTACCACCAAAGTGCAATGAAGAGCAATAAACCTTCGGTGATCGCCTCATACAATTGCGAAGGATGACGATACACCAAACCATTGACCACAGGCGCATGTTCAAAGAGCACGCCCCACGTTTGATCCGTATATTTGCCCCAAAGCTCGCCATTGATAAAATTGCCAATGCGCCCGAAAAAGAGCCCTAATGGTAAAAGTGGCGCAAAGAAATCGGTGATTTGCCAAAAGCTTTTTTGAATCTTTTTGCGCACCAAAAGTGCCGCCACCAATGTGCCCAGCAATCCACCATGGAAGCTCATGCCGCTCCACTCAACGGTGTGGCCATTCCAACCTAAAATAAAGAGCGGATTTTGTAACACCTGTTCCCAGCCATAAAAAATGGCATAACCCACGCGCCCACCTAGCACAGCGCCAATGAATAGGTAAAAGGCAGCATCGCCCACATTCTCTTTTGTCCAAGTTGAGCCCGGCTTTTTCGCACGATAATTGCCAAGGCCAATGGCAATGAGCAATGCCACAATGTACATCAAAGAGTACCAACGCACCGCTACCGGTCCGATGGAAAAAATCACAGGGTCAATCTGCGGCGTAAATATCATATCTATTTCCAATTTCAATAAAAAAGGGCTATTCAATGAAAGCCCTTTGCTGGTCAATGAGGCAGCATGGATTACTGTGCTGTTGCAGCCTGTTCAGGCGCTTTGGCTTGTTTTTCTTTGAGTAAAGATTTAGACACTTGATCCACCGCTTCTACAATGCCTTCATAAGAGGTTGCTTTAGAGGTTTCACCGTTCACTAAATATTCACCATCAATGATGAAAAATGGCGTGTAATCTTGCTGATATTGATTTTGTACTAAGTCTAACGCGCGGTTATAACTCGCTGTGACAGGAAATGAATTCCATGTCTTTAAGAAGGTCGCTTCATCAATGCCTGCATTTTTCTGTAAATATGCTGCAATGTTCTCAGGCTCAAAGTCACGCATGCGATCCACCATCAATGCTTGATACATCACAGGGTGGGCTTTTTCCAATTCACCCATCGCCTCTAACGTGAAAAACGTGCGGGACAATTGACCCCAAACGCCTTCCCCTGGCATATGAATGCGCACAAAGTTCACATCTTCAGGCTTTGTTTTTAACCAGTTTGCCACCGGCGCTTCTAACTGATAACAGTGGCCACAAGTGTAAGAAAAGACTTCCACCACTTCCACTTGTTCAGGATTAGAAGTTTTCACCAATTGTGCTTTTTCTGGCAATTTAACCGATTGTGCACCGGCAAACAACATAGAGCCCACCAATAATGTGGTGCCTAAGAGTTTTTGTGACATTGATCTTAAAGACATAGCTTCACTCTCTTGATTAAAGGATTGACTTATTTTGGTTGCATATACTTAATGTATGTGGCCACCGCTTCGATCTCATCTTCACTCATGCGCTCTGCAATGTCACGCATCATGCCCGCAGGATCGTTGCTGCGTTTATACGTTTTGAAGTTGTGCAATTGATTGGTTAAATACTCATAGTTTTGACCGATCAATGCAGGATAAGCCGCAGGACCATTACCCGTACCTGATGGGCTATGACACGCTGCACACGCAGGAATGCGTTTGTTCATGTCGCCACCAAAATAGATTTGCTCACCGCGCACCATCAAGGCTTTTGCTTTTGCTTCAGCTGCTGCGATTTCATCATTCGCACCTTCTGCTTTACGCACAGCACTTTTCGCGCCACGTAAATCACGGGACATGGCTTTTAACTCTTTTGCCGCATCTGCATTGTTTGCATCGGCTTTAACTAAGGCTTTTAATTCAGCTTCTTTCGCTTCTAACGCCGCTAAATCATTTTTGGCCTTTTCTAAATCAGTCGCCGCTTGTGTGCGTTTTGCGCTGAAATCTTCATCTAAATGATAAAACAACATCGGTTGTTTGCTGTAGTAAGCAGAGATGTTGGCAATGTCTTGATCAGACAACATGCTCGCTTGCGGGCTCATGGTCATTTCAAAACGAGAACCTGTGGCATCTTTTGATTCTTTTAATGCATGCAATTGAACACGAAGATAATTTTCGTGCTGACCTGCTAATTTAGCTTGATGTGGTAATGAGGCAACACCTTCACCATAAACCCCATGACACGCGGCACACTGCGTTTCTACAATTTTTTTTGCATCATCTGCATTGCCCACCACGTTTTGTGCATTTGATAATGCCATGGTGAGTCCTAAGGTACCGAGTGCTAATAATAGACGATTATAAGACAGCACAATAATTCTCCTACACTTTTTTTCTGTCATTGATATTCAAAATATCGATTATTCTAATACAAATGGGAAAATAATGTTACAAATTTTCCATCATTCCCCACCGTAATCCAATGGCTTATTTATTTTTCTTTGGCCAGTTCCGCCTCGTAAGCATCCCATGCAGCCCACTCATCAGCGTTATCCACTTCTTCTGTTGGATCCACCAATAAATATACCCAACGCTCTTCCATCAATTTTTCGATTTCCAATAAATGCTCAGCATTTTCCTTTGGAATCAAAGGAATATCAAATCCGTCACGATCATTGCGACAAATGGCTAAATTGCCATTGCCAAGCTGCTTACGCTGCTCGGCGGTCACATTGACGTAACGGATCTTTTTTCCATCGGGGCTAAAGTTAAAGCGATCGGTTGCACTGTCAACATTGACGCGTTTCTCATCAATGATGCGGCGCGCTTCAACACGCAACGCTTTACGCTGCTGTTTTGCTTGCACCGCTTGATTCGCTTGTGCTGACTTTGCTTTCTCTTGAGCCTCGCGGGCAAGAACCGCATCCTTTTGAGCCTTTGTCTCCGCCTCAAGCTGAGCTTTTACATCCTTGTTGCGATGCGCTTGATGCTTCGCCTTTTTTCTCTCTTGGTCGACTTTTTTAGCGCGTTCTTCACTGACAACGCCGACTTTTAAAAGTTGATCACGCAATGACACGATTCTTCCCTCTTACTTTTCAATCAAATTAGAACAACAAACGGCAACGGATCGTGCCATCAACATGTTGCATCTCTTTATACAATGCTTCAGCATCTTGCTCTGTGGATTTAACATCTAACACCACATAACCGATGTCACCACTTGTTTGCAGGTACTGCGCATCAATGTTCATGTCATAGTTAGACACTAAATTGTTCATGGTGCGCAAAATGCCCGGCACGTTGTGGTGAATGTGTAAAATTCGGTGGCTGTCAGGGTTCACAGGCAATGACACTTCAGGGAAGTTCACCGCTGTAATGGTTGAACCATTGTCTGAGTATTTCACCAATTTAACGGCAACTTCTACGGCAATATTTTCTTGCGCTTCCATGGTTGAACCGCCAATGTGTGGCGTTAAAATCACGTTGCGGAAGTTACGAAGTGGCGTGATGAACTCATCTTGGTTTGATTTTGGCTCAACAGGGAAAACGTCAATCGCCGCGCCCGCTAAATGTTTAGACTCAATCAAATCTGCCAATGCTTGTAAATCCACCACTGTCCCGCGTGATGCATTCAATAACACGGCACCTTTTTTCATACGGTTAAGGTTTTCACGGCTCATTAAGTTTTTCGTAGAGGCATCTTCTGGCACATGCAAAGTCACAATGTCTGACACTTCTAACAAACGATGCAAATCTAATGGCTCAGAGTTACCAAGTGCCAATTTTGTTTCTGTATCATAATACACAACGTTCATGCCAAAGCTTTCAGCAAGGATGCTCACTTGTGTCCCGATGTGACCATAACCGATGATGCCAAGTGTCTTACCACGCACTTCATGTGAACCATTGGCAGATTTTAACCAACCACCTTCATGGCACACATAGTTTTTCTCAGGAATGCCACGCATGAGCATGATCATCTCTGCAATCACCAATTCAGCCACAGAACGTGTATTGGAATACGGCGCATTAAACACAGGAATGGCACGCGCTAAGGTCTCTTCGAGATCCACTTGATTCGTACCAATACAGAAGCAACCAATGGCCATCAATTTAGGGGCTTGATCGAGCACTTCTTTGGTGATGCGTGTGCGTGAACGAATCCCGATGATGTGCGCATCTTTCAAGGCTTCGATCAATTCGGCACCTTCAAGGGCTTTTGCATAGGTCACCACATTGGTGTAACCCGATTTATGCAAACATTCCACAGCAGAGGGGTGAATGCCTTCAAATAAAACGATCTTAATCTTTTCTTTAGCTAATGAGTACATTTGGTCCAATCCTTTTTAGCTTAATTGCGTAACAACATATTGTTTCAATAACTGTGCGTCGACCGGCAACTTTTCAAAGCGCTGTGGCAATGCTTCAATCTGTGCATAGTCAGCAGGACGCTCTGGCACAAAACCTAAGGCTTGCTCAACAGTTTGTGCAAATTTAATCGGCTGAGCGGTCTCTAAATACATTTGTGGGATGCCTGCATCCTTGTATTGTGCGGCCACAAAAATACCATCTGCGGTGTGGGGATCCACCACCACATTGAAGTCATCATACACCTTACGGATGGTTTCCACACGATTGTCATGCAAACTCTGACCTGACTCAATGTTCCAGTTTGCACGCTCTGCCCAAATGGGGTCTTCGGTCAAATCAAAATAACCTTGCGTTTCAATCTGTTCCCACAATTGACGCGTGCGCTCTGCCCCAAGCAATAAATAGATGAAGCGTTCAAAGTTACTCGCTTTGGCAATGTCCATCGATGGGCTTGAGGTCAAATGCACATCTTTAGAAGCACGCGGGCGATAAATGCCTGTTTTAAAGAATTCATCAAGCACATTGTTTTCATTGGTGGCTAAGATGAGTTTACGAATCGGTAAACCCATCGCGCGCGCATAAATGCCCGCAAAAATATTGCCAAAGTTACCCGATGGAATGACAAAATCCATGGGCTCGCCAATCTCTTTTGCCGCCGCTAAATAGGCTTTAAAGTAGTAAACGATTTGCGCCAAAATGCGCGCCCAGTTAATGGAATTGACTGCACCTAAATGATTTGCCGCTTTAAATTCCGCATCGTTATTGAGGGCTTTGACCAAATCTTGGCAATCATCAAAGACGCCTTCCACAGCAATGTTAAAGACGTTCTCATCTTGCACTGAATACATTTGTGCTGTTTGGAAATCACTCATGCGACCAAATGGGCTGAGCATGAACACATTGATGCGCGGTTTGCCACGCATGGCATGAATGGCGCTTGAGCCTGTATCGCCGGATGTTGCCCCCACAATGTTCAATTGTTGATCGCGTTTTTCCAATAAATATGGAAACAATTCGCCCAAAAACTGCATGGCCATGTCTTTGAAGGCAAAGGTTGGGCCATTAGATAAACCGACCACATAATCTTCATTGAGCTTAGAGAGGCTGACAATCTCCTCAATACCAAATTTTTCGGCGGTGTATGCTCTTTCCACAATGCCTTTTAAATCATCAGCCGGAATGTCCGTAATGAAGCGGGACATCACATTAAAGGCAAGTTCAGGATAACTGAGTGATTGCCATGCTTGTAAAGTCTTGGTATCTACGGTTGGCACTGTCTCTGGCATGGCTAAACCACCATCTTTGGCCAATCCCTCTAAAACAACATCCGAAAACGCCTGTGGCTCGCTTTTTCCTCGGGTACTAATAAATTGCATGATATTTTCCATTCCAAACTGATCAATGTGAAAGAACGAGATTGATTAAAGCACACAACAAAGCGGATCATCAAGGTGCGCGCTAAAATAAAATCCATTGTTTTATTCGTTAATCTCATAAGGATCGATCACGATGTAGTCGATGATTTGCGCCGTTTTTGGATCAATCACCGCCGTCATGAAGAGTGGCGACTGTTTTTCAGGAGAAAAATAACGAATCGGCAACCACATAAACTCTGCTTTTTCGATGGCGTGCTTGGCCATAAAATCCGCCGCCGCTTGTGTCGCTTCACCGTTTTTTGCAAAGTCCTCATAGCCTTTGGCCATTTTTAACACCCGATCAATGTTATCCTCATATGGCACGTAATATTTTGGCTGCTTTGAAATGTCTAGCCCAAAGAGTGCATCATTGTTGACTTGAATGCGCGCCTCTTGATCAGGCACGGTTTGTTCAACATCCACCACAGCCATTTTGAGCCCTTCAAACAAAGGCAGACGATCAAACGGCGCTGTGTTTGCTAGATTCTCTGCACTCACCTCTTGATCCACCACCAATTCAAAGCGATCTGCATCAAAGGCAATGAAAACTGGGCGTGAAATGGAGATCGTCCAAGCACCCCATGCAAAAAATGCCAGCTGACACAATGTGATCACAGAGATGTCTAATATTTTCTCTTTGCGGGACTTATGAGTCTTATATGCAAAGCCCACACATAGCGGTCCCACACACAGATCCACCATCACAATCATCCAAACCAATTGATAACCACCGATTTCCGTGGCCCAAATGCCAGGATACCAAAGGTGCACGATGAACAACGCAAGCCCACCGATTAAGACAATGCTGAATAAAAAATGATACAAAAAAGCCTTGAGATTAAATACTTTCGATAATGACATCATAATTTTACTGAGTTCTAGTGAATGATCGGGGATTATACAATAAACTGCGCATGAAAAAATTTTACCTTATGGCTTGCAATTAAAAATAAATTGATAATAGAATCGAAAGGTAGACAAAATTATAACCACAGTAGGGGAACACTCAATGGAACACGACGCATATAATCCTTTCACGCATGCTCAAAAACAATTTGATCATGTGGCGACTTCGTTACATCTTGAAGAAGGTATGAAAGATCTTCTTCGCTCACCGATGAAAGAGATTCACTTTTCCATCCCGATTAAAATGGACGATGGTTCAACGCGCGTGTTCAAAGGTTTTCGCATGAAGCACAATGAGGCTTTAGGCCCCGCTAAAGGCGGCATCCGTTTCCATCCGCATGAAAGCGTTGATACGGTGCGCGCTTTATCCATGTGGATGACATGGAAATGTGCAGTGGTTGGCTTGCCATTAGGTGGTGGTAAAGGCGGTGTGATTTGTGATCCACAAACATTATCCTTAGCCGAACAAGAGCGCATTTGTCGCGGTTATGTGCGCCAAATTCATACGCTCTTTGGCCCAAATACCGACGTCCCTGCCCCAGATGTGATGACCAATGGTCAACACATGGTGTGGATGCTCGATGAATTTGAAACCATCAATCAAGGTCACTTCCCTGGCATGATCACCGGTAAACCTGTGAATTTAGGCGGATCACAAGGCCGCACAGAAGCCACAGGCTATGGCGTTGTGTATCACCTGCTCGCCCTGCTCGCTAAAAAAGGACTCGACATTCAAAACACACGCGCAAGCATTCAAGGTTTTGGCAATGTGGCACAATATGCCGCAGAGTTATACAGTCAATTAGGCGGCAAAGTTGTGGCGGTCTCTTGTTGGAATCAGAAAGATCAAAAAAGCTACACTTTCCGTGATTTAAATGGCTTAAATGTGGCAAAACTTTTTGAAATTAAAGATGCTTTTGGCAGCTTAGACATCGAGAAAGCTAAAGCCCTAGGCATTGAGATTTTACCGGGCGAAGCATGGATTGAACAAGATGTAGAGATCCTCATTCCTGCTGCCCTTGAAAATCAGATCACTTTAGAATCCATGGCAAAAATGTCCAACAATGTTCAAATCATTTGTGAAGGCGCCAATGGCCCCACTGCCTATGAGGCCGATGCAGCTCTATTTGAACGCGGTGTCACCATCATTCCTGATTTTTTATGCAATGCAGGCGGCGTCACATGCAGCTACTTTGAGCAAGTGCAAGGCAATACTAACTTCTATTGGGATAAAGAAGAGGTGCTCTCTAAATTGCAAACCTTCATGAACAATGCCTTTGAGAATGTTTATAACGTTGCAAAAGAAAAAGACATCAATCTGCGTGATGCGGCATACACCATCGCCATTACACGCGTGAAAGAAGCTGTACAAGCTCGCGGCTGGGCATCTTAATTTAACCCATTAAAAAAGCACCCAATGGGTGCTTTTTTATGGTCAGTCTTCAGCGCTTGAAGGTGCGATTGGCCATATTATCCCCATCAGTGCCTTTTAAAATCACAAACACTAACGTGGAAAACAGTGTGAAGAGCCCCATGATGATCATCGTGGCTTGAAAGGGCTCAGTTGTGTGATCAAAATAAGCCATCGGCACATGAGCAAAGATGTTCATAAAGATGGCTGCAAATGCAATCGCGAGCGTTAAAGACGCTTGTTGCACCACCAGCATCAAGCTATTGCCGCTGCTGACATTTTCATCCGTTAAATCCGCAATGGTGAGCGTATTCATGGCGCTAAATTGAATGGAGTTACAAAAGCCCAATGCAAACAGCAAGCCAATCAATACCGCAGCATGCACATGCGGTGCCACAAAGCCCATCACCATGATCAAAATACTGATCAATAATGTATTGATGATCAGCACCGTTTTATACCCATACCAACGCATGATCGTGGTCACCATGGGTTTATTGATAAGGTTTGCCAAAGCCAATGGCACCAGCATCCAGCCTGACAGTTCGGGCGTATAACCCATCCCCACTTGCAACAACAATGGCACCACAAATGGAATGGAGGCAATGCCAAGGCGCGCTAGAATCCCACCAAAAATCCCCACCACAAAAGTGCGAATCTTAAACAGCTCCACAGAGTATAAGGGCGAAGTGCTGTAATAGGCATAAATCCAATAGCTCACCAATAACAACAAACCTAAACAAAGCAGCATCATGGAAAACACTTCATTGTTTTGACGGCTGATGAACTGCAAGCCCAAAATCAACAATGAGATGGAAGCGGCAAACAGTACATACCCCACATAATCCATCTTCACATTGTCCGCTTTATAATCAGGCATGAAGAAAATCGCAAGGCTCAAACAAATCAAGCCAATTGGTAAATTGATTAAAAACACCCAATGCCAAGAGAGATATTGCACCAAATATCCACCTAAAATTGGTCCGAGCATCGGGCCAATCAATGCAGGCGTAATTGCATAATTCATGATGCGTAAAATATCTGACTTAGGATAGGTTTTAAAAATGGATAAGCGTGCCACAGGAATCGAGAGCGCCCCGCCAACGCCTTGTAATACGCGGGAAAGATTCAATTGCGTTAAGTTCATGGACAACGCACAAAAGAGCGAGCCTAATGTAAACACAAATAAGGAAATGATGAAGGTATACTTTGTGCCAAATTTATCGGAGATGATGCCACTTAAGGGCGTACAAATCGCCAATGTGAGTGCATAACTGATGATGGTGGATTGCATCTGTAAGGGCGATTCGCCAAGATCTTTGGCCATCGTGGGCAACGCGGTATTTAAAATGGTGGTCTCTAACATCTGCATAAAGATGGTGACCCCTAAAATCCACGGCAATACTGCTTTAGATCGGTCGGATGCAATCGAATTGGCCATAATGTCTTCTCTGTCCACAAATAATGGATAACAGAATACCACTCAAAACCATAAAGTTTAAGTGGTTAAAATATACATTAAGGATTTAAAAGATGGTCGGGGCAGAGGGATTCGAACCCCCGACCCACTGGTCCCAAACCAGTTGCGCTACCAGACTGCGCTATGCCCCGAAATCGATATAACCCTTCGAGATCTCGAAGGGTTATGAATAGTGGGGTGAACGACGGGGATCGAACCCGCGACAACTGGAATCACAATCCAGGGCTCTACCAACTGAGCTACGTCCACCATTGTTTGTTGCCAGAGTAATCGAGAATGGCGCGCTCGGCAGGACTCGAACCTGCTACCCTCGGCTTAGAAGGCCGATGCTCTATCCGGATGAGCTACGAGCGCTCAGGTCCAAGCTTACTCTTAAAATTGGTCGGGGCAGAGGGATTCGAACCCCCGACCCACTGGTCCCAAACCAGTTGCGCTACCAGACTGCGCTATGCCCCGTTAATCATGTTCTCTAAAAGAGGACGCCACTATATAGCGAATTTTAAACACTGTCAAACATGTGTTTAAAATTTAATCATTTTATTGATGATCATTAAACGATGCGCCGCAATTTTCTGTGGAATTTCTTTTGGCAATACATTCTCAATCAATGGTTTAATATCCACTTTGCTCAATACTGTATAAATGGATAATAATTGCTTTGACCATTCATTGAATGCAGATCTTTCACCGTTTAATTCAGATAAAATTGCCATGCTTGCTAAATAATCATGCAATTGATCCGGCTTACGGAAGGCATCTAAACCAAGCAATAGATCTAACCACGTTTGCGCCACCGATAAATCACGCGTTGGCCAATCTTTCCACGCATGTAATTTCTCTGCCGCTGCTTTTTCATGCACCGATAAACGATAGCGCGTTGCAAATTGCTTCACCTCCGCCATTGTTTCAAAGATCGACAACAAAAGCGCCACACGAATGTGCATGCCCTGCTCTGTTTCAATACTTGTGCGAAGCGCAGTAAACATCGCTTCCACAACAGTTTTATGCTCATCAAAATAGGGTTGCAACGCAGGAAACACAACTTTTAATGCACCTAAATCATAGAGCGCTTTAAAATAGTGTGCCGCATTCACGTCACTCAATGCCTTGTGAGTTTCTAGCCAAATGCGCTCTGCCACTAAATGATCAAGCTCGCCACTCTCCACCATTTTGTGAACCAAGTGCGCAGTTTCGCTCGCAATTGTAAAACCATCCTCATAAAAACGTGCATAAAAACGCGCCAAGCGCAGCACACGTAAAGGATCTTCTTCAAAGGCTGGGCTCACATGACGCAAAATGCGAGCATTGAGATCATCATGCCCGCCATAAGGATCATATAAATTTCCCGCATCATCTTTCGCCATCGCATTGATGGTTAAATCACGGCGCAATAAATCCTCTTCAAGCGTCACATCTGGCGTAGCAAAAACGGCAAATCCCCCATAACCATGACCTTGCTTACGTTCAGTGCGGGCAAGTGCGTACTCTTCTTTCGTTTTTGGGTGCAAAAAGACAGGAAAATCCTTGCCCACTTGTTGATAACCTTGTGCCACGAGATCCTCTGCCGTTGCACCGACCACCACCCAATCACGATCCTTCACTGGCTTGCCAAGGAGTTCATCACGCACAGCCCCGCCCACCTGATAAATTTGCTGACCCATTTTAAAATCCAAAATGTTCTTGAGAGAACGCAATGCGCGATGCAAAGTCCTCTTCTGGTAAATCTTTGGCTTTGAGCATCGCTAAACGCGCTTCCACAGTTTGATTGCGTGCGGCTAAGCCTGAGTCATTGGCGATCTGAATGTTTAAACCCGGACGCGCATTGAGCTCAAGAATCATCGGGCCTTTCTCTTGATCAAGCACCATATCCACCCCAATGTAGCCAAGGTTAGAGAGCTCATAACAGCGACTTGCCAATGAAATGAAATCCTCCCAATGGGGAATTTGCAGATCAAAAATACTGTTATTGGTGTCAGGATGGCGTTCAATTTTGTCATTGAGCCATGTCCCACGCAAAGTTTTACCCGTGCGTAAGTTGATGCCTGCCCCAATCGCCCCTTGGTGAAGGTTCGCTTTACCGCTCGATTGACGGGTGGGTAAACGCAGCATTGCCATCACAGGATAACCTTTGAGCACAATGATGCGAATGTCCGGCACACCTTCAAAACTGATGGATTTAAAGACAGGATCAGGCGTCACACGATACTCAATCATCGCCCGATCACGCATGCCACCTAATGAGTACAAGCCCGTCAAGATGTTGGAGATTTGATACTCAATTTCCGTCATGGTGATGAGTTTACCTGAGATGGTTTTAAAGCGATTTTCATCAAAACGATCAGCCACCACCAAAATACCATCACCGCCCGCCCCTTGGGCAGGCTTGATGACGAAATCTTGGCGATCTTTTAAAATCTTACGCAAATTACGCGTGATCTCGCTTTCCGTTTCAATGATGCCATAGAGCTCCGGCACACTGATGCCCTCCTCTATTGCCCGTGCTTTGGTCAGGATTTTATCATCCACTAAGGGATAATAACGGCGATCATTGTATTTAAGGATGTAATCACCATTACGCTGATTGATCCCCATGATGCCGCGTTTTTTCAAATCCTTCCATGTTTGAATATAACCAAACATATTAACCTTCCTTCACCAGTGCTTTAAAGCGCACCAATTCCGTTAAACGGTAACCACGATAACGACCCATCGCCAACATAAAGGCAATGAGGATCAATAAAATGCCTGGGAATGTAAAGGCAAAGTAACTGAGCTCATTTAAGTTCATCACATAAAAGGCAATCGAACCTGTGAAGAATGTGCCAAGCGCCACTTTAAAGGCAAACGCACCACCACGCTCTTCCCATGTGACGGATAAACGCTCAATGGTCATGGTTAAAATGACCATCGGGAACAATGTCACAGATAAACCTTGATCTAACCCAAGCTTGTGACTCACTAAACTTAAGATGGCAATTAAAATCACCACGCATGTTAAAACGATTGACAACCTTGGCAACATTTGTAGTTTTAAATGCTCAAGATAGGATCGTATCGCAAGGCCAATGGCCACAATGACACTGAATAAGAAGATCCCAAACACCAGCCCTGTTTCACGAAATGCCAATGCAATCAATACAGGGGTAAATGTTCCTAAAGTTTGAACACCCACAATGTTGCGGAAGATCAAAATGGCCAAAACGCCAAATGGGATCACAATCATGGTCAAATAGGTTTCTTGGATTTGAATCGGCAAACTGTACAGTGAATACGTTAAAAAGCTGCTGGCCTCTGCATTGCTCACTTTATTGGAGATGATGCCTTTTGAGGTCAATTCTCTATCATCTAAACTGAAATTAATATTTGCTTTGATGTCATTTGACACCGTCAATAACGGATCATTGCCCACCCACCAAATGAGGCGGTCATTCGTTAAGCCGCGTTGCCCAGAATTGAGATCAAAATAGATCCATTCACCGAGTTTTTTCTCATCTTGAGATTTCTCAATGTAGCTGCGCACAAACATTTGTGGCTTTTGATTCGAACCAATGCTGAGTTTTAACGTGTGCACAAATTGAATCGGGATGCGCGCTTGGGACAATAACACTTCCAACATTTTCCCGCGATTCTCAATGGAGTAATCACCTTCTAACAATGTTTTGGCATAATCATTGCGACGATCATTCAACGTTTGAATGGCTTCAGAGACAAAAGTTGCCGTGTCCGATGACAATTCACGAATGCTCGCAATCAAAGAATCGGCAGCCACTTTTTGTGCACCTTCTAATGGGATCGGCTCACGATACACCAATCCCTTAGGACCAATGTAACGCTCCACATTGCCGGCCTCTTCTGACACCAATAAGCGGTAATACAAGGTTTGATCACCGGTGGCTCTGCGTGATGAGAGGATCAATTGCTGATTGCCTAAAGGATCAATCTCACGGGCCACGCCATAATTACGGGCAAGGATATTGTCATCTTCTAAAATCACGGTGCTTAAACCATTTTCTTTAGAGGGGATGAACAATTTCACTTTCACAGGTTTTGAGCCGCGGACATTGAAATTGATTTTCGTATCAATCGTCCAAACAGACCCACGGGAATCTTCTGTCAATGGGATTTTAAGCACCCATGCTTGATAAGCAATGGAGCCAAAGCCAATCACCAATAACAAAGTGATTAATATTTTAAGATGCAACGTTAGTGATTTCATATCTGCTCTTTCTATTGTTGACAATTCGGTTGTGTGGTTTCAGATAAAGCGGGATCCACCACTGCTTTTAATTTGATCAATCCCACTTTACCAATCAATATCGGGTATTGAAAGCGTGAGCGATCTTGTAAATTGACTTCCATCTTCTTGCTCTGATTGCCAAGACAGATCTCTAACTCAATCACAGGACGCTCTGATGATGTTGGCACCCCTTCATGCATGCGCTCACCTTCACGATTCTTAATGCGGCTCATGCGCTTGATGGGAAATTCATAAGTTTTATTGTTTTTTTCCAGTTGAAAGCGCACCCACTTTTCTTTATTTTTAGTGAAAATCTTGATCTCTTTTGCACTCAAAGAGGCCGTTTTTGCACCCGTGTCTAATTTCGCGTGCAGTTGAATATTGTTAAGCTGTGGCAAGACCACCTGCTCATCGTGTCCATAAACATGTTTGACCACCTCAGGTTTTTGCACAGGGGTCGATTCAGTAGGTTGATCACTTTTCTCTTCTGCCAACACCGGCGCAAAAAACAAAGGGAACAATAGCAAAAATTTTGAAATTGTTTTCATAAGGGTCCTTATCAGTAGCACATTTATTTTTTCATAGAGGATTGCAAGGCAAGCTTGATGAGCTCATCCACCGCCATTGCAGGTTGCACGATCTTTTTAATCATCTTCTCAGCATCGCTCTGTTTATAGCCTAATGTGGTCAAAGCCAATACGGCATCTGTGGTCGGATCGGCCATGGGTGTTTGTCCATTAAAGAGATCGATACCCAACGATAATCCTTTAATCTTATCTTTTAATTCCACAATGAGGCGCTCTGCCGTCTTTTTGCCAATGCCTGGCACACGCGTTAAGCGCGCCACATCTTCACTTGAGATCACTTCATACAATTCACTGACCGATAAGCCAGAGAGAATCACTATCGCACTCTTTGGCCCAATGCCGGAGACTTTAATCAATAAGCGAAACGCCTCTTTTTCTGCGTGCGTATAAAAGCCATAAAGCAAACTGGCATCTTCACGCACAATGTTTTGAATCTCTAATGTGGTGCACTCTCCTGCTTTTGGCAACATTGAGAATGTGGACACAGGCACTTCAATCTCATAACCAATGCCGCCGACATCTAAAATCACAATGTTCGGTGGCATTTTTTCCCAAATCAATCCCTTTAAGCGTGCAATCATTTTTTATTTCACTCCCAAAACTGGTCCATGAAAACCATGTGTCAAGGCGATGGCCAATGCATCGGCGGCATCTGCTTGCGGTTTTCGACTTAATTTTAATAGATGTTCCACCATGTGCTGCACCTGCTCTTTTGTGGCGTGGCCATTGCCCACAACCGTTTGTTTAATGCGCGTTGGTGTGTATTCATGAATCTCAATATTCGCTAAAGCCGCCGCACACATCACAACACCGCGTGCTTGCCCTAACTTAATGGCAGATTGAGGGTTTTTATGAACAAAGACTTGTTCAATCGATAAGACATCCGGCTGATAGAGCCCGATCAATTGATCAAGCCCTTCAAAAATCGTCTTTAAACGATTGCCGGTGGTTGCCTTCACATCCATGCGAATGCAACCACTGTCGATGTATTTAGCTTTATGATTGACCCATTCAATCACGCCATAACCTGTGATGCGACTGCCTGGGTCAATGCCTAAAATAATCACAATTGACTCAAAATCTCGCTAGAGATGTCCGCATTAGAGTACACATTTTGTGTGTCATCTAAATTTTCTAACATGTCCAACATTTTGATCATTTGTTTGGCATCATCTAATGATAACGCCACATTATTTGCCGCGCGCATTGTCACTTCTGACTCTTCAGGCTCTAACCCTTTTTCCACCATAAAATTATAAACCGTTGCATAATTTTGTGGTGTGGTTAACACATCAATGGAAGTATCATCATTGACAACGATGTCATCGGCACCTGCCTCAATCGCCGCATCTGTGATGGCATCTTCATCGGCACCTTCAGGATAAGACAATACGCCTGTTTCTGTAAATTGGAAGGCAACAGAGCCAGACACGCCCAAATTACCGCCACATTTTGTGAAGGCATGACGAACTTCACCAGCGGTACGGTTACGGTTATCTGTCACACAGTCCACCATCACAGCCACACCGCCAGGACCATAACCTTCATAACGAATCTCTTCTTGCGCGCTGTCAGAATCACCGCCTAAACCACGCTTGATGGCACGCTCCATCGTATCCTTGGACATGTTGTTAGACAACGCTTTATCCATCGCTAAACGTAAACGCGGATTGCTCGAAGGATCACCATTGCCTGCCATGCGCGTAGCGATGGTGATTTCGCGGATCAAACGCGTAAAAATTTTACCGCGTTTCGCATCCTGTGCGCCTTTACGATGTTGGATATTTGCCCATTTACTATGACCTGCCATGAAAGCTCCTTAAACTTTAACAATTAACTGCATGTACACTCAAAATCAATGCATTTTATCACAAAGCCCCCCGGGGTTTGCAACCACCGACAAAGATTCCCCGTGTGAGCGCTTTGATGGTTGGTTATTTTGCCCCTGTGCATTATCATTTAGGCGACACTTTGATTCATCAAATCATCTCAAGGAAACCTTTTATGTCCCTTTATCTTGATCACTTAAACACACTTCACGCAAAAGCGGCAGATTTTTTAGCCACAGAACAATTAGATGCTTTAATCCTAACCGCGGGCATGCCACATTTTTATTATGACGATGACATTGAGATTCCCCATAAAATGCCCGCAAGTTTACGCCATTGGATTCCTGAAAACATTGGCACACATCAATATTTAGTGATTACAAAAGATGCACGCACACTTTACAGCCACCGCCCGAAAGATTTTTGGCTCAAAGTCAAAGAGAGTTTTGGCCCATGGTCGGACGCCTTCACCCTTGAACCTCATGAGTCATTAGAAGGCTTATTCGCCGCCTTAAACAACGCCACACAAACACAAAAAACCATTTGGCTCGGCCCTGATGTACCCGATGAATTTGCCCACAACATCGCCACACAAACACAAAAAATGGCCATCGACAGTTGGCGCCTCATTAAAACTGAGTTTGAAATTGAATGCATGAAGCTTGCCTCGATCCGCGCGGCTTCTGCTCATGTAGCGGTGCGCGAATCACTCAGCGAATACATCAGCGAATTTCAGATGAATTTAGATTATTTAGATGTAACTGGGCTGCGTGAATCTGAATTACCGTATGGCAACATCATTGCTTACAATGATCATGGCAGCATTTTACATTATCAAGATTTAGATCAAACGCCGCCTGCCGTTTTAAACAGCTTTTTAATCGATGCCGGCGCTGTGTATGACGGTTACATTGCAGACATTACCCGAACCCATCCGGGAGAGGATGCCGATCCTTTTTTCATCACGCTCCTTAAACACATGCGCGCCATTAAACTCGTATTGATTGATGAGTGCAAAGCGGGCGTTTCCTATATGGACATTCATCGTTATGCCTTAAAACTCATCGGTGAACTGTTGATTGAGCATCAATTCATTGTGAACATTGAGCTTGCAGATGCTGTAGATAAAGGCATTGTGCGCGTCTTCTTCCCACATGGCATCGGGCATTTATTGGGCTTAAACACGCATGATACGCCAAGCATTGCCAAATCCTTAAAAAAGAGCAATGAAACCTTTAAAACCCTGCGCCTGACGCAATCGCTGCAAAATAATATGGTGCTCACCATTGAGCCTGGCATCTATTTCAATGATACATTGATCACTCAAGCGTTAGAAAATCCTGAAATCGCGTCACATTTAAACCTTGAGCGCATCAACCCGATGATGAGCTATGGCGGCATTCGTGATGAGGACAACATCGTCATTTGTGATGATCAACCGCGCAACCTGACCGCTGAAGCATTTGCTGAAATTGGCGCACCCAATTTTTAATTCTCTCTTCATGAACACATAAAAAAATCCCTTGCCATGGCAAGGGATTTTTGTCTTCAGCCGTCAATCATTAGAAACTAAAGATTTTCTGAATGCCGATGCGTTTAGGATCTAAGACCTTCTGATTCAACAAACTACGATCATATAAATCGCACTCTAAACCACCTGTTAAATCACCTTCACAATAAGCGGCATAACCTTCAGGATCCGTGGCATGCGTGCTGTTCTCTTCACCCACTGCCACAATTAATTCCTCTGCGGCCTTAGCATCAATTTTTTTAAGATCATCAATGTTAGTCACACTGTTTCCTTCTGGCGCTGCATATAACTCATCACCAGTTAAACCACCTGGTGCATTGTTGGTTTTACCTTTGTTACTTAAACCAATTTTATTGGATGCGCCACCGGTTTTCACATCAATCGCCAATGATTTACCAAATGCTGCATCTGATAAGCATGGATCATCTAAACCGTCAATCGGTTTACCGCCTTCACGCTCATGCACGCCCCATGTTGAAAAGGTAATCGCTTTATGACGCGCATCATACTTTGGCTCTTGAATGACACGTTCACCACTTTTATCACCATCGGCAATCAAACGTAAATACCAACCATCTTTGTTAGAAACATTAACAGGTGCTTTAATCTCTAATTTATGTGTGTCTGTATCTGTATAGTTGACATTTGCCTTATTAGCATATTCAACCTGACCTGGGCTCAAATCTTTTTGGGTTAAAACAGGGGCTAACACTGATGCAGCACTAGAGTTCATCGCACTTGCTTTTGCCGTGGAAGCAGCGCTGGTTTGATTCGAGTCAACCACTGCATAAATACTATGTTCAACCAAAGATTTTTCACCACGGTCAAGCTCTTTACTCGCAGCCATACCCGTACCAAAATAAACCGTCACTTTGCCCGTAATGTCATTTTTCAATAATAAAGGTTTAATGGAAATGGCGGATTGTCCAAAACCTTTTTCCGGTGCTTTAAATAAAGCGGTGACTGTGACATCACTATCTTTTAATCCTTTACCATTAAAATCAACTCGATAAAGTGTGCCTGAGTAATCGCCCACATAAATGCGATCCACCATTTGACCCGCACCTTCAGCATGCACCAACATCGATGGCGTTGATGCACCACCACCTTGTGGATTGAGAACAATTTCACGAATTTTTTCACCCGTATGGGCATCAATGAAATAGAGGCTAGATTTTTTTACACCAAAACCATTACCAAATACAGCAACGGCTTGCCCGACTTTGACGCCATTTAAAGGATTCGTCCGATTAAAAAACTCAAAACCCGAATAAGTGTAGCCTAAGTTTTCAAAACCTTTGGTTCTAAACTCTTTAGGCCCTTCGTTAATGATTTCAAACAATGGTTTAATTTGATTAGATGTCGTAGTAAATAATTGACCATTATTGGTTGTACCTTCAAAGATACTGTAACCCACTAATCCTTTACCACCACTACCCATAGATGTTAAACCAATGGTTGCATATTGATTGGCACCCACTTTAGCATCCACAAAATTGGTTCGTCCTTCCATCACCAACGTTGCCGATCGATTCACTTTGGCAATGTCATCGATTCGACTGGCCAACATTTTTGGAAAATATGCCGTGTTGCGTTCACCTGCACGATAACCTCTAGCCAGCCCTCTTTCCGCATTGATAAAATTAATAAAACCATTATTATCACCCACAACCAAGTGATTCACAGGTTGATTTTTCGCTTTAAACATCAGCCATTTAACCAAACCTTCTCTTAACTCACCACCCATTTTTTTAGGCGTAATGTCAATATATAATTCATCTTTATTGGCCAATTTAATGTCTGAGTTTGTCACACTACCAATGGGCGTTAAACGTCCACGTAAATTGTGTGCATGTGTTGTCACCTCATGATCTGTCAACCATGTCACATATGTTCTGTCATAATTGTTACCTGAATCAGGATATGCCTTTTTATAAATTTCATTCATGGCACGAATGGATCGATCATCGCTCAAAAGTCCGCCTAATGTGACATATCGGCCCTGATTACTTTTAACCGTTTGATCTGTATTCCATAACTCTAAAGTTGCCTGTTTTGGCTTACCTGCCGCATCCACTTGCGGGATTTTTTTGCCTGAAGCATCTTCAGTCCAGTCACTGATATAAGGCACCATGGCACGAATGGTACCAAACTGCTGTCTAAAGTTGTAAGTGGTATCGTAACGAATGGCACCCATGGATGACAAATCACCTTTTCTCGGTGTGCCAAACAAAATATCAGCATTCGCCTTATCATTCATGGCTTTCGTACTACTGGTACTTTTGATAATGGCAGAGAAAATCGTATCAAAGGCCAATAAAAGATCTTGAGCCGTTCCCTTATTTTTTTCAAACCCTAAATTCATACCTTTACTGGCACTGGTTAATTCCGTATAAACATCTGCTGTGGGTTTAATGTACAAACTCACACTGTGCACTGTAATGGGCATTTTGGTTGAAAATTCATCATGCCAATCTTTACCTGCATCATCCTTATCTTTAATGCCCCAAACTTCTCTACGCCATGGATCTAAACCCAATAGTTTTGGTTTAAATGCATCACGTAAATCTGTATTGGCGGCAATATGACCCAATGTCGAACCAAATCTACCCAGTTCAACTGAGCTGCTTAAAATCACACCATTACTGATCACATCTGTATTGGAATTTAAAGAATGGACATAACGACCGAATAAATGTTTATCCACCTCAGCAATGCCCACAGAGGTATCACCATAGGGTTGTCCATCTGTCATCACAATCATATGGTTTTGCTGACAACGATATCTTAATGGTGTTTCTAATTGTCTGCCCTCATAATATCTAGCTCGATGTGACTCATATTGAATGGTACCATTCGCGTTCATCCCACCACGCGCAGACACTGGCATGCCTCGAAACATTTTCAATGTATCGTAAACTGCAGGACGAATGGGTGTATTGCCCGGAGAGCGTTCCAATAATTTTGAAATTCTGTCAATCACATCCCATTTAAAATTAGATTCACTCATTTTTGAATAATCATCTAAAGGCAGTTGAATCAATCCAGATTCATTACGAAATTGATAGATTAAAGTAATGCCCAAATATGCTTTATCACGATATTTATATAATAAACTTTGTACAGCATCGTCTAATGCTTTAGTTCGCAATATATACCGACCACCTGGGCGATCTAAAATATCTCGTGATTTCATTGATCCTGAATCATCGAGCACCATATGAATATTCGGCTTCGCTTGGGCGGTATTAAACACAGGCTCCGTCGATGGCACAAATTCTTTTTTTTCTTCAGAAAAGGCTAGCGACCCGATGGCAACGGGGGCTAAGGCGAGTAACATTTTTATCAATAATGTTTGCTGTTTCATGGATGACTCTCGATACCCTAATTTGTTATAAATGACTGTCAATTCTATGATCGAACCTAAAGTGATCGTTCCGTTATGGTACTGAAAAATCTCATAATATAGTGCTCAACCATCATATAATTTATAAAAAATTGCTTTAAATCAAAGTGCCCACATTCAGAAAACCTCGCACTTTACGCAATTTAACTTTTATATTATAGAACATCTCTGTCTAAGTTTGACAAAATACATCGGTAAATCAACAAAAAGCGCCATACAGCGCTTTTGTTGAATCTTAAAAAACTGACATTGCTTTACTTTTTACATTGTGAGGTGATGAATGGATTATCATTGCCTTGCATTTTAGCGATGATCTCATTGCGGCGGCACTCCCAAGCATCCACAGGATACGTGCGATTCCATTCATTCATGAGCTTTTTCTCTTGCTCAGCCACTTTGATGCCATAACGCGCTTCCATGTATAAATAAGTGCGGGCAATCACGCCTTTGATCTCATTACGTGGCTGCACTTGGCGCTTTTTAGGATCCACAGCAAAATGGCATTTGCCATACTGACCAAAGCGCTTGGTAAACTCACTGTAACGGAAATTTGAACGATCCCCATTCACCTCCCCAATGGCTGGCTGCAAATTATGCATATCCCCTTCCATCACATTAAATTTGGCATAATCTTGGCAATTTTTACGGCCACCTTCTTGCCAACACTGCAAGTTTTTACCAAAGTTATGAGCGGGCATGACATGCTCCCACTCAATGCGGTTAGCACGCGCAATGTTGCTTTGATTGCGCACTTGATAACCACATTTTTTAAAATCTAAACTCGATTTACGCTCTTCATAGGTGAAATCACAACCACAATAAAATTCTTTAATGTTTGGATTGTCTTTGTACAATTTGATCAATTTTGTTTTGGCTTTTGCAAACGTTTGTACGTCACGCGAATCACCCTTATCACTCTTTTCAATGATGGTTTTGCCACCAAAGAATGAAGCGATCAATGCAAAGACAATCATTGCGATCGTTTGTAAGGGACGTCGTTGAAATTGTGTCCACAAGCGAGATAAATCTTGTGGGGTCACGGTTTTTTGTGGTTTTTTCGCCATCTTTTATGCCATTTGTATCATTAAAAGTCGCATACTATAGCAATCTATGGGCAGCACCTCAATCAAACCTGAGATTTTAAATTCTGCTATAATGCCAAAATCCGTCAACTCAGGGCACTCGCATGAATCTCACATTCTTAGGCACCGGCGCTGGCCGTCCATCTTTACAACGCAATGTCACCAGCATGGTTTTAGATTTAACCCAAGAACGTCATGAGATGTGGCTATTTGATTGCGGCGAAGCCACAGGCCATCAAATCCAACGCTTACAGCAACAAGAATCTAAAAATAATGTTCAATTGCCTGGCATCACGTTGCCTAAAATTTCTAAAATTTTCATCACCCATTTGCATGGTGATCATATTTTTGGGCTGTTTGGTTTTTTAACAAGCCGCTCTATGACTGGTTGCCAAAAGCCATTGACGCTCTATGGCCCGAAAGGCATTCGTAAAATCTTAGAAACCGTGATTGAGATTTCTGAATCCTTTATGCTCTTTCCCTTTGAGATCATTGAATTAACACCAAACAGCGATCCAAGTCAGCCATTCACTGTGTTTGAAGATGATACCATTACGGTTACAGCCATTGAATTGCAACATCGTGTGCAATCCTTTGCCTATCGAATTGAGGAACATCATCCCCATCGTGATGGGAAAACTGTGGTGATCTTTGGGGACACTTATCCTTGCGATAATGCCATCACCATTGCCAAAGATGCTGATTTTATGGTGCACGAAACCACATACGCAGCAGAGTTTGAAGAACTCGCCTTACAGCGTGCCCATTCAACCACGGTACAAACTGCCACAACGGCACATACAGCAAATGTGGGTAAACTTTATATGACCCACATCAGCTCACGTTATTATAATCAAGCATTGCAGCAGCAACTGATTGATGAGTGCCGCTCAATTTTTCCAAACAGCCATTTAGCTCACGATCTACTTCGTGTGGAGATTTAATTTTTCCCACAAATCCGGGCGGCGTTCTTGAGTGTCTGCAATTGATCGCTCAGTGCGCCATTTGGCAATGTTTTTGTGATTGCCTGAGAGCAACACATCTGGCACACGCATGCCGTTGATCTCTTCTGGGCGCGTATAGTGTGGGCAATCTAATAATCCATTGCTGAAGGAATCTTGCTCAAAGGATTCATGATTCGATAACACATCTGGCAACAAACGCGCCACTGAATCAATCACCACATTAGCTGCAAGCTCACCGCCAGATAACACATAATCCCCAATCGATAATTCAAGATCAATTTCACTGTCAATGATGCGCTCATCAACCCCTTCATAACGACCGCACAGCAAAACAATGTGTGATTGCTCAGAGAGCGTTTGCACGAGTTGTTGATCCAACAATCGACCGCGCGGCGAGAGATAAATGCGATAACCACGCGCTTGACGGGTTGCTTTAATCTCATCAAAAGCATCTTTTAAAGGCTGATACTTCATCACCATGCCAGGACCACCGCCATATGGGCGATCATCCACAGTATGATGAATGTCTGTGGTGTATTGACGAGGATTCCAACAACGGGTTTCAATGCTGCCCTTTTGATGAGCGCGTCCGACAACGCCAAGTTCGCAGTAACCCTCAATCAATTCAGGAAAAAGCGTGATGACATCAAAGATCATCTTCATCCCAATCCACTAAAATGACACGATTTTCCAAGTCCACATCTAAAATGGCATGACCACGTGTGAAAGGAATCAATGTGGTTGCGCCACCTTTTTTCACGATCATCACATCATTTGCGCCCGTTTCTAAAAACTCAGACACTTCCCCAAAGACATGGCCTTCAGTATTTTTCACCGTAATGCCCAATAAATCTGCCCAGTAAAATTCACCCTCTTTGAGGTCTTCTAACTGATCGCGCTCAATGAAAAGCTGTAAACCGTAATAAGGCTCAATCGCTGTGCGATCAATGAAGCCTTCAAATTTGATCACCAAGCTTTTGCCTGCATATTGGGCTTTTTCCACCACCAATGTTTGCCACTCATTGTTTCTGAAGACATATAGATGATCATAGTCAAAGATGGCATCTCTTGGGCGCGTTTCAGAAAATACTTTCACAAAACCTTTTAGGCCGTAAAAACCGTTAATTTTACCCACAACAATTTTATCGTGATTGTCCATATAAATCGCCTTCAAAAAAAAACCTCACTCGAGCGAATGAGGTATTTCTATTATTCAAAACTAATTATTGAGCTTTTTTGTTTAACTCATTAATTAATTGTTTAACACGATCAGTTGGTTGTGCACCCACACCTTTCCAATAGTTTAAACGATCCATATCAATGCGTACACGTTCTTCTTGACCTGAAGCGATTGGGTTAAAGAAACCTAAACGCTCAATATAACGACCTGTTGCAACGTTTCTGCTGTCTGCAGCAACGACTTGATAGAAAGGGCGCTTCTTAGATCCACCACGTGCTAAACGAATTGTAACCATAAAATAAAAATCCTAAAAATATCAATAATTAAATAACACAGTACTTCTTTTAAAATATAGAGACACGATACATAGAGAAGCACAAAAATAACATCTCATTCTACTACAAAAGTTAGAAAAAGAAAATATTTAAGCGTGTACAAATGTTGGCAATGTAAATTGTGCAAAAATGGAGAACTCTTCTTCTTCGCATGTCACCCATTCATAGGCATCCCGCTGGCTCATCAACTCACGAATCAAAAGATTGTTCAATCGATGTCCTGCTTTATAGCCCACAAATTTACCTAAAATCGGATAACCTAATTGATATAAGTCACCAACCGCATCCAACAATTTATGACGCACAAATTCATCCGGATAACGCAAACCACCTTCGTTTAAAATGCGGTAGTCATCCACCACAATGGCGTTGTCTAAACTGCCCCCTAAACCTAAGTTGTATTCGCGCATCTTTTCAAAGTCACGCATGAAACCAAAGGTTCGCGCACGTGAAAACTCTTCGATGAAAACTTTTGCTGAAAAATCACACGCAACATGATCGCCCGTGCGATTTAAAACAGGATGGTTAAAGTTAATGGTAAAGTCTAAGGCAAAGCCATTGTATGGCTCTAATGTTGCCACCTTATCATCTTCTTTGACGCTCACTGTTTTCTTAATTTTAATAAAGCGCTTTGGCGCTTCTTGATCAACGGTGCCCGCTGATTGCAATAAGTAAACAAACGGTGCAGAGCTGCCATCCATGATGGGCACTTCCGCCGCACTCACTTCAATCAACACGTTGTCAATCCCGAAAGCAGCAAGGGCTGCCATCAAGTGTTCAACCGTAGACACAGTCTCTTTTGAGTCCGGACCACTTGCAATTTTTGTGGCAAGCATGGTCTCGATCACGCCTTCAGCCGACACTTTAAAAGGTGTACTGTTTGGCATGTCACTGCGTTTAAATTGAATGCCAAAATCAACGGGCATAGGATGCAACGTCAGGGAAACTTTCTTCCCTGAGTGTAAACCGATGCCAACGGTTGAGATGGTCTGTTTTAACGTTCTTTGCTTAATCATTAATTTGATTGCTTTCTCAAAAAGGCGGGAATATCTAAGATTTCACCAAACAATTTGTCCTGCTTAGAACCGCGACGCTCCGCAGGATGCTCTTCTTCCTGCTCTTCCACAGTCGTTGCAACGCGGCGACGTGTGGTTGGTGCTGTTGTGGTGTCTTTTGGTGCATCTAAACCAGTTGCAATGATGGTGACACGTAATTCATCACCCAACTCTTCTTCGATGGCAGTACCAATGATCACGGTTGCATCATCAGACGCATATTCGCTGATCATTTGACCCACTTCATTGTATTCACCAATGGATAAGCCCATGCCACCTGTAATGTTCACTAAAATACCCTTAGCACCCGCTAAGTTAATGTTGTCTAACAACGGAGAGGCAATGGCTTCTTGTGTCGCTTCACGCGCACGATTGTCGCCAGATGCTGAGCCCACGCCCATCATCGCCATACCTTGTTGGCTCATCACTGTTTTCACGTCATTGAAGTCAAGGTTGATTAAACCTGGCTTAATGATGCTCTCAGAGATGCCTTGAACAGCGTTGTACAACACGTTGTTTGCTGCGGCAAATGCCTCAACTAAACTGGCGGTTTTACCCAACACTGTCAATAAACGTTCGTTTGGAATGGTGATCAAAGAATCGACATGATCGGCCAAAACTTTTAAGCCATCATTGGCCGCTTTTTCACGCTTTTTGCCTTCAAAGCTAAAGGGTCTTGACACCACAGCAACGGTTAAAATTCCCATTTCACGGGCAATCTCAGCAATCACTGGCGCAGCACCTGTTCCGGTACCACCGCCCATGCCTGCTGCCACAAAAACCATGTTCGCACCATCTAATGCTTCTTTGATGCGCTCTTTATCTTCTAGAGCGGCTTGACGACCGATCTCAGGGTTTGCACCAGCACCTAAACCTTTGGTCAATGATGATCCTAATTGGATCATGATTTCTGCTTTGGTTTTTTTAAGTGCTTGCGAGTCAGTATTAGCGGATAAAAAGTGAACACCTTTTAAACCTGAATCAACCATATGAGTTACAGCGTTGCCACCAGCGCCACCAACGCCAATAATTTTTATAATTGGTTTTTGGTCTTCAAAGTCTTGGTGTAATTCAAAAACTGGCATCTATAAAACCCCATAAAAAATAAAATTCACGCCATTATAGCAAAATATTCTTAAATATTAAAAATATTGCTTTAGCCCCTTTTTGACTTTTTGAAGGAAGGTCAACTTCGGTGCCTCTTCAATCAGTCCACGATGATTTATCAAATATTCTTGATGCTTTCCTAGCAATCCTATCACATTTGCATACTCTGGATCACTAATATTGATATTTTTTTCACGCAGTTTTGGATCAAGCTGCACATTTTTAACATACCCGACACGCACCGGTTGGTCAAAATATCTGATCGCAGCATCCACGAAACCATCAATATTAGCAGCGCCCCCTGTAAACACAAGCCCTGCCCCTAACATGTGATCATAATAGTTGCTTTTAAGGGTTTGACGAATGAGCCCAAAGAAATCATCATAGCGTGGCTCGATGATGGCGGCTAAATCAGCGCGCGAGACGGTTTTTACACCTTGATGCACTGGCATGCTCACCATCTCACCATGAGGCACGCGATCAACGCTCGCTGAACCATATTTGACTTTAAAGCTTTCTGCAAGATCCGTACTCATATGCATCACACGGGCAATGTCCATGGTGACAAAGTCACCGCCAAATGGAATGCTCACCACATCTTTTAATTGACCATTGATGTAAATGGCTAAATCTAAAGTGCCGCTGCCAATGTCCACTAAACAGACGCCTAAGCGCTTTTCATCTTCCGTTAATACCGCAATTGAAGAGGCTAAACCTTGAAACACAAAATGGTCCACATCAAAATTACAGCGACGGATACATTTACGTGTATTGTCTAGTGCATTGCTCGCCGCAGCGATTGCTAGCGCCTTGACCGCTAAGCGAATGCCCGCCATGCCAATGGGATTGGTGATGCCTTTTTGCTTATCAATCTCATACTCTTGGGGAATCATGTTGATGATTTCAGAGCCCTGAGGCAACGCCATGTCATGAGCTGTGTTCAACACCTCTTGCTTATCTTTATACGTCACTTCTTTACGATTGATCGGCACCATACCACCAGTTTCATAACACTCAATGTGTTTGCCAGACAACGACGCTGAGAGCGAATAAATTCTACATTCGCTCTGTTGCTCTAAATCTGTGATCGCATTTTTCACAGCCGCAGCCACTTGCTCAATGTCTGAGATTTCACCCGCATTGACGCCATATGTTTTTTGGCGGCTCAATCCACGAATGATCACATGATGATCATTCACTTCCGCCACCACTGCCAACACTTTGCTGGTCCCAATGTCTAAACCAACCACTAAGCTTGGCGTTTCTTCATTCACAACTTGTTTATTATCTGCCATCACTTTACTGTTTCCATTTCAATGCATATCCATGATCATATCGAAAATCGATCGCCATGATGCTGTCCATTTTTGCTCGAATCGAAGAAGGATAATGCAAAATAAATTTTCTTAACCTTTCTTCAAATAAACTTGAACCTAAATACAATTCTACATTATTTTCTAGAATGATGGTCCAAGCACCTCGATAATCGAGAATAATTTTATCCACTTTCACACCAATGGTGCGCATCGCTTGCGTGATTTTTTGCATGCCATCGAGCATTTTCATGCGATGTGCCTCAGGCCCCACAAGGTTGATCCAATTGACATTCGGCATCAAATCAGGCTCAAAAATCTCACCATCGGCTTCAATCAAATAAAGATCATTCCACATCGCAACAGGGCGGCGCTCTTCAATCAATAACTCAATGGATTCAGGCCAATGACGCACCACATGTGCTGATTTAATCCAAGGATGCGCGTTTAATTGATCGCGCTGCTGCGTTAAATCATAACTGACCAAGTTTTGCCCCATCAACTCATTGATGATGCGCTGTTTATGATCGCCCGACACATAATGCTCTGTACCATTGATGGTGTGAAACATCACATTTTTTACAGGGAACAGATTATTGACAGACAAATACATCCAACCCCAAATGGGCGATGTACACACCACGATCACCGTTAAGACCACAATGGCAAAACGCAGGTGCCGACCGAGGGCTTTAAACATCTCCCCCCATTGAAATGGCTTTTTGTAATGTGCACCGCGCTTCTTTCTCGCCCATGTCCATGTATCATTAGGCTGATGGATGCGCTGTGCACCGACAGGTTTGGCGTGCTTCATCAATTATAAAGTTGTCTTTAAAATTTCGATGCAAAGCGCATCATAATCCATGCCCACAGCATTTGCCGCCATAGGTACCAATGAGTGCCCCGTCATTCCAGGTGACATGTTCACCTCTAACAACCAAGGCAAGCCTTGTGCATCTAACACAAGATCCACTCTGCCCCAACCTTTGCCACCCACTGCATGGAACGCTTGTTCACACAATGCACGAATCTCTTGCTCTTTAGCTTCATCTAGACCGCATGGGCAAAAGTAACGCGTATCATCACGCAAATATTTCGCATCAAAGTCATAAAAAGTTAAATCTGTTTCCATGCGAATCAATGGCAAGGCTTGATCGTTTAAAATGCCACAGGTGTATTCGCCTTCGCCAATAATCCAAGGCTCTGCAAACACTAAACCACTTTTACCTTTTGCATTGTGCCAAGCAGCTAATAGATCTTCCGCACGCTCAACTTTACTCACGCCCACACTTGAACCATCTGCACTTGGCTTCACTGCCAGCGGGAAAATCCCCAATTCTGCAACGCGCGCCACATCCGCTTCATTATTCATTTCAAACGTTTGTAACACCGGCAAACCTTTGGCCTGCCAAATGGCTTTGGTAAACACTTTATCCATACCCACCGCACAACCTAATGTGCCGCTGCCGGTATAAGGAATGTTTAAATAATCCAACACCGCTTGAATGGTGCCATCTTCACCCGCACCACCATGTAAGCTGTTCATCACGCGATCAAAACCATGCTCCGGCAAATACGCCGCAATGTTCACTTCACTTGGATCAACGCCATACGCATCCACGCCTTGGCGCTTTAATGCTGCCAATACCGCTTCACCTGACCACAAAGAGACTTGGCGCTCAGAGGACTCGCCACCTAACAATACCGCCACTTTACCAAATTGATTGACATCGATTGTCATTAGAGTGCGCCTCCCTTATAAAAATTCGCTGCAATGCCGCCAATGCTGCCTGCGCCCATCATCACGATGAGATCATCTTCTTTTGCCATGCCTTGATAGACCGTTCGAATGTCTTGTAATGTTGGGGCAAAATTCACTTTATGCCCAGCAGCTGCTTCAATCGCCGCGATCAATTTATCAATGCTCACGCCATCCTTAGGCTGTTCACCGGCGGGGTAAATGTCCGTTAAAATCATGTCCGGATAATTTTTTAACACCGTCACAAACTCATCAAACAACTCTTCTGTGCGCGAATAACGGTGGGGTTGAAATGCCAATACCACACGTTTTTTAGGATACGCTTCTGTCAATGCATTCATCACGCTCTGAATTTCCGTTGGGTGATGACCATAATCTTCCATCACTGAGACATTGCCACCGGTTTTTAATGGCACATCCGGATGGAATTGAAAACGGCGACCGACGCCTTTAAATTTCATCAAACCACGACGAATCGCAGGGGCACTCACCCCTAAATCTGTGGCAATGGCAATGGCTGCAATGCTGTTTAAGGCACTGTGTTTACCAGGCAATGCCACCGTAAATTCACTCACGCCAAAGGGCGTTTTCACCAAAAACTCTGTGCTCATTTTATTCGAGCGATATTCCAATAATTGGAAATCGGCATCTTCTGATTCACCATATGTGATCACCGGGCGCTGCAAAGCAGGAATGATCTCACGCACACCCGCATTATCCACACACATCACCACTAAACCATAAAAAGGTAAATGATGCAAAAAGTTCACAAATGTCTGTTTTAAGGTATTAAAATCACCATCATACGTGGACATGTGATCTTTATCGATGTTTGTCACAATCGCTGCCATTGGGCGCAAATAGAGGAAAGAGGCATCAGATTCATCCGCTTCTGCCACAAAGTATTCCCCTAAGCCTAATTGTGAGCTCGATAAATTATTGGATTTATTAAAGCGACCACCCACCACAAATGTGGGATCAAGCCCCGCTTCTTCTAAAATCGATGCCAATAAGCTTGTGGTGGTGGTTTTACCATGTGTACCCGCCACTGCAATGCCATAATGAAAGCGCATCAATTCGCCAAGCATTTGAGCACGCGCAATGATGGGAATGCCAAAATCTTTTGCCGCCACCACTTCAGGATTGTCATTGTGCACAGCCGTTGAAACCACCACAACATCGGCGCCCACCACATGACTGGCATCATGACCAATCTTCACCAAGGCACCTAAAGCAATCAAGTGCTCAACGGTGGTGGATAAATTAATGTCTGAACCTGTCACCTCATAACCAAGATTCAAACACACCTCGGCAATCCCACACATCCCTGTGCCACCAATACCGATGAAATGAATACGATTGATTCGGCGCATGTTGCCTGCGCGTTTGTAGTGCATTGTCTGTGTCAAAATAACATCCTTTTTAAATAAATTGAGGACTAGAAAGTACGCTCAATTGCCTCGGCAATTTCATCCACTGCCTTGGGTTTCGCATTTTTATGTGCATTTTCCGCCATTTCTTGGGCGCGTTCAAGTGTTATGCCATCCAAAATCGTAATCATCTGTTGTGCATCAAAAGTTTTTTCATCAATGCAATATGCCGCATCACTCTGAACTAAAAACGCTGCATTTTTACGCTGATGATCATCCACCGCTGTGGGCAACGGAATCAAGATGCTGCCAAGCCCAACGGCTGTCAATTCTGCTAAAGTCAAAGCGCCTGCTCGACAAATGATGATGTCCGCCCACGCATAAGCTTCCCCCATATCCTCAATGAATGGGGCGATGCGAAATGGCGTCACACCCGTTGTCGCCCAACTCGCATTGGCTTCATCAAAAAGTTTTTGCCCAGTTTGATGCCACACTGCAATGTTACGCTTTGAACCTGCAATCACAGTCGGCACAATGGTGTTTAAAAAACGAGAGCCTTGAGAGCCCCCCACCACCAAAACACGCAATTCATTGGCATCATGACCCGCAAAGCGCGTTTGAATATTCGGCAATTGAAACAATGCTTCACGCACAGGATTACCCACATATTGACTATTGGCCCATTGAGGCAATGGAAATCCTGTCATCACATGTTGGCTCATTTTAGCCAAATAGCGGTTCGTCATGCCTGGCACTGCATTTTGCTCATGAATCATGAGTGGAATTTTTAAAGCATTGGCGGCCAATCCGCCGGGCCCTGATGCAAAGCCCCCAAACCCCATCACGCATTTAGGAGAGAGCATTTTTAAAATGGCTTTAGCTTCCCTGACTGCTTTGAGCATTTTAAAGGGCAACATCAACCAACCTTTTAAGCCATTGCCACGTAAACCTTTAATGCTCAAAGAATAGAGCTCGATGTTGTGCTTTGGCACTAAAGTTGTCTCTAAACCATGGGCACCAAGCCATGCCACGCTATAACCTTGTGCACGCAATTTTTCAGCCACTGCAAGCCCCGGGAAGATGTGTCCACCTGTCCCACCTGCCATGATGACCACATCAACCTGCTTCGCTGTTTGCTTCATCTTTCTCCACCTTTACTTGTGTTCGTTTAATCAACTCGCGCTGCGAATCCACATCAATGCGGCACAAAATGCCAATGGCAATCAATAAGGTCACAATACTAGAGCCACCATAGCTCAATAAAGGCAATGTCAAACCTTTTGTGGGTAAGCGCCCCATTGCCACAGCTAGATTAATGAAGGCCTGCCCCACAATCCACATGCCGATGCCATAACTTAAATAGGCACCAAAGCGCATATTGCAAAACTCAGCGCGCTTACCAATGATGAATGCGCGGGACAATAGCATGGTAAAAATGGCGATCAAAATCACCACGCCCAATAATCCAGTCTCTTCTGCATAGACTGCAAAAATAAAGTCCGTGTGGGACTCTGGCAGATAGCCCAATTTTTGCACACCCTCACCAATGCCCACGCCCATCCATTCACCGCGGCCAATGGCCATTAAGGAGTTGATGAGCTGAAAGCCTTCGCCATATTTATCATCCCATGGATTTAAGAAGGTTTTCAAACGCGCCACACGATATGAAGCGCTGAACAACACGAACAACATGCCACCGACGGTCACAATCATCACCACCAAGAAATTTCGCATCGAAACCCCGGCAATGAACACCATGCTTAAACCAACGCCAAGCATCACCACTGTTGAACCAAAGTCTGGCTCAAGGAGCAGTAACACGCCATAAAAGCCAAGCACCAATAAAATGGAACCTAAGTGCACCCACTCTTTACGCAGTTTCTGATAATGGGCATCTAAAAACGCTGCCACATAGATAAAAATCAGAAGTTTTGCCATCTCTGAGGGCTGAAAGTTAATGGGGCCAATTGGAATCCACCGCATCGATCCATTGATCTCGCGCCCGATGCCAGGAATCAGCACCAAAGCTAAAAGCAATGCAGCCGCAAAGCCTGCCACAAAATGCATGTTGCGCCAGAAAGTCAAACGCATGCGAAACGCCACCCAACCTAAAAAGATGCCCCCCACAATGAAAATCGCTTGCTGGCGGGTGTAGTGATACCAGATCACTTCATAGCGTTCTGTGGTGTAGGATGAGGCAGAAGTCACCATTAAAATACCGATCACCAATAAAACGGTCACCGCACTGATGAGCCACGGATCCACATACACACGTTTTGGCACACGCAGGGCTTCTTTAAACATACGGCTCCTTCACTAAGGCATGAACGTAGCGCTCAAAATGCTCACCACGGTCATTAAAACTTTTGAATTGATCAAAACTTGCACAGGCCGGTGAAAACAACACCACTTCGCCTGCTTTGGCACGTTTTGCAATGGCTGTGACAGCACTTTGTAAATCACGACTGTAAACAGACTCACACGTGGCAGGAATGTGCGGCGTGATGGTGGAAATGTCTTCCCCAATTAAATACACGCCAAGCATATTGTCATCATCTAGCAATGTTTGTAATTCTGAAAAATCTTGATCTTTCGTCACACCACCTAAAATGAGCCATTTAGGTTCTAAAAATCCTTCAATGGCGGCAACCGTTGAGGGTAAATTGGTGGCTTTTGAGTCATTGTAATAACGCACGCCATCCATCACCGCCACTAAAGCACAACGATGTGGCAATGCTTGATAATGCAAAATGGCATCACGCAGTGCCGCTTCTTTCACACCTAATAGCTTTGTGATCGCACACGCCGCCATAACGTTTGCATAATTATGCAATCCACCTAAGCTGATGTCCGTAAGATGAATATTGATATCACCATTGGTAATGGCTGCAGGCAGATTATTTTGCCATTGCATATACCAAGTGGCGGCATCATTTTTAAGGCTAAATGTTGTTGTGCTCAAGGATTGATGAGACACATAATCCATTAAATAGGCATCATCTACATTCACCACCGATTGTTTGGCCATGTGCAATAATTTAAATTTAGAATGTGCATAATGGTCAAAATCACGATAACGATCAAGATGATCGGGCGCTAAATTCAAAATCGCCGCCACTGTCACATCTAAATGCTCTGTGGTTTCTAATTGAAAGCTTGACAGCTCTAGTACATATAAAGGATCGCAAATGCCCTGAGCCTTTGCCGCTAACCACAAATTCAGTGCAGGTTCACCAAGATTGCCACCCACAAATACAGCACGATCATCTTTCGCTAAAATGTCCGCCACCAATGTTGTCACTGTACTTTTACCATTTGTCCCCGTAATGCCAACAATGGTTTGCCCTTGTGTCAGGCGCGCAAACAGCTCAATGTCTCCGCCGATGTGATCTTTGGGCAAACGCGCTAAGCAACTTTGCAATTCAGGCGTGGCTAAAGGTACGCCTGGACTTAACCATAAATAATCACAATCATTGAGCCAAGCCTCACAAAAACCACCGATATGACAATCTGCCCCTAATGCAGCAATTTCTGAGTGATTCGGCGGCGCGTCTCTTGAGTCCATCGCGTAGATGTGGGTTGCCCCAAGTTCTTTTAAGGCTTTGACTAAGGACAATCCTGTAATCCCAAACCCCACCACTAAATGTTTAGCTGATCCCTCAATCGGAAACATGACAAGCGCCTCGCTCTTTAAATGTAATTGTTTCTTGCTGCAATACAGCATGATTTTTGTCAAAAATCGTCCGCTGCCACACTTTTTGCTGCCTGTGATCTTTCAGTGTGATCTTCACAAAAAAGCGTGCGGAGACATTTTGACAAGTGCCGGAAATTTTATACCCATCTTGGTGATTTTCAATCAAATTGTCGCAAAATTGCGCCAACTGCGCTGAATCTTTATTCACCGAGAAGATTTTGGCAAATTCTTCCTGACTAAAGCATAGCGCATCCTCACTGATTAACGTGCGCGCTGCCCCCTCAATGCGTTGATGAGATTTTGCCCAAAGACGGGGTGCCTTTCGGTCAATCAAATGGGTCATGTGCTGACTTTGCCAAAGAATGCCTAAGGCTGTGAACATCAATAGCCCACAGCTGATGATGATTTTGTTCATGATTCCTAAAATTAACGCGCATAAAAAAACCTTAAAAACAGAGTACCATTTTTAAGGTTTTAAGAGAATGTACAATTATTCTTCGTCAGTTTCGCGTACTTCTTTCTCGTGTTCTTGACGTTGACGTTGAAGCGTCATCGCTTTATCTTTCATTTTCAGATATTGCTTTTCAAGCTTATTGACGGCTTCATCAATCGATACATAGAGATCATCGGTTGTGGCTTCTGCATTAATGTCTGCCGCATGGGGAACATTCATGCTGATTTCAGCTTTCTGGCGTTTGTTTTCCACAGATAACACCACGTCCACTTGCGTGATTTGATCACGATGACGCTCGATTTTGCTTAAACGTTCTTTGACATGTTCTTGGATTGCAGCGGTTAATTCTAAACCATCACCAGTAATGTTAATGTTCATAACTACTCCTTTTATAATCGACGTTGAAACGTTTTGTTGTGACTGTGTAGCTGTTACTTACCCCTCACATTAATACAGATTCTGAGAAATGAGAAGGGATAAATCCGATTCGTACAATGTTTAATCATCCCCTAAGGCATCTAATTGATCCACCGAAGGTGCATAGAGATAACTGCCGGTCACGGCATGGGTGTAACAGAACATGCGATCAAAATGCTCATCTTTTTCACCACACATATTGGTGAGCATCGCATCAATCGCCGTCAAATGTACACAATAACCCACAAAATACAAACCATGTTTGCCGCTTGCTTGACCATAGGGCAAGCTTTGACGCACGATTTCAAGCTCCTCACCATCTTCTTCAATCACCACGCGCTCTGTGTGTGCACCGACAGGCTTTTCATCATCACCCATTTCGATGTCATCTTGTTTTGTGCGCCCAAAGGTGCCCTCTTGTGTGGCTAAATCTAAGTGGTGAAACTGCTCTAAATGATGTTCCCAACGCTGGGCAATCACGTAGCTGCCGCCCGCATCGATACCATCATTGATCACTGCAACATCGACGCGATCCTGTATGCCTTTAGGATTTTCTGTGCCATCGACAAAACCGCCTAAATCACGCGCATCTAACCAACGAAAACCATGCACTTCTTCCTCAATCGTCACCACATCTTTAAAAATGCGGACAAACTCTTGAGCAAGTGTGAAATTCATTTTATGTTCATTTGACACCAAATGCACAAAGAGATCGCGCTGCGTACCGGCAACCATGCCATGAGCTTTATCTGTGAGATCAAATAATTCAGGCGCACTGTCATCATTGCCTGATAATTTTTTCCATGCTTGTTGGCCAAATGCCATCACAGAGGCAATGCCCATGTGACCATAACGGGTTTTGTATGAACGAATGCGCGCCATAAACTCAGCGATGGCATCTTTGATGGCATCCATATCCTCTGTTTTAAAATTTGCTTCAATAAAAATGGCATGATCTCGATTTTCCACAACCATGCCATCTTGATAATTCAATTCGCTCATTCATTCACTCCAAAAGATCATTATTGCTATGTGATGGCTCATATTATGGGGATGATTCCACCTTTTAAAAGCACAACTTCAATAAAAATGATTTAAAACAATTTTTCAGTCAATCGCCGCATGAAGCACCACCCTTCATGCAGCAACCGATGCCTTTACTTAATTAAACGGCTGATCTCTTTAAATTTCGGATGTTCTGCCGTTTCTAATAATTCAAACAACAAAGATTCTAATGATGTGACCCCAGCGCCATAACCAACCATGCGATCAATGCCAATCTCCTTGTTCTCTTTTGTGCGTGAAGAGACACAATCGACCACCACATCTACCGTCACATCATTCTCTTCTAACAATAAATCACGCGCGGTTTGAAAGACGCACACATGGGATTCAATACCTGCTAGCAACACATGATCCGCCCCTGATTCTGCCAACGCACGGCGAAACCCAGCTGAACCCATCGCACTGAAACAATTTTTAATGATGGGTGAATAGCCACCTGCCACTAAAATCTCTTTCAACGAGCCCACCGTTTCCCCTAAACCTTGAGGATATTGCTCTAACCATAAAACAGGCACATCCAAGATTTGTGCGCCTTTGAGTAATTTTTCAAGTTGTGGCACAAGTTCATCTTGATTGTGCATCACTTGTGTGAGTTTCTCTTGTACATCGACAAATACAATGATTGGGTTTGCGTATTTCATCTCTCAATCCTCCACGGATGGTTAAAACTCATAAGCATAATAGAGCGCATAGCTCTCAATGCCTTCATTGGGCCTTTTCAAGCCCGCATTTGAATAGTGGATGGCGCGTGCACCAAAAGTATGTGCGCCAATGGTTGCCCCTATTCCAATACGATCCTCAAAATTCACGCTGCTGCCTAGATTTTGATCCCCTACTTTGGTTTTCGAAAACGCCGCGATTCCGACACCTAATTCAATAAAGGGTTCCATGCCGCTCCCCGTATAAAAGTTATAGGTTAACACGGGACTTAAAGAGATCGAGCTCACATCTTTGCCATATTTGCCTTTTTCCCAATAAGTGTACGCCACATCCCAATAGCCTGATAAATAACCCACAGATGTGTCAAAATATTTCCCTTCCCAAGGCGATCTTGCGCCAATGCGAAACGTATTTTCACTTTGCCCGGTGTGCCCTGCGGACACCTCTAACTGCCAAGCATTCGCTAAATTCACAGAGGCGGCAACCATCGTTGCAAGCATCACTCTTTTTGTTAGTAGATTCACGTGATTCACTCCAGATTGAACAAAATGATCTCAATATAACCGATTGGTTACCAAAATTAAACCATCATTCCTCAGACTCAAATTTGTCACACAGATCTGTTATACTGAAATTGAAGTCACAACAAAGTTGCAACACGATTCACATCGATACAACAACATAAACATAAGGAGCTTCGTATGCTAAAAGTATTACAATCCCCCGGTAAATATGTTCAAGGTCCCGATGCACTTGCTAAAATTGCTGATTACATCGCACCCCTTGGCAAAAAGGCTTTCGTGATCGCCGATGAATTTGTCTTTGGCCTCGTCAAAGAGATTGTGGAAAAAAGTTGTCAAACTCAAAACATCCCTTACAGTGAAGCGATTTTTCAGGGCGAATGTTCTGCAAAAGAGATCGATCGCTTAAGCGATGCCTTTAAACAGAGCGGTGCGGACATTGTCGTCGGCATCGGTGGCGGTAAAACCTTAGATGCTGCAAAAGCTGTGGCTCATTATGGTCATGCGCCCATCATCATCGCGCCGACGATCGCCTCAACCGATGCGCCGACAAGTGCGCTCTCTGTCATCTATACAGACAATGGCGAGTTTGAGAGCTATCTGCTCTACCCTAAAAATCCTGATGTTGTATTGATGGATACGCGCATCATTGCCAATGCACCGGTTCGCCTTTTTGTGGCAGGCATGGGCGATGCGCTCGCCACTTATTTTGAAGCCAGAAGCTGCTCAGAGGCACAAAAGACCACCATGGCCGGCGGATTGACCTCATTAGCCGCGATGTCACTGGCCACATTGTGTTATGAAACATTGCTTGAAGAAGGGTTTAAAGCAAAATTGGCGGTGGAAAATAAAGTCAGCACCAAAGCTGTGGAAAACATTGTTGAAGCCAATACGCTCCTCAGTGGTTTAGGCTTTGAAAGCGCAGGTTTAGCCGCCGCTCATGCCATTCACAATGGTTTAACGGTGATTGAAGCGTGCCATGATCGTTATCATGGTGAGAAGGTCGCCTTTGGTACATTGGTGCAATTGGTGCTGGAAAATAGCCCGATGGAAGAGATTGAAGAAGTCCTCGATTTCTGTACACAAGTGGGTTTACCTGTCACCTTAGCAGAACTTGGTTTAACGACGGATGCGCCAAATTATCATGAATTATTGCATGCAGCCGCTGAGTTAAGCTGTGCAAAGGGTGAAACCATTTATAACATGCCTTTTGAAGTGAAAGTGGAAGATGTCTATGCCGCGCTTTTAACGGCAGATCGACTCGGGCGCGCATGGCGCAATGAAGACATCTGATGCATCTTATCATCATAAAAAAGCCCTACATTGACAGGGCTTTTGCTTTTATAGGCGAAGCGTTAAAATCTCACGCACGCGTTTGGCATCAATCGATCGATGCTCCCCAAGCTGCCAACCACGCTCGGCAAAACGGGCACAAATGGCATCGATGGCTGTGGCATCTAATTCATAATCACTCAAGCGCGTTTTCATGCCAACGCTGTGGAACCATGCCTCAACTGCCGCAATCGTCTGTGTGATGAGTGCATCATCATCGATGGCATCAATGCCAAACACATTGCGCCCAAGCTGCATGATCTTACGGGCTTTGTGCGCTTTTTCCATCACCATGACACCTGGTAACACAATGGCTAAGGTTTGGGCATGATCTAAACCATACAATGCCGTCAATTCATGCCCAATGGCATGCGTTGCCCAGTCATTGGGCACGCCCACTCCAATCCAACCATTGAGCGCCCAGGTGGCCGCCCACATAAAATTGGCGCGCGAATTGTATTCCGGTGCTTGATGAATGATGGCATCTGAGGTTTCAATCAATACCTTCACCACCGCTTCTGCCATATAATCTTGTACCAAGGCTTGATGTTGATCCGTTAAATATTGCTCCATCACATGAATGAATGCATCCACCAATCCATTGGCCAATTGACGCGTTGGCAATGTATATGTGGTCAAAGGATCCAGCACAGAAAATGTAGAAAACGTGTGGGGACTTGTGAATGATAATTTTTCCTGCGTTACGGCACGGGTGATGACGCCACCATCATTCATCTCTGAACCTGTCGCGGGCAATGTCATCACTGCACCAAACGGTAAGGCCTGAGTGATGCTGCTGCCACCATCAAGCAAAATTTGCCAAGGATCATCCCCTGTATAACAGGCCGCAGCGGCAATGAATTTCGTGGCATCTAACACAGAGCCGCCACCCACCGCGAGCAGAAAATCGATCTTCTGCTCACGAATGCATGTCACTGCTTGTAAACACGTTTCATAATGGGGGTTTGGCTCAATGCCCGCAAATTCAATCACGGTGTGTTCACTCAATGCCGCCTTGACTTGATCATAGACGCCATTACGTAAAATGCTCCCACCGCCATAAATCATGAGCACGCGTGCCGCCTTTGGCACCACATCTTTGAGTTTTTCAATCATCCCCTGACCAAAAATGATCTCAGTGGGATTTGCATACATAAAATTGTTCATCAACGTTCCTCATTAAGGTGAGACAGGACTCAATGATAACGGAAAGAGGAGCGGAACGAAAAGCACAGCAATCAACATCACAATCATCGCAAAGGGTAATCCCACCTTCACAAAGTCCCCAAAGCTGTAATTACCCGGTGCAATCACCAAGGTATTGACGGGCGATGACACCGGCGTAATGAAAGCGGCCGATGAGGCAATCGCCACAATCATGGCAAATGGATAAGGCGATAAACCCAACACAGAAGCGGTTTGAATGGCGATCGGTGCCAATAAAACTGCCGTGGCGGTATTGGAAATAAAGAGCCCGGTGAGCGCCGTGACACCAAAGAGAATCATCAATAAAATCCGTGGACTCGCATCCCCGCTGATCTCTAATAAAAATTTAACCGCTAAATCCACACCGCCTGTGTTTTGTAGGGCAATGGCAAAAGGAAACATCCCTACAATCAGGATAATGCTTTGCCAATGGATGGATTTATAAGCACTGTCCATCGTAATGCAACCAAATACGCCCATCAACAGCGCCCCAAAGATTGCCACAAGCACCGTTGGAAAAATACCGGAAATCATCAATCCCACTGTGATCAAAAGTGCCACAACGGCATACGGCGCTTTTTCCATGGCCGGCGCCACTTCATCCACTTCTGCCGGAATGGTGAGCACCACAAAATCATCTTTTAAGGATTGTAATTGACGAATCGCTTTCCACATCCCGATGACCAACAATGTATCGCCCTGCTTTAAGCGCTCATCTAACAGCTCATTTTCCACAATTTTGCCTTGGCGACGCAGCCCGATCACATTCAGATTGTAATTGGTGCGAAAGGCATTTTCTAAAATGGTTTTATCAATGAGTTGTGAGTCCGGATGAATCGTCACTTCCACCATGCCAATTTCGCGCGCATGCTCATTGAAATAGCTGCTCAATAATGGCAAAGACATCAAGTGAAACTCTAAACAAAATTGATTGATCTTTTCAGGATAGAAAAAGTCAAAGAGCAAAATGTCATTTTCTTGAATGATCCGATCCGGCACAGCATCAAGCACCACATTTTTAAAGCGGCTTAAACGGCGCTCAACGGCAATGATATTCGCCCCATGCTTTTCCCGCAGGTGCATGTCTGACAATCTTCGCCCCACTAAAGGTGAATCCTTCCCAACGCTCGCGCGGTGATTACGACCTTTGAGTTGATATTCACTCACTAAATAGTCAATGTCCACGCGGGATTTACGAGATTTTTTAGTCGCTTCATCGGCTTTTTTTCCAAGCAAACGGCGGGCAAACAACATATACACAACGCCGACGACGAGCACCATTAAGCCAATCGGTGTGAATGAGAAAAACTCAAAGCCCTCATGACCAGAGAGCTGTAATTGCCCAGACACCACTAAGTTAGGCGGCGTTGCCACCAACGTCATCATGCCACTGATGAGCCCTGCAAAGCTGAGCGGCATCATCAATCGACGCACATCTGCCTTCATTTTTGCAGCAATACTGAGCACAATCGGAATGAAAATTGCCACAATCCCTGTTGAACTCATCACTGAGCCTAAAATCGCCACCGACAGCATCAACAAAACAATGAGCCGAGTTTCACTGTTTTTAGATTGGCGAATCAGCCAGTCACCCACGCGAAAAGCAACGCCTGTGCGCACAAGGCCATCCCCAATGATGAAAAACACCGCCACAATGATGACGCTTGTGTCACTGAAGCCAGCCAAAGCTTGATCGAGCGTCACGCTGCCCGTTACAGGCAATGCAAGCAGCGCGCACACCGCCACCACATCCATGCGTGGCTTGTTGATCATAAATGCAATCACGGCTGCAAACAGCAGCCCTAACACAATCATTAATTCGTGAGTCATAATCTTTATTCTTCGAAGACTTTTTTAGGGAGATCTCGCCATTATAGTGATTTACACAAAGGTTTCATCTCCTATTCTCATCTCTTAAGATTTTGATGCAAACTGCTGCAATGTGGGCAGATAATACTCTGTTAAAGTTAAACTTTCTTGATTCATATAAAACGTAGAACGGCGCGCCACAACCGTGGTCAATGGTGTTTGGCAATGGTCGCGCAAAGCGCTTGGCAACTCATGCGGCTCAAAGATTTGATAGCTGAAGGCTGAGCGATCAATCACGTTTTCGCCACTGAATAATTTGCGCCCTAAAGATTGCGTGCCACAGTTTAAATAATCACACCAAAAATGCGCCGTTTGATCACATAAGCTTTCTGCCCAAATGACTGCAATGCCTGACAATTGCAAGACCACTTGACGACTGAATGCATCACCCTTTTCACCTAAAAAAAGTAAACTAACGCTAAAGTCATCCTTTAATGCTTCTAACCCCACCGTCAATGATTGAATGGTGAGCAATGGCTCATACAACTCAATTGATAAACCGGCTTGTGTGAGTTCTGTGTGCAGCTGATCCTCATGAAACCATGGCATCGAAACGCTCCTTATCCATAAAAATCACCAATGATACCCCAATCCAAAATGGACGCTGCGATTTCTCGATTCACCATCTTTTGAACGGATCTTTTCATAACTCACGCCTGTATTGACGGAAATGGCATCCGTCAATTGATAGGAAAGCGTCGCCCCTAAATTTAAATCGAGCGTCACCGCTTGATTAAAGCTTCGACCCACCTCACCAGTTGTGCTGAATTTAATGGATTGATTCATCAAGGCTTGGCGATAATCCCATTTTAATGAAGCTTGTGGGTTTTCACGATGATCACTATTTCGATACTCAAGCACCTGATAATTTAAGAGCGTTGCCACTGAGAAGGCTGAGCGCTCATTGTTCCAAAGCTGCCAACCGGGACCTGTACCCACCATGGTATTTTCACGAATCTCTTCTATCCAATCATGCTGATAACTCATCGCGCTTTGCCAGAAAAAATGAGGCGAGAAAAAGCGATCCACTGAATAGCCTAAATTATAATAATAGCTCTTCGTGCGATCACTCTCTGTTTTTCGATAAAATGCGCCATTCAATGTATGCCGCCACAATCCATGCTCAATTTTAATGGTATTGGCCCAATTGTAGCGCGCTGTTTTTGTACTGTCGCGGTCAATATAGGCACCAAAAGTGACATTGCCCGTCACTTTCAAATCTTGGCGTTTAGGCATCTTCTCATTGACTTTCGCGAGCGAAATTTGCTCACTCATTGGCATTTGCACAACGCCGTCATCGGTATCCACCAACAGCAATCGCTGTGCACGCTTGCCCTCTTTCTTAACAATCTTAAACTCAGCGCCGTGCCCCACAATTTCAGAAGAGAAGAGATCACGCTTCACATTGACGGCATTTGTTGTTGTAAAACTGACCACTTGCGATTGATCAATCTTCACTGTCCCGGCGTAATCTGTTTTTAAAAAGAGATACGGCCCTTCTAGATAGGTGATTTGTCCTGATAAACGATCGCCGTTTTTCAGAGCCACTTCATCGGCAAAGACCGAAGATAAGAGCAAGAGTCCAACGCTCCATCCAATTTTTTTCACTGACATTCTTCCTGTGTTTTGCACAAATACGCCATCATTATAGCGCCCTTTTAATGAGAACCGATTGATAACTGTATAAAAATTATGATGATTGTGATTAACAATGAGATTGATAATCAAATACTATCATGATACATTTGCATACGATAATGATTCCCATTGACATTTGGACCCAATTTACATGCACCCTAAATATCCTGTGACCACTGCTTTAGCACTATCCTCATTGCTGCTCCCCCATTTTACATTTGCTCAGTCATCCTCTGATGAGGACGACACCAATGCCATCAACCTTGATAAAGTTGTGGTCATTGGTGAAGTCAAACCACAAGCCGTCTTTAAATCCACACAAACGGCTGCAGACATTACCAAGAATATGGTGCAAGATGAGCGTGATCTCTTTCGCAATGAATTGAGTGTGGGCGTTACTGAAAGTGGCCGTGCTGGCAGCAATGGTTATGCCATTCGCGGCGTGGATAAAGATCGCGTGGCCGTCATTGTTGATGGTTTACCCCAAGCTGAAACCTTCATGCCCTCTATTTATAAAGGCTATGGTTATTTTAATGGCAGCATGAACAATACAGAGTTTGAAAACATCAGTTCCGTCACTGTCAATAAAGGTGCAAACTCCGTCAGTGACGGCAGTGGCGCCGTCGGTGGCTCTGTTTACTTTAAAACCAAAACTGTGGATGATTTTGTTAAACCGGGTGAAAAGCTTGGACTCTACACTAAAGGGGCGTATTCCTCTAAAAATAAAGAGTGGCGCTATGTGTTAGGGGCAGGCTTTAAAGTCAATGGCTTTTTTGGTTTTGCACAATTAACGCAGCGCCGCGGTCATGAAACGAAAAATAATGGCCGAGGGGATGATGTGTATGGCTGGACACGTGGCCGCCCGGATCCTTCAAAATTCCGCACCACATCATGGCTGACAAAACTTGGCTATGAGCTCAATGAGTCAAACCGCATCACCGCTTTTTATGAAGATCGTGCGCATCGTCAATTTACTGAAGAAAAAACATTTGATGGCTGGAATACGCACCGATTTGCTTCAGATACTGCACCTTATCGCCGCTATGGCTTAGAGTATGACTACTTTGCCACCGATTCCACATGGTTAGACACCATTAACATCATCGCCGCTGATCAGAAAATCAAAATGCAAGCGCACACTTATAATGTGAATCAACGCGATTTTAAAGTGGATCAACGCTATTTTCGTGAGTTTGAACAGCGTCAAAAATTACTCAAAGCACAACTCTTTACACAAGCCATCAACCTTGGTGGCATCGAGCATACCTTCCAAGGCAAGTTAGAGCTCCGTAAAGGGCACCTTAAAAATCAAAACTATGATGTTTTATATTTAACAGACAGCGTACATCCGTCAAAATACAGTATCATGACGCCCGTCAGCTCAAAAGTGCTCGCACTCTCTTTGCAAGATGAGATTCAAGTCACCCCTGAATTACATTTGTCCCTAGGTGCCCGTTATGATCAATACACATACAGCCCAAAATTAGATGGCAGCAACAAATTCCCCATCAGTTTTGACGACAGTAAAAAACATTTCTCGCGCCCTTCATGGTCAATTGGCGCAACCTATAATTTTACGCCAGAGCATCAAGTGGGCTATAAAATCAGCACAGGCTTTAGAGCCCCTAAAATTGAAGAACTCTTTTTTGAATTTGGTAAAGGCGGCGCCAATCACTTTATGCCAAATCCACAACTGAAACCTGAAACAGCCCTCAATCAAGAGATCACCTACCAATTCCAAAATGATTACAGCCAATTTGGCATTGGCATTTTTGAAAGCCGCTATCGTAACTTTATTGATGAACGTGTTTCAGAGGGTCGAGCACCGAATCCATATTATGATCCATATAATCCATGGAGTGGTGGCGAATACTTCTTCGTGAATCAAATCCAATTTGTGAACATTGCCCGTGCAAAAATCAAAGGCATTGAAGTCAATGGTTCAATCAATGGTGAATTATTGGGATTATCGGACAGCTGGACTTTTAACGCTAAAGCACAATACAGTCGCGGTAAAAATCAAGATGGTGATCCACTCAAATCCATTCAACCTTGGAGCGCATTGATGGGCATTGAATATCAAGCACCTTCTGAGCGTTGGAATCTTGCCTTAACCGGGCGTTACAGTGCCGCAAAAAAAGGTAAGGATACCATTGAAACACAGTATTCTTATCGCGGAGTACAAAAGAAAGAATGGCCATGGTTAAGCCCATCCTATTTCGTGGTGGATTTAACAGGGCAAGTGAACATTGATAAAGACATGAGCATCAACTTTGGTGTGTTCAACCTCTTTAATCGCAGTTACACCACATGGGACAGTTTACGAGACATTCCTACTTATGGTACAACGAATCGCGTGGATCCAAAAGGTAAAGGCTTAAATCGTTTCACAGCGCCTAAACGTAACTTTATGATTTCGTTTGAAGCTCGATTCTAACAACAATTTTTAATCAACCAATATTACCGATGATGCTCATGTATCATCGGTTTTTTTATTGCGCTTTCAGCATAGCTCAATCCTTAATTATCCTGTTTTATTAATATATTTAAATTGGAACACTCTTTAATCATTTCTTCTGTTCCTAAATGAGGTTTGTTTATATCTATTTTATTATCGGAGAAATAACCTTCTGCAATCAAACCCCCAACTTCATCCCAAACTTTCCAAATCCCCACCCTATCATTTGCCCACAATCCATCTGAATCGTACATTCCTTCACATCTTTTCTCACCATTACTATGCCAATACTCAGCCCATCCATGATTAGCTGAACTAGTCTGTTTATGTTTTTTAAACATAGCCTGCCCATTTTCGTACCAAGCAAAATCTTCTCCTGATTGGCTACTAGGGTAATCATGAATGAACATGCTTTTTTTTGAACCATTTGAATAAAACGTCTGATCCCATAACCGACTCCCATCGTTGCTATAAGCAATGATAGTTCTCAAAGTATTTTTTTCATCATATTCATGCTTTTCACTAAAATATCGTGTTTTTTTGAATTGGCCATTACTATATTTTTCTGCTGTTAGTAAAGAGCCTTCTTCTTTTTTTGTACCATCTTCTCTCCATAAACGATATGGACCACCAATATGGCCATCTATCAATTGGTATTCTGCTCGCTTAATCCCTTTTTCATCTATTACAACTTTTTTTTCAATATTTCCTGTACCACTTAGAACTTTAGAAAAATGGTCTGCTTCAAATATTCTTTTTTTCTCCTGCTCAGCACGTTCTGCTCTGAGTTCTATCAGTTTTTTTTCTCGATACTCTTTATCTAATCGCTCCAAGGCAGCAATGGTTTCTTGTCTTTCCACCTCTTTATATGTCATATATTTTATATAACCAAAGTAACCTCCTCCAATAACTACAATAATGACCAGTCCTATTAAACTTTTCTTCAACATATATTTTTCTCCTTAGGCTTCAAATCTATTTCTATAACTCACGCATACTCTCATCCACCTTCGTTTGAAGGGGGCTCAAGAAGTAATCAATCACTCGACGTTCTCTGATCTTAATCTCTACCGTCACATTCATACCCGCTGTCAGCGGTATTTTCTTTTCATTGATCATTAAATAATCCTTATCTAGTTTAATAATTGCTTGATACACCAATCCATAATCCTGATGTTCGATTGCATCAAAGCTGATGCTTTTCACTCTTCCTGTAATGTAACCATATCTCGTGTATGGGAAGCTTTCCACTTTGATCACAACCTCTTGGTTATGTTCAATAAAGCCAATGTCCTTATTAGGCACCAATGCTTCCACTTCCATAAAATCACCTTCAGGTACAATCACCATCAACTCTTCACCATGAGAAACGACCCCACCTTCCGTATGGATATTCAGCTGTTGCACAGTGCCATTGGCTGGCGCTTTAATGTGAGCTTGATCCATGCGGTGCTTTGCTCGTTGGCTATCAGCTGTATATTGGGGAATCAGTTCTTGGGCTTCTCGTAAGCCATTTAGTGTTTCTTGCTTGAGTTGATATTCAGTGTATTGGCGCTCTTTCTCTAACTGAATTTTGCCTTCATTGATCTCGATGAGTCGACTTTCCTGAGAGGCTAACTCATGTTTAGCATTGATATGATCTTGTCTCTTTTGATTATATTGATGTTTAGAGACACCTTTACTCTTATTATTACTGAGCTTTTCATAGTCTTGTAGCTCTTCTTCGATGAGTTCTATATTTTGTGTGAGTTTATCCACTTGAGCATTGGTGGTGCGATACTCTGCATCCTTTTGACGAATCGCTGAACCATAGCGATCATCTTGAGATTGCCAAAGCTGATACTGGTTTTGCACCAGTTGCTCAGCCTGTTTGAGTTCATCAATTGTGATGCGTTCGGTGGCTTCCTCTGTGATGAGTGGCATCTCTTGATTTTGCAGTGCTTTAATCAAAGCTTCAGAACGGTATTTTAAAAGCGTTGCAGCCTCTAAAGATTGTTCTGCTTTTTCATAATCTTGATCTGCACCTAAGAAATCTAATGTGACTAAGGGATCGTCTTTTTTAACTTCATCACCATTTTTCACATAAATTTTAACGATACCACCATCTTCTAAGCTTTTAATAGCCTTACTGCGCCCGCTTAATACTGTTTTACCTTGTGCGGTTGCCACAGCCTCCATATGACCTAAGATGGCCCATAAAAGAGTGATGACAAAAAAGAGCATGATCAATCGTGCAGCCCATTTAGGTGCATTGGATAAAGGTGTTTCTACCAACTCTAGTTGAGCAGGCAAAAATGCACGTTCATCCTCTTCACGTTTTGGTGGATCTAATTGTTCCCTAATATTCCAAACGGCTTTCCCACTCGAAAAATAAAAATATTGCTAATTCTAAATCTGACATCAAATGATGAGTACGTCTTATTTTATAACCAAAAACACGATGTGATCGGCCTGATGAAGATATATCAGAAATTTTTATCCAAGGTTTATAATCAGCTAGTTCACCTTGACCTCGACCTTCTTTAAGCCACTTCTCTTGATTCTTTGAGAGTATAAAAAAACCTCTTGCCATTGTTACAATAGACAATAGCAAGAGGTATTCACTGATGTTACCGAGTAATAAAGATTCACCCTAAAACTAACACAACACATTGATTTTATAAAATTTTATTCGATGATAAAATAATAAAGTATCATCTTAAATCTTAAAAATATTGGTATTAAACTAGAAAATAAGTAATAAAGTTTCATCCTGAAAATTAGAATTAACAAAAAGCCCTGCAATATTTACAGGGCTATTCTATATATTAAATCAATACGCAGAAGTTGTTAACATTGGTCTAGACAGTGATTGATCTGTTGTCACCATGAAATCCTCATTAGAACTATTCGTTGAATCGAATGCAGCCATTGCACTAATTAATTGATGTAAACTTTGATCCACAGAAAAATCCGCATCATTCTGCATTGCCATCCTAGAAGAACTCATTCTATTGACGGGTATTGTTAAACCAAATGCTCCAAAAATTTGATCTGCAGATATACTGCCACCTGTTTCAAACTCAATAGATTCAATTAAATATTTTCCACCTAAAAAGAAATTCTTAATAGTCACTTGATTATCAGGACTTTGGTCTACACGTAAAATAAGATCATCGCCTGACTTTGTCAATCCTGATCCTACTTGATTAAAGGTAATATTATTACTAAAGCGCAATCTGTCATGCCCACCAGATTCTTCAATAACATCTCGACCCCCACTATAAATGTATAGGTCATTTCCTAATCCACCACGCATGTAGTCATTTCCTAGTGTATCACGCAATGTATCATTACCTTGTGTACCTTCAATCCATTCGATGCTTGTATTCTCAGGCATTGTTAAACCAAATGCTCCAAAAATTTGCTCAGCAGAAATGCTACCACCTGTTTCAAATTCAACAGATTCAATTAAATAATTACCACCCAAGAAGAAGTTTTTAATTGTAATCTGATTATTAGGATTCTGATCAACTTGTAAAATTAAATCATCACCAGATTGTATCAACCCAGAACCTACTTGGCTGAAAACAATACCATTAGAAAAACGTATACGATCATAACCACCTGCTTCCTCGATGATATCCTTACCTCCTGTATAAATATACAAATCATCACCAAGGCCTCCCATCATATAATCATCTCCGAGAGTGTCTCTTAAAATATCATTCTTATCGGTACCAACAATATTCTGCCCTTCACCACTTCCAGGGTTTGTTCCTGGATCTGTTCCTGGATCTGTTGGAAGCACTGTTAATTGTTTTGCTATTTGTGCAGCTGAAAGAGTATAACCGGTGCCTGGTTGAATATAATTTAATAACCAATCACCACCTAAAAAATGATTCAAAACACGTACTTGCTGTTGTAAATCTTTATCAACTAGAATGACTAGATCATCTTTATCACGGTGATAACTAATACGATTCGCTGCAATGCCATTCATAAATAATCCATCATTACCGCCACCAGTATTGTCAATAGTATCTACACCACCACCTTCTGTGTATAAATATTTATCATCACCTGTTCCACCGATTAGTAAGTCATCACCATCTTCACCATACAATGTATCGTTTCCAGCACCGCCTAGCAAAATATCATTACCAGACCCTTGGCCACTACCGTTACCACCAGACAAGTAATCATCACCATTTCCACCTTCTAGTCGATCATCACCACCCATACCAAATAATTTATCGTCACCATCAAAACCTTGAATCCAATCAGCACCTGAACCTCCTGCTAATTGTTCACCTTGTGATGTTCCTTCAATGACTCTATCAAATTTACCACCACTTTCAGCAGCTTTAATCATCTCAGAAATTTTAATAGCAGGGATTAAGTATCCTCCTTGAGCTTGTACGAAACTTAGCTCTTTCTCACCGCCAAGAAAATGATCTTTGACTGTAACAGATTGCAGGGAATCATTATCTACTAAGATAACCAAGTTCATGCCATCTCTATGGAAACTCAATCTCTCTTCACGAATATCATTAAAGAAAAGAACATCTTTACCACCACCTTGATGATCTATAATATCCTGACCATCTCCAGCATAATAAACATAATGATCATCGCCTTCGCCACCATCTAGAACATCATTTCCTTTTCCACCACGAAGCGTGTCATTTCCTTTACCTCCGAAAAGCTGATCATCACCTTCACCACCATCTAGATAATCATTGCCTTCATTTCCATATAGCACATCGTTTCCCTCTCCTGAGAAAATCTGGTCATCACCTGCGTGACCGTAAATATGCTCGCTTCTATCTCGGTATCCAATTGTCTGTTTTTTATTTGGATCTGCATAGTAATGAATACTATTCTCTATCATTTCAGAAGTTACAAAGGTTCCATCAAAAAATTCAATTTTGTTAATTTTATGGTGATCATTACCATCTTTATATTCTACAAAGTAATCTTTAACTGTAATGCTATCGTTTTGATTACTATGCTGTATTACTAAATCCTCGCCAAAACGCTTAAATTCAATATTCTCTTTAGAAATATTTTCTCCAAAACGAATAATGTCAAACGATTCCAATACATTGCTATACGCCTCTCCTTTTGCACGTTCAATAATGGTGTCATTTCCATCCCCTAATTCAAATAAATAAATATCATCAGAAAATGCGCCATATAATGTATCGTTACCTTTTCCACCTTTAAGATAAGTCACTCGATCTGATTCAAATTCAGTATTTTCTCTATCAAATTCAAGATCAGCTAATAGCATTTCCTTCTCTTCTAATCCATTAAAGAAATGGCGATACTTATCTTCAGCACGCAAAATATCATTACCAAGCCCACCATCTAAAAAGCCCTGGCCCTGGAGCAAGTCATTACCTTTACCACCCTCAAGAAGACCATCACCGATTAAAGTATCATCTCCAGCCCCTCCTACTAGATGACCAGTACCTTCTAAATGATCATCTCCGTCACCACCATCAAGATAACCACTACCTGAAATGGTATCGTTACCATCTTCACCGAATAATTGACTATTTGGACCTATACCATGAATTGTGTCATTACCACCACCTGCACGAATAATATCATCGCTAGTTAAACCATGAATAATGTCATCCTGTGATGTTCCTTGAACACTATAATGAATGATGTCATTTTGATCCCAAGATGTACCGTCTGCAAATTCAATTCTATTAATTGGTAGTCTACGATTCAAATTATCAAATTGCGCATCAATCTCTATACGATTATTAGGGTCTAATGCTTCATAAATTATTAAATGGCCATTTCCATCATGCCAAAAAACCAATTGATCGGCATTTAAGTGGGTAAATACAATAGTATCAATTTCATCTTCAGAATTTTCCCGATACCAACCTGTAATCTGATCACTTCCCCAATTTGATCCAAAGATATATCTATCACTGCCTCGACCACCATTTAAAGTATCATTTCCAGCACCACCCTCTAGAACATCGTCACCATCTTCACCATAAAGAGAGTCATCACCACCACCTCCCTTTAACAGGTCATTACCATCATTACCATAAAGAACATCGTGACCATCACCACCTTCTAAAAGATCATCTCCATCCTGTCCATATAGAGTGTCATCTCCATCACCACCTAATAAATGGTCATCCTTATCTGCGCCATATAAGGTATCGTTTCCAACGTTACCATGAATGGTATTCGAAATACTGTTATACCCCAAAAGCTTATTATCCGACGATGTGCCGTTCAGTGAAAAGTTACGGAGCCAATCAATACCAGATATTGTTTTATCTGCAAAGACAAATTCAGAAAATGGCGCATTTCCATTGATGCGGTCAAAATTATTAATCAATACTCTGTCATTATCACCATATTCAATGACTAAAGTATTGGAAGAATATTCAGGCTTCTGAGTGAATATAACTTCATCTGAGTTAATACCTTTAAATATTATTTTATGGCTAGCACCTAAAAATGAATCATTTTCCAAGTTAATATGATCAACACCATCACCTTTATTGAATATAAACGTATCCGTTAGGCTGTGGCTAAAGAACTCATCATTGCCAGCACCACCTGTAAAAGTTGTATGACCACCGTAACTACCATGAAGGGTCTCATCACCTTTTCCACCTTTTATATCAGCATTGCCTGTTAAATATAGGTGAACTGTAGCCTTTTCTGTAGACTTAGTATCTAAGTGTAATTCTGCATTTCCAGACCAATAAAAATTGGAATCATTATAATTACTCAAGCTCTTAAGTGATAAAACCTCAAAAGTATTTAACTTAATGCTTTTATTCCCAACTTTCAAATCGGTAACTGTTGGTATCACAGTTCTATCACGCCAAGTACGCGCATAATAATCCTTAACTGTTATTTGATCCTCATTACCATAGTGTAATATTAGGTCATAGTTATTTCGTTGAAAATGAATATTCTCTAGTGAATCATCAGTTATATGAATCTGATCTTTATCTTCAGTTGATCGATTATTACTAATAATAATATCTTTACCATCGCCAACACTAAACTGATAAGTATCATTGCCAGCCCCACCATTTAATGTATCATTTCCTCGCCCACCTACAAGTAAATCATTCCCATTGTTACCCACTAAAGTATCATTTTTACTAGCACCAGTAATATATTGATTCTTACTCGTTGATATTTGAATTGTACTACCTTGAGATGAAGACACATCATCTGTTGTAACAATTAATTCACCATCCCAATAGAAGTTATAACCAATATTAGATTTACTTGTGACAAGTAACGGTAACTGTAATAAATCTTCTACCCCTAATATTTTGTCAGTGAATTTAAATTGGTGAATTTTATTGCTTAACCAATCTGCTTTATTTGCACTCTTAGCATAGAAAAAGTTATTAATACGAATAGAATCATTTTTACCATATTCAATGATTAAATCATATTGTTCTGCATGCAGTCGAGCCTCAGCACTGCTTACATCTAAAAACTCAATAACATCTACATCGGTTGTACTGTTATAGCTATCTGAAATAACATCCTTACCATCCCCTTTACGGAACTTATAGGTATCGCTACCAGCACCACCCACTAAACGGTCATCACCTTTACCACCAATAAGCACATCATTACCAGCACCTGTTGTGATCTGATCATCGTAAATGCTACCTGTTATATGATGAACATCTTTGGCTTCACCTGATAATTCAATCGTGTGTCCTTTAGCAACATCAGGATTAGACAATACAGTGATATCACCTCTCCAGTGAATCCCTGTTAAATCACTGCCTTGGCTTTCCCATTGAATTAATTTTGACTGTGCCAATTCTTCTAAGGTCAGGACAACATTATCTTTAAATTCAAAGTATTTAACCTTATTGGTTAACCAAGCAGCTTCGCCTGAAGCATAATATCCATTTTGGAAAAAATCTTCGATTCTAACT
>NZ_AQXD01000005.1 GCF_000375345.1 Wohlfahrtiimonas chitiniclastica DSM 18708 | reverse complement strand
ATTGTTATTTGATTCTTTTTTGTGATCCTTAAAATCGTAACACAATCAATATTCAAGCACTAGATGAGTCTTATGAAATTCTAAGCTGCCTATGCGGCAGTGAACTATTCAGCTACTCTTCAGCGTCCGTTCGTCACTTTCTAAGCTGCCTGTGCGGCAGTGAACAAACATAAGTTTGATCAATGGCTTCTTTGTTTTTTCTAAGCTGCCTGTGCGGCAGTGAACAAACATAAGTTTGATCAATGGCTTCTTTGTTTTTTCTAAGCTGCCTGTGCGGCAGTGAACGATTTGTAAGCGCCTTTTTTTTTATGTTTTTTTTCTAAGCTGCCTGTGCGGCAGTGAACGATTTGTAAGCGCCTTTTTTTTTATGTTTTTTTTCTAAGCTGCCTGTGCGGCAGTGAACTGATAAAGATCGCGGAGATCAAATTGGAGTCATTTCTAAGCTGCCTGTGCGGCAGTGAACTGGTTAGAGTGGGGAATGTTGGAAAGCCACAGTTTCTAAGCTGCCTGTGCGGCAGTGAACAGAACACAATGACGGTCTACGCGAATATTCTATTTCTAAGCTGCCTGTGCGGCAGTGAACTGGCTAAGGATGTTGTGATAAAAGATAATGCGTTTCTAAGCTGCCTGTGCGGCAGTGAACAAAAAGCTATGACCATGCGGTCATGTACGTTATTTCTAAGCTGCCTGTGCGGCAGTGAACTGATAATCGCGTCAGTTGTTTGTGCCATTGCCTTTCTAAGCTGCCTGTGCGGCAGTGAACGATAAGTTTGAAAAGACTATCTTTGCGGGCATTTTCTAAGCTGCCTATGCGGCAGTGAACTAACGGCAGGACTTATTACATCGGTAAAAGTATTTCTAAGCTGCCTATGCGGCAGTGAACGGATTCGATCAAAATGATCATTTTGTCCATCTTTTCTAAGCTGCCTATGCGGCAGTGAACGGAATCACTGAGCGCGTGAACCATAATCCTTTTTTCTAAGCTGCCTATGCGGCAGTGAACACTAGACCCGTTTTTTTATGTTTATCGCTATCTTTCTAAGCTGCCTATGCGGCAGTGAACCAACACTTATCGAGCGTACTGAAACAACACTTTTTCTAAGCTGCCTATGCGGCAGTGAACTTGGTGTGACCGCCACACCCGAACGTGCAGACTTTCTAAGCTGCCTATGCGGCAGTGAACAGTAAAAACTATCACAATGCCATTGGAATCATTATGGTTTTGTTGATATTTGACCATAAAACCAATCTTTTCCCAATAACATGTAATTCACTGATATTTATCCAAATTTTTAAAGATTAGTCCATAAAGGTCTTAAGTATCCGCATGCTCAATCGCGCCTGCAACCGCACAACCTTTATAAGTGCGTTTGCCATAGTAGAACGTGGCAGTGAAGTCTGTTTCATCGCCATTACTGTCCTTGCACTTCAATGAGCGGATGTTTAATGTCAATGGCTGCCCATCATAATCCCCTGAGAATTCAACACCTTTTGCATATGCCGATCGCGTCACTTTCAATGTGCCCTCGCGAACCATTACCCCTTCAATCTCTAACTGATCATCATGTTTGACCACAATGCGCCATGGCTCATTGAGCTTGCCATATGCAGTAAAATCATGCACCACGGTATCTTGCTCAACAGAAGCACAACCTGTTAAAACTGCCATAATGGTTGTAATCATCCATAATTTTTTCATTCAACTCTCCTAAAAATCATTAAAAAAATGGCCTAATATTTATTTAGGCCATTTTTTATGTTCATGTCAATGCGTGGAAACTAAATTATTCCCACTCCACCGTTGCAGGTGGCTTACTTGTGATGTCATACACAATGCGGTTCACGTGTTTAACTTCATTGACGATACGCACAGAAATTTTTTGTAAAATGTCCCATGGAATGCGGGCAAAGTCTGCCGTCATACCATCAATCGATGTGATCGCACGAATGGCAATCGTATAATCATATGTACGGCCATCGCCCATCACGCCCACGCTTTTCAGACCAGTCAATACAGTGAAGTATTGCCAAATGTCACGATCTAAGCCCGCTTTGGCGATCTCTTCGCGCAAGATGAAGTCACTGTCACGCACGATTTCTAATTTATCTTCCGTGATGTCGCCTAAAATACGAATCGCTAAACCAGGACCTGGGAATGGTTGGCGCCACACTAAATGGGCAGGCATGCCAAGCTCTTCACCGAGTAAACGCACTTCATCTTTAAATAAAGTATTGAGCGGTTCAATCAATTTGAACTTCATATCTTCAGGTAAACCGCCCACATTATGGTGCGATTTAATGGTTTGCGCCGTCGCTGTACCACTTTCAATGATGTCTGTGTACAAGGTGCCTTGCGCTAAGAAATCAATGTCTTGTAATTTTTGGGACTCTTCATCAAAAAGATAAATGAACTCATTACCGATGATTTTACGTTTCGTTTCAGGATCAGACACACCCGCCAATTTACCTAAGAAGCGTTCTTTAGCATCCACTTTGATGATGTTTAAGCCAAATTTACCACTTAAGTTATTCATCACTTCTTCAGCTTCACCTTTACGAAGCATGCCGTGATCCACAAAGATACACGTCAATTGTTCGCCAATCGCTCTATGCAATAAGACGCCCACAACGCTTGAATCCACGCCGCCTGACAATGCCAATAAGACTTTTTTATCGCCCACTGTTTCGCGGATGGTTTTGATTTGTTGGTCAATGAAGTTTTCCATTTTCCAATCGCCATGGCAGCCGCACACATTCAAGGCAAAGTTTTTCAATAAATCAAAGCCTTTTTCAGAATGTTTCACTTCTGGATGGAACTGTACGCCAAACCATTTTTTATCTTTATTTTCAATTGCAGCAATGGGGCAATCGTCACTTGTGGCGACAACTTCAAAGCCTTCAGGGATTTTTGTCACCAAGTCACCATGGCTCATCCATACCACGTGTTCTTCAGGTAAGCCATTCAATAACAACGCATCTTTTTGCGTATGTTTTAACAGCGCTTTACCATATTCACTGTGATCCGCTTTAGAGACTGTGCCGCCTAATGAATCGCTCATGAGCTGCATGCCATAGCAAATGCCAAGTACAGGCACGCCTAAATTGAAGATTTCCATGTCAATTTTAAAGGCATCTTCTGCATACACGCTGTTTGGGCCACCCGATAAAATGATGCCACTTGGTGCCATTTTTTTGATATCTTCTGCAGTTGTTGTGTGCGCAATGAGCTCGGAAAACACACCAATCTCACGAATACGACGAGCAATCAACTGATTATATTGGCTACCGAAATCCAAAACGACTATATTTTCCATCGCGCTTCCTTATTTAATCTCTCTGCAAAAGGATTATTATAGCGGATTTATTGGCCACTCTTGCGATTAATATTATAAAAAACTGCAAAAAAATTGATTAAATATCAATCGCTCCTTGCTATAGTGAAGGATCACCATTCATTTCGAGGATGTGCAATGAAGATAGAAACGCAACTCACACAATTAGGGCGCGATCCTGCAAAGCAAACCGGCTTTGTCAATGGCCCGATTTATAGAGGCTCCACCGTTGTTTATCCCACGATGGATGATCTCGTTAATCGCCGTGCAGAATTCACGTATGGTACAGCCGGCACACCCACCATTCGTGATCTTGAAAATGCATGGACAGCGCTCACAGGTGGCGCGGGCACTGTATTATCGCCCTCTGGCTTAGGTGCGATTGCCCTAGCACTTTTGACCACCTTAAAAAGTGGTGATCATCTTTTAATGCCAGATTCTGTCTATTCACCGAGCCGTGCATTTTGTGATGATTTTTTACAAAAAATGAATGTGCGCACCACTTATTATGATCCATTGATTAAAGATGAGATCACAGAACTCTTTGAAGAGAAGACCACTGTCCTATTTTTAGAATCCCCCGGTTCTCAAACCTTTGAAGTGCAAGATGTGCCGCGCCTGACTGCCCTTGCCCATCAACACAACATCACCACCATCATTGACAATACATGGGCAACGCCGCTCTTTTTTGATGCCCATCGTCATGGTTGTGATCTCTCCATTGAGGCTGGTACCAAATATTTAGGCGGTCACTCGGATCTATTGCTTGGGCTCATTTCAGCAAATGATGCATGGTTCCCGAAACTCCGAAAAACCTATGATCTTTTTGCGATGCTGCCGGGCGCTGAAGATTGCTTTTTAGCTTTAAGAGGATTAAGAACCCTTAGCATTCGTGTCAAAGAGGCTGAAAAACGCGCGTTAGCGATGGCGAACTGGCTCAAAACTTTACCTGAAGTGGCCAAAGTCCTGCATCCTGCTTTGCCTGATTGCCCCGGTCATGAGATTTGGCAGCGCGATTTTACCGGCAGCACAGGGCTTTTTTCCATTATATTAATGCCTGGCTTTACGCAGCAAAACCTCGCGCACATGCTTGATCATATGAAGATTTTTTCCATGGGTTATTCATGGGGCGGATTTGAAAGTTTGATCATTCCATTTGATTGCAGCACCTATCGCACGGCGACACAATGGCAAACTGATGCCCTTGCCCTGCGCTTACAAATTGGGCTTGAGGATATTGAAGATCTAAAAGCCGATTTAGCCGCAGGCTTTGCGCGTTTACACGCATAAAAAAAACCTCAGGCTGAGGATTCAGCCTGAGGCATTTTCAACAATTATCCCACCACTTTTGGCAGAACATCCGTAAAGATTGAGAGTAAATATGCCGCCATAATGATCACGGCAAAGGCAATGGCAAGCACCAATGAAATCGTGCCACCGCGTGTGTGATCACCTTCCGGGTGCAATTGACGAGATTTATGCGCCATCATCACTGGCAAAATCACGCCAATGAAGGCAAAGATGATCCCTGCAAAGGCAAAAGCACTCAAGAAGATTTGCGGATAAGTGAAGCCCACAATGATCGGTGGCACAAAGGTGATCAAACCAATGGTGATGCGGTCATGACGCAATTTAAAATGCATCAATAAATCTTTCACCGCATTTGATAAACCAAGCGCAACGCCAATGTATGAGGTGATCAATGCTAACAGTGAGAAAATGCGCACCATTTCTGCAATGACTAAACTGCCTGTCGTGACGCGAAACGCCTCAATCAAGCCATTTAAACTTGGATTTTTATTCAGCACTTCGATCAATACTGATTGCTTTAAAACGCCATGAGTGGAGAACTGCCACACCACATAAATGATGAAAATGGCGGTTGCCCCAAGGATACATGCGATCTTCACTTTTTTATGATCACCGCCTAAATATTCATTGATGGTTGGCGTACAGATGTGGAAGCCAAACGTCATGAAAAATACAGGCATTGCAGAGAAAAAGAGTAAGTTATTCGTGGGGGCGGCTTGCAGATTTTCAAAAGAAACTTTATTCAGTAACACCGCTAAAATCACCACAAAGATGATGATTTTTAAGCTAAAGGAGATGCGATTGGCAACGTCTGCTAAGGAAATGCCCACCGTGACAATGGCACCTAAACCGATCGCGAAGATTAAAGAGGCAATCTTTTGCACAATGTGCGGATTGCTCACCATTGATTCAGGCAAAATGCCCATCAATAAATCGCCGCTGCCCGTCACATAGGCCGTTAAAACGGCATACATAAAGAACAACAAAACAAAGTTCACAAATAAGCGCCCTGCTGAGCCAAAATATTGTTCTGCTAAGGTGGCAATGCCAGCATCTTTACTGTTGTATTGATGCACCTCTGCATAGAGAACCGCTGTAAATGTCAGTAAAATCCATAAGAGCGTCAAGAGGGTGAATGTTAACCCAAAGCCCATCTGTGCGGATGTTAAGGGCATTGCCAACATCCCTGCCCCCACCGCGGTGCCCGCAATGATGAGCGTACTGCCTAAAACCTTATTCTTCATAGTCTAACCTTACTCTAAAACCCCAAATAAAATATCATCAAATAGCATACGCTAAAATGGTCAAAAACGAATAGTGATTTGTCAAATGCCTGCTTTATAAGATCAATCAAACAATTATCATACATTCGGCCATTTGATAATGATCTAATCTTACGCATTAATTCTTGAGAAACTTCAAAAGTACTACATTTTCTCTCAAAATGCCGCTATAGTGATACGCCGGTTCTAGACAGATCATGGTCAAAGCCTGCGCTTACAAAGCGCCTGCTTTGTTGTATATCATCAATATAGGAGGTTTCATGAACATCATCATTTTAGGTGCTGGTGTTATTGGTGTCACTCAAGCTTACTACCTTGCCAAAAAAGGGTACAAAGTGACAGTATTTGAGCGCCACGAAGGTCCGGCACTCGACACAAGTCACGCCAATGCAGGTCAAATTTCACCAGGCTATGCCACACCGTGGGCAGCGCCTGGCATTCCATTTAAAGCCATCAAATGGATGCTCGAAAAGCATGCGCCTTTAGCCATTCGCCCAACGGCTGACTTGAACCAATACAAGTTTATGTGGGACATGTTCCTAAACTGTAATAAAGAAAAATATGCCATCAACAAATCACGCTTGGTTCGCTTATCCGAATACAGCCGTGACTGCTTGATTAAATTGCGTGCAGATACAGGCATTTACTACGAAAACCGTTCATTGGGCACCACTCAATTATTGCGCACGAAAAAGCAGATGGAAGACATCAAAGCAGACTTAGAAGTGCTTGAAAAATTCAATGTGCCTTTTGAAGTGTTAGATGCGCAAGGCATTTTAAATGTAGAGCCCGGCTTAAAGCACTCTGTGAATAAATTAGAAGGTGGTTTACGTTTACCAAATGATGAAACGGGCGACTGTTTCTTATTCACCAATCGCTTAGCAGACATTGCAAAAACACTCGGCGTTGAATTTAAATTCAACCAAACGGTGGAAGACATCATCATCGAAAATAAAAAAGTCAAAGGCATTCGTGCCAATGGTGAAGAATATGATGCAGACATCGTGGTGGATTGCCTTGGCACATACACGCCATTCTTATTGAAAAAAATCGGCATTAAAGCCCCCATTTATCCATTAAAAGGCTACTCTTTAACTGCGGACATCATCGATGAGAATGCATCCCCAACCTCAACCATTTTGGATGAAACGTATAAAATCGCCATCACGCGCTTTGATAAACGCATCCGCATTGGTGGTATGGCGGAAATTTCTGGCTATCAGATCAAATTAGATCCAAAGCGCCGCGCAACCTTAGAATTTGTCACAGAAGATCTCTTCCCAGGTGCAGGTAACTTAAAAACGGCCATCTTCTGGTCAGGTTTGCGCCCGAAAACGCCAGACAGTACACCAATCATTGGCGGCACAGAGTTTGAAAACTTCTACATCAACGCAGGTCACGGCACATTGGGTTGGACACAATCTTGCGGTTCTGCCTCCTATTTGTCAGACATCATCGCAGGCAATCAACCTGAAATCAGCACAGAAGGTTTAGACATCTCCCGTTATGCTAAATAAGTGATACAAAAACATTCACACATAAAAAAAGGTCCATTAAGGACCTTTTTTTTCATGCTCGATTTACACAAAGTTCATAATGGCGATCACAGCGATCAACAATGGAATGCAATATTTGATGTAATAGAACAATGGAACGGCCAATTTATTGTTCACAGTGCCATCATTGGTGATCTCTTCGATCATTGCAGCACGCTTTAACACAAAGCCAATGAAGATACAGGATAAGAAGCTCGTCAATACGAAAAATACGTTCGCACTGATGCTGTCAAAGGCATCAAAAATCGTCATGTCAAAGATTCTAACATCGTGCCAAGGACCATCGGATAAAATGCTGGGTAAGTTACCGAGTAAGAAGATCACCGCTAAAGTAATGAACGTTGCAAAACGGCGGCTCACGGGCGTTTTTTCCACCAATGTGGTGATGATCACTTCATAAATGGTTAAAGATGTGGTCAATGCCGCTAACAATAACAATGTGAAGAAGGCTAAACCCACCACTGTACCAAATGGCATGCTAGAGAAGACAACTGGCAATGCTTGGAATACCAACGTTGGGCCCGCGCTTGGCTCAAGACCACCTGAGAACAAGGCTGGGAAAATCACAAAACCGAGCATCAATGGAATCATGGTGTTGATCACACCTGTAATGATGCTGATGCGTGCCATGTTCTCTTTCTTATTTAAATAAGAGGATAACGTAATCATCACACCAAAACCTAAGCTTAAGGCAAAGAACACTTGTCCTAATGCTTGAAGGAAAATGTTCGGGCTGATTTTGCTAAAATCTGGCACAAGGTAGAATTTAATCCCCGCGGATGCACCCGGTAATTGTAATGAATAGATCACCATCACAACCAATAAGATTAAGAAGATGGGCATGATGCGCGAGATTAATTTTTCAATCCCTTGAATGATGCCTTTGGTCAAAATGTAGTAATTGATGCCCACAAACAATAAGGTGTAAAGGCTGATCTTCCAAGAGTCGGAGATGGAGTCTTTAAAGAAGGTGGCAATTTCACGGTTATCAATCTTTTGGGATAAGTCGATTGAACCCATCGCAATGTCTGCAATGTAACCAAATACCCAGCCGCCAAGCACCATGTAATAGGCCAAAATTCCAAAGGCACCCAAGATGGCAAAAATGCCAATGCCCTTCCACCATTTAGAAATGGGGTTGGGCAAATTGCCACGACCGAAGGCGTCAATGGTGTTGGTGTGTAAACGACGGCCAATGATGTGTTCTGCCATGAGCATCGGCACGCCAAGCACAATCATCGCTAAAATGAAGACCAATAAATAAGCGCCGCCGCCATTTTGCCCCACTTGATAAGGGAAGCGCCACGTGGCACCAAATCCGATCGTCGCGCCCGCCACTGTTGAGATATACAGCAGTTGGTTACTCCAACTCTCACGCTTTGACATAAATCCTCCAGTACATTTAATTTTTTATTATAACGTCATGTAATTGTCTTGATGGTCTCATTTTTTGAGCAACTCTTGGCTTAATACTGCACCGACAAGCACATTTCAACTACATTCATACTAAATTTAAGTGGGTTATCCACAAAAATGTGATTCGATAAGGTATTACATAAGGGCTCAACAATTCAAGTGCTTTGGCCAATATTTTTTATGCATTCATGACCATTAAAAAATAAACAATGAGTTAAACAAAATAAGCTCTGCATTCGCATAGACTTTTAACTACGATACCACTACAAAAATGGGCACATCGTGACGCACAAATCGTTTGACCTTGCATGCAAGCCATTTTACTATCATGAATCCATTTAATTTTTTGATTGATCCATGCCCATCACCTTTGCCCCACCACTGAACGCAAAAAGCGCCGTCATTAAAATGTCCATCGCCATGATCCTCTTTGGATCTGTTGGCTTTTTCTCCGAACGCAGCGGCGTGCCCGCTTTAGAGCTTGTCTTCATCCGTTGCATTTGCGCGATGCTCTTTTTGGGGCTGTTTTGGATTTTCTCCGGTAAATTGCGCCATGAAAAGTGGCATTTACCTGAAGTGCTGCGCATTTTGCTCTGTAGCGTCTTTTTAATCCTCAACTGGGTCTACTTTTTTAAAGCAATTGAAGTGTCTGGCGTGACTGTTGCCATTTCCATTTATCATTTAGCGCCCGTCATTGTGATGATCCTTGGCGCCTTCATTTATAAAGAGCGTTTAACCCTCATTCCTGTGCTCGCCATTGTGATCTGTTTTGTGGGCACTTTAGCGATCGCGGAGATCAACCGCACCGCATCTGTGGCAGAGTTTTTCTCCCCCGGTTTAATCTTCGGGCTATTATCCGCCCTCTTTTATGCATTATTGACCCTCACCGGCAAAGGCTTTAAATACGCGAGTTCATACGCAATCACCACCATTCAAGTGGCATTTGGCGCATTGTTATTGGTGCCATTTGTAGATTTCTCAGCCTTTAATGGTTTGACTGAGCTCAATTGGTTTTATATTGCCATCACAGGCTTTGTGCACACAGGCATTGTGTTTTATCTGTTTTTTGATGCCATTCGTCATCTCTCCACACAAATGATTGCCATTTTAGTCTTCTTAGATCCGCTTGTGGCAATCTTGATGGATCTTTTCATTACGGGTTTCATTCCATCGATGGAGCAATGGATCGGCATTGTATTGATCTTTGGCGGCATGGCTCTAACCTTGATGCCGAAGAAAAAAGCGGCCCTCATATGATCAAAAAGCCCACAATGTGGGCTTTATTGTGTGACTTATTTCGTCCCGGCTTTTAAGCCGCGTGCGGCTGAAGCCAGTACAGAAAGTAACTCATCAACATTGTCATGATAACGCTCAATGATGGAGACTAAAAAGGAGCCGGAAATCGCACCATCAGCGCCCATTTTAATGGCTTCAGAGACTTGTTCCGGCGTACTGATGCCAAAGCCCTGCACAATGGGCACATCCGTCACAGAGCGAATGAGGGCAACCAATTGCGGCAAACCTTGATCCATCTCTTTGCCCAAGCCTGTTGTGCCATTGCGACTCATGAGATAAATGTAACCTTCTGCATGGGCTGCCACTGCACGAATCGTCGCTTCATTGGCATTTGGCGGCACAATGAAAATGGATTCAATGTCATGTTTACGCGCTGCTTGTTGAAACGGGGCAAACTCATTGAGTGGTACATCCACCACCAATACAGAATCGACTCCCGTGGCTTTCGCCTTTGCATAAAACTGCTCAAGACCTGGTTTAAACACAAGGTTGGCATACATCAATAACCCGATCGGTAAATCTGGATATTGGGCACGCACTTGAGCAATCACTTCAAAGGATTTGGCCACGGTTGTGCCAGATTCCATCGCACGTAAACCTGCATTTTGAATGATTGGGCCATCGGCCATTGGGTCAGAAAACGGCACGCCAAGCTCAATGGCATCGGCACCATTGTCCACCAATGTTTGGATGATTTTTAAAGAGTCCTCAGGATTTGGATCGCCAATCATCACAAATGGAATGAATGCACCTTCCCCTTTTGCCTTCAATTCACTGAATTTAACACCATAACGACCCATGATTATTCCCCCTTCTCTTCAAAAATTTTTGCCACTGTAAAAATGTCCTTATCCCCACGACCTGATAAATTCACCAAAATGAGCTGCTCTTGATCAGGATTGTTGCGGATCATTTTAAGGGCATGCGCTAACGCGTGAGAAGACTCAAGTGCCGGCAAAATCCCTTCATGACAACAGAGATCTTTAAACGCTGCCAAAGCTTCATCATCAGTAATGGAAACATATTGGGCGCGGCCAATGGATTTTAAATGGGCATGTTGCGGCCCAACCGATGGAAAGTCTAAACCTGCGGATACTGAATGGGATTCTTGAATTTGCCCCTCTTCATTTTGCATCATTGGGGCTTTCATGCCAAAGAAAATGCCGGTTGAACCATGCCCAAGCGGCGCACCATGTTTACCGGATTCAATGCCGTGACCACCCGGTTCCACGCCAATCAACGCCACATTCTCTTCAGGAATAAAATCTGTGAACGTACCAATGGCATTTGAACCACCGCCCACACAGGCTAACACAGCATCTGGTAAACGACCTTCACGTGCCACAATTTGTGCTTTGGCCTCTTCACCGATCATTTTTTGAAATTCGCGCACAATCGTTGGGAATGGATGCGGACCTGCTGCCGTGCCCAATAAATAATGGGTGGTTTTATAATTTTCAGCCCAATCGCGCAGTGCTTCCGTGCAGGCAGATTTCAATGTTGCGGTGCCGGAATACACAGGAATCACAGTCGCGCCCATCATTTTCATGCGAAATACATTTGGCTCTTGGCGCGCCACATCTTTTGCCCCCATATAAATGCGGCAATTTAACCCAAGGAGCGCACAAGCAATCGCCGTCGCAACGCCATGTTGCCCTGCGCCTGTTTCAGCGATGATCTCAGTTTTACCCATGCGTTTGGCCAATAAAGCTTGCCCTAGCACTTGGTTCGTTTTATGCGCGCCGCCATGAAGCAAATCTTCACGCTTTAAATAGAGTTTAGATTTTGTGCCTTTGGTTAAATTGCGGCACAATGTCAACGCTGTGGGGCGACCGGCAAAGTTTTTGAGTAAATCCATGAATTCTGCCTGAAACTCAGGATCATTTTGCGCCTCAACAAACGCCTCTTCTAATTGATTCAATGCTGGCATCAAGAGCTCCGGCACATATTGCCCGCCAAACTCACCAAAAAATGCATCTAAAATTGCCACGATGTTCTCCTTAATTCTTAATCGATGTACGAATCATATGAAATACTGTATGAATCTTCTCTGGGCTTTTTTCGCCCTTATTCATCTCAAGCGCTGAGTTCATATCCACCCCCATGATTGGATGCGTCAGAGCATCTCTCACATTATGCGCCCCAACGCCGCCCGCTAATAAATAACGGTGCGCAGGTAGATCATCAAGGATGGACCAATCAAAACTTTTGCCCGTACCGCCTGATTGATAATCAAGGACAATACAGTCAATCGCTCGATGGGTTAAATAACTTTGATATTTTGCCATATTCGTGGCATCTAGCGCCTTAAAAATCTCTGTGGTTTTTGGCAGCTTTTCACGCAAGGCATCAATGTAATCTAAAGACTCATCACCATGGAGCTGAACTGCCTTTAAATTCAATGCATTGCTGATGGTCACCACGCGTTCTAGCGCTTCATTTTGAAATACACCCACATACTGTAAAGGCACCGTTTGCAACGCTTTAGCTTTTGCGGGCGTAATGAAACGCGGGGATGTTTCCACAAAGATCAATCCGCCATAGTAAGCACCTGCATCAAAGGCCGCTTGTGCTGCCGCTAACGTTGTTAAACCACACACTTTATGTGTGCCCACAATCAATGCACGCACCGCAGATTCTAAATTGGCCGCACCCATCAAATGGCTGCCCACTAAAAAGCCATCGGCCACACTTGATAAATCCACCACATCTTGATGGGATGCAATGCCAGATTCACTGATCACAATGCGATCCTCAGGAATGAGCGCTGCTAAACGGCGCGTTGTGTTTAAATCCACCGTTAATGTATGTAGATCGCGATTGTTAATGCCAATGACGCGTGCATCTAATGCAATCGCACGTTTAACCTCCGCTTCGTTGCTCGTTTCTGTCAAAACGCCCATCTTTAAACTGTGCGCCACTTCACGAAGGGCAAGATATTGTGCATCGGATAACACAGAGAGCATCAACAACACAGCATGTGCCCCTTTAAGGCGGGCATAATAGATTTGATACGCATCGATGATGAAATCTTTGCACAATAACGGTTGATCCACCATTTGTTCAGCGAGGGTTAAGTTCTCATAACTGCCGCCAAAATATTGATGATCCGTCAAGACAGAAATGCATGTGGCAAACGGCTGATACGCTTTTAAGATTTTCGATAGATTAAAATCAGGGTTGATGACACCTTTTGACGGGGATTTTGGCTTACACTCCAAAATAAAGGCAGGTTTTGCCGCACAAAGCGCCGCATAAAAGTCGCGGGGACTTGCTAAGACATCTTGCTTAAAATTATTCAGTGGCTTTGCTTGCTTCATCAAGCTCACTTCTACATATTTATCCGCCACAATTTGCTCTAAAATCGTTGCCATCTTTAACCCCTTTGCACCATTTGTTGTAAGAGTTGATATGGGCGACCGGTGCGCATCACGCTTTGCACTTTTGCCACATTCTGTTTTAAATCGCGTTCGCCAAATAAGCGCATCAATAATGCCACATTTGCTGCCACCACATTTTCATGGGCAATGGCGCCTTTACCTTGCAAAATACGCTCTAAAAAAACTTTATTTTGTGCAGGTGTGCCGCCGCGAATGTCATCGATCGTCATCACAGGCAAACCAAAATCCTCTGCCGTTAAATAATATTCTTCAATCTCGCCATGATTGAGCTCTGCCACATGGGTATCTGCATGCAAAGAGACTTCATCTAACCCCGCTGTATGAATCACCGCAGCATTTGTATAACCCAGATTTTTTAAAATGTTCGCCATCGGCACAATCAATGAATGATGATACACGCCCACAATGGCAATGCGAGGGCGCGCAGGATTGATCAAAGGGCCAAGCACATTAAAAATGGTGCGCGTTTTCAGTTCAGCACGCACCGGTGCCACATTCTTAAAGCCTTTATGATATTGCTGTGCAAATAAGAAACAGACACCTAAATCATCGAGCATTTTTCGGGAATCGGCGGCGGTGGCATGAATGTTCACGCCAAGTTCTGTCAATACATCAGAGGAGCCACTTAAACTTGAAACACTGCGATTGCCATGCTTAGCGATCGGGTAACCACAGGCAGCCGCCACAAAAGTGCTTGCGGTGGAAATGTTGATGCTGTTTGCCCCATCGCCACCGGTGCCCACAATGTCTGCAAAGGCATAATCTGGCGTTGGAAATGCTTCAGCATTTTTTAAAGAGGCCAAAGCTGCGCCCGTCACTTCGTCCACAGATTCACCACGCACTTTCAAACTTGTCAATAAAGATGCCACATGCAACGGCGGCACATTGCCGGCAATAATGTCGCTAAAAACATCAAAACTTTCCGTTTGGGATAAATATTCACCGTTATAAACTTTTAAGAGTGTTGCTTGTGCTGTTGTCATGATTGCCTCATCTAAAATATTGTTTGAATTCTGTTAGATCGCGGGCAATAAAAAACCCGCATGTTGGTGCGGGTTTTATGGATGCTTATGACATTATTTTTGCCATGACGCCACGAAATCTCCCGCCTTGTGAGAGATTTGCCACCATAAGTTACGTTGTACTTGTGCGTGCTGCGTCATGAATGAATTCCTTAAAATTGATGGTTTTTAATCTAGCTCAATAAAAACCATCCGTCAATAGGGGCAATTAAAATTTTTAATCCTAAGAAGGTTCACGAATGCTTTCAAGATAGCTGCCAATGCGATGCACGGCATCGGTCAATGTATCTGTATAAGGCAAAAACGTGATGCGAAAGTGATCTGGCGTTGGGTAGTTAAAGCCTGATCCTTGCACGATCAACACGCGTTTAGATTCCAAAAGATCGAGCGCAAACTCCTCATCAGACACAATGCGATAAGCTTCAGGATCCATTTTTGGGAACATGTACAACGCACCTTTTGGCTTCATACAACTCACGCCTGGAATGCTCGTCAATAAACGGTGTGCTGCATCACGCTGACGAGTCAAACGCCCTTCTGGCGCGATCAATTCATTGATGCTTTGATAACCGCCAAGCGCCGTTTGAATCGCCAATTGCCCCGGCGCATTTGAACACAAACGCATGGATGACAGGACATTTAAACCACTGATGTAATCTTTAGCATGCTTTTTAGGCCCTGAAACAATCATCCAACCGGCACGATAACCACATGCGCGATACGCTTTTGACAAGCCGTTGAAGGTTAAACACAAAACATCATCCGCCAACGATGCTGTCGATGTATGCACCTGTCCATCAAAGACGATTTTGTCATAGATTTCATCTGAAAAGACCACCAAACCATGTTCACGGGCAATTTGCAGAATGTCCAATAAGATTTCATCACTGTACAGCGCGCCCGTTGGGTTATTGGGGTTGATGATCACAATCCCTTTGGTGCGCGGCGTGATTTTAGAGCGAATGTCCTCAATATCAGGCTGCCATTCGTTCGCTTCATCGCACATATAATGCACCGGTCGCCCACCCGCTAAGGCAGTGGCAGCGGTCCACAATGGATAATCTGGCGTTGGAATCAACACTTCATCACCACTGTTTAACAGCGCATTTAAACTCATGGTGATGAGTTCAGAAGCACCATTGCCGATGTAAACATCATTGACATCCACATTTTTAATGTTCTTTTGCTGGGCGTAATGGACGATGGCTTTGCGTGCGGCGAAAATCCCTTTTGAGTCCGTATAGCCCGAGGCATCTGGCAAGTTCATGATCATGTCTTGCACCATTTCATCCGGCGGTTCAAAGCCAAATGGGGCAAGGTTACCAATATTTAATTTGATGATTTTAAGACCATCTTCTTCCATTTGATTCGCTCGATCGAGGACGGGACCGCGGATCTCATAGCGAACATAATTCAATTTATCTGATTTATTAATCACTTTCATAGCGCACACAAGCCTTGTTAGATAAGACAAACAAAAATCTAATATAGCCACAAAGTGCTGTATAAGCAATCAATGGTGCGTCTGTACCCATGAATGCCCCATCATTCATGGGCAACCATCATCAATCTAAACGCTTACTCATGCGAAAACGCTTCACTTTTTTCGGCTTTTCGCCATCTTCATAGGTTTCAATCGTCCAGCCGGTGCACGCATAGAAAATGGCAATGAGTGGACTCAATAGACATAAGAATGTGTACGGCAAATAACTGAATGACGCCACGCCCAATGTTGTGGTCATAAAGGCACCGCATGTATTCCATGGAATGAGTGGCGATGTCATCGTGCCGGCATCTTCTAGTGTACGCGAGAGCACTTTCGCTTTAATGCCGCGTTTTCTGTATTCATCAGCGTACATTCTACCCGGAATGATGATGGACATGTATTGATCACACCCCACAATGTTGCCAGTAATGCAGGTAAACACCGTAGAAATGATGAGGCTTTTGGTTTTTTGTGCAATTCGTGCAATGTGCCCAACGATCACCTCAAAAATTTTAGTGAATTCTAAAATGCCACCAAAACACATCGCAATGATCACCAAAGAAACGGTGGATAATACCGCCGTGATGCCGCCATTGTTTAATAGATCACTGAGGGTTTTATTATCGGTTTCAATGTGATAGCCATCATAAAGCGAATTTAACACCATCGATGCATCCGCCCCTTGTACAAAAATTGCGCACAATACACCTAAGGTTGAACCGATCATCAGCCCCGGGAATGCAGGAATCTTAAAGATCATCATCACAATGATGAAGGCAGGCACAAGGAGCAACCAAGGAGAAATGATGAAAATCTCCTTTAAATCTGCTTGTAAAGCTGCGGTGACTGCAGAGGTGTCCGTCATGGTGCTTGCTTGAGAAAATCCCAAAATGGTGAACAAAATGAGTGAAATCACCAAAGCCGGAATCGTGGTGTAGAGCATGTATTGAATGTGCTCAAAAAGATCCACACCCACAATGCCCGGCGCTAAGTTTGTAGATTCTGACAAGGGCGAAATTTTATCCCCAAAGTAAACGCCAGAGATCACAGCACCTGCCACCATTTCTGGCTGCATGCCTAATCCATAACCGATGCCCATAATGGCAATGCCAATGGTACCTGCAGCTGTCCATGCGTTCCCTGCTGCAATGGAAATGATGCAACAAATGGCGCATACCGCCACTAAAAAGTATTGGGGTTCTAAAATGTTTAAACCGTAATAAATGAGCGTTGGCACAATGCCGCCTGCAATCCATGAGGCAATGATGGTGCCAATCACCATCAAAATCACCACCGCTTGCATCGCTAAACGCACCGCATCTAACATGCCGCGCTCTACTCTGCGCCAAGAGAAACCTAAGCGCATCGCAACCATTGCGGCAACACAAACACTGACCAATAATGGAATGTGTGGACTTGTCCCAAAGATGAAAATGCCCGTCACGAGCGCGATCATCATAAAGACCACAGGAATTAAAGATTCAAATAATGAAGGTAGGCGACCCTCTTCGCCTACAGGGGGAATAATTTCCATATGTACAAATTTCCAAAATGAAAAGGTGGAAAAAAAGTAATCAGAAACTGATCGGCGATTGGGGGTTGGCTCTTGATTGAAAGAGTTGGCGAATGATATGCCTCTTTATCGAAAAGAGATAATTAATTTTATTTATGAATTCCCCACCCTTTTCAGAACCGGTTATGATGGTATTAAACATTGATCGATTGATTGTCTACCCCATTTTTTCACCCAGGAGTTTTATGCACACACGCAATCCTATCAGCATTTTATCCCTGCATCTTGATCTGCTTGGCGTGATGCTTGTGACCGCTGGCATCATCTGTTTGACGGCTTTTAACTGGCTGTCACTGACCACTTTTGTAAAATTTTCATTGTCTGAAAGTGCCATAATCATTGTATTTATTTATGCAATGTGTACACGATCACCGGCACGCCGCACCCTTGCCCTTGGCTTATTTGCTTTATTGGTGGGCTGCTTTTGGACGCTCTTTGGGCAAACCTATCAAATCAATAGCCATTTGTATCATTTACCCATGATTTGGTGCTTATCTTTACTGCCCTTTGCTCTGCTGTTGAATGATCGTTTTTTAACTGCCTTCACTTCCTTACTCGCTTATCTTTTCATCATCAATTATTTACAAACCTATTGTCACAATATCACGATTGTCCTTGTCAGTATGGTGCTGCTCTCTCTTTTATTCAATCTTGTGTTCATTTATTTCAGCACTCGATCGAGCTTGAGCTTTGTCCATGGCATGAGTGCTCTCTATTTTGTGTTGATGTGGGGCAGTTTTATGGTATTGCTGTTTGATTTATCGGTTCGGGATCAATGGGTTGTCTCACGGATTGTCGCTGTCATTGGCACACTCTTCACTTTGGCGCTTTACTATTATCTGCGTGAAAAAGCCCAAGCCATTTTGAGCTATTTAGCGGGCATGATCACATTATTTCTATTGTTGCTAGAGCTCTTTAGCAGCGCGCTTGGCTTCTTTAGCCTCAGCGTTGTGGGATTGATGATGATTTATCCTGCTTATCGTGGCGCAGAAGCACTCTTTAATGCCGCTCGTTTTGGAGATCATCATGCAAACCCTTAACCTCAAACATTTCCTCCATGCAGGATTAATGTGCGTACTCACGTTAATTTTGATGAGTTTTCCTGCCTATTGCGTGGCACAGTTCGAAGACAATACAATGCTGCTTTATGGCTTATGCATTGCATTCATTGCCATTGCTGTTTACATTTGTCGCCGATGTCGTACAGAACGTTTCAGCCATCAATTTTTAGTCCTCGCTTCCCTAACCTTATCTGCACTGTTTACCAATGGCGCGGCGCTATTAATGGCCAACAACGATTGGGATCAATTGATTAAAAGTTTTGCTTTCGTCAATGCCATTTATTCGCTGGTGCTCTTATTCGCCCTCAATAATGGTTACATCAGAATTCTCGCGATCCTTGTGTTGTGCTTGATGGGCATGATTGGCCTGTATGCACAGACAGATGTGGCTTGGCCTTATTATGGGCTGCTTGCGTTCACGCTTGTGTTACTCTTCGCTGCATGGTCAAAATCCACCCTGAATCTTGAATGGATGATTGCCCTTACACTCTGTGTCTTAGGCATGACGTTATTTGAACTCTGGCTCAAAGATTTTGGTTTTCACATCATACAACCGCCACACCTTTTATCATTATTGCCCATAATGGGGGCATTGCCTTGGTTGCTGCGCAGTCCCGCCGATCGCTCATTACGCATCATAAGCGCCGCGGCTCTATTGATTGCCTTATGGTTTTTGCCGCTGAATGTGGTCATGGGCGCAGTTTTAGTCCTCATTGGCATTCTCAAAGGTGAGCGCGCCCTACATGTTTTAGGTTTACTGCTGTTCACTGTTGCATTGGTGCTCTATTACTATCAATTGAATCTCTCTCTTGATCAAAAAGGTTGGTTATTATGCATCAGTGGCCTTCTGATTTTATTGCTGCGCACACTTTTACAACACACCCTTTGGAGAGCAAAATGACACGCACTCGAACCCTCATCGCTTTTATTTTACTCGGTGCACTTTTGATCTTCATGAATGTCCAAATTTTGCAAAAAGAGCGCATTAAAACTGAAGGCGAAACCATCTACTTTGAACTTGCGCCCGTTGATCCCCGTGCCTTTATGCTTGGCGATTACATGGCGCTGCGTTATGCCCACCCCTTATTGAATGAAGATTATCAGCCGATGATGACATTTATCGTCACATTAGATGAACACAATGTTGTCACACACGCTGAGCCTTACATTGGCGGAACTTTACAGGACAATCAGCGCTTATTTAACATTCAAGATCAACTTCGCCCCACACGATTTTACTTTCAAGAAGGGCTTGCACCTCATTATGATAAAGCTCGTTATGGCGCCTTTAAATACATCGATGCCGATCACTTTTTATTAGAACATTTAACCGATGCCGCGCGTAATTTTTTATAAACCTGACGCCCATTCACCTTTTCATGTTTTTAGACCATTCAGTGCTATAATGAACAAGGTTCTTCAATTAATAACTACAAGGAGACAAACATGACAAATTCAACAATCAGTCAAAATAAATGGTGGCTCTCTGTCATTATCGGTGTGTTGTTCATTGTGCTTGGCATTTGGAGCTTAATGACGCCGGTGGCCACATTCTTAACCATCGCCTACTTCATTGGCTTTATGTTTTTATTCACTGGGGTTGCGGAAATTTTCTCCGTCTCCAGCCAAAACCCTAATTGGGGTTGGTCACTGTTATCAGGCGTACTTGACTTCATCATTGGTATTCTTTTCCTCACCATGCCGCCAGGTGAAGTGATGTTGGTCACAACGTTCCTCTTTGGTTTCTGGATTTTATTTAGATCCATGCTAGGTTTAGGTTTAGTGTTGAGCCTTAAAAACAGCACCGATAATCCTAAATCAGACCAATGGAAAAGCATCATTGCCTTACCCATCATTGGCATTGTATTAGGTTTCATATTCTTGTTGTCCCCTGTGATTGCAGGCGGCATCATTGTGGGCATTTTCAGTGCGTCGATCATTGCGTTTGGCGTGTTTGAGATTTACTGGGGTCTTTTCCTCAAAAAATCTTCTGTTTAAGCTCATCTCAAAGAACCCCGAACCGTCGGGGTTTTTCTTTGCGCGGGCAAATTGTTGCTGTACAATCACTGAACCATCTTCAACGATCGATCAAACATGAAACATTTTTTGGGGGAATTTGAGGTCAAACTCGATGCTAAAAAGCGTCTGATGTTGCCTATGCCCTTAAAAAAGCAGCTTGTGGATACGGATCGCTTTGTCATCAATCGCGCCTTTGATGCGTGTCTAAACTTCTATCCTTTTGATGTATGGGAAGAGGTCGATCATGAATTAACTAAACTCAACCCCTTTGTGAAAAAAGAGCGGGATTTCATCCGCTTTGTCAGAGGCGGCGCCACAGAAGTGACGCTAGATGCACAAGGTCGCTTTGTACTCCCAAGCCGATTAATGAGTTATGCCAATATTGACAGTGACATTGTTTTATCTGGCAATGGCGCTTTAATTGAAATTTGGGATCAAGCCACTTATGATCAAGCCCTGAATGTTGATTCAGACACCTTCTCTGAGCTTGCCGAAGAAGTGATGGTAAAATATGAAAAAGACGCGCTCTTTGATTTTGATGAGCGCATTGTTGTCCCCATTATGCGTCGCTAACATGAAAATAGGATTTATAGATTCTGGCATTGGCGGGCTCTCTGTGATGAGTGCCTTCATTGATTATCCATTGCCTGCTGATTATTACTACATTGCAGATACGGCTCATTTGCCTTATGGCTTAAAATCCCATGAGTACATCCATGAGCGCATCACCACATTGACTGAATATTTATTGGAAACGCATCACATTGATATGCTTGTGATCGCGTGCAATACAGCCACCGCCATCAGTGCAGAAAAACTGCGTCATCAATTGCCACAAGATTTCCCGATCATTGGCATTGAGCCTGCCATTAAACCTGCTGCGCGCGCATCGATCACCAAAGAGATTGCCATTGTTGCCACCTCATCGATGATCGAAAACCCTCGTTTAACGCGCCTCATTGATCAATTTGCCCATGAAGTTTCTGTCATTAAAATCGCCGCCGATCCGTGGGTCACTTTAGTGGAAAAAGGCGACACTGAAAGCATGGCGGCTCAAAGCACATTACAAGAGACGTTAAACGTGCTGAACAATACACATGTGGATCAACTCATTTTAGGCTGCACCCACTTTCCCTTTTTGCAAGAAGCACTGATGGCGCTCGTGCCGCCTTCTGTGACACTTGTGAATCCTGCCTTTGCAGTGGCAAAGCATGCAGAGCACTGTTTACAAGCTTGCCACATTGCGCCTGAACGCACGCCAAGTTTTCATTATTTTACCACGGGGAATTTAAATGATTTCCAACACCAAATCACCCACCTTCAGCTGCCTTCTGGCACTGTACACACACTGGATATTTAGCTGAATTAAGAGGATAAAATTATGCCTGTATTAAAAAAAGTCTTGCGCCAAGATTATCAAGCCCCTGACTTTACCGTCAGTGACGTTGCCCTCACCTTTGAATTAAAGCCGGTGGATACATTGGTCACCGCGACTTTAACTTTGCAAAAAAATCCTGCCACCGCTGGGCGCACAGTGATTTTAAATGGCACGCCGACCTCTGAGCTCATTGCGCTCTCCATCAATGGCACCGCGCTCAACATTCATGAGCTCACCATCATGGATGACAACATTCATCTGACAGATTTAATGGATGATGCCATCACGATCACCCTTTCAAACCGCTTAAAACCTGCCAATAATACTGCGCTTGAAGGATTGTATCTATCAAATGGCATCTTCTGTACCGATTGCGAACCTGAAGGCTTTCGCAACATCACCTATTTCCCTGATCGCCCGGACATCATGGCGAAATACACCGTCACCATCATTGCGGATCAAGAAAAATGCCCCGTCTTGCTCTCTAATGGTAATTTGATTGAAGCGAAAACCTTAGACAATGGCTTGCATCAAGCGATCTGGCACGATCCATTTCCAAAGCCGAGTTACCTCTTTGCATTGGTTGCCGGTGATTTAGGCTTCATTGAAGATCAACACATGCGCCCAAATGGTACACCTGTTCAGCTTCGTATTTATGCAGCGCACAATGAATTAGAACAATGTCATTATGCCCTTGGCGCCCTTAAACGTGCGATGGAATGGGATGAAAAACGCTTTGATTTGGTGTGCGATGTGGATCAATACAACATCGTTGCCATCCATGATTTCAATGGCGGCGCGATGGAAAATAAAGGGCTCAATATTTTCAATGCCAAATATGTGCTCGCAAATTCAGAAATCGCCACCGATGCAGATTTTGAGACCATCGAATCCATCATTGGGCATGAATATTTCCACAATTGGACAGGTAACCGCGTCACGTGTCGCGATTGGTTTCAGCTCTCTTTAAAAGAGGGTTTAACGGTGTTCCGTGATCAAGAGTTCACAGCGGATTTGCGTCATCGTGGCTTAAAGCGCATTGATGATGTCAAAATGCTCAGAAACTATCAATTCCCAGAAGATGCCGGCCCATTAAAACACCCGATTCGCCCAGAAAGCTATGTGGAAATGCGTAATTTTTACACCACAACGGTTTATGAAAAAGGCGCTGAAGTGGTGCGTTTATATCAAACCTTGCTCGGTCAAGAGGGCTTTAAACGTGGGCTTAACCACTATTTAGATCGTTTTGATGGCACCGCTGCCACGTGTGATGACTTTTTGCAATCAATGGCAGAGGCAAACAGTGCAGACCTTTCAGGTTTAGAGCATTGGTACAGTCAAGCTGGCACGCCGCAGCTGCACGTGACCAAAACCGTGAATGATCATGGCATCACCTTGCAGTTTAAGCAATATTTAAGTGCAGAAGGTGAAAACCTCAAACCACAGCTCATTCCCATTAACTTTGCCCTCATCAGCAAAGAGGGCGAAATGTTGCATGAAGATCTTTTCATATTAAAGACTTGGGAAGATGAATGCTTCATTCCTTGCGAAGATCAAACAGCCGCGCTCTCTTTACTGCGTGATTTTTCAGCACCTGTACTGTTAAATTATGATTACAGCACTGATGAATTATTGACAATTGCCTATTATGATACGGATGACTTTGCCCGTTGGGAAGCCGCGCAACGCTACATTGCCAGCATCATTGGCAATCCTGATTTGACGCTGGAAGAAAAACAACAGCGCTTCAGTGATCCGCTTGAGCATTTATTGACGCTGTGTAAAACGGCACCAAATTTTTATGCCCTTTTCTTAACGCCGCCGCATGCTGAATTCATTCAGCGCACGAGCCGTGAAAAGAATCTTCATAAAATCTGGACGGATCTTGAAGCGGTGATGACTCATGCCGCAAAACGCTACGAAAAAGAGTGGCTTGCCATTTATGAAGACATGGCCATTGGCAATACCGCCGCGCGTGATCTTAAAAACTGCGTATTGGCGTATTTAGCAAAATTGCCCAATCATGAATTGACGGTCACGCGCCAATATGAAGCAGCCACAAACATGACTGATCGCATGGCTGCCCTTCGTGCCGCAGTTATGAATAATCACAGTACCAAAGAAACTTTGCTGAATCTCTTTTTAGAGCAGTTTAAACATTATCCATCGGTAGTGGACAAATGGTTCTCATTGCAAGCGAGCAGCCCATACATTACGTTAGATCAGCTCAATTTATTGCGCGCGCATCCAGCCTTTAACATGCACAATCCGAACCGCGCGCGCTCGCTCTTTTCTGCCTTTGGGCAAAATAAAGTGGCGCTCTATCAGCAACCTAGCGTATTCTATCCATGGTTGCTTGAGAACATTGTGATGATCGATAAAATCAATCCACAAGTGGCCGCACGTTTAGCCACGCCATTCTCACAACTTGATTTTTTACCGAAAGCAGATAAGAATGATGTGCATTCGCTAGTGAACAGCCATTTGTCTGATTCACTCTCTAAAAACCTTGCGGAACAGTTGAGCAGATCACTATGAGTATTCAAGAGATTGTCACAAAACGTCGCACCATTCATCACTACAAACCTGTGGCGGTGGATGAATCCATCATTGATGAGGCGCTGCGCTTAGTGGTGCATGCACCGAATCATCATCTGACATTCCCGTACCATTTTTATAAGGTCAAAGGCGATGTGCGCAGTGCGCTGTTGCAATATGCCTATGATTCGTTTGCGGTGAAATCTAAAGAAACGGCGGATCAAAAGATCCAAAAATGGTCAAACATTCCCGGTTGGTTATTGGTGACGCAAAAACGTGGCGCTGAACCAAAAGTCACGAAAGAAGATTACGCCACAATTTCAATTACCATGTACATTTTAATGCTGGCTCTTGATGAGCGTGGCATTGGCTCAAAATGGTCCACAGCTTCCCTCTTTGAAACCGAAAAATGGTATGAGATTTGTGGTGTGGATGCCGACAAAGAAGAGATCGTTGGCATGCTGTGGTACGGCTATGCGGATAAAGAGCCAAAAACTTTTGCAAGACCGAGCATGGATCAATACTGCTCCACATTGGAGTAACCATGAACTATTACGATCCGAGCCTGTGGCTGTTTGTGATTTTATTTGCCGCAGCCATTTTAGCAGGCTTTGTGGATTCCATCGCAGGGGGCGGCGGTTTAATCACCGCACCCTTAATGCTCAGCATTGGCGCGCCGCCACATGTGGCGCTCTCCATGGGTAAATACATGGGCGTTTTTGGCACGTCCCTGGCCGCTTGGGAATACATTAAGCGCAAAGTGATCCGCCCTAAAGAGTGGATTTGGTGCGCATTGATGACTTTAATTGGGAGTTTTACAGGCGCTTTATTGCTGTTAAGTTTAGACCCGAGCTTCATCAAAAAGATGATTCCGCCGCTATTGATTGCGGTGGGCATTTACATGCTGATCCCTAAATCAAGAAAACAGGCACAATCGGAAGACGGCGCCGTCTCTCAACCTAAGCAAATTGCCTCGGGGCTTGGCCTTGGGTTTTATGATGGTTTCATTGGCCCAGGCACAGGATCGTTTTGGACGGTATTGTATAATCGTATTTTTAACCAAGATTTTTTAGTGGCATCCGGTGTTGCTCGCTTAATGAATAGCATGAGTAACATCGCCGCACTTGTGATCTTTGCCGTGGCAGGAAAAGTGGCATGGTTCATGGGTGCATTTATGGTGGTTGGATTTATGTTAGGCAGCTACATTGGTGCCCGCAGCGCCATTCGTTATGGCGAAAAATTCATTAAACCACTTTTCATCACCCTCGTGTTTATCATCGCAGGGCGATTGACTTACATTGAGTATTTTACAAACTGATAAAGAGATTGAAATGAGCGACGAAACAACAACTGTACTTGCGCCAGAGCGTGAACTCGAAATGACAGTATTGATGACCCCAGACATGGCCAACTTCTCTGGCAATGTCCACGGTGGTGATTTATTAAAACTGTTAGACCAAGTGGCTTATAGCTGTGCCAGTCGTTATGCTGGGCAATATGTGGTGACCTTATCTGTGGACTATGTGCTGTTTAAAGAACCCATTCATGTACAAGAATTGGTGACCTTTAAAGCCTCCGTCAACTACGTGGGCAACTCATCGATGGAAATTGGCGTGCGTGTTGAAGCAGAAAACATCACCACCCGTCAAAAACGTCACACCAACAGCTGTTACTTTACAATGGTTGCCGTCAAAGATGGTAAATCCACCAAAGTGCCACCCCTTTGCATTGAAAGCGAAGAGCAAAAAGTGCGTTGGAATAAAGCATTGATGCGTCGTAAGGCACGTAAACTCAGCCAAAAAATCTTAGATGATCAACCGGCATAAGGTGATCTGACATAAAGGGCCTTCGGGCCTTTTTTTATACTCATTTCTCTATTCTTGACCGGTTCTCAACCACTGATGTGCTCGATGAGCAAAAAACAGAAACCCTCAATGCCCTTGCCATGAGTGATGATCATTTTTATGCGTTTGGTGATCCACAAGATTACCCATTTAATCGCACCGCAAATGTACACTTAACTTTCTTATTGTTGCCATCATCCCCGTTTATTGAGTGTGGGGACTCTCTTGCAACAATGGCAGATGCTAATTTGTCAGATAATGTCTTATAAATGATGGGTTTAGAAAAAAAGCAGCACTTTTGGGCAAAAAAATGTAGCCAAACGCAAAAAATAATGTAAAATCCCCTGATTCCTCATATCCTTATGAGGAATTTTTTTTAGAGCAAAATTTAATATTGGGTATTTTGCTCGATCACAAGGGGGCAATAATTCTTTTGAATTAACGCGCATATTTATCTCTCTTTCAACATGCCATTAAACGGCTGGGGGAAATAAACTTATGTTAACAAACAACCAAACGTTATCTCCTAACGTTACCAATAACGGTTCAGCAAGCTTGCAGAAAACTTTAGTCCTCTGGCAACTTGTTATGATCGGTTTAGCTTATATGCAGCCTATGACGGTGTTCGATACGTTCGGCATTGTGAGTGATGGTACGGGCGGACATGTTCCAACAGCTTATATTGTGACCCTCGTTGCGATGATGTTCACAGCTTTGAGCTATGGGAAAATGGTTCGACGCTTTCCATCGGCAGGTTCTGCTTATACTTACGCACAAAAATCCATTAATCCTAATGTGGGCTTTGTGATCGGTTGGTGTACATTATTGGATTACCTATTCAATCCGATGATCAACATCCTCCTTGCAACCATCTATTTAAAAACGCAATTTAGTGCCGAAATCAGCATTTGGTGGTACGTTGTGCCGTTAGCAGCGATGATGACTTATATCAATTACCGTGGTATTGAAATGGTCGCAAGCTTTAACAGCATCATTGTATTCTTCCAATTGTTATTGATGTTGATTTTCCTTGTGCTCGTGGTGAAAGGTTTATACTTTGATCAAGTGGGCGCAGCGACACTCGTGAGCGCAAAACCATTCATCAGCCCTGAGATGTCCATCAGTGCAGTGGCGGCCGGTTCTGCAATCTTGTGTTTCTCGTTCTTAGGATTTGATGGTTTAAGTTCCTTATCTGAAGAGGCCAAAGATGCCGCTAAAGCTGTACCGAAAGCGATCTTCTTAACCACTTTAATTGGCGGGATCATCTTCATTTTCATCACTTACTTTATGCAGCTTTTCTTTGAAGGTTATACATTTGTGAACCCTGAAGAGAGCCAGCCAGAAGTCTTGTTGTATGCCGCAGAACGCTCTTTAGGCAAGTTCTTAGCCGCAACATTCTTCCAATCCATCGGATTGTGGTTAGCGATTTTTGCAGTATTTGCCTCAGGTTTAGCGGCACATACAGGCGTATCTCGCATGATGTATGTGATGGGTCGCGATGGCGTATTCCCGAAAAAAACATTCGGTTACATCAATCCTAAATACAAAACACCTTCCATTAATATTTTAATCGTTGGGATTGTATCGTTGAGCGCAGGTTTCTTTGATTTAGACTTTGCCCTTCACTTAGTGAACTTTGGTGCATTGACGGCATTCTTCATTGTGAACGTCTGTGTAATCGCGCAATACTACTTCAGAGACAATCAAAAATCAGGATTCCGCAACACTTTCCATTATTTGTTCTTACCGTTCCTTGGTATGCTTTGTATCGGTTATTTATGGTACAACTTAGAAGCCATGGCATTACAAATTGGTTTGGTTTGGGGCAGCATTGGTATCATTTATTTGGCATTCGTCACTAAAGGCTTTAGAAAATACCCACAAGCCTTCATTGATCGCCAACACAATGTTGAATAACCACTAAAGTTACACCCTCTACACCCGCATTCAGTGCGGGTGTTTTTCATTGTCCGTTTACAATTTAGGCAATCCTTGTTACAGTTTTCACAATTTTTAACTTGAGAACTCCACTATGTCCATCAAACGTTTAGGGCTTGCCGCGGCTGCAATGCTCATCATTACAGGCTGTGCCACACACATTCCTGACCCAAATCAACCGCTTGAAAGTTATACCGCCATCGGTCGCGCGGCTTTAAAAGCACCAAACAACAGTGGACAAGCAAGCTTTAATTGGCAGCAAATTTCCCCTGAAAATTTAAAAGTGATCATCCAAGGTCCGCTTGGCAGCGGCAGAATTGATTTGGTGGTAACGCCCACCGAAAGCACCCTTAAAACCGATGATCAAACCTATAAAAGCGAATCTCCAGATGTGCTCTTTAGTGAGATCACAGGCTTTGATTGGCCAATTTCTGGGATGACGAGTTGGATCGTGGGCGAACCCGGTGCGGCTTCTACCCTCGTTAAACGCGATGCACAAAACCGCATTGAATCCTTTGATGAAGATGGCTGGCATGTGGAATATAAAAAATGGGGTCATTACAAACAGCGTGACATTCCAAAAACCATCGAGCTCACCCGTGACAATGTGCGTTTACGCCTCTTAGTGGAGCACTGGTTGTACTGATGATGCATTATTACCCTGCCCCCGCGAAGATCAATCGCTTTTTGCGCATCGTCCGCCAAGAGGACAATGGTTATCATTACCTCCAAACGATCTTTCAATTCATCTCTTTGACGGACACTTTAGGTTTTGAACTCCGGACGGATGATCAGATTGTGGCGGATTATCACAATGAATTCATTCATGAAGGCAATGATCTGATCGTTAAAGCCATTCGCTTATTACAAGCGAAAAGTGGGCGCACCACAGGCGTGACCATTACTTTAGATAAACACATTCCGATGGGTGCAGGCTTAGGCGGTGGCAGCTCAAATGCCGCAACGGCGTTGATGGCCATCAATGAACTGTATGGCTTGCATTACTCTTCTGAAACGTTGCAAGCCTTAGGGCGCACACTTGGGGCAGATGTGCCAATCTTCATCTATGGACAAAGCGCATGGGCAGAAGGCATTGGCGATCAATTCATACCGATGATGCCAGAGGAAAGCGCGCAATATCTCATCGTGCCACCGATTGCCATCAGCACGCAAAAAGTGTTTCAATCAGAGCATTTAGCGCGCAACCATCCGATGTTGCCACAATCACCAGATCAACCTTATCTCAATGATTGCACCTCTGCCATTGTTGCACTCTATCCTCAAATGGGGCGCTATCTCACACAATTGACGAACATTGGTGTGATGCCAAAAATTACAGGTACAGGCGCCTGTATTTACATCGATGTGCCCACAGAATCACAAATGGCACAATTGATGGATTTAGCAAATCTAGAAGGCTGGCAAGTTTTACCTTTTAAAACCCTCAATCGCAGTCCTTTCCATGCTTAAGCAGTGATAAATGTTGCGCTTTTGTGGTATGATTTTGCGGCTTGTCCACCACCAAAATCATTCACAAAGGAGCGTAACGTGACTATTATTAAACGTGATGATCTCGTGCAATCTATTCATGATAGCTTGCAGTTCATCTCTTATTATCACCCTGAAGATTACATTAAAAATTTAACGGCTGCCTATGAGCGTGAAGAATCTCAAGCGGCTAAAGATGCAATGGCGCAAATCCTCATCAATTCACGCATGTGCGCGGAAGGTCGCCGCCCGATTTGCCAAGATACTGGCATCGTGACTGTGTTTGTAGAAATCGGCACCAACGTACGTTTTGAAGATGGCTTTGATGTCACACAAGCCATCAATGAAGGCGTAGCGAAAGCCTATACGGATCCTGACAATATTTTGCGTGCCTCCGTCCTGGCTGACCCGATGGGCAAACGCATCAACACTAAAGACAATACACCTGCGGTGATCCATTATGACATCGTGCCTGGTGATCGATTAGACATTCATGTGGCCGCAAAAGGTGGCGGTAGTGAAGCTAAGACTAAATTTGCGATGCTCAACCCTTCTGATTCTGTGGTGGATTGGGTGCTACAAAAAGTACCAGAAATGGGCGCAGGCTGGTGTCCTCCAGGCATTTTAGGGATTGGCGTGGGCGGTACGGCTGAAGAAGCAATGCTCATGGCCAAAAAATCCCTCATGCAGCCGATCGACATTCAAGAGTTGATGGCCAGAGGCCCACAAAATCGCTCGGAAGAGATTCGTTTAGAGCTCTATGACAAAGTCAATGCCCTTGGCATCGGCGCACAAGGTTTAGGCGGTTTAACCACCGTATTAGATGTTAAAATCATGGAATGCCCAACCCATGCAGCCAACTTACCCGTTGCCATCATTCCAAACTGCGCGGCCACTCGTCATGCGCACTTTACATTAGATGGCACAGGCCCTGCGGTATTGACACCACCAAACTTGGACATTTGGCCAGAAATCACCAATACAGGCAGCGGCGGTCGTCAGGTGAATTTAGACACCTTGACCAAAGAAGAGATGGCCACATGGCAACCGGGCGAAACTTTATTGCTCACCGGTAAAATCTTAACAGGTCGCGATGCTGCCCATAAGCGCTTGGTGGAAATGCTCAACAAAGGCGAACCATTACCGGTTGATTTCACCAATCGCTTGATCTATTACGTGGGTCCTGTGGATCCGATTCATGATGAAGTGGTGGGACCTGCGGGCCCAACAACGGCAACGCGTATGGATAAATTCACCCGCCAAATCCTAGAGCAAACGGGCTTAATTGGCATGATCGGTAAAGCTGAACGCGGTCAAATCGCCATTGATGCCATCAAAGATAACAATGCAGCCTACTTAATGGCAGTGGGTGGCGCGGCTTATCTTGTGTCTAAAGCCATCAAAGCCTCTAAAGTCTTAGCCTTTGAAGATTTGGGCATGGAAGCCATTTATGAATTCACCGTGGAAAATATGCCTGTGACTGTTGCAGTTGATAGCAAAGGTCAATCCGTGCATAAAACTGAGCCTGTTAAATGGCAAGCAAAAATCGGTAAAATCCCTGTGGTGACTGAATAATCCCCATAAAAAAACCCTGATGAATCAGGGTTTTTTCTTATCCATAATTTATGGCGTCAGCTTTGCGGAAATGCTTGGGATATTTAACACCTCAAAAGATTGCGGCAAACCCCATTCACTCACATAACCATCAAATGCTGTGGATTGAATGCGAAAATAATAAGTCCCCGGCACGAGATCCTCAATAAAGAGCTCTGTTTCTGGCAATGAGTGCTCAAGTAACACTTGCTTAAAGCTTGGATCATTGGACACTTGAATCAAATATTGTGTGCCCTGCTCTAATGGCGCCCATTCAAGCATCACATTCGCTGTTTTCACATGGGCACGATCTAAATTCGGATCTTCAAGCAACACGCGTGTATCCATCACACTTGAAAATGGACCACGTTTGCCATTGTCCGCAATCGATGCCACACGCCAATAATAAACGCCTGATAATAAATCCTTAGGCTGATATTCAGGCGCACTTAAATTGTCTGCATCAATGATGACTTCACGGAAATCCGCATCACGCGCCACTTGTAGATAATATGTTTTTGCTTCATCGTTCACTTTTTGCCATGCAAAGGTTAAATCTTTCAATAACGCTTTGGCATGATTATCAGGCGTTGTGAGATTTGGAGCAAATGGACGCGCATTTAAAATGAATTCATAGCTCGCAGGCTGCCCTGTGACGCCATTGTCATCAATGGCACTGACGATCATGCGATAACGGCCATCGGGCAGATCACCGCCTAACAGCACATCACCTTGTGAGCGCAAGCTTGACACAGCATCTTGCTCATCTTCCCCAACAGGCACCACTTTTGTGGCATAACCCATGACATTGTCAGCCTTTGGCACATCAATGCGAATCGGCACAGCTTCAATCAATTGTGGGAATGATTTAAACTCAGGCGGCGGCAACATCACAACTTTCTTGGCATCGCCCTCTTTTGTGATGATGATGGCTTCACCGGCTGTGAGTTCAGCGCCTTGTGCTGCCTCTTCGGCACTTTTTGCCACAACTTTACCGGTCACCACTTCCGTCACGCTGTTGTCATCTTTTTCTAATCCCATGCGAAACACTGTGCCGCGTACAGATGTCATGGCAGAGGCTGTTTTCACTTCATAGTTGGTGTTAGAAATTGGGCTGGAATAAACGCGATTCTCTAAACGCCCTTTTTCCAGCTCTAATTTAATGTCACTCAATGAACCATCGCCTAAGGCGATCAAATCTTTCAACACCAATTCACTATTGCTTTGCAGCAATAGGCGCGAACCATCCTTAAATAAAATGGTGGCCAATCCATCATCACCTGTGATGATCTTATCGCCTGTGGTTAAAATTAGGCTGTCTTTATCTGTAAAATCTTGGCCATATTGCAATGTTTGCTCATTGTCATTGATGATGGTGACACTGCCAATCGCATTGACGAGCGTGGCTGTTGATTGATTCGTTTTCAACCAAGCGCGCGGCACTTTAATGAGCGTTCCCGGTTCAATGTAGTCATCATTGGTTAAATGGTTGATTTTTTTAAGTTCTGTCCAGAGTTTAATGCTGTGCAGATGGCGCTGGGCAATGTTCCATAGGCTGTCGCCCGGAATGGCTTTATACAAGAAAATATCTTCTGTTGCGGCATCATCTTTGTCCACATTCGCAGCGGCGAGCGAACAGAGAAGCGCCATCAGCAAAAAGGCGGATGCCCACATGCTTTTGATCATCTTCATGAGTTACCTTATTGATTAGAATAGTGAATAACGAACGTCAAACCACGGCATCAACATCATCTGAACAAAAGTGCTGTCAAAATAAAGTCTGCCGCTAATACGAGCAATGATGCTTTGACCACCGTCGCTGTTGTTGAGTTGGCCACACCACTTGATGTGGCATGTCCGCGCAAACCTTCACGCAGTGCCACTAAGTTACAAATTAAGCCAAACACAACACTTTTAATGATGACACCGTTGAAAATATCATCATAAAAGATGACAGATGACTGCATTTGTGACCAGTAACCACCGCCATCGAGCCCTAAGACCTCAACGGCAATGTAGTAACTGCCTAAAATGCCCACATCTGAAAAGAAAATCGTTAAAATCGGCACCACAATGATGCCCGCCATTAAGCGGGGTAATAAAATATAGCGATAAGGGTCCACTGCCATCATCTCATAGCTTGACCACTGCTCTGTGGCACGCATCAAACCAATTTCGGCAGTGAGTGATGAACACGCGCGCCCCGTATAAAGCAGTGCTGTAAATACAGAGGCCAACTCACGAAAGAGCGCCAATGCTGTGACAGTGCCCACAGACGCCTCTGCCCCAAAGCGCACTAAATTGACATAGCCTTGAAACGCAAGCACCATGCCAATGAACATGCCGCTCAATAAAATAATGGGCAACGACAAGATGCCCAATTGATACACTTGGCGCGCAAATAATCCTGGTTTTTGGAATAGATAACCGCTGTGGCGCATCACAGCAAAGAAAAACACCACGCTTTCCCCAAGGGCATTGACGCAATCAATGGTCTTTTGCCCGATCGTTTCAATCAATTTCATGACAATAACTCATCCTTCAACGGTACAGTGGGCAGATTAAATGGCATCGGGCCATCAGCTAAACCATCGATGAATTGACGCACCTGCACATTCTCATCAGAGCGAATTTCATCGGCTGTGCCATGCGCAATCACATGCCCACCACTGATGATGTAGACATAATCGGCAATGCTGAGCACTTCATCGACATCATGGGAAACAATGATGCTCGTTAAATCAAGGGCGTCATTGAGATCTTTGATCAAACGCATCAAAACCCCCATCGAAATGGGATCTTGCCCAGTAAAAGGCTCATCATAAAGTAACAATTGTGGATCTAACGCAATCGCACGCGCTAATGCCACACGGCGCGCTTGTCCACCGGATAATGATGAGGGCTTTGCATCCTTCAATGCGCGAAGCCCCACCGCTTCTAATTTTAATAACACCAATGTGTTAATGAGTTCTTCAGAGAGTTTGGTGTGCTCTCTTAAGGCAAAGGCAACATTGTCATACACCGTCATGTCTGTAAACAGCGCGCCACTTTGGAACAATAATCCCATCTGTTTACGCATTTCATACAGCTCTGAGCGCGACAACGTGGACAAATCTTTGCCCATCGCCATAATGGTGCCCGATTGTGGCACCACTTGTTTGGTCATCAATTTAAGCAGCGTGGTTTTCCCCGTGCCTGATGGACCCATCACGGCTGTGATCTTTCCTTTCGGGATCGAAAGCGTCATGCCATCAAAAATGACACGTTTCCCAAAGGAGAGGGACACATCTTGTAACTTGATCATCTCAGGCATGGCAACTCCTATTGATATGGCTGTAAAAATTGATTGAACAACTCAATAATGTGTAAAAACTGTAAGCGATATTCACAGATGGCTGCGGCATCACTCGCACTGCTGCGCGTCATCGCTCGCTCTAACGCCGCGGCAGCATGTTCAGCCTCTGTCAGCTTCATCAAGGCTGCATTACCACGTAAAGTATGTGCAATGCGAATGAGGCCTTCATAATTGCGCGCATCCATCGGCATCACATCAATGGCCTCACTGAATTCTGACACCAAAGCATCAAAATCCTCTTTGCACGCCATGATCATCTCAACATCCACATCAGAATATTGGTTCAAAGCACGTGTCAATGCTTGATGACGCTGTAAATGGCCTTTTGCCCCTTCAATCACTTGCGCAGAGACTTCACGATTCTCTAAATGCATGTTGCTGATGTATTCAACCGCAAGTGCCACTTCACCGAGCGCCTCTTGTGACAACTGACGGAGCATAAAATCATCGTTAAAATAACGCGTTAAACTGTGCACAATCGAAAGCATGCCTTCGGCTTTGACCAAATCATAAAGCACTTTTTGAAACTCGGCCAATTTCGCCGCATCTTTACTTTTCGCAATCGCATCACGCAATTGACCATATTGTGCCACAAATAACTTCAAGGCTCGATGTTTTGCATTGATGTATGCCCAATTTTGCGTTTCATTGTATGATAATGGCACCGGTTGCTCACGTGTGCCCCAAAGGTCTGCTAAATAGCTTTCAAGCACCCAATATTGGCTCACAAGCTCGTTAAATTCATTGCTTTCCATCGGTTCAGCGATGAGGCGCTCCATGGCATTAACCAAATCTGTCGTCAATACAGATAGGCGCTTTAAACCCATAAAATCCAGTACTTTAATGAGTTTATGCAAAAATGGCATGAATTCTTCTAAGCGTATGCGCTGCGCTTGATCTAAATAAACACGCTCTAATTGCTCATGAATTTTGATCAAATCATCTTTCAAGGCTTGCCCAAAACGCTTATAAACCGCTGGTGAAATGCTGTAGACATTTTGTACTAAAATACTCTTTTCAATGAAGTTTTCACCTTCTGTCAGCGTGCGTACTGTGGACAATAACGCTTCACTCACATCTGGCTCAATGGCTTGATGATCGAGCAATTGCGCCAAGCGTCCATCTAATTGCGCCAATAAACGGTGCGTTTCTACACTCAACGGGCGCTCGTGATTCAACAGTGCTTGTAAATAAAAAGACAGAAGCGACCAATCACGGCCATTGACTTCAGGCAATGAGGCAGAAATGTCACGACTCAACGCATTTAAAGCATTCAAAGGGCCTTCCATCGAATTTGTGCGAATGAGCTGCAATAATTGCTTTTGATACAATGTACGCAGCATTTTAATGAGGGTTAAATTGAGCTCTTCATTAGCCTCTGCACCCGCATCAAAGCCTTCCACCACATCACTTTCTTGCATGCGCCCAAGGTCTGTGAAAATATCAATGCTCTGCTCTAACAACAAACAGTAACGGAGCACAAAATCTTCTGCATCCCCTTCCCCAAAGGCAGACAATGCTGCCACATGTTTACCCGCTTGCGTGGTGTATTGCGCGGCATGATTCCAAGACAATACGGTAAATATCCCGGCGATCTCTTCTAATGCACTGGCAATCGTGGCTTTTTCTTCCGCTTCATCCTCAGAATCTTCTAATAATGTTTCAAGGGTGTCACGCAATAACTCAGCGGCAACTTTTAATTCATCCACAACGTCTGCATCAGTTAGTTCAATGGTCTGTGTCATGCCTCTTCCTTCAATCCTCTATTTAACTGATCAATCTCAGATATGATCAACATCAATTCTTGTTCCACTTCGCGATACGCCACCACAGAATCATTGGTATTGCTCACAACGCTTGAGAAGAACGCTTCTATCATCCATGCGGTCTGTTTGACATCCGCAATTTTATCTTTACGCTCCGTAAAATACGCGAGCTGTTTTTTTAAGGTTGAACGTAGTGTCTCTAAGTGCTCATCACCACCTTTTTTCACGAGGGACAAATCGTGGGAAAAGGCTTGTTCAAGATAATCATAAGTGTTTTGCATCTCTTTGATGATGTCGCTGATGCTGTGTGAAGACTCTCGCACCTCGCGCCCTTTCGCTAAAATGCGATCACTCTCATTGTTCAATGAAGCGACTAAATCTAACTGCGTCATCAAGCGCTCACGCAATGTCACAAAGTGATCGACCACCGCCATCACCTGCACAATGCGCTGATCTTTCACATCTTTTTCAAACAAAATGGATAAGCGCGCACGATTTAAGCGCAAGAATAAGAAAGCAAAAATCAAGAAAAAGAGCACAATCCCACCGGCAACAATCAGTGAAATTAAACGCACATATTGATTCATCGATTGAATGTAGGCTTGCTGACCTTCATAAGCGGTGTCGATCGTGGTTTGCAATAGGCGCTGAATGGTGTCTTTTTCATCTTGTAATTTGGTGCGCATTTGATTGAGGAGCACTAAGCCTCTGGCATCTTTAATGAGGCTGGACACATCGCGTGCCAATTGATTGAACACAAATTGCGCCTCTAAAATGCTCTCTTCTTCTAACGAGCCGCGAATGCTTTGTACGCCCTCTTGTGGTGAGCCCATCATCAAGACATTTAAGCCCTTTTGCACCACAGATAAGCTGTCTGTCAATTCTGAGATGGTTTGAATGTCCACTTTCGCTTGGCTATTGATGACGCGCGTTAAATTCGCATGTAAACGCACCACCGCATTGGCCAATTGATCAATGTAGCGAATGGTTTCTAAACTCACGGAGCGCGCATCAGACAGCTGACTCGATACGCCACTTAAATCTTGATATAAGGATTGACTGGCCGCATCCGCCCGCTGCTTTAAGCGAATGGCATTATTGACAACGTTTAACGCATTGTTTTGTTCTGCCAATTGCTGCTGAAAGTTTTGCCAAATGTTCAGCACATTGTTGGCATCAATCCCTTCAACCTTTTGCAGATTTTCTGAGATGGTTTGCATGCGCGCTTTTAAAAACGCTTCCTCAATGTGCCCACCTTGGGCTTGGATATCAATATAATGATCAATGTCCCGTACGGCATCATACACGGTGGATAAATGCGCCACATCTTGGTTGCTCTCATATTTTGGTAACCGCATAAAAGCAAACACAATCAAACCCACCAAAAAGAGGCCGCAAATGAAAAATGCAATGGTCAATTGCTTGCGCTGTTTCTCATATGGTGTGGTGGTGATCGTCTTTGCCGCGCTCACATCCGCCATCACTTCACTCACAGTCATGATCCTTTAATTATTTATATTTTTCTATCACTTTAATTAAATCATCACGGGTAAAGGGTTTTGTAATGAACGCATCACAGCCCGCTAATTGCCCACGCGCCTTATCAAATGCACCATCTTTACTCGTGAGCATAATGACAGGGGTTTTAGAGATCTCAGAAGGCGAACCTTTAATGATTTGGCAAGTGTCATAGCCATCGAGATTCGGCATCATCACATCCATAAAAATCAAATTAGGACGTGCCTCTTCTAATCCTGACAATGCACTGAAGCCATCGACTTCAGAGATGACTTCAAAGCCCTCTTTGCTTAAAATCAACTCTGCCGTTTTACGCACAGTGCTACTGTCATCGACCACCATAATCTTAAAATTATCCGCCATTTTTATATTCCATTATCCCATTTGCAGAAAAACATGTGTAATGCGTTATTATATCGTTAAATAAAACTTTCACTACGGGTTTTGAGCAAATTTATCACGTAAATAGCGAAATAGTAATGTTCGGCTGCGAGATTTCCCACCTTTCTTGATCTCGGATAAGGAATTTCTCACCAATTGGCGCATGTGTTGGAAATCAATCTCGCCTAATTGCTCAACAATCTCATCGTGCACCGCAGGATCATTGTTCAATAATCGCTCAACTTTATTTTCCACCCATTTCTCGATGCCCTTTTGACGCTCACTGCCCGCTTGCATGGCATCTAAACGGCGCACCACCAATTCGTAATCCTCATCATCTAATTGACGCATGAGTTTACCAATCAATTGCTTTTGACGCTTTAAGCCGCCGCCATGACGAATGGTTTTGGCAAGCAACACGGCCTCTACTAAAGTGCCTGGTAAATCTAAAAGATCTAAATCACTTTCAGAGAGCGCCATCAAAGATTCACCAAAATCCTGCTTAGCTTCCGCTTCTCTTTTCAATTGGCTTTTGCTTGGGCCATCGTATTCAAATTCTTCTTCGTACATGTTAATTCTCCTCATAGCAAAAAGCCTGCAACAATGTGCAGGCTTTCTTTAAGATGGCGTCCCCACGGGGATTCGAACCCCGGTTGCCGCCGTGAAAGGGCAGTGTCCTAGGCCTCTAGACGATGGGGACAGATTTTGGTTAATAGATGTCTAGTCATCTCTCGCTAGCAACGAGTACTCTACCAAGGAGAGCTTTAACTGAATTGCTTCAGTTGCTATGTGTAATACGACAACTTTAAAGACTTCTTAAAGTTGGCGTCCCCACGGGGATTCGAACCCCGGTTGCCGCCGTGAAAGGGCAGTGTCCTAGGCCTCTAGACGATGGGGACATCGTATTGGTGGAGCTAGACGGTTTCGAACCGTCGACCTCTTGCATGCCATGCAAGCGCTCTACCAGCTGAGCTATAGCCCCAGATTTAACTGGTGCAGTTTACTTCAAAACCTAGCCAACTCATGAATCAAGTTGGCGTCCCCACGGGGATTCGAACCCCGGTTGCCGCCGTGAAAGGGCAGTGTCCTAGGCCTCTAGACGATGGGGACATTCCGTTTTGAAGTTAGTTCGTCTAACTGAGGTGTTGCATAATATCAAAAATTTTCAGGGTGTCAACTTTTTTTTGAAAATTTTTTAAATTTTTTTTAAATCACACCAGATTTCTCTTTTTGTTCTGCGATTTCTTTGCAATCAATACACAATTCAGCCGTTGGTCTAGCTTCTAAGCGTTTGATTCCAATCTCAATCCCACAGGTTTCACAATAGCCATAATCATCAATGGACAATTTGTGCAATGTTTTCTCAATTTTCGCGAGCAATTTTCTTTCACGGTCACGCGTACGCAATTCTAAAGAGAATTCCTCCTCTTGGCTTGCACGATCATTGGGATCAGACAAAATTGTGGCACCATCTTGTTGCATGTTGTTCACAGTTTTTTCACTTTCCTGCATCAATTGAGCACGCCAACCATTTAAAATCTGACGAAAATGTTCTTTTTGGCGATCATTCATGTACTCTTCGCCATCTGCTAATTCGTAAGGCTTAAAGTTCTTAAAAACGGTTGGATTATTATTCATTTAAATATCTCCATACATATGTCTTAAATAGTGGCGTATCAAACCACAATTTTCAAAAAAATAAAAGATTTAAATGCATTTTTGATGCAATTTTACGCTCATTACAACTCTTTATACTCACCATCAATGATGTTGCGTTTTGTTGGTTCTGCTTTTGGGCGCATATTTTCATACATATGTTGTGCCTGTTGTGCTTGGGCAGCCTGTGCCGCTTGCATCACTTTTTTGATCTTGCGGACTTTGAAGTATAAATAGACATAAAAAATCACCGCAAGCACCGCGCCGACAGCTAAAATACCCAAGCCTAAAGGAATAATCAACAACAAAAAGCCAATTGAACCCAACGTGATCAAAATTTTCTGCCAAAGGCTTGCTTGTTTGCCATTAATATAGAGCTCTCTCATATGCCCTCCTATGTGCATTCCTATCCTAGAGAAGGCATAGTATAGTATGCAAAGGCTTTTTTAAAAAAAGCTTTTACAAAATTTACGACTTCCACCCGAATAGAAGGATTTTTCATGACAAATCAACTCACTATTACATTTCCTGATGACTGGCACATTCATCTGCGTGATCATGATGCACTGAAAACAACCGTTGCGCATGCGGCTCAAAGCTTTCGACGCGTTGTGGTGATGCCGAACACCAATCCACCCATTAAAACTGCGGACGATGCCAAAGCATACCGCGACCGCATTTTAGCCAATGTGCCCGACGGCGTTCCTTTTGAACCTTTGATGACGCTATATTTAACGCCTGAAACCACGCCAAGCATTGTGGAAGCCGCCAAGGCTTCAGGCATTGTCCATGCCATTAAATTATATCCTGCGGGCGTCACCACCAATTCAAGTGCGGGCGTCTCTACCTTAAGCAACTTATATCCTGTCTTTGAAACCATGGCCAAAGTGGGTTTACCCCTTTTAGTGCATGGCGAAGCAAGCGACCCAAATATTGACATTTTTGACCGTGAAGCCATCTTCATTGAGCAAGAACTCAAGCCATTGCATGCTGCCATTCCTGATTTACGCATTGTGATGGAACACATCACCACAAAAGATGCTGTAGAATTTGTAGAAAGCACCAATGCCAACATCGCCGCAACCTTAACACCACAGCATTTGCTATTTAACCGCAATACACTGCTTTCTGGCGGCATCAAACCGCATCTTTATTGTTTGCCCATTTTAAAGCGCGAAACCCATCGCCAAGCGCTGATCAAAGCGGCCACCAGTGGCAATCCTAAATTCTTCTTAGGCACGGACAGCGCGCCGCATGCTCAAAGTGCCAAAGAGAGCTGCTGCGGCTGCGCCGGTTGCTATTCCGCACTCACGGCAATGTCTCACTACGCCGAAGCCTTTGAAATGATGAATGCACTGGATAAACTCGAAGCCTTTGCTAGTCACTATGGTGCAGATTTCTATGGTTTGCCGCGCAATACTGACACCATCACTTTAGTGCGCGAAGATTGGACGCCACCGGAATCTTATCCTTATTTAGAGAATGATCGCCTCATTCCGCTCGGTGCTAAGCAAACCCTTAAATGGCAGGTTAAATAAGATGATCACGCGCCGACAAACTTTCATCGCACTCGCTGGCCTTGTGCTGTGGGCAGGATTGGCGCTGCTGATTTTAATGCAAACATTAGGGCTCAAATTTCACACACAATTTAATGTGTTTTACAGTGCTTTGAGCCTCTACCATCATCGCATTTGGCCACTTTTAATTGTGATCAGCATTGTGATGGGTTTTTATGGGATTGTGGGCTTACGCATTCGGGCGCTGCCCTACTCGTTTAAGCTGCGCGCTGTCATTGCCTTGCCGCCCCTGTTGCTATTGTCGAGCTTAACGTATCTCACCATTTATGGGATTCAATTTTGGCAAGCCCTCAATGTGCCGCTTGATCAAGGCTTATTTGCCATGCGCCGCTTTGCTAAGAATTTTTCTGCCAAAGACATTGATGCCGCGCTCGCAACTTTGCCCCACCACATCGACACATTGACCTATCCAAGCTATGCAGCCCTGATCTTTCTTACGCTCACCGTGTTGCTTTTACTGATTCTGCCAAGGCACCATGATTGAACGCTCGATTGTCTGGATCGCGCCGATTGTGGTGATCGGTTTACATGCTGCCATTGCGGCACTTTTTTTTCAGCATGAAAATCATCAATTACAGCAAGATCATTCTACAATGGCACAGGCCATCCATTCATCTGAACCTCAAAGCTCAAGCACTCAAACGAGTGCTGAGCGTTACATCATCATGACGATTGACAGTGATTGGTTTTTCCCAAAAGCCATCGATCATGCTGCCCTCCTTGCCATCGAGCCAGAAGCGCCGCCCATCATTGCACCGCCGAAAATCGTCAAACCCACCCCACAAAATTCGCCACCCACGCCATCGCCCAAATCGCCCTCAAAGCCTGCTATTCATCAAAAAAGTAACGCAACAAGCAATCCCATCAAAACACCTTCTCATGGCAGCGGGCAAAGCTTACAAGATGGTCCTGCGGGCTTTATCAATGGCAACAGTCATGCCAGTATTGATCGCAACATTAACCGCTGCTATCCCTTAATTTCTCGGCGCCGCGGCGAGCAAGGCCGCGTGATCGTGCGTATTTTAGTCAATGAAAAAGGAGAGCTTGTGAACAAACAAGTGGTGCAATCCTCCGGTTTTTCCCGTTTAGATCGCTGTGCGCTCGATGCCATTACAGATTTAAAGGTCAAACCTGCCATCAAAGGCGGCAAAGCGGTGTCGAGCCATTTTGATCAACCCATTGAATTTAGGCTGCGTTAATCATGCTTGCGTTATCTGTGAATCAATTATCCGTTCGCTCTCATCAAACCTTGCGTTTAGATCATCTCTCCTTTACGGTGCCACAAGGCAGCCGATTGGCCATCATTGGCCCAAATGGCGCGGGTAAAAGCACGCTGCTGCAAGCTATCTTAAAACTCATTCCAAGTACGCATCAATCCTTAACATGTTTTGGGCAGAACATTGATCAACTCTCCCGCAAAGCGCTCGCTCAATTCATCAGCTATGTGCCGCAAATGCAGCCTGACCTTGCGGTTACCGTGTTTGATTGGTGCAGTTATGGGCGCATGCCCCATCAATCCCTTGGTTTTTCTTTGACGGATCAAGAGCAATCCCTCATCCATACTATGCTTGCACGCACAAATCTGACGCATTTTGCGAATACGCCGCTCAATCGTTTAAGTGGCGGTGAGCGTCAGCGCGCCATGATTGCCGCAAGCCTTTGCCAAGAAACGCCGCTCATTTTACTCGATGAACCCACCAATTTTTTGGACCCCAAACAAGCCCATGAGCTTTTATCATTGATGAGGGACATTGCAACCTCACTCCATAAAACCATCATTGCTGTAACGCATGATGTCAATGAGGTGACCCATTATTTCACCCATTGCCTTGCTCTCAAAGCGGGGAAAATCTGTTTTATGGGTGAAGTATCGGATGTTGTCCATCAGCAGAATTTAGAACGGCTCTATGATCGCCCCTTTATTCAAGCGTTGAGTGAGCAAGGAGTGATCTTTTGGTGAGTCACCGTTGTTCTCTCTTACTCTTAGCCATATTGAGCGTATCTGTCCTCGTCATTGCCCCTTTTTTAGGGTTAGAGAATCTTTCACCGCGAGCAATCTTTGACGGTGATGCTGGCAGTGCCCAAATCTTTTGGCAATTGCGTGTACCGCGCGTACTCACCGCATGGCTCATGGGTGCAATGCTTGCATTATCTGGCTTAGTCTTTCAAGCGATTTTACGCAACCCCCTAGCCGAACCTTTCACTCTTGGGATTGCAAGCGGCGGCGCATTAGGTGCAGCCATTTATATACATTTAGGCTTATCGATATCGTTGAGCCTATTTTCTGGGCTCTCCCTCTTTGCCTTTATGGGTGCGATGGTGATCACCTTTGCCATCTACCTTCTCAATCGCCATGCGCTTGAATCTGTCACTCGCCTTGTGTTGGTGGGCGTCATTTTCAGCTTCTTTTGCAGCAGTCTTGTGATGGTGATGCAAGCCGTTGGCCGCCCGCAAGACAGTTACCGCTTAATGCAATGGATGATGGGCTCGATCAGCCATGTTACAGTGACAGAAATCCTGCCGCTTAGCATCATCATGCTCATCAGTACTCTCATCATTGCCCTATTGAGCCCACGTTTGAATTTATTGAGTGCAGGGCACATCATCGCAAAAACACGCGGCATTGAACCAAAATACGTCTTCATTCCCCTCTTTATTTTGGTCAGCCTAATGATGGGGGTGATGATCGCCATCAGCGGGCCGATTGGCTTTGTGGGCTTAGTGGTGCCCCATGTGGTGCGCCGCCTCATTGGGGCGGATCACCGTTATTTATGGATCGCGGCGCTACTCCTTGGCGGTGCCTTATTGGTCATTGCTGATTGGATGGCACGCGTGCTCTTTGCCCCTGCCGAATTGCCCGTTGGCGTCATCACTGCCCTATTTGGCGCACCTTTTTTCATCTTCATCTTGATAAAGGATAAAAAATAACTATGCTTATAGGTTTTTATTTGCCCATCAAGTAGGATCATCCATCACATGAAAACCCATCAATTATGCGCAGCCTTAAGCGCCGCGTTACTTGCCCCCGTTGCCTTTGCAGACGATGCCATCAATGTCTCTTCTGAGGACAACACCATTGTCTTCACCGCCAATCGCGCAGATCAAGCCTTAGATACCGTAGGATCAAGCATCAATGTCATCACTGAAGAACAATTGGCTCGCGGCCAATATCAACGTGTGAGCGATGCATTGGCCACATTACCCGGCATCAATGTTTCGACCGCTTCTGCCAATGGTACAAGCAATGTCTTTATTCGCGGACTTGGCAGCAGTAATTATTTAGTCATGATCGATGGCGTTGTCATGAATAATCCCGCACTCTATGATCGTAGTTTTGACTTTAGCAGCTTAAACACTCTAAATATTGATCGCATCGAAGTGTTAAAAGGCCCACAAAGTACGTTATATGGTTCAAATGCCATGGCGGGTGTGATTCAAGTCTTCACCAAAAAAGGTGGACCACAGCGTACCACAGTTACGTTAGAAGGTGGCAGTTATGAACATGTGAAAACAACCATACAAACACAAGACATGACTGATACATTGAGTTATGCCTTTGCCGCAGGTTTAGAACAAGAATATGGTGTGTCTGCGGCGGATGCTAAACTCCCTGGTAACTCAGAGCGTGATCACTATAAAAATCGTAATCTTTCAGGTTATATGAATTATGCGCCCACGGATTTCATCAATTTTGATGTCATGCTCCGTTATGATCAACAACGCACTGATACAGATAACGGCGGCGGTCCTGATGAGGATAATCTTGAGTCCTATCAACGCTCAAAACAGTTATTAGGGCGTTTTGCCATCAATACCATCAATTTAAATGAGCAATGGTTAAGCTCATTGATTTATGATGCGCAAAAAGCCACTCTCAAATATTATGATCCAAAGCCAAATGGTGACTATACTGGCACACAACAAACCATTACATGGCAAAATACATTAACATTGCACCCTGATTTTCAAACACTATTTGGCGCGTCATACAATAAAGAGTCCATCAAGTTAACGCCTTCAACAGATGTTTGGAAAAAAAGCATGAAGACCACCAGTGTTTATCTTGATCAACATTTAAACTTTGCCAATCGTTTCTTTAATACCATTGGATTGCGTTATGATGATCATTCAACATTTGGAGATAAAGTCACTTACCGCTTGACCTCTCGCTTTAATGTGAATGATTATATTGCCCTCAAAGGCAGCTATGGCACTGGCTATAAAACGCCCACAATTGTGCAACTTTATGATAAAAAATATGGCAACTCCGCACTGAAAGCACAAACGAGCAAAGGTTACGACATTGGCGTCGTCATCACGCCTCACGCATCGACAACAATTGATGTGACATATTTCCATCAAAAAATTGATCATAATATTGCGTTTACAAACTATTTTGTCAATCGTGACTTTAAATCAAAAGGTTGGGAGCTTTCAACGCAAACCATCCTCAATGATCAATGGTCATTTGGTTTAAATTATACCTATACCAATGCGCGCGAATATCAAAGCAATGGGCAAAGTGTCATCAGCCATAAAGCGTTACGTGTACCTAAACATATGTTTGGGGCACATGTTAATTATCAGCCCAATGAACGTTTAAATCTATTTGCTGAAACAAAATATACTGGAACAGCGCAGGATAAATATTTTGATTCTAAAACCTTCGCAGCAGAACCTAAACAATTAAAAGCCTACTGGATGGTGAATCTTGCCGCAGATTATCAGATCAATGACACCGTCAGCATTTATGGCCGCGTGAATAACTTATTGGACAAACAATATTACAGCGTTTGGGGATATGGCCAAAAACGCATCAACGGTAATATTGGCGTGAAAGTGGCATTCTAATGAAACATTGGCGATCCTTTGGTTTATTGGCGCTTAGCCTTAACATTACATATGCTGATGTGAGTGAGCGCTGTACGCGTATTGTTTCCCTCTCGCCCACCATTACAGATACCTTGCTATCTCTAGGTTTAGCGAACAACATTGTGGGCGGCACGCGCTATGACTTAATGCCAAAGGATCAGCCGATTGCCAACATTGGCGGCACACTTGATCCAAATTATGAAGCGATTCTGCGCTTATCACCATCGATTGTTTTTTCTGAATTGTCGGATGACAGCCCACAATCCTTAAAGCTTGCTGCCCTTCATTTGCCCACAGAGCATTTATCCTTTCGGGGTTTAAATGAAGTGCGGGCATCCACCCTTGCCATTGGCGAGATCTGCGGCATTCATGAAGCTGCTGAGAATAAAGTCAATGAACTCGATCAAGCACTCAACGAACAAAAAAGCCCGCCGCATCGCACTTTGATTTTTTATACTTATCAAGGTCAAGCGCCCAATGCATTGCCAACGCAAGCAGTGGGCCCAAGTTTTCATGAAGAGCTGATGCATGCACTCGGTTGGCAAAATGCGTATCAAGGTGTGCTCAATGCGCCGATGCTTTCCACAGAAAGTGTCTTACAACTCCATCCTGATTTAATTGTGTTGATGAAAGGCGATGTGGGCATAGATTATGATCCTGCCCACACCATTACGATTGAAAAAATCGCGCCCGCTTGGCGGGCATTAGATGCTGTGCCTGCCCTTCAAAATCAACAGGTGTTCGAGATGACTGGCAATGCCACCTTTATGGCAAGCCCTGATGGCATCATTGCAACCCTCAAGGCATGGCGCATCATCTCTGAACGGATCAAATGATTAATGTTTGTGCTCTTTTTCCACCACTTTTTCAGCGATTTGATCGGCAATTTCTGCATCGGTTTCCAATACAACAGGTTTACCGCGCAATACTTTCCACACCACAGAGCGGAACATCCAGCAGTTGATCACCGCCACCGCTAACATCACAGCAATGTTAAAGTAAATGAGATAGAGCTGCCACATGGTTTTAGCATTCGCCATAAAATCCTCTTGCCCAAAATGCATGAAGACAATGACACCAAACGTCACCACATTGGTGAGTAAAAAGATGGACAACCAGAGTTTACGGACTTGTTCTTGCTTTAAAAAGATGGCGGATAATACATAAAATACAATCGCGCCTGCCACTAAAATAAATTCCATGGATTGATCTCCCTTGTTCGTTGTTGTTCAGTTGTCAGTTCGGTGATAACTGTATTAGGGTAATACATTATCTGGCTTTCTGTGTCATCCTAACAAATTAAAAGGCCAATATCTAATATTGATATTGGCCTTGAGCATTCCACCGAGTTATGCAGGCGTTAGCCGATGCATTTTTCGGTAATTGAGCACCACGATCACCGCAACAACTAACATGCCCGCGATGTCTGTATAAGTCTCTGGCACAATCAACATCAATGCGCCAATGGCCAATACAATGCGCTCAATCGGGTTCATTGCAGCTTTAAAATAACCTTCCACTGCCGCACTTAAACTGATGACGCCCACAATGGAGGTGATGGAGATCAGTAAAATGGATAAAATGGGCGGTGCTGGGAATTCTGTTACATTCATGCTCGTTAAACCTGTGGTGTCGATGTAGAGCATCGCAGGATTGTAAACAAACATAAATGGCACAATGAAGCCTGCTAATGCCAATTTAAGTGATTGCCAGCCTGTTTTCATCGGGTCCCCGCCCGCGATGCCAGCGCCTGCAAAGGATGCGAGTGCAACCGGCGGCGTGATGTTGGCAAATAAACCAAAGTAGAACACAAATAAGTGTGCCACCAATACAGGAACGCCCATGCCAGCAATGGCAGGCGCTGCCATTGTGGCCGTGATGATGTACGCGGGAATGGAGGGTAATCCCATGCCCAATACCATCGAAGCCAACATCGTTAAAAAGAGGGTTAAGAAGAGCGAATCTTTACCGATGCTGGTGATCATTGAGATCATCACACTGGCAAAGCCCGTTAAACTCACAGTACCGATGATGATGCCCACCACCGCACACGCAGCCATAACGGGTAACGATTGCTTGGCACCTGTGATCATGGCATCCATCACATCTTTTGGGCCCATGCGGGTTTCAGGTCTGAACTGACTGACGATGATGCTGATCACAATCGTATAAAATGCTGCAAAGTTAATGGGCACAGACTGAGACAAAAAATAGACCAAGGCAAAAATCGGGATCAATAAGTGACCGCGCGCGAGTAAAACTTCTTTCACGCGTGGCAAATCTGCTTTGGGAATGCCTTTTAGGTTATCGCGCCCTGCTCTGAAATGCACTTGAGCAATCACACCTAAATAATACAATAATGCTGGGAAAAAGGCGGCTAAGGCAATGGTGCTGTATTTAACGCCCGTGGTTTCTGCCATGATGAAGGCGCTTGCTCCCATGATTGGCGGTAAGATTTGTCCGCCAACGGATGCGCTCGCTTCCACCGCGCCTGCAAAGTTTGCATTGTAGCCCACGCGCTTCATCATCGGAATCGTAAATACGCCCGTGCCCACAACGTTACCCACCGCAGAGCCATTAATGCTGCCCATAAAGCCACTGGAAATGACTGCAACTTTCGCAGGTCCACCTTGTTTGTGACCGGCAATCGCTAAGGCTAAATCATTAAAAAGTTGCCCCATGCCTGATTTTGCTAAAAATGCGCCAAACAAGATGAATAAGAAGATAAAGGAAACCGATGCCCCAATCGCTGTTGAGTATAAGCCTTCCATCTTCAAATACATTTGCCCAAAGATGTCGCCTAAATCATAAGGGCGCGTCAATAAGCGATCGGGCATAAAATCATAATGACTAATGAATGGATAGAGTAAAAACACCAATGCCAAAATGGGCAGAATCCAACCCATCACGCGGCGCGCGCCATCAATCACCAGCGCCACTGTCATCATGCCAAAGGCAATGTCTAAGGTATTTGGAATGCCGCCGCGCGTATTCATAATGGCATCATATTCCACCCACAAATAGGCAAATGATGTGAGCGATGCTGCCGCTAATGCCCAATCATACAAAGGAATTTTGGTGCGATTTTGTGAATGATACGCAGGATAAATCAAAAAGATCAACGCTAAACCAATCGCCACGTGTGCTGCGCGATACAAGAGCTGCGGAATCGGATAATAAGTGGTGACTAAGTGAAAAAGTGAGTACGTCAGTGCTAAGAGCGCGATGAATGTGCGTATATTTTTGCTCGCGGGATTGCGTACCAGCGATTCGCGATCAAATTTTTCTAAAATGCGCTGGCCATCATCTATTTGAGATGCTGAAGAGGTCATGGCAAGAATTTTCCTTTAATAATGTCCAAATGTTGTGTTGTGTCGTGGTGAGGGTAATTTCTGTGTAATCATCAAAATCCTGATGAATCGGCCACACCTTTTGATTGACCTCAATGGTGGATGCCACATTGCGTGAAATCATCCAATAAAGCACTGGCAGCTGTACATTTGGCGCGGTTTCCACAAAGCCATCGCTCAGTGTGCTTGCTTCATTGTACGGCGTGCCTGCCCCAAAGGTTTTAAATTGTGATCGATACAGATGCAATGCCCCATTTTTCACTTGATACGATTCGCGCCACAATGCGCGTTCCACCGAGTGTATCCAGGACAATGTGAAAGATTGTTCTGGCAATTGGCAATGCACATCACCAGATGAAATCATCACACGCGTAAAAAAAGGGTAAAAGGATAGGCTCAGCAGCACAGCTGCAAAGCCCATCATCATTGCTTTACTGTTTTTGAGCTTGCTCATCATAGAACTTTTGGGCACCCGGATGAATCGGTGCCACCATGCCTTGTTGAGCTTTTTCTAAAGAGACATCTTTCACTGCTTGATGTGCATTTTGTAAGTGATCTAAATTGTCAAAAAATGCTTTTGTTAATTTATACACATCATCATTGCTGAGCTTTTTATTCACCACCAACGCATTCATGATCACCGCAGTTGGCACAGCTTCTGCGTTGCCATAGGTATTGGCTGGGATTTCCATTGGCATGAAGTAAGGTTGATCTGCGGCGATTGTTTTGACCATTTCAGGATCAATGGTGACCAATTGCAAATCAAAGCCTTGTGCCAATTCCATCAATGCTGCATTTGGCAAGCCACTTGTGAAGAAAGCCGCATCCACGCGCCCAGTTCTCAATGCATCGGCAGCTTCTGCAAAGCCTAAATAATCCACTTTCATGTCGTTATAAGTCATGCCGTGGCCATTGATTAAGGAGCGCGCATTGACTTCAACACCTGAGTTTTGATCCCCCACAGCCACACGTTTACCTTTTAAATCTGATAAATTTTTAATGCCTGATTTTTGTGAGGCCACCACTTGCACAAAGTTTGGATACAAGACAGCAATTTGTTGGACACTGTCAAATTTCTTTTGGAACGGTGCTTCACCATTGACTGCATTGCTCAATGCATCGCTCATCACAAATGCCATTTCTGCTTTGCCTTGATCGATGAGGTTAATGTTCTCAACTGAAGCGCCTGTGGTTTGAGTTTTAGAGTTCGCTTTAAATTGATCTGCGTACACTTCACCAAGTGTTGTAGCAATAATGTTGTATGGACCTGATGCACCACCTGAGGCAATCGTCACAAAACGCGTCTCTAAACGGTTCGGGTCACTCGCTTTAGCTGTCTCAGAAGTGCCTGTATTTGCTTCAGGTGCTTTGGCATCATCTGAACACGCCGCTAACAATAATCCACACATGGTCGCCATCGCAACCTTCTTCATTGAAAACATACTCCCCTCCGATTGTTTATGTATGCTTAATTGATATCTGATTTTAATCAGGTCGTCAATCAAAAGTTCAGCAACATTTTTTTGATTTTTGCAAATCCAATTTGATCTCAATGAGTTGATTCATTGATGAGCATCAAAAAACTTGCAATAATTGACCTACAATCATGATACTGACATGCAACATACTATGTCTAGATTTATTTCGTCACACAATGCGTCAAAAGGGTTTGATAGGTTTGTGAAAGTGCGGCTAAATATTGAGCCGCATCATCGTGATACATCAATGGCTCGCCAAGGATCACATCACAATTAAAAGGCACAAACAGCGCTTCTCCCTTTGGCAAAGCTTTACTTAAACCGCGCAGAATCACCGGATGCACCGCCACATCAGGCATCTTCTTAACCAAGCAATGAATGCCGCGTTTTAATTTAAAGTCGCGATCCTCTGTTAGAGCACGTGTGCCTTCTGGAAATAAAATGATGATCTCGCCGCGCTCAAGCGCACTCAACACATTTTTAAAGCTTTGTGCGCTGCCTTTTTCAGAGCGATCCATGGGAATAATGTCAATGCAATGGATGGCAAACCAACGAATCCAGCGATTACGTAAGAAATAATCTGCCGCCGCAACGGGGCGCACGCGATGAATTTGACTGAGTGGATATAAACTCATCAACACCAATGTGTCTAAATGGCTCGTGTGATTTGCCGCTAATATGGCGGCTCCTTCTTTAGGCAAAGGGCTACATTTAACAATGTTTAACCCTAATCCAATTAATACCAAGGGTTTAACAATCAATGCAAAAAAGAGCACTTTAATCAGGCGTTTCATACTGCCCCCTTCGTTACGAAATAAAAGTAATGGAAAAAGAGTGGCGCTGTGTACATTAAGCTGTCAATGCGATCTAAAATGCCACCGTGCCCCGGAATCAATGCGCCGCTGTCTTTGATGCCTAAATCGCGCTTAACGGATGAAAGTACGACATCACCAATAAAACCAGAAATGGCCAATACAATCCCTGCCATCAATCCCTGCTGCCATGTCAAAATGGTTAAATAAGGCGCTAAACATGTGGCCAATAATGTCGTCACGATGAGCCCGCCAATGAATCCTTCCCATGTTTTATTTGGGCTCACTTTCGGGATGATTTTATGGCGCCCCCAAAGCTTACCGCACACATATTGGCTCACATCATTGAACTGCGTGATGAATAGCAGATATAAAATCAAACCGGCAAAGCCAGCTGCTGGATTGATACGATCTAAATTTGCTAAATAAGCAATGTGACTAAAGGCAAACACACACAGCATCAAACTCCATTGAATGGTGGCATTTGCTTTAATGAAGCCATCTGTTTCCCCAATCAAAACTGAGCGCATCGGCAACAGTAAAAATAAGTAGACTGGAATTAAAATGATGAACATGCCATACCACTGCACATACGCAAAATAGTATTGCAATGGGATGGCTAAATACGCCCAAAACACCAAACGACGATCCACCGCACGCATTGGCGTAATGGAAAAGAACTCTTTGAGGGCGAGAAAGCTCATCAATGCAAAAAGGATCGTGATGGCTTTTTGCCCAAGGTACAACGCGCCCACCACAATGATGATCATCCACCACCATGATTGCGTGCGCATGGCCAATTCATTGTGCTGCCCTTTTTGACGTTGGCATTTGAGCCAAACGATGAGGCTCGCTACACTCAATAAAGCAAAAAGTGCGATGATCATATAAAAACTGTGGGGTAAAAGATGCGCCATGATCCATTTCCTATGCATTGTTATTTTGAATACTGTTTAATTTAAACTAAACAACGTTTAAATACAACTTAAATTTTAAGCCATTTATATTTATGGCTTAAATTTAATGGCGTTGCTTTAGTCTTTTTTCACTTGAATGGCAAATTGAATCACATGACACAAGCCATTGTGTAGATCACCTTCTGAACGCATCACTTCCCCTAAAAATAGATGATGAATGCGATCGTTAGCAAAGACGGTAAGGAAATCCTCAACATCATACAACAATTCAGCCACAGGCGGCCCGCCCGTTTGATAGGCAAGTTGCGCGGTTGAATACACCTCGCCCACAAACCATCCCTCATGCTTTAAACTCTCACGAATGCCGTGCAATGTTTTATCTTTCAGTGCAGGTTCAAAATGCCCAAACACACAAAATACATTGTCATAATGCTGTGACGGCCAAGCGGCATCATTAAGATCAATGCATTGTGTCTCGATGATCAATCCCATGGATTCAGCGCGCGCTTTAGCCTTTGTGAGCCCAACGCTTGAATAATCTTGTAACAACATCGTCATCGGGCGATTATGACGCATAGCATCTTCTAAAATATAGAGCGCATTTCGCCCTTCCCCTTCTGCAATTGCAAGCGATGTACCGGAAAACTCTAATCCCTCCACCATTTTGGCAATAAAGGCATTTGGCGCACTGCCATATAAATGCTCATGTGCGGCGTAACGGGCATCCCATTTTTCTCTCATTGTTTCCTCCTTTGCGTGCATCTTAACAAGATTTTTCGCTCGCTAAAAATAAGCAGTGTTTATTTTATTTGACAGACAAATAAACATCGCTCAATATAATTAAACACTTCAGGAGAAAATAAGATGATCACCATTTATCAACTCAAACCAAAATTTCAGAATTTACTTCGCCCGCTTGTTCATACACTGTATCAGCGCAGCATCACTGCCAATCAAGTGACACTCTTTGCCTGCTTAGGCTCCATTCTCACAGCTGGCATCATCACTGTCAGCTTGCCCAATTTTACGATCTTATGGCTCATGCCCATTTGGTTATTTGTGCGCATGTCGCTCAATGCAATTGATGGCATGCTTGCCCGCGAACATCAGCAAGCCTCGAAACTCGGCGCTTATCTCAATGAATTGTGCGATGTGATTTCAGACACAGCTTTAATGCTCGTTCTATTGCCCATTGCAGGCATCAATAGTATTGCCGTATTCAGCGTGATTTTTCTAGCCTTATTGTCAGAATATGCCGGCGTTATGGCACCACTGATTGGAGAAAAGCGCCGCTATGATGGGCCAATGGGTAAAAGCGATCGTGCCTTCGTACTCGGCGCATTGTGTATTGCACTGGCTCTAAACATCATTTCAATGACATTTCTCAATGGCATTTTATGGGCAATGGTTGCGTTATTGATGTTCACCATTTATCAACGCATTCAACGCGCGCTATAAAAAACCGCTCATTGAGCGGCTTTCGATTCTACCCATTATGGCTGATTGCCCCATGCCGCCGGCAATTTAAAACCAGGATAAGTTTTGGCAATGTACGCTTTAAAGGCTTCTGAATTGTAGGCATCCGTCACATCTTTTAACCATGGCGCCTCGATATCTTTTGACTTCACTGCACTCCAATTAACATAGGCAAAACTTGGTTCTTGAAAAAGTGCATCGGTTAACGGAATCTTGGCATCAATGGCATAATTGCCGTTGATGATGGCAAAATCCACATCCGAACGGGATCTTGGAACTTGTGCGGCATCAAGCTCGACAATTTCAATGCCTTTTAGATTCTCGGCAATGTCATTTTTCGTCGCCAAAATGGGATTCACGCCCGCTTTCAGTTTAATCCAGCCCAATTCATCTAACATCACAATGGCGCGGGCAAAGTTACTCGGATCATTCGGCGCAGAGATGCGCGCACCTTCTTTGAGATCTGCTAATGATTTTAATTTCCCAGGATAAATGCCAAGCGGCGCGGTGGGCACTTGAAAAACTTCAACCAAATCTAAATGGCGCTGCCCTTTAAATACATCTAAATAAGGCTTATGCTGAAAAATATTGATGTCTAAATCACCATCCGCCAATGCCATATTTGGGCGCACATAGTCATTAAATTCAATCAATTTGACGGTGTAACCCTTCTCTTCTAATTGCGCGCGTACCGAATCACGCACCATGTCCGCAAACATGCCAGGTGTTGTCCCAACGGTGATCACTGTTTGATGTGTGGACTCCGCTTGATCTTGACCACAGCCTGCGAGGATTAAACTCACGGCAAGTGCACTGATCGCCAATATTTTGCGTCCCAATCGTTTCATGATTATTCCTTAGAGTCTGTTGCTGACCATGCTGCAGGATATTTATAACCGGCAAACACCTTATGGGCATACGCTTTAAAGGCCTCTGAATTGTAGGCATCCGTCACATCTTTGACCCATTGCGCATTTTGATCGGCAGTTTTAATGGCAGACCAATTGATGTATTCAAAGCTTGGCTCTTGAAATAAAGCTTCGGTTAAGGGGATTTTTGCATCCACAGCATAGTTGCCCGTAATCACTGCAAAATCCACATCCGAACGCGATCTTGGCAATTGTGCAGCATCAATGGCAATGAATTTTAAGCCCTTAGGATTCTCAGCAATGTCTTTTTCAGATGCAGTGATGGGATTGACATCATCTTTTAACGTAATCCAGCCTAATTGACTCAATAGTACAAGCGTGCGTGAAAAGTTACTAGGATCACTCGCCACAGAAATGGTCGAGCCTTCTTTCACATCATCCAACGTTTTTAATTTACCAGGATACACGCCAAGAGGCGCCGTTGGCACTTGGAACAATGGGATTAAATCCACTTTATTGTGGGCAATGAACTGCGTTAAATAGGGTTGATGTTGGAAAATATTGATGTCTAAATCGCCGCTCGCCAATGCATGATTAGGGCGCACATAATCATTAAATTCAATCAATTTAACGGTGTAACCCTTCTCTTCTAATTGCGGGCGCACAGAATCACGCACCATGTCCGCAAACATGCCTGGCGTCGTGCCAAAGGTGATGGCTTTTTTCTCAGAAGTTTGTGTGGTGTCGCTGTTACCGCAACCGGCCAAAATTAGGCTCAATGCTAAGGTTGCTGCCGTGATCAATCGTTTCCCTAATGCTTTCATGATGACTCCTTTAATTGCCTTGCGCCAATCTCGAGCCAACGTAAACATTCAATGATCGATTGCACTGTTTAGCTGTTTTCGCCCGCAAGTTGTGTAAATCGGCGCTATTGTTTAATAGTTCATTATTAATAGCGCGTTCTTCAGTGAGGGTCAATATTTTTTAATAAAAATTTGTCATATCAAATGAGAATGACTATCATTATCTAATTATTGACGAGAGGCATCATGATCATGCGTTTTTTTATCCTACTCTTTTGTGTGCTGATGCCCATCGGCTTTGCACAGCCCATCACCATTGGCAACATCACCACATTATTTGCCCCAAGCTTAAATGATGAAGCGCGCGAGGTACAAGTCTATGTGCCACCTTCGTATGCCGATTATCCCTCACAGACTTATCCGGTCATTTATTTGCTCGATGGCGAAAGTCATTTTCATTACTTGACAGGCATTGTGGAAAAGCTCTCTAAAGCGCCCTATCCATCCTTGCCTGAAATGATCATTGTGGGCATCATCAATACCGATCGCACGCGGGATTTAACGCCATCCATTCCTAGCGCACCCATCAATTCTCATGCCATCAATGGTGAAACCGGTGGCAATGGTGCATTTTTTGATTTTCTAGAAGGCACCCTTCGCCCATTGATCGAACAAACCCATCGCACCAATGGTTATAACATTCTCATTGGCCATTCATTTGGCGGCATTACAGCCCTAAATCATCTATTGAGCAATCACTCCATGAATGCTTACATTGTGCATGATCCAAGCATTTGGTGGGATGACGCCTTTATGCTGAAAAAATTTAAAGCCGCACGTGGACAAGATTTTCACAACATTCAATTGATCCTCACGCAAGTTGGGCAAACTGAGCGCCGTGATCATTTAACGGATCATTATGATGCCATCTCAACTTTCAATGATTATCTACAAAGTCAGCCCTTTTCGCGCCTAACTTATCACTATGCGCAATATGAAGGCGAGGATCACGGCTCGATTGTCATCAAAGGCAATTTAGAGGGGCTACGCACACTGTTTGATGGTATGCAGGTGAATCTACGAGCGCTCCATGATGAGCCAAATTTAGTGCAGATTCAATATGAAGATTTAAGCGCCAAACTTGGCTTTACGATGCAGCCAAGCGAGCCTTATTTAGCGGCTGTATTGTCATATTTAAAGCGCACCGGCACACCCAAAACCGCGTTGGCGTTTGAAAAATACATCCTCACGCTTTATCCAAACGGCAACACAGCGCAGTCACTCTTGCCTTAAGAGGCATTGAGTTGCTGATATGCTGCTTGAACGCGCTGATGGCGCTTCATGATGTGTTCGGCTTTATCAATAAAATGTTGACGAGAAGCGGTCGCTTCCTCTTCTGCTAAATGACCAAACTCAAAATGGAGCGCACGCTGCAAGGCGCTCTCTAATTGCGAAGGCAATGCTTCATGTGTCGCAAGCAACTGCTGCAAATGTGCACTCGTAAGCAAGGCTTCCATCACATCGCTTTGTAGCAATGCTTCCAAATATTGGTTGAGCCCATCTTGCATCGACAGCGCAACCATCACCGCTAAAATGCCGGTGGTTTGTTCGGCATTCGTCATCTCACTGACGCGCTGCTGCACGCCCATAAAACTTTGCAATCCTTCATCAATATTGTCCGTCAAAATACCTGCAGTGCCGGCGGCCAATTGCAGCTTAGCAATGTTCAAAAGGGGCGGATATTGTGGAAAGGGCGTCATCATCACGGCGTCTTTCGGATACCACACCCACGTTTCCACAGGATGATTGGCAAACACTGCATCATACCGCGCGATGATGGCAACATTATCGGCAATGTTTTGCAACACGCGCGGCGATTTTGCCAACACATCGGCTAAGCAATCGGTGTTTGTGGTGCGCCAACACAATGTCCCATTTTGCGTGACACCTTCATCTTTCACCCAAACCATGGCAGGCTCATTGGCAAGCGCTGCATAATGGCTCGCAATCTTTGTCATGGCATCTGTGCTTAAAAAAGGCTCCGCTAAGAAGGCAGCCTCCAGCGCATCATAATCTTGCCAATAAGCATCGTGCGCTTTTGTTGCATAATCACTGGCAATGAGCGGCGCGCCAAGCAGCGCTGTGTAACGATTATTCACAGATCGCTCATCGACTGCCCACGCGCTTGGCAACCATAATACCGCGCTTAACCACATCCATTTCATGCTGTTTACTCCGGAAACAATAAGCCTGCATCCACCACAAAATCTTGCCCTGTGCAACCACGGCTCTCTTCTGAGGCAAGGAAAAGTGCAATTTTCGCACAATCCTCCACTTCTAAGCGAAATTTCAACATCTGTTTTTCTAAAAATTCTTGATGGGCTTTTTCTAAACCTTTCGGATCATCTGCCCACATTTGATCTTGGCGATCTGTACGAATCGCCCCCGGCACCAAGCAATTGACGCGAATGTTATCTGCCCCAAGTTCACGGGCTAAGGTGCGCGTCATACCGAAAATGGCAGCTTTAGCAGTGGTGTAGCACACCATATTTGGTAAACCTTGCATCCATGAAGTCGAACCCATATTGATGATGCTTCCGCCGCCACGTTTTGCCATGATCGGCGCAATGCGCTGAATGGCAAAGAGCTGATGACGCAAATTGATGTTCATGCGATCATCCCAATAGGCTTCTGTCACCTCAAATAAGCTGTGGCGATCATCACGCGCTGCATTATTGATCAACACATCAATGCCACCAAAATGGTGCGCCGCTTGATCGATACACGCTTGATAGGCTGCTATGTCCCGCACATCACAAGGCTGAAAATAGAGATCCGGATGATTCAAGCGTGCCACTAATGCATTGCCCGCCGCTTCATCATAATCAATGAACGCAACCTTTGCCCCTTGCTGCAAAAAAGCTTCCACAAAACCTTCCCCAATGCCGGATGCACCGCCTGATAAAAACAGTACTTTGTCTTTTAGGGAGTGATAAATTGCCGTTGTATAATTTTTATTCATAATCATGCTCCTAATGAAAAATAGTGGGCAGACACGCCTTTAACAGGCGCTTTGCATTGATATAATTGTCCGCTGTGATTGTCTGATGCATCCGCATATTCGCGGGAACTTGTGACAAAAAGCGTGGCTAAATCCTTGCCGCCAAATGCCATCATGGTGGGATAACGACTGGGCACATTAAGGGTTTCGATGATGTTGCCATCCGTATTTCGCACCGTTAAACGCCCTGCGCCAAAATCTGCACTCCAATAGTGACCTTCTGCATCAAATTGCCCGCCATCGGGTTGTCCACCTTTGGCAAAAATACTGCGCTCGCCAATGATGTGGCCATTGCTTGGATCTAACGGATAGCGGTAAATCGTGGCCGTTTGGGTATCTGAATAGAGCATATGGGTGCCATCTGGCGAAAAGGCAATGCCATTGATGATGTGTAAACCAGTATCGATCACTTCAAGCGCACCGTTTGCATGCATGCAGCAAAGCACCGCGCCCGCAGCTTCACCTTCAAACACTGTGCCGCACCAAAAGCGCCCCCACGGATCAACTTTGCCATCATTAAAGCGGCTATGGGCAGGATCACTTGGAATGTTCGCTAAATGCTCGATTTTCTCACCATAGGCATTCAATCGATACACACCTGTGCGCATCGCAGCAATGAAGCCACCTTCTTTGATTAATCCAATACAACCAATGTTTTCATCTGCAAACCATGATTGATGCGCATCTTTGATGGGATCATATTGAATGATGGCATTGCCTAAAATGTCCACATAATAGAGGCATTGATCCCGCTCACTCCAAACGGGGGATTCACCGAGCAATGTTGTGACCATGTGCACTCCTTATTGTTAATTCATCTGGGCTAATTTTCTTATCAATTCATTCTCTTAGTGATCATTACTATAACAGAGATGAAAATTTTATAAAAAAATGGTTGCATTAAATCAAATCAATTGTACTATTATAGTAGTACAGTATTAAGATAATTCAAAAAAACACCAAAGGAATGCCATGCAAAATCAACGTTTGAAAATTGCCATCCAGAAATCTGGTCGACTCAGCCAAGATTGCGAAAATCTCCTCAAGCAATGTGGCCTTAAAATCACCATTCAAAAAGATAAGCTCATTGCCCATGTGGAAAATATGCCCATCGACATTTTGCGTGTGCGTGATGACGACATTCCGGGGCTCATTTTTGATGGTGTGGTGGACATTGGCGTTGTGGGGCAAAATGTCCTTGAAGAAGTGGCGCTGAGCCGCGAAGGCAAAATGGACAATCAATACATTGCATTAAAAGAATTGCCTTTTGGTGCATGCCGTTTGTCGATTGCCATTCCTAAAGAGCGCCCCTATCAAGATGTGACAGATCTCACAAATCTACGCATCGCAACCTCTTACCCATATCTGTTAAAGCGCTTTTTAGATGAGAAAAACATCCCCTTTAAAACCTCAATGCTCAATGGTTCTGTAGAAGTTGCCCCGCGCGCAGGTCTTGCAGATGCCATTTGTGACCTTGTCTCAACCGGCGCAACATTAGAAGCAAATGGTTTACGCGAAGTGGATGTGATCTATCGCTCAACAGCGGCACTCATTCAAACCACCGCCCCGATGAGTGCAGATAAGCAAGCGCTCATCAATAAACTCATGTGCCGCATTCAAGGCGTCACCCAAGCGATTGAATCAAAATACATCATGCTCCATGCGCCGAAAGATCGCTTAGAAGAGATTTGCTCATTATTGCCAGGAGCTGAGACCCCAACGATTTTACCCCTCACCAATGATCAATCGCGTGTCGCGATCCATATGGTGAGCACCGAATCCCTCTTCTGGGAGACGATGGAAGCCCTTAAAGCCAAAGGGGCCAGCGCAATTTTAGTGTTACCAATTGAAAAAATGATGGAGTAGTTGTGATGCGTACAGTTGTTTGGAATGAATTAACCACCGAAAAACAGGCCGAAATTTTACAGCGCCCGGTGCAAATGAGCGCCGAAAGTTTAGAAAATCGCGTGCGCGCCATTGGCGAAGCGATTGAAACTGAAGGCGATGCTGCCCTGCTTCGCTTTACGGCACAATTTGATGGCACAGAATTAACTGAAGTGCTGTTGCCACAATCTGCCTTTGACGCAGCGGAGCAAAATCTCTCTGATGAGTTCAAAGCTGCCCTTAAAAATGCGTATGACAACATATATCAATTCCACAAAGCCCAACAAACGCCGCCGATTACAGTGGAAACACAAAAAGGCGTCGTATGCGAAGTGGTCACGCGCCCGATTGAAAAAGTGGGCTTATACATTCCAGGCGGAACAGCGCCGCTATTTTCCACGGTATTAATGTTGGCCATTCCAGCGCAGATTGCAGGCTGCCAACGCATTGTGCTCGCCTCACCGCCTACGATTGCCGATGAGATCATTTATGCGGCCAAATTATGCGGCATTGACACCATTTACACCATGGGCGGCGCACAAGCCATCTTTGCTTTAGGGCTTGGCACTGAACAAGTGGAAAAAGTGGATAAAATCTTTGGCCCGGGCAATAGCTATGTGACAGAAGCTAAACGCCAAGTGAGCCAGCGCGTCAATGGTGCAGCCATTGACATGCCTGCGGGCCCATCTGAAGTGTTGGTGATTGCGGATGATTCCGCAGATCCTGATTTTGTGGCCTCTGATCTGCTTTCCCAAGCGGAGCATGGCGCAGATTCTCAAGTGATTTTAGTCACCACATCTCAAAACATGGCTGAACGCGTCAATGCTGCGTTAGATTATTGGCTCGCGCGCCTCTCTCGCAAAGATGTGGCCACCGAATCCCTTCGCCACAGCACCACCATCATTGTGGATGATTTGACAGAAGCCGTGCGCGTCAGCAATCAATATGCGCCTGAGCACTTAATTTTACAAACTCAAGCACCGCGCGATTTATTGCCAAGCATTCAGCATGCAGGCTCTGTTTTTGTGGGGCAATATTCTCCTGAATCCATGGGTGATTATGCGTCTGGCACCAATCACGTTTTGCCAACGTATGGCTATGCAAAAACGGTCTCAAGCTTGGGATTGGCAGATTTCAGTAAACGCATGACCATCCAAGAAATCTCCGAAGAGGGATTAAAAACTTTAGGCCCCATCGTCTCTCTTTTGGCAGAGAAAGAGTTGTTAGATGCCCATAAATTAGCCGTTGATCTTCGTTTAGAGAAAGTGAAGGAGCGCACATGAACATCGAAAAACGTAGCCTCAATACCTTAGAGCCATATTCTGTCGCGCCCCGTGATGAAGATCCGCGCGCCATCTATTTAGATGCCAATGAGAACCCTTATCCGCAAACCTTTACCCTCACCAATGCAACGTTTAATCGTTACCCTGAATCACAGCCAACGGTTTTGATTGAGCGCTATGCAAAATTTTTGGGCGTGCAGCCGGAGAACATTCTCGTGTCCCTTGGCGGCGATGAAGCGATTAAACTCATCATTGAGGCGTATTGCAATGGTGATGAAGATGCCATTCTCTGCTCACCGCCTACTTTTGGCATGTATGCCATTGATGCACAAGTGGTGGGCGCAAAAGTGCTCACAGCACCTTTGACACAAGATTTTCAACTGGATGTGCCTGCCCTTTTAGAATCCATGCAGGATGCAAAAGTGGTGTTCATCTGCTCGCCAAATAATCCCACCGGCAATGTGATGAAGCTTGACGAGATGGAAACCATTTTGCGCGCCGCTGACCATGCCATTGTGGTGGTGGATGAAGCGTACATTGAGTTTGCCGATCAACCAAGCTTTGCAAGCCGCTTAGCAGAATTCCCAAATCTTGCAATTATCCGCACATTGTCTAAAGCCTTTGGTTTAGCGGGCATTCGCTGCGGCTTTACGGTGGCCAATCCTGAGGTCATTCGCACCCTTAAAAAGGTGATTGCGCCTTATCCGATGCCTTCGCCCGTTGTGGCAATTGCAGAATCTGCGTTAACAGATGCCGCCATTGACCAAATGAAAGCGAACGTTGCGCGCATTCAAGCCACTAAAAGCAATTTCATAAAAGCGCTTGCCACCATCGATTACGTGACCAAGGTTTATCGAAGTGATGCCAACTTTGTGCTCATTGAAGTGACCGCCGCCGATGCACTGATGACGCACCTTAACAATGAACACATCTATGTAAAACGTCAATCGGGTGCGTTCAGTGATCTCATTCGCATCAGCATCGGGACAGATGAAGAGATGGCGCGCGTCATCACTGCCCTTAAAAATTTTGTTTAGGAGAAAGACATGCAAAATATTTTATTCATCGATCGTGATGGCACTTTAATTGATGAGCCAAAAACCGATTTTCAAATCGATTCCCTTGAGAAATTAAGTTTTGAGCCGAATGTGATTCCGGCATTGCTTGCCTTACAAAAAGCCGGTTACCGTTTTGTGATGGTGAGCAATCAAGATGGACTGGGCACAGACGCTTTCCCACAAGAGACCTTTGATGCACCCCACAATAAAATGATGGCGCTCTTTGAATCTCAAGGCATTACTTTTGATGAAGTGCTCATCTGCCCACATTTTCAGGAAGATGATTGCCAGTGCAGAAAGCCAAAATTGGGCTTAGTGCAACGTTATTTAGATGAAAAACTGTTTGATCCGAATCACAGTTATGTGATCGGGGATCGCCCAACGGATGTGGCATTGGCAGAAAACATGGGCATTGCTGCCATTCAATATCATCCTGAGCAACTGCCTTGGTCATTGATTGTGGAAAAATTGGTGCCCATGACTTTATGCAGCGGTGATCGCACCCCAAGAACCGCCAGCGTTACGCGCACCACAAAAGAGACAGACATCAATGTGACAGTTTATTTAGATGAAACCGGTCACAGCCACATTCACACAGGTTTGCCATTTTTTGATCACATGCTCGATCAAATCGCCACCCACGGCGGCTTTCGTTTAGAGCTCAATGTGAAAGGTGACATTGAAATTGATGATCACCACACAGTGGAAGACACGGCGATTGCCCTTGGCGAAGCACTGCGTGAAGCCCTTGGCGATAAGCGCGGCATTGCCCGTTTTGGTTTTGTGTTGCCAATGGATGAATGCAAAGCTTCCTGCACCTTAGATTTATCAGGGCGCCCACATTTAGAATTTGATGCCAAGTTTAAACGTGATCAGATCGGTACATTCAGCACAGAAATGGTGCCGCACTTTTTCCGTTCACTCGCCTATTCACTCGGCTGCACATTGCACTTGAAAGCCAAAGGCAAAAACACGCACCACAAAATTGAATCGCTCTTTAAAGTCTTTGGCCGCACATTACGCCAAGCCATTAAAGTGGAAGGCACAGATTTACCCAGCTCTAAGGGATTATTATGATCATCATTCCAGCATTAGACTTAATCAATGGTCAAGTGGTGCGTTTGCAGCAAGGCGATTATGGCAAGCAAACCACGTTTACAGTTTCTCCCGTTGAACAATTTCAGCGCTACATTGCAGGCGGTGCGAGTTATCTTCATTTGGTGGATTTAGATGGCGCAAAAGATCCCCTCAAGCGCCAATTGACCACGATCGAACAACTGGTGACATCCGTCAATGTACCCATTCAAGTGGGCGGCGGCATTCGCACAGAAAAGGATGTCGAAAACTTATTAAAGATTGGCGTCGCGCGCGTGGTGATTGGCTCAACGGCCATTCAATCGCCCGAGCTCGTCAAAACATGGTTTAAGCGCTTTGGCGCAGATCGCTTGGTGCTTGCGTTAGATGTGCGCATCGAACACGGTGAAAAATGCATCGCCATCAGCGGCTGGCAAGAGACATCAGAGAAAACATTAGAATCCGTCATTGATGACTTTTTAGTGGTGGGCTTAAAGCATGTTTTATGCACAGACATCTCTAAAGATGGCATGCTCAGCGGCTCAAATATCGATTTATATCAAGAAATTACGGCTGCTTATCCATCCATTCAATTTCAAGCATCGGGCGGCATTGGCGACCTCAGTGACATCAAAGCCCTTGAACCCACCAATGTTTTTGGCGTCATCGTGGGGCGCGCATTATTAGACAATCAATTTTCTGTACAGGAGGCAATCGAATGCTTGCAAAAATAGTGGCATGTTTAGATGTCAAAGATGGCGTAGTGGTCAAAGGCACACAGTTTAAAAACCATGAAATCATGGGTGACATTGTGGCGCTTGCCAAACGCTACAATGAAGAAGGCGCCGATGAAATTGTCATTTATGACATCACCGCGAGCACCAAAAATGATTTGGTGGATAAATCATGGATTCAAAAAGTCGCCGCGGTGATCGATGTGCCATTATGCGTGGCTGGCGGCATTCGCTCAGTTGAAGATGCACAAATGGTGTTTGACAATGGTGCACAAAAAATCTCCATCAACTCCCCTGCCTTAGCGAATCCTGATTTAATCAATGAACTGTCAGAAACCTTTGGGAAATCACGCGTTGTGGTGGGCATTGACTCCTATTATGATCAAGCGCGCGATGATTACTTTGTTTATGCCTTAACCGGTGATCCTGACACCACATTAGAAACCGAATGGCGCACGGAAGATTGGATCAAAGAAGTGGAAAAGCGCGGCGCCGGTGAAATCGTTTTAAACATGATGAACCAAGATGGCGTTCGCAGTGGTTATGATTTGGTACAATTGGCAAAATTTTCAGCATTGACTTCATTGCCAATCGTGGCATCGGGCGGCGCTGGTGCCCCTGAGCACTTTTTAGAAGCCTACACCAAAGGCAATGCCGCCGGCACCCTTGGTGCATCCGCCTTTCACAAAAAAATCGTGCACATTGGCGAGCTCAAAGATTATCTACGCGCCAATGGCTTAACAGCCCACGGAAAAATCAATTGGGAGAAAGTGGGCGGCTTATTGCCCGTGATTGTACAGGATCATCAAACGGCAGAAGTGTTGATGTTTGGCGTGATGACGCCAGAAGCCTTGAAAAAAACATTGACTGAACAGGTGGTGACGTTTTTCTCCCGCACAAAAAACCGCTTATGGACGAAGGGCGAAACCTCCGGCAATTTCTTAAATGTGGTCAATTACACGTTAGATTGTGATCAAGATACGCTCCTCATTACCGTTAATCCCATTGGCAACACTTGCCATTTAGGTAATGTCAGTTGCTTTGATGGCGTTTCAAACGAATTGCCGTGGGTCTTTTTCAGTCAATTGGAAAAATTATTGGAATCACGTAAAAATGGTGATCCTGAAAGCTCTTACACCGCAGCACTCTATGCCAAAGGCACCAAGCGCATTGCGCAAAAAGTGGGCGAAGAAGGTGTAGAAGTTGCACTTGCGGCAACGGTGCAGGATAAAGAGGAACTCGTCAATGAAGCGGCGGATCTCTTATATCACGCAACGGTATTGCTCCATGATCAGGATTTATCATGGCAAGATGTGATTGCGGTCTTAAAGCGCCGCCATGGCCAATGATTGATCCAAATCGATCCCACTCTGATGAGTGGGATTTTTTTAACCCATTAATCTTTGCAATAGCTTTTTTGAAATGCCTGTCACTTCTAATAAGCGATCACTGTAGCTGCTGTCGATCACAAATTGATTGATGTCGAGCATTTTTAACACAGGTGAAATCAACTCTGATTGTAAATGCCCTAGTGCATCAGCATCTTCACGGGTGATGAGTTTTGGAAATTCCGCACGCAAATAACTCATGCTTGCCGCCACAAACAAAGGTGCAATGTGCAGTTTTGCATGCACGCGGCCAATGTTCCATAAAAAATCCACATACGTTTGATCAAAATTTTCCGTAAACAGACCTTGCAGCCATGCCAAATGTGTGGCTTTTAAAGCATCAATGCGACCTTCTAAATAATGTGCTGTTGTCTCATTGCCCTGCAATTGCGCATAAAACTGCTCCGTCAGCTGCCCAAGCTTTGGCAAAACAAGCGGCTGCAATGTGCGCAAAATCTCCACATCTGCTTGTGTAAAATGGTTAATGTCCAGCAATACATCTAAATCTTCATTCGTAATGCCGAATGTATTTTTTATGCTCATCCTTACTCCTTCATTTTGTATTTATATTGGTCAGTTCAACTGACTTTTTTGAGAGTAGCAATGAAATTTTCTAAATTCAAGATTCTTATCATCAGAGAATTTTCTCACACCCTGTTTATTGATTAATATCAACAATATTGATCTCATCTACCCTTAAAAATATTTATAAATCATTATCTTAATTCACAAAATGGCAAGTATATAGGATCAATATGACAAGCACATGACAGACATGAAATAAAAAAAAGACCAGCGATGCTGGTCATTCAATCACCATTAAATAGGCATCAGCTCATTAAACGCTGTAACAATTTTTTCGAGATGCCCGTCACTTCTAATAGGCGCTCGTTGTAACTGTTGTCGATCACAAACTGATTGATGTCGAGCATTTTTAGAATCGGGGACACCAATTCAGATTGCGTGCATCCTAAAGTTTGCGCCGCTTCATAGCTGATTAATTTTGGAAACTCCGCACGCAAATAGCTCATGCTTGCCGCTACAAACAATGGTGCAATGTGCAATTTTGCATGCACGCGACCAATGTTCCATAAAAAATCCACATACGCTTGATCAAAATTTTCCGTAAATAGACCTTGCAGCCATGCCAAATGCGTGGCTTTCAACGCTTCTAAACGTCCCTCTAAATAGTGAGCAGTGGTTGGGTTGCCTTGTAATTGAATATAAAATTTTTCTGTTAATTCTGGGAGTTTAGACTCAACAATCGGGCGCAAGCGGTGGAGTGTCGCCACATCCGATTCGGTAAAATTATTAATATCTAATAAAACATCTAACTCTTCATTTTTAATGCCAAATGTATTTTTTATGGTCACGAACTTCATTCCTTACAATTCACGATTTGCTTAACAAGTTTATAATAGTTCTTTAATGTATGAGATTCATTGATTTACATAAATACGCTTTTCTCATCATTAATTGAGGTGGTTAATCTTTTAATGCCATTTTATAGTAGCATAAATTTTTTTTATTGTGCCCACACCACTTACTTTTCATTACATTCAAGCTAAAACATCAAAGTTTGATTGTAAAATTTGGTCAATTTTAAACAGTGCTATCATTTTATAAAAAAGTCTGTATAATTCACAGGCTTCATTGAATTCTAGAGTCTACATGCATATTTCTATATTTGCCTCACCCTCGCGCGTCAAGCCGCCACGTAGTATTCCGTGAACACCCTCCCTTTTTAATCAAGTTAAGGTGCCTCAAATCACTTTGAGGTAGATATATTATTTATGCTTTTTTCAGACTTAGATCTACATCCTATTTTATTAAACGCGTTAAATGAAATGGGCTATCAATCCCCGACGCCTGTGCAATCTGAAGTATTACCGATTGCATTAACCGGTCAGGATTTAATGGTGAGCAGCCAAACAGGTAGCGGTAAAACTGCTGCATTCTTATTGCCTGTCTTAAATATTTTATTAGACTTACCCGCTGAAAAGCGCCCGTTCCGTCCTAAAGGCGAACGTGGTTTTGGTAAGATGAAAGAGAACATTAAACCTAAAGCATTGGTGCTTTGCCCAACGCGTGAATTGGCGCAACAAGTGGCAAAAGAAGCCATTCGCTTAAAAGGTATGGCCAAAGGCGTTCGCATCTCCACAGTTGTGGGCGGCATGCCTTATGGTCAACAAATCCGTGAATTAGAAAACGTGACCATTTTAGTGGCAACCCCTGGCCGTTTATTAGACTTATACAATCAAAAAGTCATCAACTTGTCAGAAGTTGAATTCTTTGTAGCCGATGAAGCGGATCGCATGTTAGATTTAGGCTTTGCAGAAGACTTAGAACTCATTCACAAAGCTTGTACAAACTGCGAACAAAACTTAATGTTCTCAGCCACATTCCCTAAAAACATCATGCGTTTAGCTGAAGAGATGATGACAGAACCTCATAAAATTGAGCTCTCTTCAAAAAGCATCTTAAATGAAAACATCACACAACAAATCAACTTTGCCGATGACAGATCTCACCAAAGAGAATTGTTAATGCATTGGTTGCGCTCTCCATCTTTAGATCAAGCGGTTGTGTTCACCCCAACGCAAATCGAAAGTGAAGAGATTGCTGAATTGTTAGAAGATGAAGGTTTTTCTGTCACATTCTTACACGGTGGCATTCCACAAAAAGTGCGTAACCGTCGTTTAGAAACATTGCGTAAAGGCCGCACTAAAATCTTAGTGGCGACAGACGTTGCTGCTCGTGGTATCGACATCGCAACGGTGACACACGTCATCAACATTGGTTTACCAATGAAAGCGGAAGATTACGTGCATCGTATTGGCCGTACAGGCCGTGCGGGTCGTAAAGGTGATGCCATCAGCTTAGTGAATGTCCGCGATCATAAACGTGTGCGTGACATCTCTGATTACACTTCTTTCAAAATCGATGTGTCGACTGTTGAAGGTTTAGAGCCAACCTTAGATCCTAATGATTTCAGAGAAAGCCGCAATAAAAAAGGTGGTCGTTCACGCCGTGGTAACGGTGGTGGCAATGGTCGTTACGGTAAATCATCTGGCGGCGCACGCCGTTCTGATCGCGGTGGTGATCGTGAACGCGCCCCACGTGCTGAACGTGAAAACCGTGAACCTCGTGGTGGTGAAGCACGTGCTGAAAAACCAAAAAGAGAACGTAAATCCTCTTCTGAGTTTTTTGATGCACCTAAAGGTGATCGCGATTCTCGTGGCGCTGAAAAGAAACGTTTTAAGTCTGAAAGATCAGACCGCCCTGCACGTCCTGCAGGCGACCGTCCTCGTGCCCCTAAAGCACATTCACGTCGCACGCGTTCTGAATAATTCTTAAGATGATCTAGCCATATTATAGGCTTTATGCCTATAATGGGCTTTTACCCATAGGAGACTTTTTATGAAAAAAGCGATCAAAATCATCACCCTTTGTGCTGCTGCATTGGCATTAGGTGCATGCGCAACCACAGAACCCTCTGCATTTAAAGGCTATGAAACAGCCACTGTAGAAAATTATGTATGCGGTGCGGATAAAGTGACAGCAACCTTCATGAACAATGATCAAAACAGCATTGCCCTAGTCTCTGTGAATGGTGAAGCACCAGTTTTATTGGCCAATGTCATCTCTGCAAGTGGCGCTAAATATGCCGGCGGCATTTACGAATTATGGACAAAAGGCAAAACGGCCACTTTCACCAATTTTATGGGTCAATCCAAAAATGGTGTGGCATGTAAATCTGCCTCTTAATATCAGCTGAATCATAAAAAAAGCATTGTGAAAACAATGCTTTTTTTGTTTCTGTTATTGAATACACTTATTCATCAATTTCAGGATGCTGTAAAATCAACTGTTCCCGACGTTTTTGTAAGCGGGCAATCTCTTCATCGATGCTTTCAATTTTGCCCTCAATGCGATCATAATGGGCTTGCAAAATTTCTTTCGCCTCACGTCGATTAGATGCCACAGGCGTTTCACCACTCAATGGGCGATTGGCTGTCTCTTTCATGTGATACACCGTGATAAAACCAACGCCAGCTATCACCATCAAATAATACGCGGGCATGTATAAATTGTGCGTCGTTTCCACAAGCCATGCTGCAACGGTTGGGGTAAAGCCTGCAATCAATACCGAGATATTAAAAGCAATTGCCATGGCACTGTAACGCACATGAGTTGGGAAAATCGCCGGTAAAATGGATGCCGTCACACCCGTAAAACAGCTCAATAAAGTTGCTAAAACCATCAAACCCAAAAAGATGAGCACAACATTACCCGTATTGATGAGGTAAAAAGCCGGAATGGCGCACACAAACAGACCAATGCTGCCCATCTGCACAAAAATACGGCGGCCAAAACGGTCACTCAACAAACCAATCACTGGCTGAATCACCAAAATACCAAGCATAATGGCAATGATGATCAACACGCCATGATCCACGCTGTACTCAAGATTGTGAGACAGATAACTTGGCATGTACGTCAATAACATATAGTAAGTGACATTTGTTGCCATCACTAAACCGATGCACACCAAAATGCTTTTAAAATTATTACGGATGATCTGTAGCAACGACTCTTTTTCTTCGCCTTCACCCTTTTCTAAACTTTCGGTATGCTTTTGGAAAGTGGGGGTTTCATCTAGGGCACTGCGTAAATACATGCCAATGATGCCAAGGGGACCTGCAATGAAAAATGGAATTCTCCAGCCCCACTCCTCAAAGCGCTCTTGCCCAAGCAACATTGTGATGACAACCACAACGCCTGCACCCAATACAAAGCCTGCAATCGAGCCAAAATCCAACCAACTGCCTAAAAATCCGCGTTTACGATCAGGCGCATATTCTGCCACAAAAATCGCCGCGCCTGTGTATTCACCGCCCACAGAAAAGCCTTGTGCCAATTTGGCAAGTAAGAGCAAAACAGGTGCCCAAATGCCGATGGTTGCATACGATGGAATGAGCCCGATGGAAAACGTACTCACGGACATAATGATGATGGTGATGGCTAGAATTTTCTGGCGGCCAAATTTGTCCCCAAGCACACCAAAAAAGATGCCGCCGAGCGGACGTACTAAAAATGGGACGGAAAATGTGGCCAAAGATGCCACCAATTGCACACTTGGCGATGCTTCCGGAAAGAAGACTTTACCCAACACATAGGCTAAGAAGCCATACACACCAAAGTCAAACCACTCAATGGCGTTGCCAAGCGCGGCGGCTGTGATTGCCTTTTTAAATTGATCATCCTTGATGATGGTGATGTCTTCTAGCTCAAGGGGTTGAAGATTCTCTGTTTGTGTCGCCTCTGACATTGGTTCTCCTTTCTCATAGATCGGGTCGCCAATCGAAATGCCTTACATACATAATAACTAAAATTTATTATTACCTACATATACAGTGAACGTATCGTGCCATATAATCGGTTTTTATTCTCTGATAATACAACTCAATACTTAATTTTAATCAAAACTACCGATGGATCGTTAATTTTAGGTTACATTAAGATTGACAAACATAAATAATCGTCCATTAGGATAACAAATTTTAGCCCATTTATCATTTAAAATATCAATTAATCCTGTTTTGGCTGACAATTTGGGCACCAAAATGTCGAGCGCTGCGCCACCACACATTTTTCAATCAATGTGCCACAGGTTAAACAGGGTTCTCCTTCGCGCCCGTAAACAGAGAGCATTTGCGCAAAATAGCCATGCGTGCCATCGGGCTGAATAAAATCACGCAACGTGGTGCCGCCATCTTGAATCGAGCGCGCCAATACTGCGCGAATATTTTCCACCAAGGTTGTACATTGCGCTTGTGTTAAATCTTGCGTGCGGGTCAAAGGATGAATGCCGCTCATGAATAATGACTCATTGGCATAAATATTCCCAACGCCCACCACAAAGCGCTGATCCATCAAAAATGCCTTAATCGGCTGCTTTTTGCGGACAATGATGGACTGAAAATAATCCACATTAAACTCATCACTCAAAGGCTCGGGGGCCAATTTTGTGAGATAATCTGGCGTCACATCGCCTTGAAAGAGCTGCACAAAACCAAAACGGCGTGGATCATGATAACGCAGCTCCCTTCCATTTGAGAGATGGAACACCAAGTGATCATGCTTTTTTAATGGTTCATCAGGCAAGCTCACTCGTAAGCTGCCGGACATGCCCAAATGCACAATCAAATAAAAACCTGCCGTATGGATCATCAAATATTTGGCACGGCGCGTGACATCCGTAATGGTTTGATTTTCCATTAATAAAATGGCATCTTCCACAGGATAACGCAATGATCGATGATGAATGTCAATTTTCATGATCGACTCATTGAGCAAATATGGCGCAACGCCGCGTTTGGTGGTTTCGACTTCTGGTAATTCTGGCATGATGATCCCGCTCACTTGAAAACATGGTAAAATCGCTTCATTGTACTCATAATGGATCTGTTATGCACCACCCTATTCTTCCTTTATCGCGCATATTGACGCTCGCAGGCTATGCCATTTTATTCATCACACTGTTGCTTGGCATCGTGCTGAAAAAAATTCATTCAGAATTGCCGGAGGGCTTTTTAATCATCATTTGGATTGTGCCGCTCCTCTTTCCTTTACGTGGTTTACTGCAGGCAAAACGTTATACCCACGCTTGGGGCAGCTTTTTGGCGTGTTGGTATTTAGTGGTGGGCGTGGATTTATGGCAAGCGAATCCTGCGATCTCCGCAACAGTTTTAATGAGCACCACCATTTGGTTCACGGGCATGGTGCTCTTTGCACGCTTTTCACCCTTTGATTGGAAAGTGATTCCGCGCCCACGTGGCAAGTGATGATATCCAGCACTTCACATTAAAAAAGGTTGGCATTGCCAACCTTTTTACTTTCACTGTGTGAACATTAATGCATTATTCATACGATAAAGCCACAGCCACCAATTGATCCTCAAAATCAAAAATTTCATCCACAGAAGTGATTGGATGGCGCACACTCTCTTTATTTTCATCAAATGTTTCAATATATTTTTGAGCGCGATTAAAATGCAAACGACAAATGGGCTTACGATTATTGTCATCATACAAAATGCCAAAGTAGCTTTTGGTATCGCGCGCCACAATTTTATTCGGGTCAATGTGTTTACGCACAATTGCCTTCACAATGTTAAAGCCCTCAATCTCCTCTAACGTGGTGACGATGCCATCATCTTTATCCTGATCATCTGCTTGTGTCTCTGTGGCATCCGATGACAAAATCGGCTTCACCTCAACATCGCCCGCCATTGCTGATTTTAATCTTGCATTGATGCGATCATTGATAAATTGTGAAAAAGCTTTAATAATTAAAGGAGAAAACTGCTCACGCACTTTTTGAGTGATTTGCCCATCATACACACGCGAAATGAAGACACGCATAAAATCATCTTCAGGTTCTTTTAACTGAGCACCTAAAATCTTTTTTATGGCATTGAGGTATTTCAACTCACCGGCTGAATTTAACACAGACTCCACATCAAAATTATTTTTAGCCAATTTACGCAATTCAGAAATGGCTAAATCATCTAATTCTAATAAATCAATTTCCAAAAATGGCTTCTCATCCATCTTATTTGGACTGTCTAGATCCGTATAAAACTTATAGATTTGACCATTGGTTAAAATGGCAAGTTTTGCAGTGGTTGTGGTGAAATATCTGAACAATTGGGCAGAATGATGCACACTTAAATCTTCATTGATCTTTTTCGCTTCAATCAAAATTTGTAATTCACCATTATGCATGATGGCATAATCGACTTTTTCACCTTTTTTAATGCCCACATCTGCTGTATATTCAGGGATCACTTCACTTGGATCAAAAATATCATACCCCAACACTTGCCCGATAAAAGGTAATAAAAATGCCGTTTTCGTGGCTTCTTCTGTTTGAATTGAATCTTTTTGTTGTCTGATCTTGCCTGACAATGCGGTGAGTTTTTCTGTAAATTCCATATTTATACCTTTATCATTATTTATCATCTTTTTTATGCTGCTTCTAGTGATCATATGAGGTTATCGCATCGATTTCAAGACCGAATGCTCAAGCTTTGTGATCTTCAAAGTGCCGGTGTTTGCAAAGGCAGCCATCGCCCGTGTTGAGTTATTAGGATAAATCCGACTCGACAATGCCGCAATGCCATCATTGACAAACACCTCAATGGAGGATGCATCCATCAATATCCTCAATGTCAGCGCATCTCCCATGGGCAAAGGAATGGAGCGTTCATCATCGCTGCCCGATGCCATACGACTTAAATCCAAAAACAAACGCCCACAAGATTGATCAATATAGAGTGCTGCATATTCAGAAAAATCACCGGAGGCTGCCAAATACAGCCCTGCCTTGTCTGCAGTTGTTTGCGTCAAATCAATTTGGCAAATGATCTCTGCACTTTTGGTGGATAGATAGAGATTTTCCATGCCATCCGTTAGATTAATGTGGGTTCGCGTTGTGGGCTCGCTTCGTAGCATAGACAATTCCCGCACAGGATTTTGTGTGAGCAAACCTGCATCATTAATGGCAATTTCCCGCGGCACCGTCATCGCACCTGCAAAACCATCCGCCGCGCTTGGCATATTCGCCTCCCACATGTCCATCCATCCGATCACAACGCGCCGACCATCCGCCGCCACAAAACTTTGAGGTGCATAATAATCATGTCCGTGATCGAGTTCCTGAAAATCAGCGGTCGCTGTAAATACCCCTGCTGTATATTTGCCAAGCCAATAACCTGCTTGAAAAAGATTGCGATAATCATAACCTTTTGCTTGCATGCCTTGAGGCGAACACATCAATACCGCATGATCATCCACAAACATTAAATCCGGGCATTCAAACATATAAACATCCGTACGATCCGTTTGCCAAAAAATGCGCTCAAAGTGCCAAACATGAAGATCATCCGAGCGATAGAGCAACAGCTCTGCCCCGCGGGATTCGTGCGCTGCCCCTAAAATCATTTTATAATCGTGATCATCTTGCCACACTTTTGGATCACGAAAATGCATGTAGCCTTCAGGGGGTTCAATGATGATGCCTTGTTTATGAAATTTTATACCATCTTCACTGATGGCCAAGCACTGCACTTGGCGAATGATGGGCGGCTCCACCGCATCATCAACAATCACATGACCTGTGTAAAATAGATAAAGCACATCATCTTTCACCAACGCCGAACCTGAAAAACAGCCATCTTGATCATAAGGCTCTGAAGGCGTCAAAGCAATCGGCTGAGGCTGCCAATGCACCATGTCATCGCTCACCACGTGCCCCCAATGCATTAAACCCCACTTTGGCGCATCCGGATGATGCTGAAAAAAGACATGATATTGCCCGTTAAAATACACCAAACCATTGGGGTCATTGAGCCAACCGCGCTCTGGGGCAATGTGATAATGAGGATACCAACGTTCGATGTTCATGCGTTCTCCGACAAATGATGGATCATACCTTTCATCTTAACAAGGATTCTCACAAACGTCAGGCAATAAAAAAGACCGAAAAACGGTCTTTTTACATTCAGATCCTGTCATTTAGATCAATTTTACATACTCTTGCGCAATCAATGCTGAGTTGGCACTTGCTTTGGCTAAATAGGTTTCAAAGTCCATATCGTTGCCTTCATTGTGCGTCACATCACTCAATGAGCGAAGCACAATCCATGGCGTGCCCAATTTTTCACACACACAGGCAATCGCTGCCGCTTCCATATCCACGGCAACCGCTTGGTCAAATTTGGCCTGAATGCGTTTAAATGCCTCTGAATCTTTGGTCACAAATTGATCACCGGACACAATCAACCCAATGTGATGCGGCACATTCAACTCATTGAGCACAGTTTCAATGCCCGTTAAATCAGCATGACCTTGCTCAAAAATAAAACGCGGATCAGTGGGCGTATTTGGCCCAATGTCAAAGTCATGATATTGCAAGCGATTGGCAATCACTACATCGCCCACAGATTGACCCAATTTTGTGCCACCCGCGCTGCCAATATTGATCACTTGCTTAGGTGCAAAGGCTTTGATTAAAGTTGTGGCCGTATAAGCCGCATTGACTTTACCAATGCCAGATTTTGCCACCACAACTGCTTGACCACCGAGTAAACCTTCATGAATCTCAATGCCATCAATCGTTGATGCCACAACATTTTCCATGCGCGCCACTAAAGCACCCACTTCTTCATCCATTGCACCAATGATTACGTGTTTATCATTTGCCATGTTTTTGTCCTTTCTATAAAAAAAGCTTTAGTGAAGACTAAAGCTTTTGTTGAATCTTTAAATCTTATTCCGCGCGATTACGCATGTGTGGGAATAATAACACATCACGAATGGAGGCAACATCCGCAAAGATCATGACCAAGCGGTCAATCCCGATGCCTTCGCCCGCTGTTGGTGGTAAGCCATATTCCAATGCTGTGATGAAGTCTTTGTCTAAATGCATCGCTTCATCATCACCTGAATCTTTCTCAGCCACTTGCGCCATAAAGCGTTGGTATTGATCTTCTGCGTCATTTAACTCAGAGTAACCATTGCCCACTTCGCGGCCGCCAATGAAGTATTCAAAACGGTCAGTGATGAGTGGATTGGCATCATTTTTACGCGCCAATGGTGACACTTCTGATGGATAAGCGGTGATGAATGTTGGCTGCATCAAATTCTCTTCAACTTTTTCATCGAAGATTTCCATCAAGATTTTACCCCAACCATCTGAATCTTTGAATTTAATGCCGATGGATGTCGCCAATTGTGCAACACCTTCACGGGTATCTAAATCAAAGGCTTTTGCTTCAGGATAATAATGGATGATGGATTCTTGCACCGTCATGCGCGTGGCAGGTTTGCTGAAATCTAATGTCAAACCTTGATAAGGCACTTCGGTTGAACCTGTCACTTCCATGGCCAATGTGGTCATCAACTCATCAGTGAAATTCATCATGTCTTGGTAATCTGCATAAGCCCAATACCATTCCACCATGGTGAACTCAGGATTGTGACGCGTAGACACGCCTTCATTTCTGAAGTTACGGTTCACTTCGTACACTTTTTCCATGCCGCCCACAACCAAACGTTTGAGATACAACTCAGGCGCGATGCGAAGATAAAATTCCATATCTAACGCGTTGTGATGCGTGATGAAAGGTTTAGCATTCGCCCCACCCGGAATCGGATGCATCATTGGCGTTTCTACTTCTTCAAAACCTTTGCTGTCAAAGAAGTTACGAATCGTGCGCATGATTTGCGTGCGTTTACGAAACACTTCACGAGCTTCCATATTCACAATCAAATCCACATAACGCTGACGATAACGCGCTTCAATGTCCGTTAAGCCATGGAATTTATCTGGCAATGGACGAAGAGATTTCGTCAATAAGTCAATCTCTGATACACGAACCGTCAATTCACCTTTATCAGAGCGCGACACCACACCTGACACACCGATGATGTCACCAATGTCCCAATGCGTGAACTCTTCAAACTTCTCTTGACCGATCAAACCTGTGTTTAAGAAAAGTTGAATGTCGCCCGTCTGATCACGAAGCACAACAAAGCCACCTTTGCCGAATAAACGCTTAGACATGATGCGCCCAGCCATTTTTACGTGAATCGCCGCTTCTGCCAACGCTTCCTTATCCATGTTTTCTGCACGCTTGTGTAAATCTTTCGCGTGCGTATCCTTACGGAAATGGTTTGGGAACGCAACAGGCTTTTCCTTTCGAATGGCAGCCAATTTTTCACGGCGTTCGGTAATCAAATGACTTTCGTTTACTTCTTCGGTTTTAATATCTTGACTCATAATTCTTTGACATAAAAGTTAATAAAAAGAGAGGAATCAGCTTGAGTAGTTCGGTGCTTCTTTTGTAATGGTTACATCATGCACGTGTGACTCACGCATCCCTGCGTTTGTAATTTGTACGAATTGTGGTTTCACATTCATTTCAGCAATTGTACCGCAACCCACATAGCCCATACCTGCGCGAATGCCGCCCATCAATTGATGCACGATGGGCACCAATGAGCCTTTATACGCCACACGGCCTTCAATGCCTTCAGGTACAAGCTTATCGGATGTGGTGCCTTCTTGGAAATAACGATCCGAAGAACCTGCACCCATTGCGCCTAATGAACCCATGCCGCGGTAAGATTTATATGCACGGCCTTGATAGAATTCAATGTCGCCAGGTGCTTCATCTGTACCGGCTAATAAACCGCCAACCATGATGCAAGATGCGCCTGCTGCCAATGCTTTAACCATATCACCTGAGTAACGCACGCCACCATCAGCGATCACAGGAATGTTGCGGCCTTTTAAAGCTTCTGCAACGTTGGCAATCGCACTGATTTGTGGCACACCGATACCGGCGATGATGCGCGTTGTACAGATTGAACCAGGACCAATGCCCACTTTAACGGCGTCTGCGCCAGCTTCTGCCAAGGCAATCGCAGCATCAGCGGTTGCAATGTTACCTGCAACGATTTGAATGTGAGGATATTTTTCTTTTGTCCAACGCACGCGATCAATCACGCCTTTAGAGTGACCATGCGCCGTATCGATGATGATCACATCAACGCCAGCGGCTGCGAGTGCTTCGATGCGCTCTTCTGTCCCAGCGCCAGCGCCCACAGCAGCACCAACGCGCAATTGTTCATTGGCATCAACACATGCATTTGGGAAAGATTGAGAGCGAGAGATGTCTTTCACCGTCACTAAACCACGGAGTTCATTGTTGTCATTGACAATCACTAAACGCTCAACGCGGTGTTGTTGTAATAAATCTACGATCTCTTCGCGGCTTGTGTGTTCTTTCACTGTGATTAAACGATCACGTGGTGTCATCACATCTTTCACGCGAATGGCTAAGTTATCATGGAAGCGAACATCACGGTTGGTCACAATGCCCATCACTTTGCCCGCATCGATCACCGGTGCGCTTGAGATTTCAAACGTGGTGAACATGTGGCGAAGTTCGGCCAATGTCATATCTGGTGTCACAGTCACGGGATCTGAAATGATGCCGTTTTCGAATTTCTTCACTTTGCGCACTTCGGCGGCTTGTTCTTCAATGGTTAAGTTCTTATGAACAATACCGATACCACCTTGTTGTGCCATCGCAATAGCTAAACGGCTTTCGGTCACTGTGTCCATCGCAGCCGATAGCAGTGGAATGTTTAAACTGATGGATTTGGTCAGCTGAGTCTTTAAAGATACATCTTTAGGAAGGACTTCTGAGTACCCTGGAACGAGTAAAACATCATCGAAAGTTAGCGCTTGCTCAATAATTCGCAACATATATTAGATCCCCTGAAAGGTTGGTTTGCCAAAAAAGATTGGCTCGGGATTCTAACACAGATTGCCGCGGATTGGCTATTAGCTTTCCATCTCAATGTGGTCAATGAGCAATTGTAAAGATCGTCGTCCGCGCCATTCATTGACATCGAGTTTATATAAACATCGTACTTTTTGCGTCTTTTCCTGCCAATCTGGGGCCTTAAAGAAGGCAATCCCATCAAAATAGAGATTGGCCTCAAGATGCTTTAGGGTCAATTTAAGGTGCAGATTTTTTAAAATCTTAACATCCACCACTTCAAAAGTATTGTCAAAAAGCGGCTCAGGAAACATTTGTCCCCAAGGCATCGCCGTTTTTAGGATGCCTGCATGTTCAATGGTCAGATCACTTGGGGATAAAGGACCATCGGTATACATCACTTTTTGATCTAAACCGCCCCATAATTTCTCAACTTTTTGATTCAACGCCGCACGAAAATCCTCTAAACGAGATTCATACAGCGTTAAACCTGCCGCCATCGCATGGCCGCCAAATTGTTTAATAATCCCTGGATTTTCTGTGGCAATCTCATCGATCACATCGCGTAAATGAATCCCCGCAATCGAACGCCCCGAACCTTTTAACAATTCATCACTCTCTTCTGCAAAAATGAACGTAGGACGATCAAAACGCTCTTTGACGCGGGATGCCACAATGCCAATCACGCCTTGATGCCATGAGGGATCATACAGCGCCAATGCACTTGGCAATGCATCCGAATTTAAAGTGATGGCATCTAAAATGTGTTGGGTTTCTACCGTCATTGAGCGCTCAATCTCTTTACGCTCTTGGTTAAACTCAAACAATCGTTCGGCATAATATGCCGCTTGCTGCCTTGAATCTGTCAATAAACATTCAATGCCGATGCGCATGTCATCTAAACGACCCGCCGCATTGAGTAATGGTGACACGCCAAAAGCAATGTCTGTGGTGGACAATTCCTCTTGATTTTTACCCGACACCGCCAATAATGCCTCAATCCCAACACACGTGCGTCCACGGCGAATGCGCTCAATGCCTTGCTGCACAAGACAACGATTGTTGCGATCAAGGGGCACTAAGTCTGAAATTGTGCCCAGCGCCACCAAATCAAGATAATCACCGAGATTTGGCGCAGTCTCTTTTGATAAATGTCCATGGGTTAAAAGCGCACGGCGCGTTGCAGTGAGCACATAAAATGCAACGCCAACGCCACACAAAGCACGACTCTCAAATGTGCTGCCCACTAAATTAGGATTGACGATCACTGCGGCATTTGGCAACACATCGCCCGGCAAATGATGATCTGTGACAATCACCTCAATGCCATATTGATTCGCGCGCTCAATGGCTTCAATGCTTGAAATGCCATTATCCACCGTAATGATGAGCTCTGGCTGATCTTTTGCCACGATCTCTTCAAGTAAAGGCGTTGTTAATCCATAACCATCTAACATACGATTAGGAATGCGATAACGCACCGACTCAGCGCCAAAGGCACGCAGTAAACGCATCATTAAAGCAGTGGAGGTTGCGCCATCGACATCATAATCGCCCACAATCAGAATGCTTTGCTGATTCATCACAGCTTGAGCAATGCGCTCCCCAGCTGCTTCACAGCCTTCTAAAGTAGAAGGCGGGCACATATCCTTAAGACTAAAAGTCAAATCTTCGATGGATTGAAAATTGCGGCGCTGCAAGACGCGATTTAATAACGGCACAGTGCTTAAAGTCGCGGCTGTGCTCACAGTGCGTTCAGTAATGATCATTCGGCTAAATATCGATAAGTAAATTTCGGGCGGATCAAGACAAATTTAAATTTCTTGTTATAAATAAAACATTCACCATCCACGGTATCGATGATGACATTTTGAATCAAGCCTTGATCAACCGCCGCAAGTGTTGGCGCTAAGAGCATATTCGCAATCTGTGTGCGGGCATCTAGCCAGCCTAAAATATCATTGTCAGACACTTTGCTGACCAAGCGATCATCCACCACGCAGATGTTTGGATGATTATGCACCATTTGTGAAAAATCAGCCGTTGAATTGCGAAGCGGAAAATAGGATAAACCTGCGGCATTGCCAACACCACGAACAATGGCACTGTCTGAGAAAATGGCAGAATACTCAATCTCTTGGCGATTGAATGCATGCTCACCACCATTGCCCCATGGCCAAAAATCCACAATCGGATCATATTTTTGGCGCATGCGTAAACGATTATACGAGTAGGTTTTAAGCCACTGCTGCGCATTGATGAATTGCTCTTGCCAATAGGCGGCATCTTCCCCACTTAATCCATAACTGCCTGAATCGCGATCTTGCGGTGTGATTTTCCAAAGGGGCGTAGAGGTCACTTGATTGTGCTGCTTTAACGAGATGAACCAGTCGCCGCCGGTGGTGACGATGGAATCTTCAGCAAAGGAAAAATGATGGGCAAAATCCTCTGCCATCTTTTGTACCATGTGCCCACGCAGCGCTGTTGGCCCAACTTTTGTTAGCAATGTTAATTTGAACCAATTGTTTGAGCGCACACGAATGCCACTGGCATCTAAGCCGCAGCGCGCCCACGCCACATTGTCTGGCAAATGTAGATACGTATCTAACGCATCTTTAATCGTATGATGATGAGTTTTATGTGATGTGGATAAACGTAAAAATTTCTCGTACGCACCATCAAGTGCCACAGAGGCAATGTTACTGCTCCAGGCTTTTGGTAAACGATTTGTTAAACACGGTATGATGAATAAAACTGTACTCATTATTTAGCGACACCACATAAATTCACGAAAGATCATCTAAGTATATTTTTACCCATTAATCTTCTTAATGATAAAGAAATACTCACCATCTTTTACCCAAAATTTCATTAATTGATTAGAAGTTTTGCCTAAAAATGCCTTAAAGTCAATTTCCGAGTGCGGATCTGTGGTCACAACTGTGATTTCTTCGCCCTCTTTCATTTTTTGCAATGCCTGTTTTGTTTTCAAAATGGGCATCGGACAGTGTAAATTTTTTAAATCTAAAATTTCCATAATCCTTCAACTGTTATAACGAACACGCCATAATGATGGCATCTTCTCGCCCTTTGGCGGTGGGATAATAGTTTTTGCGCACATCAATCTCATGAAACCCTTCGCTTTCATATAAACGACAAGCCGGAGCATTGCTCATGCGCACCTCTAAAAATAGACTGTAAATACCTTTATCCTTGAGGATCGCTTTGAGGTATTGTAATAATTGTCGGCCATAACCGTGACCTTGCTCATCGGGATCGATGGTGATGTTCAATAAAGTGGCTTCATCTAACACCGTCATCACAAAAGCATAGCCTAAAATCTGTTGATTGCGCAAAATTTTAATTTTTTCATCATGCCCATCGACCATATTGCGCATCACTTTTTCTTGCCAAGGGATCGGATATGCCCTGCGTTCAATGGCATAAAGGGCGGCAAAATCTGCCGGTATAATGGGCTCAAAGTACAGTGTTTGCATGGATTATCCTATCAGCCTTTTCATGTCTTGCCAGGCGTTGCGTTTCTCTTCAGGGAATTTTAATAATTGGTAAGGATTATAACTGACTTGCACCGGTATCGCCCGTCCATTCACCTTCAGGTGAAATTGCCCAGTGCGCAGTTGTTCAAATGGCAATTGCACATTCAAGACCGCGCGCGCAGCATGACGGCCTAAAATCAAAATGCGCTCTGGCATCTGTGCAATCATCTCATTGAGTAAATGCCCCGAGCATTCTGCCTCTTCAGCGGCGCTGATCAAACTTTGCAAAGGGGCACATTTTACATAAGGCGTGATGAAAACATCATCGCGCGAATATTTAACTGCTTTGAGCATCTCATCAAAGAGCTGCCCAGCGCGCCCGGCTAAAGGCTGACCGGCAATGTCCTCTTGAAGCGTCGGCGCTTCTGTAATGACCATCAATCGCGCCTTGGCATGCCCCGTGCCTTTGACCACTCGCGTGCGTGCTTTCGACAATTGACAAGCGCTGCACATTGCCGCATCGATGTGTATCGCATGCGTACTGCGGCTGATGGCCTCAGCAATGTATGGTTCAGCGGCACTGATTATCGGCTGCGGTTTTGCCACTGGTACAATCGGCTGACTCTCTGGCATCTCCACAGGCTTAGGTGCGCGCATGACCTCAACAGGCGGTGCAACAGGTGCAACTTCAGGCAAGGGTGGCAATGAGATTCGCGCGCGCGCTTCAACCTCAGTGGTGATTTCAATCTCATAAGCAGGATCACCACCGGTGCGTGAATGCCACAGTGGGATCTTTAATAATCGAAGGTATTGAGCGTGTTGATCAGTCATTCTTTTTGTTACGCTCACCGCGCGCTTTGATCAATGCCAAAAAGCGTTTTTTGCGAATGTGACGACGATAGAACCAATAAATGGGTGATGAAATTCCGTATAAAAATGCCGTTAAGAAAAGCACAATCGAAGGTGATGCAATGAGCATGCCAGCATACAACACCACAATGATCAAGGTCGTAAAGCGCACACGTTTGATGGCAACCGTTTTAAAACTGTAGAACAAAAAGTTCGACACCATCATTAAACCGGCATACAACGTAATGATCACCATTAAGCCCGTCACATCATGACCGGTATAACTTAAATCTGTCCCAATGGCAGCGCCAAGCTTTTTCAGCCCAACTTCCCCTGCCCACACAGCACCTGCAACAATCGCCGCAGCTGTCGGACTTGGCAACCCCACAAAATAACGTTTATCCACAGAGCCAATTTGCACATTAAAACGCGCCAAACGAAGCGCCGCACAGGCTAAATACACAAATGAGGCAAACCAACCGATGCCAATGACTTTAGAGACTTCACCTAAACCTTGAAAGGACCACATATAAACCAAAATGGCAGGCGCAGCACCAAAGGCGATCACATCGGCTAAGGAGTCATATTGCTCACCAAAGCTGCTTTGTGTATTGGTCATGCGTGCAACGCGCCCATCCATACCATCTAACACCATGGATACAAAAATGAGCACAGCGGCTTGGGCAAATCGCCCTTCTAAAGCTAAGAGAATCGAGCTAAAACCCGTCATCAAAGATGCCGTTGTGAATAAATTCGGCAAAATATAGATGGCATTTTTTGAAAGATTGCCCGCAATCTTTTTATTATTCATTCAAATTGCCTCAAATGTGAAAAGAAGTATTATACATCCTAGCGTGTATGAATCTAGCGTAGATAACGTGCGACCATTATACCCATTTACCACGCATCTCACAGCATCTGTTTACGCCGCTTTGAAAAAATTTCACATTTTTGATTGACAAAAAAAACTTTTTGGCCGTAATATCTAAGCTCAATTTACGAATAAGGACGCAACATGACGCATTTGACGCAATATTTATGGTGGCACATCTCCTCCTCGCGGGAGATGGTGCTGTGCGTTCAATAAAGACGTCATCAGTCGATCAAGCCCGCGCAAGCGGGCTTTTTTTTGTGCATGCACGATGGTCCGCAAACGCACTTTTCAACAGACAATCATATTTCAAACATCAAAGGACCACGCATGACACATTCAGCATCTTACACAACCGCCGCTCTCTCTTTCCCACGTGATCTGCTCGGTTTATACCAAGCTTTAACGCAAAATCGCAATCATCACCTATTGTATGAATCGGCGGATGTGGATCATCAACATGCCCTCAAAAGCTTTTTATTGACCGATGCCGCCATTAAGATTGAAGGCTTTGGGCAAGATGTGATCCTAACAGCACTCACAGATAATGGCGCAGCCCTCCTTGAACTCATTAGCAACGCGCCCATTCACATCAACTTAACGGCAAAAACGGCCACACAACTCATTTTCGCTTTCCCAAAAGGTGGGCAATTTTCCCCAATGGATGTCCTTCGCACTGTGCAAAGCTTTGCCGATCGCACCCATGATAATGAATACACCTATTTCATGGCAGGTTTACTTGGCTATGATTTAGTGGGTTATTATTATGACATTCCGGTGCCTGAAACCAACCGCGGGCATGATCTTTTAGTCTATGTGGCAGAAACATTGATCATCATTGATCATGTGGCAAAAACTGCCGATGTGCAGCACAATCAATTTGGCCGTCATCAAAATACGCCGTTTGACATCGATGCAACCGCTCAGCAAATCAATCAACACGCCGAACAGGTTTTCACGCCAGAAACGTATGATGCCAATGTGAGCCCTGACATTGTGGAAGTGGATGATCCGAACGAGTTTTTAAACACCGTTGCCACTTTAATTGAGCGCGTAAAAGCCGGTGAATTTCAACAAATCGTACCTTCTCGCCGTTTCCAAGTGGCTTGTCCTTCTGCCATCAATGCGTATGCTGCCCTAAAAACTGCCCATCCTAGCCCTTATCTTTTCTATCTACAAGATGACGCATTCACCCTCTTTGGCGCATCCCCTGAGCGTGCATTGAAATTTGATCACACCTCGCGCATTGTTGAACTTTATCCCATTGCTGGCACACGCCCACGTGGACGAGTGAATGATGTCATTGATCCTGTACTCGATTTAGAACTGGAGCAAGATCTCCTCAATGATCCGAAAGAAGTCAATGAGCACATGATGCTTGTAGATCTTGCAGAACGTGATTTAACGCCGATTGCTAAACCCGGTTCTTTTCATGTCAAAGATTTAATGAAAGTGGATCGCTATGCGTATGTGATGCATTTGGTTTCAAACGTGCAAGCGCAATTGCAAGATCATCTCGATGCCTTTGATGCTTACATTCACACCATGAACATGGGCACATTGACCGGCGACCCGAAAATTGCCGCGATGACAGCCATTTATGAATATGAGTCTGTGGCGCGCGGCAGCTACGGCGGCGCCATTGGTTACCTCAATAGTTTTGGGGATTTAGACAGCTGCATCGTGATTCGCTCTGCCAATGTGCAAGATGGCATCGCCACCATTCAAGCCGGCGCAGGCATTGTGCATGACTCTGTGCCCGAACGTGAATTGGCAGAAACGCGCCACAAAGCCAACAGTGTCATTCATGCCATTTTAAACAGCCACTGATGGCCGCTATGGAGAAGTCCACATAACCTGTGGATAACACTGTGCGCAACTTGCATAAAACCCATTTAATCCATTGAAATTAAATATTTTATGTCAGTTGCGCATTTTTTTAGCTTTTTGCCTTTTTTCGCGGTTTTTCTGGCAAGAGGGATTGATAATGCGTCACAAAATAGAGATACCCCATCACTTCTTTTAAGGTGACCACCGGCACAAAGCGTGCCCGCATCGCATCATGCACTGACTCTAAACTTGCCCAATAACGCTGCACAATTTTTGTATTAAATTCATGATTGTCAGATTGTGATAAATATTCATGTGCTACCGTTTCATTGTAATGATGATACATTTGATCAATGAAATGTTGATGCGGCTTGATGATTTTTGCACCCGTTTTAAGATAATCCTTCGAAGAAATGAGTAAAAATGGCGTCTGTTGATTTAACGTATAACCTTCAAAGAAGGTTTCTAAATGTTGCCTTGCCATCTCGGGCGTGATGCCTGAAATCTCAAAATGCCCCACGCTCTCCTCTAAATAGAAAATGTGCGAATGAATCGGTTTGCCAAGCGCCATCACATTCAATAAATGGGTGATGAATGCTTCAAATTGACGATGCAGCGTCCATTTACCCACAAATACTGTGGTTTGCTGCACATCCTGCACGCCATCAATGGTGCCCTCAATCGTGCAGTTTTCCAATGCCACCTGCACTTGTTGCTGCGCGCCATATTGGCAACCTTGCGCCTTACCTGCAAGCACAAGTTGTACGATCGGTTCTGCAAAGTCTTGCCAATCAATCTCTGCAAAGGCAAATTTAGGCAATCGCCCTTCCGCTTTATAACGATGAAACAGCGTATGATGGGCATAATCCGATAAATCATCGGCGGGCAGATCATTGTAAAAAAGATCCTCGAGCAGCTGCACGCGTGCCGCATAAGCCTCTAATCCATTGTATTGAGCAAGGCTAAAGAGTTCATCATCGGGCAATTCATCCTCTTGATCATTTTGATAATGAATGCCAAAGTGCTTTAAACTATAAGCTTTGATGGGATTTTTAAAGGTATCTATCAGCTGCTTAGGTGTTAACGTGGTCACCTCAACAGGCGCCGGCACAAATGGCTCATCATTGATCACTGCGGATGTGGGCAACCAGGGCTTTTGAAAAGAACGAATCGGGCTGTCTGCCTTAAACAATGTCGGGCTAAAGGGTGACAAAGGATGACGATGCGTCAATGCTTCACTCACGGATGCCCCAGATGACATGACGGCCAGTTCATCTAAATAATATTGCAACTCATTGACAAACAATGAGGGAAACATCTCACTGTTGTTATGAATATTGCGCCCAATGTAACTGATGTACAGTTGCGTGCGCGCCGATAAAATGGCTTCTAAAAAGAGATAACGCTCATCATTCGTAACCGAACGATCCCCACGCGCAGGATGCGCTTGCATTAGATCATATTCAGGATATTGGCGACGATGCGGGAAACTGTCTTGATTCATGCCCAACATACAGACAATCTTAAAAGGGATCGAACGCATCGGAATGAATGTACAAAAGTTCACAGAACCGGTTAAAAATCGTGATTCTGGGCGGAAAGATGAGAGGTGCTCATTTAGATGACGATGCATCAAATGAATGGACACTTCATCATGAAAGCTTGTGTCTAATCCTTCATCAATGAAGGTATTCCAAATGGTTTGTAGATGCTGTAAACGCAGTTGCGTTGCCTGATTGTCCACATAAAAAGTGTTCCAAATCTCTGGCAATAATGTGCGCCACTCTATGAGTAAATAGGACTGAGAGAGCTTTTCTTTCAAAGCAATCAACGCATCAATGAAATCGGCTAAATGCCCGAGCACTTCAGCATCCCCACCTTGTACATAAGGCAGCGCTCGCACACCTTCTAACGAATAGTGGTCATTGACAGCATACCCTAACAACAGACGTTTTAAGCCCCACAACCAAGTATTGGTGAAATCATCACGGATGTGCATGTCATCTAAGTGTTGATCATCAATGGCAAAGCGAATGTTTGAGGCATCAATCCAACGTTTGATAAGGGCTCGATCCTCAATTTTGATGTGAAACTTCTCACCAATTTCAGGGATGTCCAACAGCGTTAAAATCTCTGAGACAGTAAACTGACTCTCAGACATCGACAGCAGCAGTAAAAATGCCTCTAAAATGGGCTCATGCTTCCCTAAAGTAAAATCCGAAATGGTGAATGGGATTTTCGCGCGCGGCTCAAAGGGTGAACCAAACACTGCTTCAATCATGGGGCGATAGCGGTCAATGTCTGAAACCATCACAATAATATCTTTAGGCGCTAACGTGCGATCCTCATTGAAGGCCTTTAAGAGCTGATCATACAGTCCTTCCACTTCTCTGCGCTCACTGTAATGGGCATGAAAAGCAATGGTGCCATCATCTTCAGCCACACAATATTTCGGGGCATCGGCCTGAATGGGGGCTAAATAATAAACCGCGCGCTGTACTTCACCTAATAAACCTGGCGTTGTGGGCTCGCTGAACGCTTCAATTTCATTTAAATCATCATATTGTGACAAAACATGTAAGAAATCACGCCCAATTTTACCAAAGTTTGCCAACAATGGATTGCCATGGAACTCAAGCCAATGTTCCTCTTGATCCGGCTGAACGGCCTGTGCATTCGGTGCTAAATAATCGGTGCGTGCATCTTCTGTTTTAAAATTGATGCGCGCGATGGTGCGCTGGCGATATTGCGTTAAATCCCCCCAATAAAATTGAGATGGATTCGTGAAAAACAGATGCACATCAATGTGTTCACTCAACACGTGCAACAATTCAATGAACAAAGGTGGCAACGTTGAAATCCCGATGATAAAAAGGCGTCGTGGAATTGTGGCAGCTTGATAGCGCTCGCTTGGCAAGGTTTTTAAATGCGATAAAATATTGGCTAAATAATATTTTTTAATCACTTGTGAACGTATGATTTGCCAGAGCTGCTGTTGCCATGATTCATACGGAGAGTCTGGAAAAATGCGTTGATGATTCTCCCACGCGGCAAACCAATCGGGACGATAGGCTAAATATTTATCGAACAATCCTGCAATCTCTTCAGCGAGCCCCATCATGCGCACATCATCGGATTGCGCCCCTTTATCATTCAAATAACTGGCAAGTTCTGGCAAATCAGATAAATCGAGTTGATTGAGGGCATCATACACTGCCCATGTCAACGTCAAGCGCGACATGCGAAGATTGGTTTGCGCGCGCTCTTCTGGGCTCAATAGATTTTCAATGATCGTGACAATCTGATTGATGGGGAATTCTAGGCGCGTATTGGCAAAAATATTGTGCTCTGTCGCCAGTGCACTTTTGAGCCAGTTGGTCATGCCTGCACTGTGGATGATGAAATATTCAGGTGCAAGCGGATCATCTAACGGATTATTTTTAATGATGTAACTTGCCATGAATTGCAAGTCATCTAAATGATTTGAATGATAAATTGTAAACGCCATAATTTGTTCTTTTAGTCATCATAATGGTTCTTAATGCGTCATTGTAAGCTACAATGAGCCATTTTAGAACCATAGGACATTTTGATGATTAAAGTTTTATTTGTCTGTCTTGGGAACATTTGTCGTTCCCCAATGGCTGAAGCACTCTTTCGCGCAAAAGTGATCGCACGCGGTTTAGATGATCGCATCGAAATTGCATCGGCGGCCACCGGTGACTGGAATGAAGGCAAGCCCCCTCATGCTGGCACACAAAAAATATTGGCAGATCATCACATTACCTGCGATGGCATGATTGCAACCCGCATCACGAGCGATGATTATGATCATTATGATTATATTTTAGCCATGGATCACAACAATGTGCGTGACCTTAAAACCCTACCGCCCACGGATCAATATGATGAAAAAATTCATCTCTTTTTAGCACCCCTTGAGCATCCTGAACATGATGAAGTGCCGGACCCTTATTACACAGGTAATTTTGAATTGACCTATGAATTGGTCAATCAAGGTTGTGATTATTGGCTCGATCATTTGGTTAATGTCCATCAACTCGCTGACTGATGCATTCACAAGATTATAAAAAGAGAACCTAAGGTTCTCTTTTTTATTCAGTGCAACTTCGCCAGGACCATGCCCCAGCCTTCTTGATCTGGCGCATCATATGCCCATAATGCTTCGGCTTGATCATCTAATACAGATAATTCTTCATGAAACTGATTGGATAATTCCATGCGCGTTTTATCAGAAATTGTGCTCAAGCGTTCATCGGCCACAGTAAAACGGGGATTGAGAAGAAAATTTAAATGATCGTGAAAATGGTCTGCCACATTGAGATCTGTTGGATCAAATGGAAACAGTGTGAGCAACTGCTCAAAATGATGAGCCATGTCCGTCAAACCCATTGCAGTTAATGCAGGCACGACATGAGGCAACAATTGATTGTGCTCTAACACCCCGCCCCAACCATCGCCTTTCCAAATGCCAATGACATTGGTGGCAATGAACAAATTAAAAGCATCCTGATCAAGCTTTTGTGCAATGGTGGCCAAATCCCCCATCGCCCAAACATCATCAGACAGGTTTACCAAGTCATCCTCATTCTTTGGTCGTCGATCTTTAATCAGATCTTGTAAAGTTATTTTAGTCATCACGCTCACACGAGAAAAGTTAAACGGCCATTTTAGCGCCTTTTTACTGAGATTAAATGGCATTTAGCATTTATTTCACTCTGTTTTGACCAACTTCAGTAAATGGTGAGATGCGCAATTTTTTCAGACAAATGAAAAAGCCCTCTTCGCTTGAAGAGGGCCATTCATGTTAGGCCCTGGAGATGACCTACTTTCACATGGGGAGGCCCCACACTATCATCGGCGCAGCTACGTTTCACTTCTGAGTTCGGAATGGGATCAGGTGGTTCCATAGCGCTATTGTCTCCAGGAAAACTGGTGGTTG
>NZ_AQXD01000004.1 GCF_000375345.1 Wohlfahrtiimonas chitiniclastica DSM 18708 | reverse complement strand
CATACCGCCAGCGTTCAATCTGAGCCAGGATCAAACTCTTCAGTTTAAATCCATATATTTTAAATCTCTTTAAGATTCGAAACTCACTCAATTACTGTATATATAAAATATACGCTGGAATTGATTTGGTTCGAAACTTGTATTTCTGTAATCACTTCAATACAAGCTCCCACACAAACCACTTAAGATTAATCTGTTAAAGAACTCGAGGGAGTCAAGTGACTCAACCTCGTGAAGAGCAGGCTATTTTACATGATCTAAATCATTTGTCAACACCTAATTTGAAAAGTTTTTTTCAGCGAGGGAAACTAAACAACCATCTCAACCTCTCAAAACCCTTCAAACTCACCGCTTTTCAGCAGCGCCTCGTTCAGAAGAGGTGCTCATTATAGATAAATTCAGAGAGGTGTCAACACCCTTTTTCAATTAATTTTAAAGTATTTCACAAATAACATATTTAACAATAAGATAGAGCATAAAAATAATTGAAATTAATTGTATCCAAGCCCTAAGACTCAGCAGCACACCTAATATTTCATGCAATTTTCTGCATCACTTGATGCAAAAAACCCCGATATTTCTTCAATACCGGGGTGATTTTTCATGCATTGCGCACTAAATGCCCATACATACGCCAATGGACTGCAAAGTTTTCACCATAGAATGATCTCTTGGCAATAATCTTGGACGCCCGGCCACCTTTTCTAAAGGTACAGGAACTAAAGCGCCTCCTTGACTGGCCACCATCACACCGGTGATGCCTGCTTTTAAGTATTCAATGGCTTTACTGCCACATTGTGTTGCAAAAATACGATCGCCTGCTGTTGGCGTACCGCCACGGCTCACATAACCTAATGTGGTCAAGCGCGCTTCAATGCCAGTCAATTCAGGAATCTGATCCACTAAACGCATCGCTGCCACATGCTTTTTAGGTTTTAAGCCAAGCAATGCATCCTCTTGTGAGATTGCACCTTCTGCCACAACTAATAGCGCTGCTTTGTGCTCATAAATTTGGGCTTTTAAGGATTTAACAATCGCTGTTGTTGAATAAGGAATCTCTGGCACCAAACAAATGTCCGCGCCGCCCGCTAAAGCTGCACCGGCTGCCAACCAACCTGCATCGCGCCCCATCACTTCTAAAATCATTAAACGATGATGGGAATCTGCCGTGGTGCGTAAACGATCAAGCGCCATCACAGACACTTGCACTGCCGTATCATAGCCAAAAGTGATGTCCGTTTGTGCAATGTCGTTATCAATGGTTTTTGGCAACGTCACAATCGGCACGCCTTTTTTCGCCAACTCATAAGAGAAGCGTTGTGTACCATCGCCACCTAAACACACCAATGCATCTAATCCTAACTCATTAAAGCTTTTGACACAGTTTTCAACGGCCTCTTCTGTCCCTTTTGCACGACCGCCCCCTCGACCGGTGCCCAAAATCGTCCCACCTAGGCCGATGATTGGGCTCACATCCGCTTTTTCTAGAGGTTTAATGCAGCCTTCGGCTAAGCCTAAAAAGCCATCATGAATACCGGTCACTTTCCATCCTTCTTGGAAAGCTGTCAGTGCCACTGCTCTTAATGCAGCATTTAACCCCTGACAATCACCGCCTGCAGTTAACACACCAATATGTTTACTCATGAACCCTTCCTTTTTATTCGTCTTCATTTTTCCAAACATGGCGAACTGTGATGTCTGTTTCAATTTTTAACGGCTGCACCAATTCAGCAAGCACCAATACTGCCAATGCCTCATCATCTTTCACACACACCACTTCACCCGCCACTTCATTATGGGCATAAATTGTGTCACCAATATTAACGTGTTGCCCATTTAAAGCCACTTGCCCGAGGCGTTTTTTATTTTTACCCAAATCACGTAGGCGCGTCACAATCTCTTGACCAATGTAACAACCTTTACGCGGATGCACACCTTTTAATACATCTAAACTCACCATTTGTGGCACATATTTGCCTTGTGTTGCTGCCACAATCCATGGAATGGGTTCACTTGGGATCATTTGCATTGCTTCAGTCTCATCGACATCAGCCACATCAATGGTCACTTTTGATCTAAACAGATAGCGCTTTAACAGTGTAGCGATCGCTTCGCTGATCTCTTTTGGCAAGTAAAGATCAAAGGTTTCAGAGTCCACGCGATTGATCCAAAACACCGCTTCTAATCGCCCTTTAATATTACATAAGCCCGCTAAACCAGAATTGCCTTCATGAGCATATAAATAGTCTAAATGATCCATGTCTGCCGTCAATTGACCATGGAGGAAATTACGGGCATCAATGCCTTTGACCACCAATTTTGCAAATTCCATCATCTTTTCACCTCATTTGTGTTCATCGATTGAGTATCAGTATAGCGGCATTCTACCTTTTGATCGGATAGATTTGCACCCATTTCCTTTTCGTATCATAATCTTTGCGCTTCATGATTATACTAACTACCAAACCGAGGTTAATATGCGTCCGCTAAAAGCTTATCTCTCAAAAAGCGCTTTACTGCATAATGTGGCGTTTTTACAGCAGAAAGCCCCAAACAGTCAATTGTGCACCGTACTCAAAGCCAATGCTTATGGGCATCGCGTGGCATTGATGGTGCCCATTTTAGAACATGTGGTCAACTTCTTTGCGGTCGCCGCGATTGAAGAGGCCGAAACCATTCGCACCTTATCAAACACCCCCATTATTTTACTCGAAGGCGTCTTTGAGCATCATGAATATCATTTATGTGATGAGTTCAACTTTATCCCTGCCATTGGCAATGCGCATCAGCTCAATGGGTTATTAGACGCAAAACTCATGAATCCGATTGATGTATTCATCAAAATCAACAGCGGCATGAATCGCCTTGGCATCCGCCCTGAAGAGTTGGCACATTATTATCAAGCCCTCAATGATTCAGAGAATGTGAAAAGCATTCAATTGATGACCCATTTAGCGTGCGCCGATGAAGCTGATGACACCAAAACACGGACACAATTGGCATTGATGGCAAATTTACCGCAGCATCTCAGTGCAAGTATTTCAAACTCTGCCAATATTTTTGATGATCAAAAACCTGCTCAATCCATTGTCCGAGCAGGATTGGCATTATATGGTGCATCCCCATTTGATGATCAAACCGCTGAAAGCATCGGTTTAAAACCCATTTTAGAATTGCGCTCTAAAATCATTCATGTCAATCACATCAAAGCAGGTGAACATGTGGGTTATGGCGCAACATTCACAGCGCCCCATGATTTACCTGTGGGCGTTGTGGCATGTGGCTATGCGGATGGTTATCCGCGTGAGGTGAGCAAAGAGGCTTATGTGCTCATCGATGGTTATAAAGCGCCTCTCATTGGGCGCGTTGCCATGGATATGTTCATGGTGGATTTAAGCGCTGTGCCAGAGTCAAAATGGGATCGCGAAGTCATTTTATTTGGCGAAGCCTTACCGATTGAATATGTCGCTCAATGGGCAGGCACCATTCCCTACACCATCTTCACCCATTTAGCGGCACGCATTCACTTTAATGTGATCGATTAATCATCGTAATGAACTTTAAGGCCAGCGAAGCTTTGGCTCGTTGGCATCACTTCAATGCGGTTAATGTTGATGTGTTTTGGCTGGTTTGCGAGCCAAAACACAATCTCCGCAATGTCTTTACCGGTTAAAGGCTCAGCTTTATCATAAAGTGCTGCCGCTTTATCATCATCCCCTTTAAAGCGCACATTGGAAAACTCTGTTTCTCCGCATAAACCGGGCTCCACATTCGTCACACGAATGCGTTTGCCAAATAAATCAGCACGCAAATTTAAACTGAACTGTTTCACAAAAGCTTTTGTGGCACCATACACATTGCCGCCAGCATACGGCCAACTGCCCGCAGTTGAACCCATATTAATGATGTACCCGTCATTTTTTGCCACCATATGCGGTAAAAAGAGTTGCGTTAAAGAGATGAGCCCCATCACATTGGTGTTCACCATCGTTGCCCAATCCTCAAAATTGGCTTGATCCGCCGTTTCCATGCCAAGGGCTAAACCTGCATTATTGATGAGGATATCCACTTGTCCAAAGGTTTCGATGATCTCATCCACCACTTGTGTGGCGGCTACGCGATCGGCAACATCTAATGTGAAGCCTGTAAATTGCGTGTTTAACTCCGCTTTCAGCGCCGCTAAACGATCCGTGCGCCTTGCAATGCCAATCACATGATGACCATGCGCTGCAAACACGCGCGCCATCTCTTGCCCAAAACCTGCCGATACACCTGTAATCACGACATTCATTTGCAACCTCCTAAGTAATTTATGGTGAATGATGCTTAACTCTCTTCAAAGGGGAATAAGATCACATCATTGATGTTATGTGTATTTGTCGCCGCCATCAAGAGGCGATCAATCCCCATGGCAACACCGCTGACCAACGCTGGCATGCTGGCCATCTCTTGTAAAAAGAGTTCATCGATCGCAACAGGTGCTAAACCATATTGCGTGCGCACTTGATTTTCTGCTTCAAAACGGGCGCGCTGCTCGATGGGATCTGTTAATTCCTCATAACCATTGGCCAATTCTAACCCACGCCAATACACTTCAAAGCGTTTGCCAATGGCATTGCCGGCGCAATCTTGGGTGATTTTTGCTAAAGATGCTTGGGACGCCGGATAACTATGGAGCACCGTGATCACATCAGGATCAAACGTTGGCTCAATGAGGTGGCTCATGATTAAATCTAAATATTCATCTTTCGTTTGCGGTGTAAACGCAAGGGAAACACCCTGCGTTTTTAATACAGCATCCAGCTCTGCTTCTGTTGCCATGAAAGGATTGAGGGCAAGTTTTTCCATAAAGAGCGTAAAATAACTGTATTCCACCACTTCGATGTGCTGTTTCGAAAGCATGCGGATCAAATGAATCACCTCTTGGGTCAATTCAAAAAGATCATAATTCACGCGATACCATTCGAGCATCGTAAATTCTGGCGTGTGCCGTGGGCTTAATTCTCCATCACGAAACACTTTGCCTAAATAATAGATCGAGCCGGATTGATGGGCGAGCAAACGCTTCATGTGATATTCAGGCGAAGTGATCAAATATGTGGTGTGCTGATAGAGCTTCCCCGGACCATTGAATGTGCTCATAAAATTTAACAGTGCCGGATCACTGTTGCCAAATTGGCTCATGATGGGCGTATCCACTTCAAGCACTGCATCTTGATGAAAATATTCACGAATGGCGCGCAGCATCTTCGCGCGGCGCATCACCTTCTCTTGCATAATGACCTCAATAAAAAAGCCTAGAATCTTCTAGGCTTTATGTGTTGTAAATGTATTAATTGATCTTACTCAGAAGCGCTTCGGCTCTCGCCACTTGCGATGGATTACCATCACGCACCACCTCTTCTAAAAGCGGCTTGGCCAAACTTGGATCAAAATCAATATAAGCCTCTGCCAATTCTAACTTAATTTGCTCCGATTCATCATCTTCTGATGCTTCAGCCACAGGCACTTCCACCACTTGAACCACAGGCTTTTCAACAATCACCTCTTTTTCAATCACAGTGGGCGCAATCGGTGCAACAACTGGCGCTGCCTCTACGACTGTTTCCACTATAGGCGCAGCAGGCGCTGTTGCCACAGGTTCTGTGATGATCACAGGTTCAGGCGTTGACTCAGTGAATGCTGGAATGTCAATCAACTCAATCTCTTCTAAAGGCTCCATGCCTTCAAATGCATCGACCGTTTCAATCGTTTCAGCAATCGGCGCTTCAAACTCAGATAAATCAAAGCCTGGGAAATCCATCTCATCCACAGCATCCATCATTTGTGGGGCTTCGGCAGTTTCTGTATTGGTCACAATCTCTTCTGTGATGATCTCAGGCATGTCCGCAACTTCTGGCACAGCCACAGATTCCACTGCACGAATGTGCTCTAAAGACTCTTCGGCTTTCGCAACATTGTCTTTCACAGAGTCGCCAATTGGATCAATGTCTGCAGGCGCACTGAAATCTAAGGATTCTAAGAATTCATGACCGGCTTCATTGTCATCGACATCCGCCACAAAGCTTAAATCTAAATTATGGTCCACTTCTTCGGTGGAAACTTCCATTAAATCGGCAAACTCAATGGCGTCATCTTCTTCAAATTTTGCCAAATCAATCGCTGAAATGTCTGCCACTTGTTCATCATTGGCCAATGTGGTTTGTGCTGTGTCGATCAAATCCCCAAAGCTCACATATTCTGTAATCTCAGCGGTGGGATCATTGTTCTCTTCACTGGCAATCGCTTCAATTGCACCGCTGTCTGAATCTTGTGAAACAAACAATGGATTGTTTTCACCAAAACTCACAGCCTCAGGTTCATCTGATGGCGTGACTTCTTCAACAGCAATGGGATCAAATGCAATCGGCTCAAAATCCATCGCTGGCTCAACCGTTGCCACTTCTGCTTCAACTGCTTCTACCACAGGCTCAGATTCTGCCGGTGCCTCTTCTGTATTGCGACCCGTGAAATCTAACACGCCATCAAATTCTAACGTGTCAAATGTTGGCATCTCTTCAACGCTTTCTGCCTCAGCCTCAGCTTTAGGCGCTTCAAAGCCAGATAAATCAAACTCTAAGCCGCCCATTTCAGGTTCAGCTGCTGCCGCCGTTTCCACTGCTGCGGATGGTATTTCACTGGGCGCATCAAATGAGAAATCAAAATCAAGCGTGTCAAACTCCGCTTCTTGTGGTTTTGCCTCTGCTTTAGGCGCAGTTGCCACCGCGGCTGCAGTCACAGCTGCCGCTGGCGCTGCAAATGAGAGATCAAAATCCAGTGCCGCCATGTCATCTTCAGCATCTTGAGTCGCAGCCGCAGCTTGTGGCTTCTCTTCTGTGAAGGAGAAATCAAAGTCTAAACTTTGGATTTCAGTGCCATCTTTCGCTGGACTTGCCCCTTCTGAACTGAGCACCGCTGCAACTGGCGCAGCAATGGCAGCGGCTGCCGCAGCTTTTGCAGATGCTGATTTCACTTCTGGCGCACCTTTTTTAGGTGTCTCTTCGATGATTTCTTCAACGATCACCGATTCCTCAGCTGGTGCTTCAGATTTTTTGCCTTTTTTCGCTTTTTTCTCTTTCGGTGCTTTTGGCGCTTTATCGGTTGAACCTTCCCCCGCTTGACGACGACGCATCGCCACAATCGCTAAAATGGCCAACAATAAAATTAATGCACCACCGCCCACATACATAATGTTGTCAAAAATGATCTCAATGATGCCAGGCTCTTCTTCCGGCTCTTCCACCATAAAGACTTTTGGTTTTGCAGGTGCAACATTGGCCACAGATTCTGTCACCTCAGCCACGCTTGCCATCACGTTTTCACTTTGTGCAGGTGTTGTCGCATCCACTGTTTCAGCGGCAACCGATGCACTCATCTCATCGCCTTGTGCCTCTACTTGTGGCTCAGCGGCGGGTGCAGCATCGGCAGGAACATCATTCACAGCTGCAATGGATGGTTCACTCGGTGAAATCACGGTCATGTCATTGGCTGGGCTATTGACCGGATGCACCACTTTCACAGGCACTTCATCGGTGACCACAGTTTCAGTGACGGTACCATCATTGTCAACAACTTCAGCAGCAACGGCAGCTGGTGCAACATTGGCAGCCGTTGGCGCTAAAGATCCACTGGCAGATGCTGGTGGTGCAGGCAATTCATAAATAAAGCCCACCGCTTCTGTGGTGGCCTCTGCCTTCACAAAATTGTGCTGTTTCTTAGGTGTGTCCACAGGAATGATCAACGTGACATCTGCACGCAATACGCCCGCAGGTGTAAAGGCTGAGGGATTGTGTTTTTTGATGATTTCAATCATCTTTTGGGGAGGGATGTGAGCAGGACGCACTTTATTGGCAATGCTCCACATGGTTTCACCCGCTTCAACGGGTCCATAACGCTTCACAAGCGCAGGATCAACGGCATTCTTTAAGTGGCTCTGTGCTTTTGGTGCTTTTGCTTCAACTTTTGCAGGTTTGTCCGCTTTTTTATCTGTTGATGCTTTTTCAACCTTTTTTTGAGCCTGTTCTGCTTTAACCACAGCTTTTTCAACAGGCTTTTTCACTTCTGCCACTTTTGGTTGCGTGTCTGCATCTTTCGCATCGGCAACTTTTGGGGCAACAGGCGCCACCACAGGTACATCCGATAATGTCACTTGATTTGTGGATTCAGTTGCTTGATCAGATTCGATGTTCACGCCATCGATCTCAATTTCTGCAACCTCCGCAGCAGGTTCCGGGCGAATGTCTAATAAAATGGGCAATTCAAACAATTGGCGGCGGTTATTTTCATCGCGGCTTTCAAGCAGCAATGTTAACGCTGGGGTTTCCACCTCTTCTGTCGTGGTGACCACCAATTGCTTTTTACCCTCTTCTTCCACCACATTGACGGATAAATCATAAGTGGGAATCGGATGATTTAATCTTAAATACTCCGTGCGCTCCGCAAGTATCACATCCCCTTCCCCGATCACATCTGCCTGTAAGCGCAAAGGCTCATTTAAATAGGAGATGGTTCTTAAGTTCTCAACATCTGCCGCATGCGATAGCCCAAAGACACCTAACAATGCGATGGCCAAAATATTTTTTCTTATCATAGTTTGTTCCGAGTACTCAATATGATTCGTCTCTAACACATTAGAGCGAGTTTTAAAATTTTAAATAACCGCCATTCTAACGAAAATTTTGAAAATCTGTTGTAAAAAATGCCATATTATAACTAACTAAGATCAATTTAATGTCGGTATCATTTCCATACACTACTATAGTGTACGGACAATCACAAAAATATAACCACAACAAGAGGAGGAGAACCTGATGGCCATTTTATGTCTCAGCACAGTATTGCCAAATTTTAACCAATGGATTAAAAATTTACATGCCATTGACCCTACATTAGACCTTCGCACGAAAGACAATCCAGGTGATTTATCCGAAATCACATCCGTATTGGCATGGAAAGCAAATGATGAAGATTTCAAACAACTGCCAAATTTAAAGTTCGTGCAATCAACAGGCATGGGCATTGATCACATTTTAGAGTGCAAAAGCATCCCGGAAGGCACCATCATTGCACGCATTGTGGATCATGATATGAAAGAGCAAATGGCGGAATATGCACTCTATGGTGCGCTTAAAGCCTGCCGTAATATGCAATATTACAATCGTGATCAGGTCAATAAAGAATGGCACATGCGCAGCCGAATTTTGCCAAAAGATTTAACTGTAGGCGTTCTTGGATTGGGTGAACTTGGCAGTTATGTCGCCAATACATTAAAAGAATACGGTTTTCATGTGATTGGTTGGAAAAATACGCCACCTCAAGAGAAAGATGCCAGCATTTATCATGGTCAAGATCAATTGCCTGAGTTTTTAAGCCAATGCAACATTCTTGTTTGCCTATTGCCATTAACGCCAGAGACGCAACACATTTTAAATCGTGACACTTTTGCGATGTTGCCAAAAGGTGCTTATCTCATCAATCCTGCCCGCGGCGGACATGTTAAAGAAGCTGATTTATTGGAAGCCATTCAAAGTGGGCACATCAGCGGCGCGCTCCTTGATGTGTTTGACACCGAGCCTTTACCAAAAGATCATCCATTTTGGGATGAAGCGGCCATTGAAATTACGCCACATGTTGCCGCAATGACCAATCCGATCACAGCGAGTGAACAAGTGGCAGAGAACTTCCGTTTAGTGCGTGAAGGAAAGCTGCCGAATAACTTAGTGGATTTAAACCGCGGATATTAACTTATGATATGATGAACGGGTTAAACCATTGCGAGGTCATTCATGCTTAAATTTAACACGTTCATCTTTTATCTTGGCATCTTTTTAACAGGCTTAGGGCTTGTGGTGGGCTTGCCGCTCATCATCATTGGCTATCAAGATGTGGGCATGTATTTGACCACCATGATTGCGCCCCTTGGCTTTTTACTCTTTTTCACGGGCTTCATTGGCGCAGTTGCATTGCGTCCGCATGAAGAACGCATCAAATCCGATGTAGAATCTCGTCAAAAAGCAGAAAAATACCAACGAACGGTGCCAGATTAATCAAAAACCGCCCATCGGCGGTTTTTTTGTTATTTGCGTTTTGTGATGCGCTGACGATGGCTTTCAGACAAGACAACCCCCGTTGCCACAGAAACGTTCAAGCTCTCAATGCGTCCTTCCATCGGAATTTTCAAAAGAAAATCACACGCTTCACGCGTTAAGCGGCGCATGCCTTCCCCTTCTGAACCCATGATGATGGCAAGAGCACCGGTTAAATTCGCTTGATAAATGGTTTCAGTGGCTTCGCCGGCTAAACCTGCCAACCAAACGCCGCGCTCTTTTAAATCATCAATAGTACGCGCTAAGTTTGTCACTTCAATGAATGGCACACGCTCAGAGCTACCGCTAGAGATTTTACGCACAATCGGCGTCAATCCACAGGCACGATCTTTTGGCACAATCACTGCATCCACCCCAAAGGCTTCTGCACTTCGTAAACATGCACCCACGTTGTGTGGATCGGTCACGCCATCTAAAATCAATAAAAAGGGCGCTGAATTTGCTTCTAATAAATCATGCAAATGATTTTCATTTTTAGCCGATTGCACGCGTACTTCTGCCGCAATCCCTTGATGACGCGCTTCCCCAACTTTGGTTTCCAACATCTTTTGGTTCACCATGTTCACAGGGATTTTTTTATCTTGAATGCGATTTAAAAACGCTTGGGCACGTTTATCTAAGCGTTGATCATTGAGCCAAACCTGTACGACAGAGCCCTCATCAAACGCCGCCTCCACTGCATGAAAGCCATGAATCCACATTGTTGCATTGCTCATCTTTTCACCTTATTCCATTATCATCAGCAAAAAAACCGCACACAGTGCGGTTTTTCATTGGCATTATTGTCAATTAATTGCGGTTCATCGCATTTAATGCTTCATAAGCTTCAAGTACGCGCTCAACCAAAGTCACTTGACCGGCACGCAACCATGCACGTGGATCATAGTATTTTTTATTAGGTTTATCCGCACCTTCAGGATTGCCCAACTGACCTTGTAAATAGTCTTTATACTCGTTGTAATAACCTAACACGCCTTTCCAAGTTGCCCACTGTGTATCTGTATCGATGTTCATTTTGATCACACCAAAAGAGATTGCATCGCGGATGTCTTGTAAATCAGAACCTGAACCGCCGTGGAATACGAAGTCTAAGCTTTTTGCTGGTAAATTGAATTTTTCAGACACATATTTTTGTGAGTTGTCTAAAATCGCTGGCGTCAAACGCACGTTGCCTGGCTTATAAACGCCATGAACGTTACCGAATGATGCTGCAATCGTAAAGCGTGGGCTGATTTTGATCAATTGTTCATAGGCATACGCAACATCAGCAGGTTGTGTGTAAAGCAATGAGTTATCGATGTCTGTGTTGTCCACACCATCTTCTTCACCGCCTGTGCAACCTAATTCGATTTCAAGCGTCATGCCTAATTTTGCCATGCGCTCTAAATATTGAGCAGACGTTGCAATGTTCTCTTCTAATGATTCTTCAGATAAATCGATCATGTGAGAGGAGAATAATGGTTTACCTGTTTCTTTAAAGAAAACTTCGCCGGCATCTAATAAGCCATCGATCCATGGCAACAATTTTCTTGCTGCATGGTCTGTGTGTAAAATCACAGGGACACCATACGCTTCAGCCACTGCATGTACATACTTAGCACCTGCAACTGCACCGCGAATCGCCGCTTCATGGCCTTCTAATTTCAATCCTTTACCAATAAAGAATTGAGCGCCGCCGTTAGAGAACTGAATGATCACTGGTGATTTGGCTTTAGCAGCCGCTTCTAACACACCGTTGATGGATTCTGTGTTCACCACGTTCACAGCTGGCAATGCAAAACCTTCTGCTTTTGCGATTTCAAATACTTTTTGTACATCATCACCAAACAATACACCTGGTTTTACTGCATCTAAAATTTTAGCCATTTGATCGATCTCCTAAAATTACTAATCATTTCTCGCCACATTCTAGCACAACAGAAGATTTTTTCGTCATGATAATCTAAACTTAATCCACATAATAATCCGATAAAAAAACCATTGGACATGCCATGAATGACTATTTAGATAATCCAAAGAAAATCCACTCTGACATCATCAATGCACTCAAAGCCATTTCTGTGCTTGTGATTCCTGCGGCGGCGCTGTTTTTGTTCAACATTGCCATTTATGCGTACAAAATGGCATATTTTTCCACCTTTCATCTGCCCTTCATTCCGATTGAATCATCCTTGTGGCTCGATGTGGTGGAGAACAAAACCTTAGTCATTTTACTGCTCACCCTGCTCTTTTTTGCCATTGGCATCATCACAGCGGGCGTTTTTCTATTTCGCCACAGTTTAGAGAAAATCGCCAATCAAGAATTTTCATGGTCATTATTCATTGCAACCTTTGTGCTACTCAGCCCCTTTATCTTTAGCTTGCATGGGCTCTCTTTGAGCACCCAAGTGCTGATGATTGTGCTCTATGCTCTCCTGATTCCTTTTTTATTCACCAAGCATTTTCACATAACCTTGCACCATTTAAGCCATCTATTGCCCGAAAAATTTCACATGCAAAAGAAGGAAAAAGCTGTGCTCCATGACATTGCTTTCATCATCCTTGGTATCACCTATTTGTTTGTGATCTTCATCATGTTCATTTTATTGATGGAATCGGTGGCCGGGCGCCTTGGCACTTATCATGCTAAAGAGGTAGAGAGCATCATGCGCTCAAAATCTTTTGAGCACCTGCCTGAGCACATCAAAGTTAACGGCACCTCACTGTATTTAGAAGCGTGCGATGCCCGCAAATGTTTGGGCTATCAAGCCATCACCGAAAACAATGAAACTGTGATTCAGCCGAGGTTTTTCACGGTTTATGAGATTGATTTTATTAATCCTGAAGTGTACTGAGCCACAATTATGGTGCAAGCTTTCCAATCAAATGCAGCACTGTCTCAATGCGCAGTGCCTCCTCTTCTAATGGAAAACGATAACGCAGCACCTCTTGCCCTTGCAGTTGGTAAAAATCAGGCTTTTTCTGAATCAAATCCACCAATGTGCGTAAATTGATGTTCGGTTTCGCGCCAAAGACAATGCGAATGCCTTCATTGTTTGCCTCAATTTTTTCAAGATTCAAAGGCGCAGCTTTTAATTTAATCTCTGCAATTTTAAAGAGGCGTTTCGCCTGCTCTGGCAATAGCCCAAAGCGATCAATCATCTCAATATGAATGTCATTTAACGCACTCATATCTTCAGCGCTCGCGATGCGTTTATAAAGGGACAATCGCGTCGGAATGTCCATAATATAATCTTCAGGAATGAGCGCAGGTAAACCAAGCGCCACTTCCATGCCTTGTTTAAAGGGTTGATTGACATCCAGAGTTTCGCCACGTTTAATCGCTTCCACCGCGCGGGTCAAAAGCTCCATATACAACGAGAAACCCATCTCCGTAATCTGTCCGCTTTGGGATTCCCCGAGCAACTCGCCTGCACCACGAATTTCTAAATCATGGTTAGCAATCATAAAGCCTGCGCCCAATGTTTCGGTTTCTGTTAAAGCTTCAATGCGTTTAATGGCATCTTTAGTCATCTCACGCGCTGGCGGTACAATTAAATAACAGTACGCACGCTGATGAGAGCGCCCAACGCGACCGCGCAACTGATGCAACTGTGCAAGCCCAAGTTTATCGGCGCGATTAATGATCATCGTATTGGCATTGGGCACATCAATCCCTGATTCGACAATCGTGGTGCACAATAACACTTGAATGCGATGATGATAAAAATCGAGCATCACTTGTTCAAGCTCCGCCTCTTTCATCTGACCATGGGCAATGCCAATGGTGATGCCGGGCATTAAGCGCTCAATCGTGGCTTGCATCAACTCAATGGTGTCCACTTCATTGTGCAAAATGTACAATTGCCCACCGCGTTTTAATTCACGGTTCATGGCTTCCACCATTAATTCATCATTCCATTGATTGACAAAGGTTTTGACTGCAATGCGCTCCACCGGTGGCGTTGCGATGATGGACAGTTCCCTCAACCCAGACAGCCCCATATTCAACGTGCGTGGAATGGGCGTTGCGGTCATCGTCAGCAAATTCACCTCTGTACGCAGGGATTTGAGTTTCTCTTTATGTTTCACCCCAAAGCGATGTTCTTCATCGATCACAATGAGCCCAAGATTTTTAAAGTGCACATCTTTAGAGAGAATTTTGTGCGTACCGATCACAATATCAACTTGCCCCTCAGCGAGGAGCGCAAGGGTTTGTTTGGTTTCTTTCGTGCTTCTAAAGCGCGATAAACCGGCAATTTTGACAGGCCAATCGGCAAAGCGATCCATAAAATCTTGGACATGTTGCTCAGCTAATAACGTCGTTGGTGCCAAAACCGCCACTTGATAACCATTCATCACTGCCATGAATGCCGCACGCATCGCCACTTCTGTTTTCCCAAAGCCCACATCCCCACAAATGATGCGATCCATTTTACCCACTGTTAAGTCACTTAAGACATCATCAATGGCGCGCTGCTGATCGGGCGTCGTTTGAAATGGGAAGCTTTTGGCAAAATCATCATATTCCGGCACAATCGCCATGCCGTGGGCTTTTTGTAATTCTCTACGGGAATAAATGTCTAGCAATTCTGCAGCCGTGTCATGAATCTTTTCAGAAGCTTTTTTACAAATTTTCTCCCATTGATCAGAGCCTAATTTGTGCCACGGTGCGCTCTCTTTTGAGCCACCTGTATATAAAGAGAGATCATTTAAATCCGTGATCGGAATGTATAAGCGCCCATTGCCTTTATATTCGATCACAAGGAGCTCATTGTCATCAATGTTATCAAGCCCCACATAGCGACCGACGCCATGCTTTAAATGCACGATGGGATCGCCCTCTTTAAGGTGATCAATGCTCGTGAGCATCGATTTCACATCCACCGTTTTTTGCTGTTTCTTGCGCCTCGTTTGCATCGGCACGCCAAGGAGCCCATTTTCCGTCACAATGGCAAATTGATGATCATAACGAAAGCCTTCACTCAGCGCGCCCACCATCACAGCAAACGGCGCGGGATTTTTTGCAAACGTCACAAAATCATCAGCAATTTTCGGCGAGAGCGCCAAACTTTTTAAGCGCTCTAACAGCATTTCACGGCGGCCATGCGTTTCTGTAGTGATGATCAACGCATTGTCTTTGTGTTGCGCTAACCATTCTGGCACTTGATTGATCTGCGTGATTGCCGGCGCTTCATGTGTAAAAGTCACTTGAATTTTAGGGCGCTGACTCAATAACTCTTCAAGCCCTAATACATTCAAATATAAACGCATCGGCGATAACAGCGGTTTTTCCACATCATGACGATAACGCTCATAGCGGCTATCGATGAGTTTTTGAAATTGCTCGCCACTTTTAAACAATTCAGGATAGAGCACAAATGTTGTGTGCTCCGTCAAATAATCAAACAATGTCGCTGTTTTATCAAAAAAGAGGGGCAGATAATTTTCAATGCCTGCAGGCAAATTGCCCTGCATGATCTCTTGATACAGTGCGCATTTTGTCGTATCGACCTCAAATGTCTCTTTAAATTTCTTCTCAAAACGTTCAAGGGCGCTTTTGCTCATTTCAAATTCACGGGCTGGCAAAATCGAGAGTTCAGTCAATGTTTCAAGCGTGCGCTGTGTTTCTGGGTCAAACGTGCGAATGGTTTCCACTTCATCATCAAACAATTCAATGCGAATGGGCGATGCAATGCCCATTGGAAAAAGATCAATGATGCCGCCACGAATGGTAAATTCACCAGGCTCCATCACTTGTTTAACATGTTGATAACCACTGGCTTCTAGCCCTAGGCGCCATGCTTCACGATCCACGTGATCATTGGGCTTTAACAATAGGCTGTGACCATCTAAAAAGCGTGGCGGCGCAATGCGCTGCATCAAGGTTGGCATTGTCACCACAAGCGTATCAATCGATCTTCGACGCAAGCGTGCTAATGTTGCCAATCGCTCAGAAATGATATTCAGTTGCGGTGAAAACACATCATACGGCAGCGTTTCTGTATCTGGAAAAAGCACGGCTTGATGATCAAAAAACGCCAAATCCTGCACCAAGCTTTCTGCCTGCTGCATATTCTCCACAATGACCACCAAGGTTTGCGTGCTATTTTTTGCGGCGTTTTGCAACTGATGGGCAAACGCGGCGCCATTGGCCACGGACCAATCCACCGTTTTGATCGTTGAAGGTACCGATGCTGAATCAACCACAAATGCTTTTTGTTTAGCCATAATCTTTTTTGAAGTGTGATGAAAGCATCATTGTCAGCGAATTGCCCCATGAATACAAGTGAAAAACTCATGATTCTGCACGTTAAATCAGACAAGTTGCCCAATCTTTCGTTATAATAATTTGTTGAATACAAAAATTTATGGTGATTGATACATGTCCTCTTTTTTTATTACTTGCGCACAAGGCTTAGCGCCCTATGTTATCGATGAACTCGCAGCTTTAGGCATCGAATCGACAAGCGATGCAACTGGCGTGCGCTTTGAAGGTGGACTCAAAGAGGCTTATCAAGCACTGCTCTGGACGCGCTGCGGCTCTCGTGTGTTATTGCAGCTCAAAGCAGGCTCGATGAAGGATTTAGACGATCTGCATCGTCAGCTCTCAGGTTTTCCGTGGTCCACCCACATGTCAGATCAAAGCACGTTTGTGATCCAAGTGACCACAAAGCGCGCCCAACACATCCACACACAATATGCCGCGCAGCGCGTGAAAGATGCCATTGTGGATTATTTTGACATGACGACAGGCGGCCGCCCATCGGTTGAAAAAACAGATCCTGACTTGCGTTTTTATGTGCACATTCAAGACACAGCCTACACGCTCTATTTAGATTTAAGCGGCGAACCTTTACATAAACGCGGCTTTCGTACAGAGCAAGGCGTTGCGCCGATTAAAGAAAATTTAGCCGCCGCCCTTTTGTATCGCTCAAAATGGCCAGAGAAAGCCAAAGAACATCAAGACTTTATTGATCCATTGTGCGGCGCAGGTACCATTTTGATTGAAGCGGCATTGATGGCGCGTGACATTGCGCCCGGACTTTTCCGCCGTAGCTTTGGCTTTGAAAACTGGCGCGGTCACAATGAACACACTTGGGGCGAATGCGTTAAAATTGCCAAACACCGCGCTGAAGTGGGTGCAAATACCTATCAAGGTAAACTCTATGGCGTTGAGCGCAATGCGCGCATGATTGGTATTACCAAAGCCAATGCCGATCGCGCTGGCGTTTTAAAAAACATGTCCTTTGCCCATCAAATGTTTGAACACTTTAAAAAACCTGCGGACATGTCTGAAAAAGGTTTGATTGTTACCAACCCACCATACGGTGAACGCTTAGGCGAAAAAGAAGAGCTTAAACCCACATACATTGCCCTTGGCGATTGGCTGCGTGCTTATGAAGGCTATGAAGCAGGCATCATCACTTCTGATGTGGATCTTGGTAAACAAATGGGATTGCGCGCTCGTAAAGTCAATAAATTTTACAACGGTGCGTTAGAGTGCGTGTATTTGCAATTTGCCATCGAGCCACAATATTTCGTGGATCGTAAAGCAGCTGAAGAGCGCCAAGAGAAACGTGATCATGAAGAGATCATGAGTGAAGGTGGCATTGACTTCTTTAACCGCCTCACCAAGAATCGTAAAAAATGGGAAAAATGGGCCAAGCAAAATCATGTCATGTGTTATCGCACTTATGATTCTGACTTGCCTGAATTCAATGTCGCGATCGATCGTTATGATCAATCTCTGGTGATTTATGAATACAAAGCCCCAAAAAGCATTGATCCTGAAAAAGCTGCCAAGCGCTTAGAGAAAATCAAAGCGATTGTGCCGATCGTCTTTAGTGATTTAAAACCTGAAAACATTCACTTTAAATTGCGTGAACGTAAAAAAGGCACCGAGCAATATGAAAAAGAGAATGCCCAAGGCGACTTTTTTGCGGTGGAAGAAAATGGTTCTAAATTCTGGGTTAATTTGGTCAATTATTTAGACACAGGTTTATTCTTAGATCACCGCAATGTGCGCAAAATGATCCAAGAGAAAGCCAAAAATACGAATTTTCTCAATCTGTTTGCTTACACTGGCAGCGCAAGCATCTTTGCAGCTGCAGGCGGCGCAAAAGCAGTCACCACCGTGGATATGTCTAAAACCTATTTAAAATGGGCAGAAAATAACTTTACCCTCAATGGTTTTAATGGCAAAGCGTATCAATTCATTCAAAAAGATGTTTTAGACTGGCTCACACAAACCGCCGCCCACATCGAAGCCTTACCTTTGATGAAAAAGCGTGATGCGCGTTATGATTTGATCTTTATGGATCCGCCTTCGTTCTCTAACTCAAAACGCATGAGCGATGTGTTAGACATTCAGCGTGATCACATTCGCCTCATCAATGACGCGATGACATTGCTGACTAAAGAGGGTTTACTCATCTTCTCAACGAATTTACGTAACTTCAAAATGGAGCCTACGCTGTTTGAAAAGTATGACATTCAAGATGTTTCACGTGAAACATTGCCAATGGATTTTGCGCGTGATCCAAAAATCAGACAGTGTTATTTGATTCGCCATAAAAACGCATAAGCCCGTCACATCATCAGATGGCATGGATGATGCATGCATCACAACCATAAAAAAGCCCCTCAAATGAGGGGCTTTTTATTCACCGATTAGAAGGTGTATTTCAAGGTGAGGCTTGCACCGTAATCTTTCGCTTTATGCTTGCCTTGACGATAGTTTGCATCCACAGAGAGGGAGAAGTTTTTATCTAAACGTGCACCCACACCCGCTTTTGCTTCATACATCAAGCCACCTTTGTAGCCTTCATTGCGATCATTGTTGTGATACACAACTGCTCGAGTGTCATCATACCAAAGGTTCATACCTGCATACGGTCTGATGTCGCCATCTTTTGGATAAATGAAGGCACCGACTCGACCGACCACATCCCCTTTCAAGGATTGTGAAACACGCGTACCACCGACATCCACATAATCTTTCGCACTGAAATCTAAGTACGTGATTTGTGCTTGTGGCTCGATCACAAGGTTGTTGCCTAAGTCAATCGGGTAACCCCCTTGCAATGTAAAGCTCCACACATGTGAGCGATACGAATCCTGCGGATTGCCTTCTGTGGTGATCTTATTCTTATAGCTACCATAAGAGAGAATGCCATCCACATATGGCGTCAATGGATTGTTACCATCTGCATACCATGAACCGTAAATACCATAGGTTTGACCGGTTACTTTACCTTTACCATGGCTGCCTGAGATGATGCTATGAGAATCAGACTTCGCTTCCATCGTACCGATGAACACACCGAGCTGCACTAAACTATTGCCCGCACGCATGAGCTGATCACCACCGAAGGTTGTGTTGTAGTAATCATAATCATAGTGCACAGTGCCACCCGATGTGCGGCCTTTGTGTTTACCGCCTGCGGTTGTGTTCCATAAACTGCTGTCTAAGAACACAGCATCTTCACTCGATGAACCACCTGCTTGTAAACGTGACAATGAACGTAAACCGCCTGCCCCATTGATCAAACCGCCACCAAAGCCAGGGCCACCTAAACCAGGCACTTGCGATTGTGTTGTCGAGCCAGTATTGGACAAGTTGTTACCGGTATCTGGGCGCGTGGTTAAAGATTTTAAGAACCAATCTTTATCCGCTTGCGTCAATTGATACTGATAAGCACCTTGCGTCACTAAGTTACCTAACGTGAAGGCATTGGCATCTGAACCGCCTGTGCTGATGAGTTTGACACCGGCATCATCGACTGTGCCAAGTAAACCTGAGATGTCATACACCGTCACTTTCGTTTGGCCGCTGGCATGTCCTGTGATCACCAATTGATCCGCATTCACCGTTTGACCATTACGTGCCACATTCATGTTGAGTAAGCCATTTTGACCCACATAGTTACCATGGATCACCAAGGCATTACCCACCGCTTGACCACGCAAATCAATGGTGTTGGCATTCGTGAAGTTGCCTTTGATCTCTAATGTCACCGGTGAAGGTGCTGCCACAGCTTGCATGCGCATTTGACCATTGCTTGAAGCAGGGCGACCCACTTGCACCAAACCTTGGTTCATAAAGTCACCCTGCATGGTGCCTGTACCGTAGAAGCTTGCGCCCTCTGCGATGCTGACTGAGTTGGCTTTTTGCGTGGTGCCATTGAGATCAAAGAATGTACCTTGCTCTAAAACTAAGCGATCGGCATTGCCTAACGCCTCATTGCCCACCACTTTCAAGCCGCCTGAAATAACTGTCGCATCACCACTGAAGGTGTTTTTGCCAGATAAAGTCACAGCATTATTGGCAGCATCATTATGGATTTCAATGCCACCTTTGCCGCCGCGCTCACCAATATTGGCCGTCAATGTATTGTTACGACCTTGTACGCCTTCGATTGCCACAGTGTTGCCATCTAAAATGGTGAGGTCTTTCATTTGATAGCTCACATATAAGCCATCTTCCTTCGCACCTGTACTTAAACCATAATCAAATGAACCTTCTGCCACCACTGTGTCTGCACCAGTGGCCACGGTGCCTTTGTTTGTCAAATTCAAGACACTTGGCGTGCTGATCTCAACGCCTTGATCATCTTTAAGCGTCAAGGCCAAATCGCTGGTCAATGCACCTTTGACCCCATTTTTTGTGGCCAACAATTGGAAAGCAGGCTCGCCCACATTCAATTCAATGAGGCGATTGCCTTTCACGGATGGATCTAACTCATGCAAGAATTTCTCAACCGTGATGCCACCTTTTTGCTGACTCAAATCTAAGGTATCGACATGCACCACGTTGTTTGATTCAATCACTGCCCAATCTTGGTGTACACCATTATTGAACACCAATGAACCTTCTTGTAAATGCAGTTGATCTAAATGTACATCCCCTTTGTGATCCCCAAAGTTCATTTGTGCATCTTTGTTGATGTTCAAAGTGGCATGTCCTAATGCATCGGCGCTGCCATCTGTGAGGGTGAACTTCGTGTTCTCTAAATTCACAGTGCCTGCAAATTCATTGCCCACGTGCTCACCTAGCGTGAAGTCACCGCCATTACCCGTCACATTGAATGAACCTTTACCTTTCAAGCGATGGTTAAATTCGCCATCCTGACCATTTAAGACAGTGTCTTGATCACGCAAATTAAAGCCAATATCATCACCGATGTTTACTTTATTACTGTCAAGTTTGGTGCCATTTGTGAAGATTAAATCACCACTGCCCCCAACTTTTGCCGTCAATTGATCATCTTTAAAGCCATCTAACACCAAACCACTGGTGCCATCGATCATCACATCTGTGGGTGATCCTAAGCGTGCATTGTCTGTAATGCTCACTTCACTGCCTTGGTTCAGGTTGATTTGACCTTTAAAGTCGGTGTTTTCTGAGGTGATGTTCACTTTGCTGTTGTCAAAGTTGATATTGCCAGAGCCTTTGATGGTTTGATTCATCTCATGGCTGGCATTGTCACCTGTGGGCACATCAATGATGGTTAAATTAGAAGGCTGACCGGATAAATCCACCACCGTATCTTTGCCACCTAAGCGGTTCATGTCATTACGGATGATGAGATCACCATGTTCAGTCACACTGATTTCACCGCCAAAGCCTTGATTGTCTCCAGCCAATTCCACTTTACCTTGTGTGGTGTTTGGCGCAGTTTCAATCGTGATGTGACCTTTACCGGTGATGCTATTTTTCACAGCATTGTCATCAACTTTATCACCTTGCAACGTTAATTCGCCGCTGTTATCAATCGTCGCGCCGCCTAAGCTACCGCCTTGCTCGATGGTTACAGTACCTTGATCCGCAATGTTGACGTTCGTGCCTTTGCCTAAATCGTCATTTTTACCCTTCACGGTAAAGTCAGCATCTCGATTAATGGTCAATGTACCATCGCCTGTTAGGCCGCCGTCTGAAGAGGTTGAACCGGTGTCTTTAATCACCAACTCACCACCGCCAAAGTCCACTTTACCGGTATTATTGAAGTTTTTATCCACCTCAACTTTACCTGTTGAACCATCCTCTTTTTGACCAATGATGAGGGTGCCTTTAGGTGCATTGTTGTTGAAGTTGCCTTCAACCGTCATCTCCCCACCCCCTAAATCAATCAGACCATCATTGTTCACATCTTTATTGACGGTAATGTTGCCGCCACCTGTGGTGATGGTACCAGTATCATGGTTAATGATGCTGCCATTGCCCACAGAGATGTCACCGCCTTCAGTTGTAATGGTGCCAGCATTATCTAAATCGCCATTGTTCACCACCACATTGCCGCCTGGCAATGGTTTGCCTTGTGGATCGGTCATGCCGCCCGTGTTAATGTCGCTGCCTTTATTGTTCGTTAAGGCATTGTCACCGGGTTGTACAGGTGTACCATCTGGTTTTGTACCCGTCACCGTCACATTACCGCCACCGGTATGAATCGTGCCCGTGCTTGGCTGGCCATCTTTATCACCATTGATTAAGATGCCACCCACATTCACATCGCCGCCTTTCACTGGTTGGCCATTGTTATCCACAATGGTGTGGCCTTGATCATCTTTCGGTGCAGCAGTGTCCACTTGACCTGTATTCTCTAAATTACCGCTGGATGTGACTTCACCGCCCCCTGTGGTAATGGTGCCTGTGTCGTGGTTTTTGATGTTGCCATTGTCAGTGCCCACATTGCCACCATCTGTATTGATGGTGCCGTGGTTGTCAATGTCACCATTTTTCACCACAACATCTCCACCGGGCAATGGCTTACCTTGTGGATCGGTCATGCCGCCCGTGTTGATGTCACTGCCTTTATTGTTCGTTAAGGCATTGTCACCAGGTTTCAAATCTGTACCATCTTTTTTACCTGCAACCGTCACATCGCCGCCACCGGTATGAATCGTACCTGTATTTGGCTGACCATCTTTATCGCCATTGACCAAAACGCCGCCCACATCCACATTACCACCTGGGATGGTATTGCCATTGTTATCGACAATCGTATGGCCTTGATCATCCTTCGGTGATGAGGTATCAATGTCACCTTTGTTGTTCAAGTCACCGCCCGATACAACGTTGCCACCGCCTGTGGTGATGGTGCCATCATTAGGATCACTTGTGCCTGGTTTGGTATTATTGATGTCTTTACCCGCTGTAACATCGCCGCCTTTTTCATCTGGCTTAGAGGTATCGATCTCACCTTGATTGTTGATGTTGCCATTATCCGTGCCAACGTTACCACCATCGGTGATGATGGTACCACCAGGATTGTTATTAATGTCGCCATCGCCTTTATTTGTGACATCGCCGCCACCTGTGTTGATGTCGCCGCCATTATTGATGTTGCCATCACCATTATTTGTAACATCACCGCCGCCAGTATTGATGGTACCGCCTGGCTTATTATTGTCAATGTCACCTTTGTCGGTTTCAGTGTTGCCGCCACCCGTATTGATGGTGCCACTGTTATCAACACCGCCATCTCCTCCTGAAATGGTGCTGCCGCCTGTATCAATGTCTTTATCATTGCCTAAACCATCAACAAACGTCAATTTTTGATTGCCGTATTTGGCGTATAAACCTTTACCCCCTTGGCCATTTTGTGTGATCAATTGATCATGTCCTAGGAAATAGTTTTGATCCACCAATACCTTACGGTCATCCTTTAATGTCACCGTATGTTGCACAGGTTTTGTCATGTCATCGATGTGTTGACCATTGATGATCAAATCCAATGTCATATCTTTTTGACTGATATTCACATCACCTGTTACAGCAGCTAATTGATACAAATGCGTAGGCTCTAACAACTGTTCTAACGTGATGCCATCTGTGGGCGTTGTGGTTGTCCAATCCTTTTTCACTTTAATGGAAACCGTGCCGTTGTTTAAGTTAAGATTCTCCGCAGTGATGATGCCATCAGCGCGTTCANGTGAATTGCCTTCTTCAAAAATCAATTTACCACCATTGACCGTCACATTTTTGTGCGTGGTGTCTTTGAGAATCGTCACTTCAGAACTTTTCTCTACACTCAAGCTACTGCCTTGCAGTTTTGTGCCATCAACGGATAATTTGCCAGACTCAACCAACAAAGTGCCTTTAAAGTCATTGCCCACTTGATCGCCGATCGACAATTGATTGCCGGCTGCACTGAGTTTTAATTCACCCTCACCAGATAATGCTTGGTTAAAGGTATAATCACTTGTTTTATCAATGTTCGTGCGACCATCTTTGGCAATTTGTAATTTTGCAGTGCCTAAATCTGCCGCATCCGAGACATTCAATGTGCTGTTTTGCATCACATTCAATTGCCCATTGCCACTGACTTTACCGCTTAACGTTGAGTCGCCCTTTGTAAAGCTCAATGCATGATCCTGCAATGATACATCCCCGGCTGCCGTTGTTTGACCCACGGTTAGATCAGCACCAAGCGCCAAAGTTGCACCTTCTTTGATGTTCAATGAACCTTGCTCACCAAAGGCTTGACCATTTTTCGCCGTCACAACACCCCCCACTAAAGTGGTGCCACCGGTGTAACTGTTTTGCCCACTGATGGTCAATGCTTGCTGTGTTGCATCAAAAGTGGCTGCCCCTTGTCCCGTCATGGTGGTGGAAAAATCTTGCGTTTTCCCTTGTTCACCACGAATGGTAAGGTTTTTCTGATCTAAAATATCAATGCTCGATAAATGTGAATCTAAGAAAAGACCATTTTGATTTTTCTGTGCCGTGCTGACGCGATTGCTATAAACCGCATTGGCAACCTGCTCACCAGCTGCATTGATGGCTGTACGGGTGTCAGTCTCTGTCCCTACCGCCATATTTTGACCATTTAATGCAATGTTTGCTTGACTGATGTCGAGCGCATCTTTTGTGGCAATGAACTGTAACTGTTTACCTTCAGAGGCCAACTCAAAGAGCGATTCAGTCTCTGCATCAATCGCCCCTGTACCATCGTCAAAACCTTTGACCGTCAAATCAATTGTGCCACCATCAATGGTGAGCGCATCCGTGGTGAGTAAACCTTCTGCTTGACCCGTCGCTGCATCCCCGCTTAATTTCACCGTGCCTTTTTTCACAGCAATGGTTTTTGCAGAAGCATCTGCTGCCACGGTCAGTTGACCCTCAGCATCTAATGCAACATTCGCATTTGATAAGGTTTGTGCATTCTCTTGATTCAATGCCACCTTACCATTGGCAATCGCTACGGTACCGGCAAAGGCATTGCCCACATTTTTACCTAAAGCAAAATCACCCTGTTGCGCATTGATGCTTACTAAACCCTCACCGGTTAACGCTGAGTCAAACCCTGTCGTTTCAAGGTTCAATGTGGCATTTTTATCCACATTCATGCCCACCGTCTCACTGAACTGATCTTGCTTTTTAATCATCAATTGACCATTGTCTTTGATGTTAATCTGTCCATTGCCCGTCACTGAGCCTTGCAACTCACCCACCGTACCGGTGATGTTCAATGCACTTTGATCCCCTAATTTCAACTGTGCTTTGCCTAAATTTGTCGCGCCATTAATGCTCACAGCTTTTTGTGCTTGAACATCCATTGTGCCGGTAAATTCGGTATTTGTCCCAGACAATGCCACAGAGTCATGAATGTTAATATCCCCCTTGCCACTGAGGTTATTGCGCAATGTTTCAACATTACCAACACTCAAAGTGCCATCGATGACAAAATCACCTTGACCTAAGCCATCTTGAACATTCAAATTCAATGCGCCCGTATCTTTCACAGTCACATTTGCAGCTAAGCCCTGATTGACAGCATTCACAGTGGCTTCCCCGCCTGAAATGATCAATTGACCTTCGCCAGTTAGACCTTGCAACACGCTGCTATCTGTAATGTCTAATGTCCCTTTTTCGAGGGCAACCGTGCCATTATTGTTCAGCTGATTGATCTCTTGTGTTTTACCGCCAAGATTCACCACCGCACCTTGAGCAACATCTAAATGTGCAGCTTCACCAAAAGCATTATCTGCAATTAAGGTGACCGTGCCGGCCGTCACTTTGGTATCACCTTTATAAGTATTACCAATGTTACCAAACTGCATGTCCGCCTTCGCAGCATTTAACACCAAGCCACCTGCACCCGTGACTAAGAGTTCAACTTTCTCTTTTTCTGAGCCAGCCGTTGATGCCATTGCGAGATTTTTACCAGCATAAACGTCCACTTGATGCAAACCGGAGGTGATGAATAAACCTTTTTGATCACCATTTTGCGTTGCAGCATTGCTGGTGTAATCCACAACACCCACCACTTCATCATTTTGCTTAACATTGACACGAGTATTTGCACTGTTTTGATCATCGTCTAGCAAGACTTTTTCACCATTGATTTCAATGGCCAAACCTTCTGCCTTCGTCACCTGATCTGCAAACACCAACTGCAATGTGCGATCTTTAATGCTGCGGCTAAAGAGATCTTCTTCGCTTAAATTGCCGCCATCATATGGAATGTTCGGTTGCCCAGGCTGATAACCCTCTGCTTCCACCTTCACCAAACCACCTTGGTTCAACACCAAATCCGCCACTTTTAAAGTGCCGCTTTCTGTGGAGTGATCATTGATTTTACCGGTGAAATGGAGCACACCTCCATCATTTAAGGTAAAGTTTTTCGTTTTAGTCACGCCTTGGCTTTCCACGCTGATCACTGAGCCTGCATTCGCAATGATGTTCGCATTTTGTACCATGGCATGATTCGTTGGGTAAAGCGTGAAATTCGCATTGTTAATGTCAAAAGTCCCGGCAAATTTCGTGCCCACTTGATCACCAAAGGTGAAGTCCTTTTTATCTGCATCGACTTTCACAATCCCGCTGCCAGTCAACGCTGAATTAAAGGCATCATCATTGAGGTTCAATTGACCTTTTTCACTGACATTCACCGTCAAAGTGTCTGCTAATTTGCTAGGATCTGTGAGGGTGATTTGATGCTGATCGGCAACATTCACAATGCCCGTACCGGTCACATTTGTCTGCCAATTACCTGTGTATTGCGCATCCACCACGCCATTGTCATTGACCTCAATCTGTCCTTTGCCCAATTGTTTAGCATCAGTGACCGTCAATGTGCTTGGCACTTGATGCACACCTTGCACTTTATAAATACCGCTGAAATCAGCGTTATTACCTGTGAGTGTCACCTGACTGCCATCAGCAATCACCACATCACCGCCACCACTGAGGGCTTGCTTTAATGCACCACTGATTTTGTTCAATACCAAATCGCCATCTGTGGCAATCTCAATCTTCTGGCCATTGCCCAATTGTGGCAAATCCGACACCGTCAATGTGCCCGCTTTATCAATGTTGATGTTACCTGTGAATGCCGCATTATTAGAGGTTAAAGTCACCGCTTTATTGATGTTTAACTGCCCTGCACCACTGAGCTGGTTAGCAAGCGTTAAATCACTGTTCGCATTGAGTGTACCGGTAAGTGCCATTTGTCCTTGCCCCAAACCATTGTCAACATCTAGATTTAACGTACCGGTTTGATCAATGGCGATGTTTGCCGTGAGTCCTTCATTCACCGCCTTCACTGTGCTGACACCTTGAATGGCCAATTGACCCGCACCCGTCACACCTGCAATGTCAGTATTGCCCGTGATTGTCAATGCACCCTGATTTAAATTCAGGCTGCCTTCGTTGTTCAATGTGGTGATGGTTTGCTGCTGACCATTTAAATCCACCGCAGCATCTTTAGCCACTGTCATGGCACCCACACCAAAGCCCTCTTTTTCAGCGAGCTTCACTGTGCCAGCTGTCACGGTTGTGCCACCTTGATAGCTGTTGCCTTCATGACCAAAATTCATGGTGCCTTTTGAGGCATCTAACGACACACCACCTTCACCGGTGACTAAAGTGTTAAAGATTTTATCTTTCGATTTTTCCGTTGTGGCAATGGCAAGATTTTGATCCTTCAATGCTTCCACAGAGTGTAAACCTTGCGTCACAAATAAACCGTGCTGTGCGCCCTGCTGTGTGCTGATGCCATCACCATAATGCACCTTAGCCACCGTTTGGCCATTTTGTTTCAGCATTTTAGTGATGTCAATTTCATCACCTTTCGTCACATCCACAGTTTGACCATCAACCACGACCGCAGTTTTATCGAACGTCACAGCTTGATTCGATGTGATCAGACTGATGCTGTCAATACGACCCGTGCCTTGATCAAACAGTGTTTCGGCATCCACTTCTTGTCCATCAGTGATTTGTGTGCCAGAGGCAGAATTATCGCCCAGCGTAATGTTGATTTGCCCCGCATTTAACTTCAATGCATCCACAGATACTTGGCCATTGGCCTTAAAGGCAGTCGGATCGACGCTTAAATTTAAGTTTGCCCCATCGTTTAACGTGACGGTTTTTGCCGTCACATCTGAAGAGACCGTTAAGTTTGCCTGATCATTCAACGTCAAAGATGCTTGACCAAACACCGCACTGTTGCTTTGATCAATTGTCATCTCTGAACTTGTGATGTCAAACTCACCTTTAAAGCCCGTGCCAACATTTTGTCCTAAACTGAACGTTTGATTTTTACTGTCAATGGCCACCACACCAGCACCGGTCAATGCTTGATTGAAGCTTTTATTTGACAATTCTTCCAGCGTCAATGTGGCATCTTTTCCCACATGCACCGCACCTGTGCCTAACACCCCAGAGTTTTTCACCAGCACATTGCCATTATTGATCACTGTGCCGCCGGTGTAACTTTGTTGGTTGAGAACTTCTAAATTACCCGATTGATTGATCAACTGCCCCTGACCTGTCACATTTTTCAATATTGTGGTGTGATCTTTGCCTAAATCGAGAATCAATTGGCTTGCAGAGTTATTGATGGCCACGTTACTGCTTAACACCGTACCCGATTGACCATCCCCAAGGCGTAAATGACCATTTTTAATGTTCAAAGTGCCGGATGTTGTGACATTGCCCACCAGTGTTGTTGTGGTGCCTTTTGTACCATCGCGTGTCACGCCAATGGCATTGACAATATTGCCTTTAAAGGTGGCATCACCCCCTGTAAAATTCACAGAAGCTTTGCTGTTTTTACTGCCAATGGTGACATCACTCACTTTAGCTTGATTCGTGACAGTCAACGTGCCATTAGATACGGTCAATGTACCCTTTTGCCCCAATAATTGACCCGAGATCTGACCACCATTGCTAATGGTTTGTGTATGCCCGGCTAAATCAAGGGTTGCACCTGTAGCAACGTTCAACTGTGTGGTTTTACCAAAACTTTCATTCACACCACTGATCACTTTGCCTGCGGCAATATTCGTTGCGCCTGTATAAGTATTTGCTTTTCCAATTGTCAATCCCGCTGCGTTGCCATAGAAATCAAAATTCTTACCCGTTAATAACGCGTTCATGGTTTGCGCACCGGTCAAATCTTGCGCGCTGATTTTGGCTTTTGAGCCACTGTTGAGGGATGTTAAACCCAATGCTAAATTAATGCCGTGGTCGGTGACTTTCACATCTCCCGTGCCATAGTTTGCAGTGAGATCCTTCGTGCCATAGCCATTGTCTAACACGACAGAAATGCGGTTATCCGCCACAGGTTTGCCATCTTGACCATAAAGCGCCACTTCAAGGGCTTGTCCAATGCTGCTTTTTTCAACATTGGTGGCTTTAATGATGTCCATGGGCTGCGCATTATTGCTTTGCGCCACTAAGTTGCCCGTTTGGTTAAAGCTCTGATCATCAATCGCCACTGTCAATTTAGGTTGATTGCTGACACTTAATGTATTGACTGACAATTGTGAACCTAAAGCCGCACTGATTGTACCGCCATCTAATTTAAGGTTGCCAGCCATGCTTTGTGGACCTTGATTGATGTTCAACACACCTTTGTTTTGCACCACCAATTGCGCGCCAGCTTTATTGACCAAAGATAAATTGTTTTTTGAAGCATCCATGGTGCCTGAATTCAATTGCACCTGGCCAGTAAAATCATGCCCTGTCGCTTTAGCCACAGAGAATTTTAATGCAGGATCCGTTAAATTGATCACCACATTACCGCTGCCTTTTAAGACATTATTAAAAGTGGTCGCAGTATCTTTAGCAATCGTGTATTGACCGCCTTTTTGCACATCAATATAACCCGTACCGAGTTGTGCATTCGTTTTCTTTGAAGGATCTTCAACCATTGCGCCATTTTTCAAAATAACATTCAGGTTAGGACCGATCGTCACGCCACCAGAAAATGTATTTTGAGCGGTAAAAGTGAGTTCAGAAGCAGCGGTGCCTTTATTGACAAGATTGATCACGCCCTTTTGACCACTCACATCACTCCAAACGCCAGTTAATGTGCCATTTTTACCATTGGTATCTAAGGTGTTTGTTGCATCATGTGATAAGGTAAACTTTTGTGCATAATTAAAGACATTGGCCGCTTTCCCTAATCCCGCTGGCTTATTGAGCACCAACGTACCGCCTCTAAAATTCGGATTGACCTTAAAATCTAAATCATAACTGTCCCATGATGCGTTTTTTAAGATGTCAACCATCTGCTTATAGCTCGAGAACTCACCAATCACACCATTCGGACCGGCACCATCTTGTAAGGTACCAACAAATAAAGTGTTATGATCTGTTAACAATGAACCTGGACTATACGTAGAAATAACCACTGTATAAACATCCCCGTTATTAACGGTCGTTTTTAAGCCAGGACATAGATCTGTCTCACCACCACAAAATAGACTTGAATCATAGTCCTCGTCTTTCCCGATGTTGAAGCCCAAATCTTCCCATAACGTTGATTTATGATCATCATTCCCTACAATCGCCCCATATTGTGGATCATCCGGGTTATATTTACCATGATACAAAATCATATTGACATCTGTATTCGCTTGAGTCACTAAAAATGCATACTGTGCAGCCACATCTTTCTCTGAAGTGGAAATAAACTCTGGACGAAATAAAAATGTGACATAGTCATATTGATATTTATCTTTTGAAGTTGCCCCAGGTATTAACAGCTTAGAAGGGTCATCCAACACATCATTAGTTAAAGCCTTATTACCTAATATGGTCACGCCTTGATTAATATTATTAGCATCTGTTGTAAATGATACTTGATGTTTTTTGTTATATACAACTTCTGCAGTACCAATGCCACTTGAAAAAATCATTGCCCCAGATAAGGCTAAAATTTTCCACAAGGCATTCAATTTAAAGCCATTTGATGGCAATACATCACTCACGGTTACACTGCTCGTTGCCCCCGCACTTTTTGCATATTCACTCGCCACAACTTTACGTTGTAATTTTACACTCCAGATAACCTTAAATATTTTATTCATGTTTAATACCCATGTTAATTAATTAAATTACAAAGCATAGTTTTATTATTATTTAAACGTATATTAACAAGGGTATTATATTTATAATAAAACTAAAATCTTTTCCAATAATTTTCTTATATTAAAATCGGTTATCATTATTTATATGCCTGTATATTTAATTAATCTGATTAACCTTTCATGAAAAAAGCCGCTTGAACAGCGGCTGATCATCCATGGAGGGTTAAGCTCGATCGATCCACATGCCTTTAATTGGGCGCGCTAAGACGGCTAATACAGCAATCAAACAAATTTCAATGGAGACTGACCAATACACATGGCCTAAAATCTCGCTCCATAATTCATAGCCATTTAAGTTCCACAGCCAACCCACTTGCCCTTCAGCATAGGCAGGATTCCTAAAGCCCAATAACGGAATGAAAAAACCATGCATCACAATGGTGATCACCAAACCGTACATTGCCCCATACCACATGCGAACGCGTGGCCAGTAAGCAGACATTAAAACGTACAAGAAGGCAAAGGCAAAACTAAAGAGCCAGTGATAAAGCGTTACAGCGCCTGGCACTTGCACACCTTGATAGACATAATCTAACGAATGAGAATTAAAACCCATCCAGCTGAACCAAGCATCCAGGTGCGCACCAGGCGNTGAGATTTCTCCAGGCATGCGCGGCGGCATGTTCACTTCCGAGCCCCATTTCACCAAAGAGCTCATAAAGCCACCCACCAATGTTGTCCAGATGATCACTTTTTGATTGGTTTTGTTGCGTAACACATCACAATTTTTCATAGGATTCTCCTGATTATTCATCGTTAATGATGTTGCCTCATTATTATTGCGCCTCTTTTTTAGCCGCTCCAATCAATTTTTTCTATGCGCAGAGAATTTGTATATAATGCTCTAAGCGATGCAGTTGACATAGTACACGCCCTCATTGCGTTTATTAATGATCCCGATTGTCATTATTAGAGTACAAATAGAACGGAAACAGTGCTATATTATTGGCATCTTAATCTTTAAGCGGGAATTTATAAATTTCAATGTTAAAAATCACACGGGAAACAGATTATGCTCTGCTCATCATGACCCACCTAGCTAAACATGATGATGCAAAAAGTGCCTCACAGATTTCAAGTGAGTGTCATTTGAGCCCTGCGTTCACCAGTAAGATTTTGAAAATTCTCACCAAAGAATCATTGCTTGCGTCCATCAGAGGATCACAAGGCGGTTATCTTTTGAATAAAAAACCAGAAGACATTTCACTCCTTGAGATTTTAGTGGCCATTGAGGGACCGATGTCCATCAATGATTGCGTTGGGGATCATTCTGCCTGTGAGCGATCACAGCATTGTGAACTCACCTCCCATTGGGCGCTCATCAATCAAATTCTATTGCGTGAATTTTCAAACATATCCTTGGCTTCTTTGGCAGCACTGCCTCATAGAGAGCGTCAAAGAGAAGTTGTCATTCCCATCACAAAAGTTACTGTTTAGAGAGTTATTTATGGAACAAATTCACAAATTAACTGAGGAAGAGTACGCGTACGGATTCGTCACAGAAATCCCTCAGGAAACCTTGCCACCGGGTTTAGATGAAGATGTGATTCGTAAAATTTCAGCAATGAAAAAAGAACCACAATGGTTGTTAGATTATCGCTTAAAAGCGTATGCAGCATGGCTTGAGATGGAAATGCCAGATTGGGCGCATCTAAACATTGCTCCAATTGATTACCAAGCGATCTCTTACTATTCTGCACCAAAATCTTTATCTGAGTTAAAAGAAGAAGCACCGAAAAGTTTAGATGAAGTCGATCCTGAATTATTACGCACTTATGAACGCCTAGGCATTCCATTAGAAGAGCAAGAAGTGTTAGCAGGTGTTGCCGTCGATGCAGTATTTGACTCTGTATCTGTGGCCACAAGCTATAAAGGCAAATTGCTTGAGCAAGGCATCATCTTCTGTTCATTCAGTGAAGCGGTACAAGAATACCCTGAACTTGTGAAACAATATTTAGGCACTGTGGTTTCTTATAAAGATAACTTCTTTGCTGCGTTAAATGCTGCGGTGTTCACAGATGGTTCATTTGTTTACATTCCTAAAGGCGTGCGCTGCCCGATGGAATTGTCCACATATTTTCGCATCAATGCGGCAAACACCGGACAATTTGAACGCACATTAATTATTGCAGATGATCAAAGCTATGTCTCTTATTTAGAAGGCTGTACAGCACCTCAGCGCGATGAAAACCAATTGCATGCGGCGGTTGTTGAGCTCATTGCCCTTGAAGAAGCCAACATCAAATATTCCACGGTCCAAAACTGGTACCCTGGCGATAAAAATGGTTTAGGCGGCATCTACAACTTTGTGACCAAGCGCGGTTTATGCCAAGGCAGAAAATCAAAAATCTCTTGGACACAAGTGGAAACGGGTTCTTCCATCACATGGAAATACCCAAGCTGTATCTTAAAAGGTGATGAGTCTGTCGGTGAGTTCTATTCTGTGGCCGTTGCCCGTGATTGCCAACAAGCCGATACGGGCACAAAGATGATCCACATTGGTAAAAACACACGTTCTACCATCATTTCTAAAGGGATCTCTGCCGGCACTGCACAAAATATCTACCGTGGCCAAGTGCGCATCAATCCGGGTGCAACCGGTTCGCATAACTATTCACAATGTGACTCCATGTTAATGGGTGATCGTTGTGGCGCGCACACCTTCCCTTATATTGATGTGCGTAACTCACAATCTAAAGTTGAGCATGAAGCCTCCACCTCGAAAATCTCTGAAGAGCAGTTGTTTTACTGTCAGCAAAGAGGTTTGTCGCAGGAAGATGCCATCAGCTTGATTGTGAATGGCTTCTGTAAAGAAATTTTCCAAGAGTTGCCGATGGAGTTTGCCGTAGAAGCACAAAAACTCATCGAGCTTAAACTCGAAGGCAGCGTTGGTTAAATCGTTATTGGGAAACAAAGCAATGTTAGAAATTAAAAATTTAAAAGTAGCTGTTGAAGATCACATCATTTTAAAAGGCGTGAGCTTAACTGTTAAAACGGGCGAAATCCACGCCATCATGGGGCCAAATGGTTCTGGTAAAAGTACATTATCGAACATCATCGCAGGGAAAGATGGCTATGACATCTTAGAAGGCGAAATCTGGTTAAATGGCGAAAACATCTTAGAATTAGATCCTGAAGAGCGCGCGCACAAAGGTCTATTTTTAGGCTTCCAGCACCCGGCTGAATTGCCTGGCGTGAACAACATGTACTTTTTGAAAAGTGCTGTAAACAGCATTCGTAAAGCACGTGGCCAAGAAGAAATGGACGCATTAGAATTCTATGAATTCTTACAAGATCGCATGAAAAAGGTCAAAATGGACCCTGCGTTCTTAAAGCGCTTTGTGAATGAAGGCTTCTCTGGCGGTGAGAAAAAACGCAACGAAATCCTACAAATGCTCGTGCTTGAACCGAGCATGATCGTGTTAGATGAAACGGATTCAGGCTTAGACATCGATGCCCTTAAAGTGATTTCTGATGGCATCAACACACTTCGCGATGATCAACGTTCATTCTTGCTCATCACACACTATCAACGTTTATTGAACTATGTTTCACCGGATGTTGTTCACGTGTTAGTCGATGGTGAAATTGTGGCCACAGGTGATAAATCCTTAGCCCTTGAGTTAGAAAAAAATGGTTACATCTCTTACCGCGGTGATAATGCAGGCGGTTCTCGTAAAGAATAAAGGAATTGAACATGCTTCAAACATTAACGGATAATCTCCGCTTAGAACGCTGGAGAGAGACGCCTTTAAAACGAGTTTTATCGACCGAATGGCAAGGCGCGGTGGCAGCTTACCCACAATTGATGCCAGCGGATCACACAATGCCTGAAAAATGCTTTGTGCTTACCGTCGTCAATGGTGAAGTGAACCCACAATGGTTCAACGAAAACTTAGTGCCAGAAGGCGTATTGATCACCCTTGAAAAGGGTAAGATTCAATTAAAAGTGATTCCAAATACGGACATTGCGACACCTTTTGTCATCTACAACTACACGGTCTCTGAAGAAGGTGCACGCACCGCTGATCTAGACATTTCTGTAGAAGTTGGCGATGAATCTAAACTCACGGTTTTATTTGTCGAAGCGGGTAAAGGTCAATATTTATCCAGCCCGAAAGTGGCGGCTAAAGTTGGGCAAGCCGCAACGCTTAACTGGTTGAAAATGAGCTTAAACCCTGAGATGGTCTCAAGTTTTTATGCGTTTGAATGCGATCAAGCGGCAGAAAGCGCCACAAGCATTCTGCATTATCAAGCAGGCGGCGATGTGGTTCGCTCTGACATCACGGTGCATTTAAAAGGTGAAATGTCTCACTCAAATTTCATTGCCCTCAACTTAGGCAGTGGCAAGCAATCGCTTGAAAACGTGATGACACTTCACCATGAAGTGCCACATTGTACAAGTGAGCAAAGCATCAAAAACCTATTGGCGGACAATGCCAATGCCCTTTTTGATGGCATGATCAATGTGCATCAAGATGCGCAAAAAACCGATGCCAATCAGCTCACACGCTCCATTTTATTGAGCGATAAAGCCCGTGCAATGACCATTCCACGCTTAGAAATCTATGCCGATGACGTACGCTGTACACATGGTGCAACGGTTGGTTTCTTAGAGCCTGAGTCACTCTTTTATCTTCGCTCACGCGGGATTGAGTTACAAGAAGCGCAAGCGATGTTATTGCTCTCTTATGCCGCAGAATTCCTAGGCATGATCGAGCATGAAACCGTCAAAGAGTGGATGCACAAACAATTGGAAAATGATTTAACATCAGTTCGCCCTGCATAATCGAGGATTTTTTATGTCAAAGATCGACACAATTCGCCAAGCCTTTCCGATTTTATCGGAAAAAGTTCACGATAAACCTGTGGTATTTTTAGATACGGGCGCGTCCGCGCAAAAGCCGACGTGTGTCATCGAAGCAGAAAAAAATGTCTATGAGAAGTATTACGCCAACATTCATCGTGGCGTGTACTTCTTCAGTCAGGAATCCACCGAGCGTTATGAAAATGTGCGTAAAGTGGTGTGCAACTTAATCGGCAGCCATGATCCGCGTGAAATCATCTTCACCAAAGGCACCACTGAAAGCATCAACTTAGTGGCGCACAGTTTAGGTGGTTTGTTGCTTAAAGAAGGTGATCAGGTGATGATCACTGAAATGGAGCACCATGCGAATATCGTGCCTTGGCAGATGATTTGTCAGCTTAAAGGTGCCCATTTGTTGGTGGTGCCTGTGCTCGATGATGGCAGTTTAGACATGGCATTTTTGGATGCAAACTTAACCGAACGCGTTAAGATTGTGGCCGTCACACAAATTTCCAACGTGCTTGGCACCATCAATGACATTGCCACCATCACACAAAAAGCCCATGCTGTGGGTGCAAAAATTTTGGTGGATGGTGCCCAAGGCATCGTGCATGAGCCCTTGAATGTGTCGCAATTAGATGTGGATTTTTACGTCTTTTCTGCCCACAAACTCTATGGCCCAACGGGCGTTGGCGTGGTGTATGGTAAAAAAGATCTCCTCAATGCCATGCCGCCTTATCAAACAGGTGGCGACATGATTGATGAAGTGACATTTGAAAAAACCACATTTGCGCCATTGCCCAATAAGTTTGAAGCCGGTACGCCAAACATTGCAGGTGTGATTGCCTTTGAAGCGGCGATTAAATTTGTCCAAGAGATTGGGTTTGATTACATCGCTGCCCATGAAAAAGAGCTGCTTGATTATGCCACTGCAGAATTGTCAAAAATTCCTGAAGTGCGCATCATCGGTACTGCGCCGAATAAAGTCGGCGTGATCTCTTTTGTGGTCAAAGGCGTGCATCCTCATGACATTGGCACGATGCTTGATCACTTTGGCGTTGCGGTTCGCGTGGGTCATCACTGCGCTCAACCCATCATGCGCCGCTTTGGTGTGCCTGCAACGGCGCGCATGTCCTTTGGCATGTACAACACCAAAGAAGAAGTGGATCAATTGATCGATGGCTTAAAGAAAATCATTGAGATGTTCAGCTAAATTCAATTTTCCTGAGAGATATAAAAACCCCAATCATTGATTGGGGTTTTGTTTTATCAAACCTTGTGACGAAATCTGCATAGAACATTTCTCAGAACCTCATTCAAAAGATTCCTACTGACCGCCTTAAGTTTCGCTCGTATAATGAAGCACCCTATTTTTCGAGCACCCGTCATGAGCACTCCCATCAAAAGCGCTAAGCTTGGTTTTTTCCTATCCTTATTCACCGCGTTCATTTGGGGCAATGTGCCGATCGCCATCAAAGAGATCATGCAATCACTCGATGCACCGACTTTGGTTTGGTATCGTTTTGTGATCTCGCTGGCCATTTTATGGCCAATCCTTGCCATCAAAAAATCGCTGCCCATTCAAACGATCGCGAAAAACCCAAAATCTCTCTTGTTATTATCTGTGCTGACCCTTGGCATCATCGGTAACTTTGTTTTATTCAGCGCATCCCTCAGTTATACCACGCCAACGGTGTCACAAATCGTGATGCAATTATCGAGCGTTGGACTACTTTTTGCGGGCGTGATTTTCTTTAAAGAGCGCCTCTCCATTGTGCAAATGATTGGCGTGAGCATCCTTATTTCAGGATTATTGCTCTTTTTTAACCGCAATTTGCTCGAAATGATCTCATCTTTCAATGCTTATGCTTTTGGCGTGATATTGGCGGCTTTGTCCGCATTTTCATGGGTGTTATTTGCCATGGCACAAAAAGTTGCCCTCAAACAGTTTAACTCCCTACAAATCCTCTTCATCCTCAATGCGCTTGGCATCCTGTTCTTAATGCCCTTTGCCGATTTTTCCGCCATTTTTAATCTCTCCACATTGCAACTTTGTTTGCTGCTCTATTGCGGACTCAATACAGTGCTCGGTTATGGCGCTTTAGCTGAAGCGATGCGCTATTGGGATGTGTCAAAAGTGAGCACCATCATCACCTTAACACCGCTCTTCACGCTATGTTTTTCTGAGCTTTTTGCCACTTTATGGCCCCATATTTTTGCGCACCCCAATTTAAATCTCTTGGGTTACATTGGCGTTTTCGTGGTGGTTTTTGGGGCGATGTTTATGGTCATTGGCGAGTCGATGCTTAAAGTGCTCAAGCGCGTTTGATTTTGGGTCTATACTGAAAAACTTTTCCACCGTTAGGATCAATCATGAATCAAAAAGTGCTCGTTGGCATCCTGTTTGTGGTGCTCTCACAATTGGCCTTTGCACTGATGGACAGTTCCATCAAGTGGCTGGGCAGCGAGTTATCCACCGCCACCATCGTCTTTTTCCGTAACCTTGTCACACTTCTTTGGGTGGCGCCCGCTTTTTGGCTCACCGGTGAAGTGAAAAACTCATTCAAGCGATTGACGCTTCATGCCATTCGCTCCCTTTCTGGGCAAATTGGCATGATTTTAATTTTCACCTCTTTAGCGGTTTTGCCACTCTCAGATGCCACAGTATTGCGCTCATTGACGCCGCTTTTTGTACCATTATTGGCAGCGATTTGGCTCAAAGAAAAACTCACATGGGTCTTAATTCCAAGCTTTATTTTGGCAATGATCGGCTCATGGATGCTTGCAAGCACTGATAAACCACAATTTTCCCTCCTCTCTTTTATCCCCATCATTGCGGGCATTTTTGTGGCCCTTGCCATGGTGGCCATCAAGCGTGTGAGCAAAGTGGCAGGCAGCTCAGAGATTGTCTTTTATTTCTCTTTCACCGGCTGCATCTCTGCCATGATTTTTGCAGCATTCACAGAATTTAATTTACCCACGGATTTACGCATTTGGGGCATCATTGTGCTGATGGGATTTTTTGGCTCGCTTGGGCAAGTGTGGGTGACAAAGGCCAATCAAATGACGGATGCATCCCTTTTAGCGCCATTTTATTATCTCAATGCGGTCTTTGGCGCGATGCTCTCCCACTTCTTTTGGCATGAACGATTGGGCATTTGGGGTTGGATGGGTGCTGTTTTGATTATTAGTGGTGGTTTGTTATTGGTCTTTAAGCGAAAATGATCATCTTTTCATCGCGATATCATTGATGACATGAGGTAAATTTACCCTTTTTCCATAAATATTTTTTATGAGATCTAAAAAATTCTAAATATTTCAGTGGCTGCTCATTCAACTTGAGCAGCCATTTTTTCTGGCCTTAAAAAACACAATGCCAATCATATTGATGGTGAAGATGCTGCAGACAATGAATCATTCAGCAAAGGCAGCAAAAACAAAAGCGTTTTTGCAGGTGGCGTTGCCTTTGGTTACAACTTCTCTCAAGCCTTTGGCTTACCGATTCGTGCTGAATTAGATTTCACCGCACGCGGCAAAGCAAAAGCGAATGAAACATTCAATATTCCTGGTGAACCTGCAACCGTCAACAGCTCTAATCAATTGAACATCAACACTGTGATGGCCAATGTTTACTATGATTTTACGAATGAATCTGCATTCACGCCTTATGTGTCTGCTGGTATTGGTTATGCAAATGTGAAGCAAACCGTTAAATTAAATCTTAATGACGCGGGTGATGTTTTCAATGCCTCTCAATCTCACCGCTCTAACAACTTTGCATGGAGCGTTGGTGCTGGTGTTCAATACGCATTGAATGCTGATTTAGCATTAGATTTAAGCTACCGTTATGTGGATGCAGGGAAATCTAAAGTTTCCTTCCGTGAAGACAACAGCACCACAACCTTTAAAACACGTGCAAAATCTCATGACATCATGCTTGGCATCACTTACAACTTCTAATTGAATCACCATAAAAAAGCACCCATTGGGTGCTTTTTTTATTTCAAATCCACAGACTTTGCAGTAATGCCAGAAGAATTGCCTTCATTGTCCACCACAAAAAATCCGCGGTTAGGTGTCCATTCCACGCAGTATAAATCCTCAATATTGGCATAGCCTAATTTCAACATTTCCTGTTTAAGCCAGGTGCTTGAGCGCTGCGCATCTTTCAAATTATCTTCTAAAATGCTGCCTTGATTGATGAGTAAAAAACCTAAACATGCTTCTGTTTTCAAAAATACAGTAAACTGCCCATCGGTTTCTAAGCGCACATCATCCACATCTAATAGGCTAAAAATCCGCTGCTCTCGAAGCTTAGCCGTCAATTGCTCGGCATTGATTTTATTTTGCTTCATCGCTTTGACATCAAGCTTGCCATCTTTCACCAAAAACACCACGCGACCATAAAACAGATCACTGAAAAAGCGGATTTTCGTAAGTTGATGAATCCCAAGGTTGATGATTGTCCACACCACAATGCCAAACACCATGTGCCACACAGACAATGCAGGCGCATAAATCGTACCCCCCACAATGGCGCCAATGACAAAAGAGTTCACCACATCTGTGGGCGTCATTTGGGACATTTGGGATTTACCCGAAATCCGCAAAAAGATCAAAACGCACAGCATGCCCACCACCAATTTAATGACCATGGAACTTTGCATGTGTAAACTCAAGTCAAACATAATGCTCCTTAGAATTCTGATGGCGCTTTTGCTTTGGCCAACTGTTGTGCGCGTGCATCTAATACCTCAATCACCGCTGGCGTTAAATGACTCGCTAAATCATCTGCAAACCAATGTCCTGCCACTTTCGCATACAGATAAGCACTCGCATAATCTTCCTCTTTGGCATACATTTGCGCCAATTGTGCCGCAGCGTAGCTATTGCCCTCAATGGATAAACGCTTTAACCATGCGCGCGCAAAGGCATCTTCTCGATGAAGGCGTAACAATGACTCTACAATATTGTCCGATAAATACAATGCCTGTGAATCAATGATGGCACTAAACACTGCATTCATCAATGCGGTTGCCTGCTGCTCATCACGCGCTAAGGTTTGATCCCCTTGCCAATAAAGTTCAGCCAACTTAATGCCATAGATTAAATCGCCGCCTTGATATGCTTTGTCATAATAGCGTGCAGCCTTGTTAAAGTGACTGGCATGCTCATCGGTATCGGTGGCATGAAACTCTCCAAGCTTCGGATACAATGATTGCTGTGTCGCTAATGGCAATGTGTCGAGCAGTGCTTCTGCTCGCTCATCTTGATGCATCAACAGATAAAAATCCACCAAAGCTTCATTGGCCGCCTCAAGCTTTTGTGCAGCAAAGGTCAATAAATCTTCAATGCCCGTTTGCTCAGCCTCATTGACCAATGGATACATTGTGCGCATGATTTTAAGCTGTGCCAACTTTAACGCCGCCTCGTGATTGCCAGCATCCACCGCAGCTTCTAACCATTTTAATTGTAAATAAGGCGCATAATCCTCATAACCATAATAATCCGCCAAACTCAGCATCGCATCACCATTACCAGCCGCTGCCGCTTGATTGAGTAATGCCAACCCTTTTTTGACATCATCTGGGCGACTCTTAAAGGGTTCAGTGGTGACATAGTATTGCCCTAACGCTGCCTTTGCTGCATCATCACCTTGTTCGGCAGGCACAAAATAACGCTTATAATCGGCCATGATCGCTTGTGCTTCTTCATCAGGTTCATTGAGCTTTTGATACAGCGCCACCGCTTTAGACCAATCATGGGGTTCAATCTCGCCATAATAGTAAGCATAGGCCAATGTTTGCAGTGCCCATTGATTGTTTTGGGCACTGAGTTCTTCAAGGAGCGCCCAATATTTTGCCTCATCTTTTCGGATGCCAGAGCCAAATTGATACGCTTTTGCCAATGTTTCTAAATCTTGCTGCTTGAGGGCTTCATCATAGGCTTCAAGCTCCTCAATATAATAGCGGCTTTGATCCGCATCGAGCGCTTGCCAATCTTGCATCCATGCCACCACATCTTCCCGCGTAATGGTAGGATCAATGTTTTGTACATATCGCTGATACAACTCATAATACGCAGCCTCTTGCCCTGCTTTGGCACGCTTTAAATGATGTTGCGTGGCGCGCTGTAAGTTTTCGGGAATTTGCGAGCGATCAAGCGCATCTACCAATAAGTACCCTGCGGTCTCTTTCGTCTGTGCCCAAGGCTCAAGCATGGCAATGGCTTGATCAAATCGCCCTTGGCGCTGATAAATGCTTGCCATAAATTCTGCATCTTCCCAATCAGCTTTCGCGGCAATGGCGCGATGCTTAAAATATGCGGCTTCATTTTTGGCATGCTGAAAGTTCCTGGCAGTGTCCTCAGATGGCGCATCAATTTTGCCATACCAAACCACAGCTTCATCATAATTCATTTCATTGACATAAAAATAGGCCACCGCTTCATAAGCGGCTTCTGTCTGTAAAAGCTCTGCGCGTGCTTTCAGCCATTTGAGTTCATTGTCTGCATCATTTTGATCATGATAATGCTCAATCAACTTTGCCATTGCGCGCTCATCATTCGCTTTTGCAAACGCAAGCATGCGGGCAAAGCCCTCTTTTTCATACACACGGTTGCCAAGTTGCCACAGCGCTTCATAAAAGCAATGATCGGGATCATTTGCTTCGCAGCCCTCTTTTAACACTGCTCGCGCATCAAAACTATTGCGATGATCTGAATAAACGGCTTGATCATACAGCCATGCCGCAATTTCCGGATATTCAGTGCGTAATGGCAATAAAATCTCCGTCACTGCTTGGCGATTTTCTGGCAAGGCCATTGCAGCAATCACCTGCTGAATGCCTTCTATTCGCTGCGCTTTATCCGTGGATTGCAGTAATAATTGACCGAGTGGCAAGCGTGCTCGCCCATCAAATGAGCGCTGATAATAATCTTTTGCTTGCGTCAGATCCACAGCCGTGCCAATGCCATGCTGATAATCATCCCCCAGTTCATAAAAGCTTTCGGCATCATTAAAATTGTTGGCAACGATCTCTAGATAATATTGATGGGCTTTTCTAGGATTTTTTTGAACGCCCTGCCCGCCATATTTAAGAAGATGCGCGCTGCTGAGCTTAGCATAATAGGTGCTCGATTCACTGGTATTGAGGGCAATGACCCGTTCATATTGCGTCAAAGCTTGCTGATCTAAGCCGCGCTCTGCAAAAAAGCGCGCAGCAAATAACAAGACATCGATGTCCGTATCCGTCAATTGTGTGGCTTTTTGATAATAGGACAGTAAATTAGGATCATTCGGTGATGAGATGCGCAGCAATTCAGCGAGTTCATAATATGCACGATAATCTTTAGGATGTTCTGTGATCGCGCGCTCATACCAATATTGTGCCATCATTAGGTCGGACTCAATGTCCTGATCAAAATCACCAAAATGATAAATGCGCGCAGCCTTTAACATAGACTTTAAATGGCCATTGTCCGCACGGCGCAATGTTTTTTCCATGGATGCATCCTCTAAAATTAACGCAGAAATGGCAAGGCTTGATGCATGTAAAAGCGTGGGCACCGAACCGTGATCGGCCACTGCTAGATTAAGCGTCATATAAGGGACGCTCAAAAGCGAACACAATGCGGCATACTGCGTCATCGAACGGATCATAAATCAAAGCCTTAAAGTTTCATAAAAAATAGCTGCCATTGTGGCACATTTTGCGCAAATTGAAATCGCGCGCTTTGCGATTTATTCTCACTCTTTTATAAAGTTTACTGATAGAATAAGGCGTTTATAACTTTTGTATGATCTTAAGGATATCTCACCATTATGACTTTTTTGGAATTCTTTCGTGCTGAATTGATATGGTTTGCAGGCTTAACCATCGTATTTGTCCTGATCATTTTAAATGAATTAAAATCAATCAAAACCAAAGCATTTTTGATCTCTTCTGTGAAAGCGTTACAATTGTCTAATGACGATCAAGCGGTATTTGTAGACATCCGTGATGCTGATGCCTATAAAAGAGCCCACATTCCAAGCGCAGTACACATGCCAGTGGACCAATTATCCACAAAAGTCACCACCAGCAGCGCATTGAAAAATAAAGTGATCGTTTTATATTGTGACTCTGCATCTGCCTCAACGGCGGCTGTGGAAAAATTACGTAAAGAGCATCCTGATGTGAGCCTCTTTTCACTTCAAGGCGGTATCAATGCTTGGACACAAGCAAATTTACCTGTTGAATCATCTAAAAAATAGGAGTTGAACAATGTCAGTTGAAATGTATTACATGCCTTCTTGCCCATATTGCAAACGCGCATTAGATTTATTAAAAAGCAAAGGCGCGGACGTGACCATCTATAATGTGAATCAAGACGCTAAATTGTGGGAAGAGAGCAAATCTCGCTCAGGCCGTGACACTGTGCCACAAATCTTCATCAATGATCAACACATTGGCGGTTGTGATGACCTTGTTGCCTTAAATGCCAAAGGCGGCTTAGATCCACTCTTAGCAAAATAATTAACCACTTTATAAAGGAAAACGTATGTCTGAGAATGCAGCAAACGCAGCAGCGAACGAAGGTCCGATCTTTAACGTTCATAAGTTATACAATAAAAACATCTCTGTTGAAGTGCCAAATGCACCTGCGTGTTTTAAAAATGAAACCGCACCAGAGATCTCTGTGCAGTTAGCAAACTTAGCCACACAAATCGATGATGGTTTGACAGAAGTTGCCTTACGTTTAACCATGACTGCTAAAGTCGGCGATGATGTATTGTACTTAGTGGAAATCGAGCAAGCAGGCGTATTCACCATTGAAGGCTTTAGCGATGAACAACGCAGCCACATGGAAGGCGCATTTTGCCCGAACATTTTGTTCCCATACGCGCGTGAAACATTAGATTCTATGGTGTTAAAAGCAGGCTTCCCGCCATTAACGTTAGCCCCTGTGAACTTTGATTTGCTCTACGCACAACGTTTAGAACAGATGCAAGCTGAAGGGAATGCATAATCCATCATGCATTCACAAAAACCCTCTTTTTGAGGGTTTTTCTTTATTTGAGAATGAAAAATTATGCGGATTGCTCAGGACTTCGTTACCAAAGAATTACCCAAAATCATTCGCCTGCCCTATTGTCTCATCACAGGCGATGAACCAGCGTTGATGCTCAACACAGAGCAGACCATCAAAAATGCCATCATGAATTTAGGGCGCTATGAGCGTGAAGTGTTTGATGTGGACAATAAATTTGATTGGTCGCACATTTTAACCACCGGCCAAAGTTTATCCCTTTTTTCGACAGAAAAACTCATCCAATTGCGCTTTACCCAAAAGCCCGATGCCAAAACTTTCAAGCAGCTTTATGAGTGTTTAGATCAAACCCATTCGGATCTTTTTTACCTCATCACCATGCCAAAGCTTGATCGCAATGCCCAAAAAAATAAAACGGTGCAAATGGTGGAGCGCAACGGTTGCTTGATCACCGTCTTTCCACCTGATCACACAAAATTGCCGCAATGGATCAAAGAGCGCGCCCGCCAATTGCAAGTGAATTTACTGCCTGAATCGGTGGCGTTCATCAGTGCGCACAATGAAGGCAACTTTTTAGCCATTGAACAATTGCTAACGCAGTTGCAATTTTTATATGGCAATGCGCCGATTTCCCATGAGATGATCATTGAGCTTAGTAGCGAGAACTCAAACTTTGTGGCATTTGATCTAAGCTCTGCCCTACTGACGGCGGACATTGCCCGCATTTACCGAATTTTGCAAGGTTTACGCTCAGAGGGTGATGCGCCCATTTTAGTCAATTGGGTGCTGCATAAAGAGATCAACCTCATCCATCGCATGCAAAGCAAAATGGCACAAGGCGCCACAATGGAGATGGCGCTCAATGACGTTTGGGGCAGCCAAAAAGCTATGTATCGCCAAGCCCTCAATCGTTTAAGTCCACAGCGCATCCGCCATTTAACCCGCATGGTGGTTCAAATTGATTTGGCCACAAAAGGTCAATTGAACGAAAATCCTTGGAATGCCATCATGCGCACCGCCTTTGCCTTCGCTGGCAAACGTCTTCTTCCGTTAAGTGCAGAGATCAATCTATGAATGCATTACCGCCATTAAATGTACTGCTTGAGGCCATTTTAAGCGCCGCTCGCACCCCGTTAAAAATCACCGACATGCAAGCCCTGTTTGAGCTGCATGAACAGCCAAGCACAGAAGCCATTAAAGAAGCCCTCACGGCGTTGAAATACCAATTAGAAGGGCGTGGCGTTGAACTTGTGGAGGTGGCCTCAGGCTATCGCATTCAAGTGCCGCAACAATTCTCCCCGTGGGTTTCGCGCTTGTTTGATGAAAAGCCACAGCGCTATAGCCGCGCGCTCCTTGAAACCTTAGCCTTAATTGCCTACCGCCAACCGATTAGCCGAGGGGACATTGAAGAGATTCGCGGTGTTGCCGTCAGCAGCAACATCATCAAAACATTGCTTGAGCGTGAATGGATTAAAGTGCTTGGTCAGCGTGAAGTGCCCGGGCGCCCAAATCTATACGGCACCACCAAACAATTTTTGGATGATTTTAACCTCAAGCAACTGAGTGAACTTCCGCCCCTCATTGAGCTTGAGAAATTAGAATCCACCGTTGAACACATGGCGTTATCACTCGATACAGAGGAGGCATGATGTTTCGCCCCTTGTCGCTCTACATTGGCCTGCGCTACACGCGGGCTCAACGCAAAAAAAATTTCATCTCATTCATCTCGTTCATCTCAATAGGTGGCATTGCCTTAGGCATGATGACCATGATTGTGGTGCTCTCGGTGATGAATGGTTTTCAAAATGAGGTCAAAGCGCGCAATTTAGCCATGGCTTATGACATTGCCATCACGGATCACAATCCACAAGGCTTTGTGAAAGATTGGGAAAATGTGTATGACGCCGTGCGCCATGAACCAAATGTGATTGCCGGTGCGCCCTTTAATAATGGTGAAGGATTGTTAGCTGCGAACGGTCAATTTGCCCCCATCAAAATCCAAGGGGTTGATCCGCTTTATGAAGAGGAAGTCTCCACCATCAGCGATAAAATCACCGCAGATTTCATCACAGCCAGTGACTTCTCCATTTTACAGCCCGGTGAATTTGGCATCATTTTAGGCACAGATTTAGCGCTCTCTCTTGGCGCCAGTGTTGGCGATCACGTGACGTTGATCACACCAAAAATCCAAGTGACCGCAGCAGGTGCCATTCCACGTATGAAACGCTTAAAAGTGGTGGGCATTTTTCGCTTAGGGCAATATGAATATGATGCCACGATGGGCATCATGCATGCATCAGACAGCGGACGCATTTATCAAATCCCGAAAAACAGCGTCTCAGGCGTGCGCCTTAAACTCACTGATCCGATGATTGCGCGAGAAACCGCAGAGCGCTTACAGCAAAAACTGGGCGATGATTATCGCGTCAGCACGTGGATTGATGAGTTCAAAACCCTATTTAAAATGATCGAAATTGAAAAACTCACCATGTTCACCATCATGAGCCTCATTGTGGCGGTGGCTGTTTTTAATGTGGTCTCCACACTTGTCATGGTGGTGACAGAAAAACGCCCTGAAATTGCCATTTTACGCACCCTTGGCATGTCACCGATGCAAATCATGGTGATCTTTATGGTGCAAGGCACGTTCATTGGCTTTTTTGGTGCATTGATTGGCATGGGGCTTGGCTTATTGATTGCGTTCAATGTGAATCACATCGTCAGCGCTGTGGAATCCTTTTTTGGCAGCAATGTGGGCGAAGCATTTTATGTGCTTGAGATTCCATCTGAGGTGGTGTGGAGTGACATTTACATTGTGGCAGGCATTGCCTTTGGGCTCGCAAGTTTAGCAACCCTTTATCCGGCATGGAAAGCTGCCCAAACTCAACCGGCGGAGGCTCTGCGTTATGATTAAGCTTTTTAAACCGTTAAGCCTTGCCATTGGGTTGCGCTACACCGGCGCAAAACGCAAAAATAACTTCATCTCTTTCATCTCCCTTGTCTCTATTGGCGGCATTGCTCTTGGGCTCACGGCCATTATTGTGGTGCTCTCCGTCATGAATGGCTTTCAACAAGGCATTCAAGAGGTGAGCGCGTCGATGGCGTATGATCTTAAAATCGTCAAACGGGCAGAAAGCGGTTATTTTGATGATTGGGAAACACTGTATCAAACCGCCGCCCTTGATGAAAATGTGCTGGCAGGCGCGCCGTTTACCAATGGTGAAGGGCTCATGAATGCCAATGGTTTGATGCGACCTGTGCGCATTGAAGGCGTGAATCCCACATATCAATCTGAGGTTTCTGACATCTTGCCAAACTTTGATGCCTTAAATGGTGACAGCGCCAATGTGATCCTAGGCAAAGATTTGGCGGAACTGTTAGATGCGCACATTGGCGAGCAAGTGATGTTGATCACGCCTGAAGTCTCTCCCCATTCAGAAACCGTGATCCCGCGCACCAAAGCCTTTACGGTGGTGGATATTTTCAGCGTGGGCATGTATGAATATGATGCCAATATGGCGATCATTCACATTGATGATGCCAATCAGATCTTTAAAATCCCCAGCGATGAAGTCCAAGGCATCCGTTTAAAACTGAAAGACCCAAGCATCGCGCGGCCAACGGCATTGAACCTTGTGGATCAATTTGCAGACAATGACATCCTCATCTACAGCTGGGTGGATCAATTTGCCACCCTGGCCAAAATGATCGACACAGAAAAACGCACCATTTTTGTCATCATGAGTTTGATCATTGCGGTGGCAGTGTTTAATGTGGTGTCAACATTAGTGATGGTGGTCAATGATAAGCGCTCAGAAATTGCCATTTTAAGAACCTTAGGACTTGCGCCACGCTCGATCCTTGCCATTTTTATGGTGCAAGGGATTGTGATTGGTTTTTGGGGCGTTTTACTTGGCACCAGTTTAGGTTTACTCATCACATACAATGTCAATCGTTTGATCGGTTGGCTGGAATCCTTCTTAGGTTACACCGTATTTGAGCCGAGCGTTTATCCACTTTCCCACATTCCCACTGTGATCAATGTGGGCGACATTGCATTGATCGCATTGATCGCATTTTTATTGGCCAGTTTAGCCACCCTCTATCCTGCATGGAGCGCCGCTAAAACTCAACCTGCTGAGGCATTACGTTATGAGTGATCCGATTTTAGAGGCCAAAAACTTGGCCAAATCCTACATTGACCATAAAAATGAGGTCAAAATTTTTGATGCCCTGAATTTTACCTTAGCACCCAAAGATCGCGTGGCAATTGTTGGGGCATCAGGTTCTGGGAAAAGTACCTTGCTGCATGTGTTATCTGGGCTCGATCAACCAACATCCGGTGAAGTGTGGCTCAATGGTCATTGCTTAAGTCAAGGCTCAGAAAAAGCCCGCGGCGTTTGGCGCAACCGTTATTTAGGCTTCATTTATCAATTTCATCATCTATTGCCTGAATTTACAGCGGTGGATAATGTTGCCATCCCCTGCATCATTGGCGGCATGAGTGTCAAAGAAGCCACAGAACGCGCGCAAGCGATGCTCAATCGCGTGGGATTGTCTCACCGCTTGTCACATAAGCCCTCTGCCCTATCGGGCGGTGAACGCCAACGTGTGGCGATTGCACGCGCATTGGTCACAGAACCTCTAGCGGTCTTAGCCGATGAACCCACTGGCAATCTTGACAGTGACAATGCGCACGCGGTGTTTGATTTAATGTGCGAGATCAATCAGGAGATCGGCACCGCCCTTGTGGTGGTGACACATGATTTAACCCTTGCCCATAAAATGGATCATCGTTTTCGTTTAGCGAATCATCAACTCATTCAAGAACAATAAATAACAGGACTCATCATGTACGATTTTTTCATGCAGTTTGTGGATCTCTTTTTGCATTTAGATCAATACCTCGAAGTGGCGGTGCAGCAATATGGCTTTTGGATCTATTTAATTTTAATCGCCATCATCTTTTGTGAAACAGGCTTGGTGGTGACGCCGATTTTACCAGGGGACTCTTTATTGTTCGCAGCAGGCGCATTAGCAGCGATGGGATTATTAAATATTTATATTCTTTTTGGCACATTATTGGTGGCCGCCATTTTAGGCGATGCCCTCAATTATCAGATCGGCCACTACTTTGGCTTAAAAGTCTTTAAGAAAGACGCTAAAATTTTTAAATTACAGTACCTAGAAAAAACCCACCATTTTTATGAAAAATATGGCAGCAAGACCATTGTGATCGCAAGATTTGTGCCAATCGTGCGCACATTTGCACCTTTTGTTGCAGGGGCGAGCAAAATGACTTATAAAACTTTTGCCACCTTTAATATTTTAGGTGCGCTATTATGGATGTTCTTAATGCTCGGTGCGGGCTATTTATTTGGTACCATTCCATGGATCAAACAAAATTTCTCCATCATTGTCCTTGGCATTATCTTCATTTCGATTTTACCGATGCTCTATGAAATCGGCAAAGCCTACATAGAACATCGCAATGGACAGGCGGATGAAAAACAGAAAAGTTGATGAGATTATTTGCAAAGTTGCTGTAAAACTTATAAAATTCGCAGCACTAAAAAATAACAGTTTTCCTTTCTGAACTGAATAATCCCCAAGATTGATGTCCTTAGCCCTCATTCTTCGCTAAGCGACTGTATTCCTTATCTTTTATTGTTTACCTCAAAAAATACTCTATGAACTTAACTGAATTGAAACAAATGCCTGCTGCTGAGCTGATTCGCATCGCTCAAGAAATGCAGCTAGAAGGTATAGCCCGTGCTAAAAAGCATGACTTGATCTTCTCCATTTTAAAAGCCCATGCAAAAAATGGCGAAGAGATCACCGGTGACGGCGTGTTAGAGATTCTCAACGACGGTTACGGCTTTTTACGCGGCGCAGACAGCTCCTACATGGCCGGTCCTGATGATGTTTACATCAGCCCATCGCAAATTCGTAAGTTTAACTTGCGCACAGGCGATACGGTTTCAGGCAAAATTCGTCCCCCTAAAGACAATGAAAAATATTTCTCTTTAGCGAAAGTCGACACCATCAACTATGAGCCTGTGGAAAACTCCACGCGCAAAGTGGCTTTTGAAAACTTAACGCCCATTCACCCTAATGAACTCCTTAAAATGGAGCGCGGCAATGGTTCAAGTGAAGACATCACAGCGCGCCTCATTGACATGGTTGCCCCCATCGGTAAAGGTCAGCGTAGCTTAATCGTGGCACCACCGAAAACAGGTAAAACGGTGATGTTGCAAAACATTGCCCAGTCCATCGAAAGCAATCATCCTGAATGTTATTTGATTGTTCTCTTGATTGATGAACGCCCTGAAGAGGTGACAGAAATGCGCCGTTTAGTGCGCGGTGATGTGATTGCCTCAACCTTCGATGAACCTGCTGTGCGCCATGTACAAGTGGCAGAAATGGTCATCGAAAAAGCGCGCCGCATGGTGGAACATAATCGTGATGTGGTGATCTTATTAGACTCCATCACGCGTTTAGCCCGCGCTTATAATGCTGTGGTGCCCTCTTCAGGTAAAGTGTTATCTGGGGGTGTGGATGCAAATGCCTTACATCGTCCTAAGCGCTTCTTTGGTGCAGCCCGTAACATTGAAAATGGCGGCAGCTTAACCATCATCGCCACAGCCCTTGTGGACACCGGTTCAAAAATGGACGAAGTGATTTATGAAGAGTTCAAAGGCACAGGTAACTCTGAATTGCACTTAGACCGTTCAGTGGCAGAAAAACGCATTTTCCCTGCCATTGACATCAACCGTTCAGGGACGCGTAAAGAAGAACTCTTAACCGATCCTGACGACTTAACAAAAATGTGGATTCTTCGTAAAATCTTGTATCCGATGGATGAAATTCAGTCCATGGAATTCGTGTTAGAGCGACTCAAAGAAACGAAGACAAATCAAGCATTTTTTGATGCAATGAAACGCTAAGTATTGCGCAAAAAATATCTTTTTGTTAGAATATTGTGCTATTTTAAACTAAGTAGGCTTTTGATCAGCCGTTTTATTTTACTTATACTGGATTTTTATTATGAAAGCAGAAGGTCATCCAAATTATCGCCCAGTTGTTTTCCAAGACAGCTCTAGCGACTTTGCAGTTTTAACGCGTTCTACAATCGCGACTAAAGAAACAATCACTTGGACAGATGGTAACGAATACCCTCTTTACAAAATTGAAGTTTCTTCTCAATCACACCCTTTCTTCACTGGTAAACAAAACATTGTGGATACAGAAGGTCGTGTTGATCGCTTCCGTAAAAAATACGGTCGTTAATCAGTTCAAAAAGAAAAGCATCGAGTCGATGCTTTTTTTTTGCGCATCAGAATTTTGCTAAGTTGATCAAGCTCGTTTATATTAGTCGGATGTGTTACCACAAGTACACGTTTAAAATAGATTAGATCTTAAAAAAATTAAGATCACAAGGAGGAAAAAAATGACAACTAATAGAAATAGCGTTACCTATATTGACAACCGTACACAACAACAAGGGGAATTTCCAATCCTCGAGTCAGTATATGGTGATGATGTTGTTGATATTGCAGCTATGAATCGCACCTTGAATTTATTCAGCTACGATCCTGGTTTCGTATCGACAGCAAGCTGTGAAAGTGCCATCACATACTTAGATGGTGACAAAGGCGAATTACTCTATCGTGGTTATCCCATCGAAGAGTTGGCTGAAAAATCAAACTTCTTAGACGTTTGCTACTTGATCTTCAATGGCCAATTGCCTGATGCAAAAGAGTCCACAGACTTCCATAACATCATCATGACACACAGCATGATGCATGAAAACCTAAAAGTCTTCCTGCAAGGCTTCCGTTATGACTCCCATCCAATGGCGATTTTAGCGGGTACGGTTGCATCAATGGCGGGCTTCTACCATGATAAATTAGACATCCATAATCCTGAGCACCGCATGATCACAGCGCACCGCTTGATCTCAAAAATGCCAACGATTGTGGCGGCTGCCTACAAACATTCCATTGGTATGCCGCTTGTTTACCCAACGAACTCATTGTCGTATGCCGGTAACTTCTTAAACATGATGTTCAGCTCCCCATGTGCGCCTTATGAAATCGATCCAATTGCTGAAAAAGCGATGGACGTTTTATTCATTTTACATGCGGATCATGAGCAAAATGCTTCAACCTCTACAGTACGTATGGCAGGCTCTTCTGGCGCGAACCCATATGCGGCCATCTCAGCAGGTATTTCTTGCTTGTGGGGTGCATCTCACGGTGGTGCGAATGAAGCGGTATTGACGATGCTCAATGAAATCGGCACAGTTGAAAATGTTAATAAATACGTGGCAAAAGCAAAAGATAAAGAAGATCCATTCCGTTTGATGGGCTTTGGTCACCGCGTTTATAAAAACTTTGACCCACGCGCACGCTTAATCAAAGGCATTGCTGATGAAGTGCTCGCAAAATATGGTAATGATCCATTGATGGAAGTGGCCAAACGTTTAGAAGAGATGGCATTGAAAGATGAATACTTCATCGAACGCCGCTTATATCCAAACGTCGACTTCTACTCTGGCATCATCTACAAAGCGTTAGGTTTCCCAACACACATGTTCACACCACTCTTTGCATTGGCGCGTACGGTTGGTTGGATCACCCATTGGAACGAAATGATCTCCGATCCGAAGATGAAAATCTCTCGTCCAAGACAACGCTACATCGGACACACACTCCGACACATTTAATTGATTTGAATAACCGCCAGATATGGCGGTTTTTTTTGGAAAACGTGATATTTAGAAGGACAACTATGAACACACTATACGGGCAGGCTGTATTATCTTGCGAACAATTTGATCTTCAAACTTTAAACCGTTTGTTTGAACTTGCAGATATTTTACAACCTGTGGCACAAGGCAAAGCACGCACAAATGTTTTAGAAGGCGCCATTATGGGCAGTCTATTCTTTGAGGCCAGTACGCGCACGCGTTTGAGCTTTGATGCAGCATTCATGCGCCTTGGCGGTAAAGTTTCTAACACAACTGGGGTTTCCTTCTCGTCGATCGTTAAAGGTGAATCCATTGAGGACACCGCGCACGTCATCTCTGGTTACTTTGATGTGGTTGTGGTGCGTCATCCTGAAGAAGAAGCCATTCATAAAATGGCCGGCGCGACCAATACACCCATCATCAACGCAGGCAATGGCGCAGGTGAACATCCGACCCAAGCATTGTTAGATGCCTACACCATTCACAATGAGTTTAAACAAAATGGTAAAACAATGGACAATTGCCGCATCGCCATGATTGGTGATTTGCGCTATGGTCGCACGGTGCACTCATTGGTTAAACTCATGTCTCTTTATCAAAACATCACGTTTACTTTTGCCTCGCCTGATTTCTTAAGCATGCCTGAGTACATTGTTGAATTTGCCCGCAAGCGTGGTCATACGGTGATCGAAACCGATCAGCTCAAAGATGGCATTCACAACAATGATGTCATTTACGCCACGCGCATTCAAAAAGAGCGTTTCACTCAAGGTGAAGAGACACGCCAGCCTGAATTAAGCTTTCGCATCAATCAAGCATTGATCGATGAATATGCGTTAAAAGATGCCATCATCATGCATCCATTGCCCCGCGACAGCCGCGAAAATGCCAATGATCTGAGCAATGATTTAGATGGTGATCCACGTCTTGCCATCTTCCGTCAATCGGATGCCGGTGTCCCTGCGCGCATGGCATTGTTTGCCATGGTGCTTGGGGTGGATCAAGAGATCGAGAAAACCATCACGCCAACGGCTTGGTTCACGCCCGATTCGTTACATTAATAACGTTTTGTGGTTGAATCGGTTATAATTGTGCCGTTTATTCATTCGTTCATCAGTGAAAACTTCTTAGGAGAAAAGGTATGTCAGCGATTAAAAATTTAGTGGCGCGCGAAATCATTGATTCTCGTGGTAATCCAACTGTTTGGGTTGAAGCAACCTTAGAATCAGGTGTTAAAGGCACAGCCGCTGTGCCAAGTGGTGCATCAACCGGTGCTCGTGAAGCCATCGAATTGCGTGATGGTGATCAATCTCGTTACGGTGGTAAAGGCGTATTAAAAGCTTGTGCAAACATCAATGGCGAAATTTTAGCGGCTTTAAAAGGTTTAGATGCCAATGATCAAAAAGCGATCGACGAAGTATTGATCGAATTAGATGGCACAGACAACAAAGGTCGCTTAGGTGCCAATGCTTTATTAGGTGTATCTTTAGCCGTTGCGCATGCTGCTGCCAACGAAAAAGGCGTGCCTTTATATCGTCATTTAAATGACACCACAAAATACGTATTGCCTGTGCCAATGATGAACATCCTAAACGGTGGCGCACATGCGGATAACTCTGTGGATGTCCAAGAATTCATGATTTTACCAGTGGGCGCGCCTTCTTTTAAAGAAGCAGTGCGTTGTGGCGCTGAAATTTTCCATGCCCTTAAAGATGTATTAAATGCCCGTGGTTTAGCGACCACTGTCGGTGATGAAGGTGGCTTTGCACCAAACTTATCTTCTAACGAAGAAGCTTTAGAAGTGATCATGGCTGCCATTGAAAAAGCAGGCTATACACCTGGTAAAGATGTCTTTTTAGGTTTAGACGTGGCATCTTCTGAGTTCTACAAAGATGGTAAATACGTTTTAGAATCTGAAGGCAAAGCCTTCACATCGGCTGAATTTGCTGACTTCTTAGCCGATTGGGTGGCACGTTATCCAATCATCACCATCGAAGATGGTATGGATGAAGCTGACTGGGAAGGTTGGGCAATCCTCACACAAAAATTGGGCGATAAAATCCAATTGGTGGGCGATGATTTATTTGTCACAAACACTAAAATCTTAAAAGAAGGCATCGATAAAAACATTGCCAACTCTATTTTGATTAAGTTCAACCAAATCGGTACATTAACAGAAACATTAGATGCCATCAAAATGGCAGATGATGCAAACTACACCTCTGTTGTGTCTCACCGCTCAGGTGAAACCGCAGATACAACGATTGCAGATCTTGCTGCCGCTGCCCTTAGCACACAATTGAAAACAGGTTCATTGTGCCGCTCTGACCGCGTTGCAAAATACAACCGTTTGATCTGTATTGAAGATGAATTGGGCGACAATGCTGTGTATGCAGGTAAAGATGCATTCAAAAGCGTGAAATTCTAATTTCACTTAAAAACAAAAAACCTCTGAAAATTCAGAGGTTTTTTTATTGGCTTTAAATGTCCAGTAAACGCTCGCGCTGAGTCACCCATAAAATGCGACCCATACACTACCTATTGTGGTTTCGGTAATTGAGGTGGCTCAGGCTCTTGTTCTAAGCGCTGAGCGGCAGTGCCTGTTGAATCATAATCTAGGGATTCATCCCCAAAGCGATTGGCATCCGTGACATTCGTTTCACTGAGCCAGCCTTCCGTTGCGCTTTCATAATGATCTGGGCAATCAAACTCTGTATATACGATGGTTTTGTGATCTTTTGCCACACATTTATTAATCACAGCATCTTCTGCTGATGCCAGTGTCGTCAAACCTAAACAAAATGCGCCGACGGTGAATAATTTTTTATACATATCTATTCCTTCGTTTCCATCGCTCGTGCAACGGTGATGATTAATCAATAGGCGTCGATTATAACAAATTATTCTGATCCGTCATTGTATTTGAATCAAGCGCGAAGGCTTAATCACATGGGGTAAATGACGTTCTCCTAAGCCTAAGAAGGTCTGATCATACGCATATAAACGATAAAATTGCTCATCTAATGCATGGGGAAACGCAATCTTTTGCCCATTTTTCAAGCGCGCGGTCTCTTCCTCATTGAAAATCAAAATGGGATAGTCTGCAATCGCGCTATCAACGGGCAATAAGAGTTCATCGGCACGATTCTCTAAAAGCGCAGCCTCTAAATCTTCCATCGTGATCAACGTTGGGGCAAAATAAGGCGCAACTTCCGTTCGGCGCAGCATGGTTAAATGCCCAAGCGTACCGATGGATTTGGCAATGTCCTCTGCTAACACACGCACATATGTCCCTTTTGAGCAGGTCACTTCAGCCGTAAAGCTGTGATCATCAAACTCAATCAGCGTCAATGCATAAATGGTGATGTCGCGAGCAGGACGCGCCACCTCAATGCCTTCACGCGCAAGTTCATACAGGCGTTTACCTTCATGATGCAATGCGGAAACCATCGGTGGAATTTGCTGAATATCGCCCGTAAAGTTCACCATTACCGTTTCTAATAAGGCTGTGGATAACTCAGGAATCATCGCTGTCGCAATCACTTCTCCCTCGGCATCGCCAGTATTGGTTGCCTCACCTAAACGACATGTGAAACGATACGTTTTGCGGTTATTTAAAAGCTGATGGTTAAATTTACTCGCTTCCCCAAAACAAATGGGCAATAAGCCTGTGGCCATTGGATCTAATGTGCCCGCATGCCCAGCTTTGATAGCGCGATATAAATATTTGACCTTCTGCAGAATGTTATTACTCGATACGCCTTTTGGCTTATCTAAAAGTAAAACGCCATCCAATGGACGGCGCTTGATTTTAGCTGTTTTACTCATCGTGATCTTTGTGTCGTGCTTCATCTTCTTGAACAGCTTCTGTGATCAAGGCTGATAACTCATTGCCCTTCTCTAACTGCTCATCGTATACAAATTCAAATTTTGGGATCTTACGTAGTTTTAAGACCTTGCCGAGCATTCTTTGGAAAAGCGGGGCATATTCATTGAGAAGCGCAACCATTTCTGCGCGCTCTTCAACCGGTCCTAAATAGGTCACCAAAACTTTAGCTTGGGATAGATCTCTCACCACTTTCACTAAAGTGATGGAGATCATCATGACACGTGAATCACCAATCTCTCTACGAATCAACAAAGAGAGTTCTTGCTTTAGCTGCTCATCAATGCGACGAGTTCTTGAGATATTCGCCATGTTTCCCTCCTAATTAGAGAGTACGCTCCACTTGAACGCGCTCATAAACTTCGATTTGATCGCCCACTTTAACATCATTGTAGTTCTTAACGCCAATACCACATTCCATGCCCATGCGCACTTCGCTCACGTCATCTTTAAAGCGACGGAGGGATTCTAACGCACCTTCATAGATTACGATGTTATCACGCAATACACGAATTGGGTTATTACGTTTGATCAAGCCTTCTGTCACCATACAGCCTGCAATCGCACCAATTTTCGGTGATCTGAACACATCACGCACTTCGGCAACACCAATGATGCTTTCTTTAAATTCAGGTGCTAATTTACCGATCAAGGCAGTTTTGATCTCATCGATCACATCATAAATGATGCTGTAGTAATGAAGTGCTAAACCCTCATCTTCGATGATTTTCTTCGCTGAGTTGTCCGCACGAACGTTAAAGCCGATTACAATCGCATCTGATGCCACTGCTAAGTTCGCATCTGACTCGTTGATACCGCCTACGCCACTTGAAACCACTTTCACAGAGACTTCATCTGTGGATAACTCTTCTAATGCATTGATCAACGCTTCAACAGAACCTTGAACGTCTGCTTTTAACACAACGTTCACAACGTTCATTGCGCCTTCGCTGATGTTTGCAAACAAGTTCTCTAATTTAGATTTTTGTTGTCTTGCCAATTTCACTTCACGGAATTTGCCTTGACGGAACAATGCAATTTCACGCGCTTTACGTTCATCGGCCACCACAGTCACTTCATCACCTGCATTTGGCACCCCTGATAAACCAAGGATTTCCACAGGAATGGATGGACCGGCTTCTGGCACTTGCTGACCTTTCTCATTGATCAAGGCACGCACTTTACCGTATTCTAAACCGGCTAAAACGATGTCGCCTTTTTTCAAGAGACCTGATTGAACCAATACCGTTGCCACTGTACCGCGACCACGATCTAAACGAGATTCAACCACCGCACCACGTGCAGGACCTTCTGCAACCGCTGTTAATTCTAAAATTTCAGCTTGCACTAAGATTTGATCTAATAAGTTATCAATCCCTTCACCAGATTTTGACGATACGAAAGCAAATAAGTTTTCACCGCCCCAATCTTCAGAAATGATGCCTTGTTGAGACAATTCAGACAAGATGCGATCACGATCCGCCGTTGGCTTATCGATTTTTGTCACAGCTACAATAATAGGCACATTCGCAGCGCGCGCATGTTGAATCGCTTCAATGGTTTGTGGCATCACGCCATCATCGGAAGCAACCACCAAGACAACAATGTCTGTCACTTTCGCACCACGGGCACGCATTGCGGTAAACGCACTGTGTCCTGGGGTATCTAAGAAGGTGATCACGCCTTTAGGTGTCGTCACATGATAAGCACCGATGTGCTGAGTGATCCCGCCTGCTTCGCCTTTCACCACGTGTGCTTTACGTAAGTAGTCAAGCAAGGATGTTTTACCATGATCAACGTGACCCATGATCGTCACAACAGGTGGACGCGTGACTGGCACTAAATCACTTTCGTTAAAGCCTTGCATCAATTCTTCTTCAAGCACGTTTTCGCTCACAAGTTTGTAAGCGTGACCCATTTCTTCCACCACAATCGCAGCAGTTTCTTGATCTAACACTTGGTTGATGGTGACCATTGAACCCATTTTCATTAAAGTTTTGATCACTTCAGCGGCTTTCACTGCCATTTTGTGTGCCAAATCAGCCACAGTGATGGTTTCGCCTAAGACAACTTCAGCCTTTTGAGGGGCAACAGGCTTCGTAAAACCATGTTTTGTCGGTTGTGCCATTTTGCGTTTTTTACCACCGCCACGACGATTACCACCATCTTCATCATCATAATCAAAATGTGTGCGACCTTTCTCTTTACCACGCTTGCCTGAGGCTTTTTTGCCATCTTCACGCAAATCATCTAAGTCACGAGGGCTCTTACGATGCACTTTCGCCGCTTCTTTTGCGCGATCAGCCACAGCATCTGCTGCAGGCGCCGCTGCACCTGTTGGTGCAGAAGGTTTCGCTTTTTTCTCTACCACAACATTAGAGACTTTCTTGTCATCTCTTTTGTGTGGACGTGCATCAGACTTAGGTTTATGTTGACCTTGTCCTTTCGGAGTGTTTGATGCTTTCTTTTTACTTTTATCTTCAGTTTTATCGGTATTGTTAAAACTAATTTGTACCTTAGAAACTGTACTTTCACTTGCCATACGAGCTGCATCCGCAATTTTCTGAATTTCTTCGTTTTGCTTACGTTCTTCTTGCAGTTTACGACGCTCAACCGCTTCTTTAGCTGCACGCTCTTCGGCTTCTGCACGTTCCTTTGCAATACGTAAACGCTCTTGTTGTTTTGCTTCACCTTCTGCTTTTGCAGCCGCTTTGGCCACTTGTTCAGCAGATGGAGCAACAGCGGCTGGTGCCGCTGATGTTACTGGTGTCTCTTTTTGAGCAGCTTTTGGCGCTTGCACCGCTGTTTCTGCCTGTTCTGCAACCGCTTCTACGGCTGTGTTCTCAATCTCTGAGTCCACAGGCGCTGCTGCATCACGTTTTACATACGTTTTTTTCTTACGAACTTCAACGGCCACCGTGCGCGCTTGACCCGGCGCACTGGCAACTTTCAATTCAGTATGAGTTTTGCGTTTCAATGTGATTTTGCTTGGTGCTTTTTCTTCTGTTTTTTCTGTCATATGTCACTCCCTATACAAACCAACTCTGTCTTGCTGTCATGATATATTGACTGGCAGTTTCTTCATCAATCGCTGCCATTTCTGCCAACTCATCTGAAGCTAATTCTGCTAGATCATCAGGTGTGCTGACACCTTTCTTAGCAAGTTTATAGGCGAGAATATGATCACCTTCCAACAATTGAATCAAATCAGCACTTGGTGCTTTATCGCCTAACTCTTTTTTCAACGATGCGTAAGATTCCAATGCATTTTTTGCTGCATCTCGAAGGGCTTCGACGATCTCTTCGTCAAACTCTTCAATTTCAAGCATTTCTGCAATTGGCACATACGCCACTTCTTCTAAGGACGAGAAACCTTCACGAACTAAGATTTCTGCCACTTCTTCATCCACTTCAAGCTCATCAACAAACAATTGACTGATGCGTGAAGTCTCTTTTTGCTGTTTATTTTCTGCTTCTTCGGCGCTCATCACATTGAGTTCCCAGCCCGTCAATTCAGAAGCTAAACGCACGTTTTGACCATTGCGACCAATTGCTTGGGACAATTTGTCTTGATCGACTGCGATGTCCATCATGTGACGATCTTCATCCACCACAATGGAAACCACTTCAGCAGGGCTCATGGCATTGATCACAAACTGAATTGGATTATCATCCCATAAAATGATGTCCACACGTTCACCATTTAACTCTTTTGTGATGTTTTGCACGCGAGAGCCGCGCATCCCCACACATGCCCCAACAGGATCAATGCGTTGGTCAAAAGATTTCACCGCGATTTTCGCACGGCTACCAGGATCACGGCTTGCATTTAAGATTTCAATGCTGCCTTGGCTGATTTCTGGCACTTCAATTTCAAACAATGCTTTGATCAATTTTGGTGTGGTGCGAGACAATACGATTTGTGGACCGCGTACATCTTGTACGATGTCTTCTAAAATCGCACGCACTTGATCACCCATTTTGAGCATTTCGCGTGGAATCATGTTTTCTTTTGGTAAATAGGCTTCTACGTTGTCGCCTAAATCCACATACACACTGCCGCGTTCAACTTTTTTAACCGTACCACGCACCAATTGGCCCAATTTTTGGCTATACAATTCAGCCATTTGGCGACGCTCTGCTTCACGCACTTTTTGATAAATGATCTGTTTAGCCGTCTGAGCACCGATGCGAGCAAATGGAATGTTATCCACTTCCTCCTCAACGATGTCACCGACTTGCACATCAGGATCATCTAACTGTGCTGCCGCTAATGAAATTTGTTTTGTCGCCATTTGCTCTTCAGCTGGCAAATCATCTGGCACCACTTTCCATTGACGGAAAGTTTTATAATGACCGGTGCGTTGGTCAATTTCAATTCGTAAGTCTACTTCAACAGGGTAAGAACGCTTTGCCGCAGCTGCTAATGCCAATTCCAATGCTTCAAAAATAATTGTGCGAGAAACGCCTTTTTCATTGGATACTGTTTCTGCAACTGTCATCACTTCTTTATTATTCATAGCTCTGTTCTCTTTAAATCAATCAATTTTTGATAAAAGTTGGTGAAAGGTTTACTTTGTCTAGCAAGCTATAATTGACCGTCAAAGTATCACTCTCAATGTTTTCTGCACGCTTTGCTTTACCCTTTTTACCTGTGGTTTTTGGAATGGCAAAGGTGATGTTGTCGCCATCAATGCTTTCAATGATGCCTTTAAAACGACGACGATTATCCACAACGCTGATCAGTTGCACTTCCACTTCTGAGCCTAAATAGTCAGCCATTTGCTCTAATGAGAAAAATGCACGATCTAAACCAGGAGAAGAGACTTCTAACGTATAGGGCGTGCTGATTGGGTCATTCACGTCTAATAGGCCTTCAATTTGATGACTCACTTGCGCGCAGTCATCCACATTCACGCCATTTTCTTTATCAATGTATACGCGTAATAGTGCATTTTTGGAGTTCGCATGAAATTCTACGCCCCATAAAATGAAACCCATCGCTGTAATGGATGGTTCGAGTAACTCTGTGAGTCCGAATGGATCCTTGCGCATAACAACACCTCCAAAATGATTCAGCAACGAAAAAGCCCACTTTTTTCAAGTGGGCTTCGTTATAATTGGTTGCGGGAGCCGGATTTGAACCAACGACCTTCGGGTTATGAGCCCGACGAGCTACCAGACTGCTCCATCCCGCGTCTGTGAAGTTCATAACTATACAGCAATTTCTTAAAAATGCAAATATTTATTACAAATTTTGTTGCAACACTTGATTAGGCCCAACAAAATCAATCACTTCTGGACCAATAAATTCCATCTCTGGATTTAACATAATGGCATCCACTTCTGTTTCTTGCGCTAAATTTTCAGCATTTTCTACAGGTTTTTCCATCTCAGAGGCCAATGAAACTCGTTTCACCGGGGCTTCTTTTGTGGCCAACCATGCATTGAAACGATCCTCTAGCGCTTGTCCATGCTCAGCATAAAATTCATAGTTGAGCAAAATACCACCTTGCAAATTGTGCGGGTGATTCGTCACATACTCAACCGATTCACTGGGCAATAATCGCCAGGCTTGCTGAATCGTTGGGCCATAATACTGGGTGGCTGCCAATTTCAGTTGTTGATCAGGCTGCGTCGCATACGAAATGAAAGCATAACTCACTTCAGGTGCTTTTGAAGATTTTAACAATGCATAATAGCGCATCTCATAGAGCACTTGATGGCGAGACACCCCAATGTTATCCACATCATTGCTCAGCATCGCACCATCTGGTGCAACAGACATCACCACCAAACCTTGATCTAGCCACTCTTTGAGACGATTGACATCATTCCACCAAATCACTTCATCGTAAATTTGATCTAACTTCGCCAATGCACGATCCTGCCCCGCTTTTGTGGCCAACAGTGGATACAAATAACTCGGCTTGACGCCATCGGCTAACAGCACGATTTCAAACAAATAGCGCGCTTGTTTTGGCAATGCTCGTTTACCTGGGTAACGATTGAAATCAAATAAATCGGACCAATAAGTGGGCGGCACGCCATATTTGTGGATCAATGCATAGTTGAGGGTCATGCCCTGCACACTAAAACCGACGCCACATTTTTGCACAGCGCTAGGCGTCAATAACTCTTTGTGCGGCAAATAGCTGTAATCAAACTCAGCCAAACGCCCTTTGTCACGACACTCTTGCTCTAAAATATCGCGCCCAACCGCCACCACATCCCAATATTCAGGAATCTCTTCAGGCAAACGACTCAATCGATCCGCAAAGTGATTTTCTCGGATCGAGACCAAGCCTTGATAGGCAAAAGGATACAAAACCGCTTGCGGCATTGCAGCATGATTGACTTGATCATAACTGATGCTCAAGGCATGAGTGACAGGCATCACAGCCATCAGCGCAAAGCATGCACCAATGGTTTTAGATAACGTGCGCGGTTTGATCATTCTTCCTGCCATATGATTTCTAATTCACCGTCAATAAAGCCCACTGCCACAGCGTCAGAATCACACAATGCATCGGCCAATTCGCCTTCGGCATCCATCAATGCTTCTAAGGCTTCAGCAATGGCATCATGAATCTCTTCCCAATCACCCTCAAAATTCTCTTTGGGAATGATGAACATCTCATTTCCTGAATCCCAATTGATGTCATCGGTCCAGTCTTCACAGCTCGCATCAAATGTTGAGGTGCCTGTAATATCCACCAAATAGGCGTCATTTTCCTCATAAATGTTAAAGACATAGGCGACAGTTTCATCCGGAATGTCCACAAGAACATCAGAAACCCAGTCGGAAAATGGTTGCAAAATTTGGAGTTGATCCATGATTTACCTCATCATTAAGGATGTTGAAGAAGATGAACAAGCGCTTGTCCACAGGTCAATGTGGCCTGTACATTCAGATCGCCTTGTTCCACCACTTTCAAAAACTCGCGAGTTTTATCCGCAAGCGCTTTGCACTCATACGTTGTGGCTGAACTGCTTAGCTGGTAAACAAAATGGTGAAGTTCTTTGATGCTTTCACCCCTTTGTTCACCCTCATTAGCCGCTTGATGGCTGAGCGTCTCGAGCAATGATGTTAACTGTTCGGCCTTTTCACTAAAGGATTGACGATACTTTTCAAGCAATTCGGTCGGAATTTTTGAGCTCATAATTCAATTTTCAATTGACTTAAAGCGGGTATTTTACCTCAGTTTTTGTGAGAAAGACAAAAAGAATCCACTCGAAAGATCAATCAATTAACCAATTGTCGTGTTTGATTTATCAAACCCCTTCAACCCTTACCTATCTTTACGCTTTACATTTCTTAATCATCACAATATTGAGCCTGTGGATAACTTTGTGAATAACTCTGCGGATAAGCCTGTGAATGAAATGTGGGTAAGTTTTGCCAATAGTTATCCCAAAGTAATCCATAGGGTTTTACACATAGTTATCCACATACTTTTTTGGTTTTTTTACTTTTAATTTCATTAAGTTATGAATAAGCCTGTGGATAACTCGCAATCCTTATCATCATTTATAATATATATATAGCTTAATAAAAAATAGAAGAACCAAAGAGAATTGAATGCACACACAAATGGACAATTGTTTAAATTTTAAACAGACATTCATAAAATCATTTCAATGAATTATCTAACGGATGAAAAAATTACAGACAATGATCTCAATCATTCACAACTGGTGAATCACTTGTGCATAACTTTTAAGATTGATCCATAAGGCTAAAAAGTTATCCACAGGTTTCGCAATATCTGTGCATAAAGATGTGGATAACTCTGTGAATAAGCCTATGAATAATTTGTGGATAAAATCAAAGGAAATTTATAAACAATTTATCCATAGAGTTATACATAAGTTATTAACAATCAAAATCTTATTTATCCATTTGAATTTATTGAAATAATATGAAAAGCTGTGGATAACTTGTCAAACTCATCATCATCCTATATATATAAAGGGTTAATCAATATAAAAGGAGTTATACACAATGATTAAAAAACTATTGCTTGGCTTAGCCCTAACAAGTTCTCTAGCTTTAGCAAATGAGCCAGTTAAAATTGGGATTGAAGGATCTTATCCTCCATTTAGTTATATGAACCCTGATCGTAGTCTTGGTGGCTTTGAACCAGATTTAGCTAACTTATTCTGTGAAAAGGCAAATTTGAAATGTGAAATCGTGCAAGTGGAGTTTGATGCACTCATTCCTTCTCTCAATACGAAAAAAATTGATGCAATTTTAGCTTCCATGTCCATCACAGACCAACGAAAACAAGCCATTAACTTCACTAATAAGTACTACCAAACACCTGCAAAATTTGTAGCACCCATTGGTGAATACAAAGAAATTACAGACGATGTATTAAAAGGAAAATCCATTGGTGTTCAAAGTGGAACTATTCATGAAACTTACGCCAATGAGAAATTTGCCAAGTTAGCAGACGTTCGTAGCTACCGAAATTTAGATGAAGCCATCTTCGATTTAGATTCTGGTCGCATTGATTTAGTCTTTGCCGACAGCGTGCCATTAGATGATGGATATTTGCGTAAAGGTTACGATAAATCTTTAGAATTTGTGGGCCCTGATTATAATGATCCTGAGGTATTTGGCGATGGCATCGGCATTGGTTTGCGTAAAGGCGATGATGCATTGATGGAAAAATTCAACGAAGCGATCCTTGAATCTCGTAAAGATGGCAGCTATCAAAAAGTGGCAGATCAATACTTCTCAATTGACGTTTATGGTGCAGAATAATGGAAATCATTTTAGCGAGTAATAATGTAGGCAAGATTCGGGAGTTCAATGAATTGTTCTCGTCATTGGACATTGTTGTTCGACCACAAAGTGATTTTAACATCGAAGATGCCGATGAATGTGGCCTAAGTTTCATTGAAAATGCAATTATTAAGGCGCGTCATGCTGCAAAAGAGAGTGGCCTACCTGCGATTGCCGATGACTCTGGCATTGTGGTGCCGTACTTAAAAGGTGCACCTGGCATTCATTCAGCCCGTTATAGTCCTGTGAAAGAAGACGATGCGAATAATCGCTTATTATTAAAGAACCTAACAGGTGTTGAGGATAAAGATCGCGCCGCATTTTTTATCTCGGTGCTTGCTTTTGTGCGTTACGCAGAAGATCCGACGCCGCTCATTGCAGAAGGGCGCATTTATGGACGCATTTTGCATGAACCTATGGGCACGGGCGGCTTTGGCTATGATCCTTTATTCTTCATTGAAGGATTAGGTAAAAGTATGGCAGAGCTTGAATTGGCTGAGAAAAATCAAATCTCTCATCGTGCAAAAGCACTCGCGCACATGAAAGAGCAGCTTAAATTCATTCTTCGCACGACAACTTCAATCGAATAGGATTGTGATCAGAGGCCGAAATGTTATACGTTTTGGCCTCTTTAACATGTAAGCCGCGCACAAAAATATGATCTAAAACTTTACCCATCACTTTTGTGCGTTGATCGATGGGATATTGAATCTCTTTTAAATTGAGCTCGCGAATGAGTCTTTTGACATATAAATAGCGGGATTTTCGCCAGGTATTAAAATCACCCCCTAGGACAATAGGACCCGCATGTTGCTGTAAAATGTCAAAAATGGTGCGAAGTTGCTGCATAAAATCCTTTAAACCCAACGAAAAATTCACCGCATGGAAATTAGCCACCATCAGATGTTGCCCATTTGATAAAGGATAAGTGGCGATGAGCCCGGATTTTGGAAAGCGAATCCATGGCTCTGAATATTTTTGTGCACTGTAACAAATGGGTGCGGTTTTACTGATGGTCATCACGCCATTGGCATAATGGCCGTCTTTAAAGGCAACCACATGAATGGCTTTAAAAGTGTGGCTACTGATCAGCGACATCAATGTTTCACTCTCTCGAGCCTCTTGCAGCATGACAATGTCCGCTTTATTGAGCATGTAGGAGAGCTCATCGATGGCTGCATTTAATTTTTGTTTATAAATGTTCCATGAATAAAGCACAATCTCTGTGTGATCAAGGCTGTGGGCATCAGGCTCATTAATACAGTATTGCTCACGCTGTCGATCAAAATGATATGGGCTCTTAATGCCATAGATATTGACGTGATTAACCTTAAAATGGCTGTATTTGTGGCGAATTTTATTGAGTATGGATTTAAACATGGCGTCACAGAAAATAATTATAATGATTTTATCTTAGCACACAGGCATAAAAAAACCCTGCGTTAAGCAGGGTTTTTAAATATGGTGCCGGCACTCGGAATCGAACTGAGGACCTACTGATTACAAGTCAGTTGCTCTACCAGCTGAGCTATACCGGCGTTGTCTCTTGAAGAGGTTTGCATTATAGGGAGAAGGTTTTAGTTTGTCAAACCTCTTTAGATGAAAATTATGATCAATTATTGATCAACTCGCAGGATTTGACGCTGTAATGCAGAAAATACGGCTTCTTTAGGTTTTTTATGTTGCTGATGGGCCACTAAAATTCTGGCATCTAACGCATCAAAAGGAGCCGGTTTAGCAATGGTTTGTAGGCAAGGATGCACAGATGCATGTACAAAAGGAGCCTCTAATAAATGATATGCATCAGCGCGCCATTTTTGTGCCATCCGTTCGATCAATGTTTGCATTGCATCGGTTAAAGGATACAGCAAAATGGCGGCATGTAAGCCTGTGGTTTTATCGCGATGCGTGCCCATGTGCACCCATGTAAAGCCTGCTTGTTGCCAAAAGCTCAGTAAATCTTCTGTGAGCCCAAAGCTTGTGGAGATGAAATCATATTGATGAACTTTCGCATATTCGATGAGGTGCATGAGCATATTGCTCGCAATCCCTTGATGGCGATGGGCATGATCCACCGCAATGCGGGACACACGCAGGCTCTTTTGGGTCATGAGTTCAGGATAATAGCTGTGCGCCCCTAAAGTTTGCACCACTAAATTACCTTTCGGGCGACGATAACCATTAAAGATATCCACAGCCAAATCTGTGGATAACTCGCCTTCTTTCAGCGCCCAAATGGCACCGCGAAGTGTTGAGTTCTGCACATCTGTGATAAAAATTTGATTGTGCCCATCAAATAGGCGGCGCACATCTTGGGCATTGGTTTGATAATGGTGTACGTTGAGAAATTGATAGAGTGCTTGAATGCACTCGCTCTGGCTTTGCAGCGCGGTTAATCCCTCATGATCATAGAGATTTAAACCTTCTGGCAAACTTTCTGTACAGGATTCTTGTAGCGCGATGGCTTGGCAAAAGCGGGCGACAGGATCTTGATCATCAAAGCGTTGGCTTTTTGTCAAAGTGAGGGCTTGCTCAATCGGGAGGATTGCGTGCAACTTTTGCGCAAGGCCTTGCCCTGTGCCTTCATAGTTATCCACAGAGGAGATGAGGATAACTTTATGCGCCAAAGCACTCAATTTTTCCAAGTGTGCGATGGGCATTTGTGCAGCCTCTTCGATGATGAGCCACTCAAAACTTTTAGGGGCATGGTTCAAAAAAAGATCATCCGGTGCCTTAAAGTTATCCACATGCTGTGCATAACGTTTGAGGGAAGGTTGATTTGGAGCCGTGAGCACAAAGTTATCCACAGCTTGTAAGAAATGAGCAATGACCGTCGATTTCCCTGTGCCACGCGGTGCAAATAATGTCAGGATGCCTGTGGAAAAGTTTTGGAGCTGGGTAATGACGTGCTGTTGCTCATTTGTGAGCATGACGTCTGTTGCTGTTATTGCATTGTGCTGAATGTGATCTAAATCAAAGGGTTGAGCATAGCGAGTTAAGCAAGCATTTAAATGTTGCTGAAAATGAGGTGTGGGGATGCTTGTGTGGTGAAAGCGCAGACTTTGTGGATCATTGCCCTTAAAATTAGGGGCGATGATGATCAATGCGCCGTTATCTTCGATGGTGTGCGCAGCACAGAGAAAATAATCGAGTGCAAAGCCATCTCTGGCATCAAAAATGAGTGCGGGCAATGTTTGTCCAAGCAGGGCTTTGGCATGTTTTAAAGGGCGTGCATGCGGTAAATCAGCCGCATCAGAGAGCACCACAAGATCATCGCACCGCAAGCGCGAAGATATGATATCGGCAGACAAGTCATCAATTTGATGTGAATGGATCACCCACAATGCACGCATACCGTTCCCCACATAGCAAAAAAGCCTCTAATCAATGACTAGAAGCTTTTGGAATTTGGTGGGTCATGAAGGATTCGAACCTTCGACCAATTGGTTAAAAGCCAACTGCTCTACCAACTGAGCTAATGACCCGTTATTTGTCTCTAACGGAAAAAGAAAAGCATCTATAATTTAGATGCTTTGGAATTTGGTGGGTCATGAAGGATTCGAACCTTCGACCAATTGGTTAAAAGCCAACTGCTCTACCAACTGAGCTAATGACCCGTCAGAGGTTTGCTATTATAGGCAAATAATTATAAACGTCAAACTTTTTTTACAAAAAAAATTAAAAAAATCGTATAAATTTTAAAATCATTGAAATATCAATAAGATATATTGTATGCATTTGATGAAAATTCCGGCATACTAAGACGCAATTTTATGATGAAAAAAAGGAAAAAAGATCATGAATGCTAAAAAAATAGTCATCATTGGTACTGGTGGCACGATTGCAGGCAATGCCGCAAGTGATCAAGAATTGGTCAATTATGCAGCCGGTGAAAAAAAAGCCGCTGAATTATTGTACGGATTGCCTGTGCCTGAAGAGATGACGATTGAAACCATTGAGCTTTGCCAAATTGACAGTAAAGACATGCGTTTTTCCATTCTCAAGGCATTGGCCGAATGCGTGAATGAGCAATTAGCGCGTAATGATGTTGATGGCATTGTCATCACTCATGGCACAGATACATTAGAAGAGAGTGCTGTGTTTTTAGAGTGGACGCTCAATTTGACTAAACCCGTTGTATTAACCGCAGCAATGCGCCCTTCCACTGCAATCAGTGCGGATGGTCCGTTGAATTTATTGGACAGTTTACAGGTTGCAGCGCATGGCGTTGCAGGTTTATGGGCTGTGATCAATAACACCATTTATGTGGGGCATGAAGTGGTGAAGTCGCACACCTTAAAAGTGGATGGTTTTTGCGCAGATGATTTTGGTGCAATTGGTCACATTTTGAACAGCAAAGTGGAGTTTTATAAGAATGTTAAAGTGGATGATAAAATGAAACTTAGCATTGAGGCATTGCCAGTGCAAGATGATGACTATCCTTGGGTGGAAATTGTCTACAGTGATGTCTCCGCCAATCCACGCATGCTCACAGCGCTTTTAGAAGCCAATGTTGAGGGCTTAATCGTTGTGGGCACAGGCAATGGCACAGTGCATGAAAATTTATTGCCAGTATTAATGCACGCATCTTGCCCAGTTGTATTGACAACACGCGTGCGAGCAGGGAAAGTGGTGAATGATCAATATGGTTTATTACACGCGCCTTATAGCCATCCTGCGAAAGCACGCATTTGGTTGGTTTTGCGGTTATTAGCGCATGGCGCTCGCTGCAACAATTCGTTATAATTTTTCCCTGATTGGAATCAAGAGATTAGAGTTATGAAAAAGATTTTATGTGTGGTGGGTTTGAGCTTCTTTTTACACGCTTGTGGTCAAAAAGGGCCGTTGTACTTACCAGATCAACATTCAACAGAACAACAATCATCATCGGAGCGATAAATGTCCCAATTGACATCTCACATTGAACAAGTGGCCATTGAAGATTTGGTCAAAACTTACGGCACCCCACTTTATGTGTATTCAAAAGCAAGCATCACAGAAGCGTTCAAACGTTATCAAGATGCCTTTGGCGCACGAAAGCATTTGATCTGTTATGCCGTGAAAGCGAACAGCAATTTATCTGTCATTCGTTTATTGGCAGATTTAGGGGCAGGTTTTGACATTGTCTCGCGTGGTGAATTATTGCGTGTGTTAAAAGCGGGCGGTGATCCGACCAAGGTAATTTTTTCAGGCGTGGGTAAAACGCGTGAAGATTTACGTTTTGCGTTAGAAACGGGCATTCATTGTTTTAATGTGGAGTCAGAGGCTGAGCTTTATAGGCTCAATGAAGAGGCTGGGCAGTTAGGTTTAATGGCGCCAATTTCATTTCGCGTGAATCCTGATGTGGATGCAAAAACCCATCCTTATATTTCTACCGGCCTTCGTGAAAATAAGTTTGGCATTCCGTATGATCAAGCCGTGCGTTTATATGAAGCGGCGCATCAATTGCCACACATTGCCATTAAAGGGATTGATTGCCACATTGGTTCACAATTGACGGAATTATCCCCGTATTGTGATGCGGTTGATCGCATGTTGACACTGATTGATGCCTTAAAAGAGAAGGGCATTGAGCTTGAGCATTTTGACATGGGCGGTGGTCTTGGCATTGATTATCAAGGGGAAACATTGATCACGCCACAAACCTTAGTGGACATGATTTATGAAAAACTCGGTGATCGCGATTTAGTGATGACGATGGAGCCAGGGCGCTCGATTGTGGGTGATTCTGGTTACTTATTAACAGAAGTGATTTTAACAAAAGAGAATGAAGGCAAACACTTTGCCGTGGTCGATGCTGCCATGAATGATTTGATTCGCCCAGCGCTTTATGAATCATGGATGCGCATTGAAACAACTAAAGCGAGTGATGCGCCTGTGCATAACTATGACATTGTGGGACCTGTGTGTGAAACTGGCGACTTTTTGGGTAAAAATCGTGATTTGGCATTGTCAGCCGGTGACATTTTAGTGGTCAAACAAGCGGGCGCATATGGTTTTGTGATGAGTTCGAACTATAATACACGTGGACGCGCCGCCGAAATCCTCATTGATCAAGATCAGGCTTACTTGATTCGTGAGCGCGAGCGCTTAGAAGATCTATTTGCCAATGAAAAAGTAGTGAGTTTTGATGAAAGATAAAATTTCCGATTACGATTACCATTTACCTGAATCGTTGATCGCGCAGTTTCCAAAAGAGGATCGTGAATCCTCGCGTTTATTGGTGGCAAAAGGTGATGAGATTGAAGATAAAATCTTCAAAGACATCATCGATTATATTGAACCGGGTGATTTATTGGTGATTAACAATACGCGCGTATTGCCAGCGCGCGTGTTTGCCCATAAAGAAACAGGCGGGGCGGTTGAGATTTTGGTTGAGCGCTTATTGAGTGAAACCTCATTTTTAGCGCAAACCCGTGCAAGCAAATCGCCAAAAGAGGGACAGATCATTTATGTAGAAGATCAGCCTGTCTTTAAAATGGTGGCAAGGGATGACAGCTTCTTTATTTTTGAAACGGTCGATGGTAGTGCGGTGTTTCCCATTTTAGAAAAAATGGGGCACATGCCATTGCCGCCTTACATTGTGCGTGATGACAGTGATTTTGATAAAGAGCGTTATCAAACGGTTTTCAGTAAAGAGAAAGGTGCCGTTGCCGCGCCAACGGCCGGTTTGCATTTTACGAAAGAGTTGATGCACGCGATTGAAGAGAAAGGCGCATCCTTTGTGGAAGTGACGCTTCATGTCGGCGCCGGTACATTTAAACCTGTGCGTGAAGAGGCGCTTGATCAACATGTGATGCATAAAGAGTGGATCTCTGTGCCACAATCCGCCATTGATCGCATTTTAGCCACGAAAGCGGCAGGTAAACGCGTGATTGCTGTGGGCACAACGGTGTGCCGCTCATTAGAAACCGCCGCACTTGATGGCACGCTCAAAGCCTTTGAGGGGGATACAAACATCTTCATCAAGCCAGGCTTTGAATTTCATGTGATTGATGCCTTGATCACCAATTTTCATTTGCCAAAATCCACATTGATGGTGCTTGTGTCCACTTTTATGGGCTATGAGCGCATTCAGAAGATTTATCAACATGCGGTGGATGATCAATATCGTTTCTTCAGTTATGGTGATGCGATGATTTTAATGCCTTAAGCATTGAGTTTTAAAAAGCCATCCATAAATGAGTATGGATGGCTTTTTTTATGGACTACTTTTGATCTGCCAACATGCGCTGACGAATGTTGTTCGAGCGTTTTGATGAAGCTGGGTGCGTGCTAAGTAATGAGCTGCCGCCACCTAATTTATCAAATGCTGAGGCAATGCCGGCTGGGTTAAGGTTACGTTTTTTCAAATAATCATACGAAAAGTTGTCCGCCGCCAATTCTTGGGATTGAGAGAATTGAGAATTCACCAATTTTTGCGCCAAATCGCCCAATTGTGAACTGGTTAAATCCGCAATGGAGCTGTTGGCGGTTTTGACGATGGTGTTGCGCGCGAGTTCTGTTGCATAAGCCACTTGTACACTTTTTTTGCTGTGTCCAAGCGCCACATGACCGAGTTCATGACCGAGCACACCTTGGATTTCATTGTCCGTCATCTTATCCATCAAACCGCTGTAAACGCGCACGCAGCCATTGGCCATCGCCCATGCATTCACATCATTGGTTAGGTAGACTTTATAATTGACGGGCGTGCCATTGACATTGTGGCCAAGCGCATTGGCAATGCGATTGAGGCGCTGAGTATATGCGCTATTCGCTGGCGCCACTTTATTTTTTGAGTCCATTTCTTGGCAGGATTTTTGCGTCAATTGTTTGATGTCATTGTCAGATAACGACATAATTTGCGCGCTTTGCATGCCAAGAGACAGCGTATCTTCTAAGGATAAACCTTTACATGCCGTTAAGGTTAAAAGTGCAGCTGATGCAATGAGCCAACGTGATGTGTGCATATGATCCTCATTATTGTTGTTAATGTTTCACGTGAAACGTTTTGAATGGCGTAAATTATACAGAAAAATTCTGCAAAATGATGCAAATTCCTGCAGGATCGAAGCAATTATGAGAATGATTCTTGTTTGCATAAAAAGTGTTCAGTCAATACAGAAAAACCTGTGCTATAACATTGATCCCTTTAACTTTTAGGAGAGTAACATGCAACAAAAGCAGTTGTTATTGGCCCTATCGATGGCGATGGGTTTATCACTTTCTGGCGCATTTGCCCACGGCTCGCATGATCATGATCATGACCACGATCATAGCCATCACCATCATGGGCATCATCATGCACCGATGACGGAAAAACAGATTCAAGCGAGCAAAGGCTATTTTGAGGATCAAGATGTCAAAGATCGTTCATTGAGCGATTGGCAAGGTGCATGGCGTTCTGTTTATCCACTCATTTTAAGCGGTGAGCTTGATGCTGTGATGGAGAAAAAAGCGGCGGATAAAGGCGATCAAACGGCACAAGAGTACAAAGCATATTACACAAAAGGTTATGCCACCGATGTGGAAAACATTGTGATTGATGGCAATGTGATTGCCTTTCATGCGAAAGAAAAATCCACATTTTGTGAATATGCACCTGCAGGGCATAAAATTTTAACGTATCGAAAGGGCAACCGTGGCGTGCGCTATCTTTTTGAGTGTCAGCAAAAGGATTCAGGTGCGCCTTTATTCATTCAGTTCAGCGATCACATCATTGAGCCTCGCGCGGCGGATCATTTCCATTTGTACATGGGCAATGAGTCCCAAGAAGCGTTGTTTGATGAATTGAGCAATTGGCCGACCTATTATCCTGATGCATTATCAAATGCAGAGGTGGTCGAAGAGATGTTGGCGCACTGATGAAACGGATATTTTGCTTTATTTTATTCATTGATCCAAACATAAGCCTCGTGTAATCACGAGGTTTTTTTATGTCCGCAACACAGGGCAAAATCCATTCATTTGGAGTAAGATGCGAATTTTGTTGATCAACTCTAGGATGGATATGAAACAAGCATTGACTCGGTCAGACATTAAAACGCTCTCGCTCTCCTCATTAGGCGGCGCGTTGGAGTTTTATGATTTCATTGTCTTTTTGACCTTTATTCCCATTTTAAAACAGCACTTTTTCCCGGAGCAATCGGGACTTGATTCTTTGATGATGATTTATGGCATCTATGCGGTGGCCTATTTTGTGCGCCCATTAAGTGGCATGATTTTAGCGCCCTTTGGCGACATTGTGGGACGTAAACGCATGTTTATGATCTCGCTCTTTTTAATGGCTGTGCCAACCTTAGCCATCGGTTTATTGCCCACATTTGATGACATTGGCGTTTGGGCGCCGCTTTTATTGCTGTGCATGCGTTTATTGCAGGGGATCGCGTTAGGGGGCGAAGTGCCAAGCGCGCATGTTTTTGTCACAGAGCATGTCAAATCGCATCATATGGGGCTTGCCAATAGTTTAATTGCTGCAGGGCTCACCTTTGGGGTGTTCATTGGTTATGCCATTTCCACCTCATTGAACTTCATTTTTACGGAAGCAGAAATCCACGCATATGCATGGCGTTTTCCTTTCATCATTGGGGGTGGCTTAGGGTTATTGGCGCTCTATTTACGTCGCTCATTGCAAGAAACGCCGGTCTTTTTACAATTTAAAGAAGAGCGCAAAAAAAGCAGCGAATTCCCCATGAAAACAGTGTTGCAAAAATATTTAAAAGAGAGCTTTTGGGGCGTCATGAGCACGTGGCTATTAATGACAGGCGTCATTATGGTGCTGCTCATTCCAAATTTAATGAAATCAGAACTTTATGGATTGCCTGCAGATTTTGTCAATAAAATTGCATTGTTGGCCACGGCAATGAACATCATTGGCAGCGTGATTGCTGGCTTATTGGTGGATCGCATTGGCTTGCCACGCACGATGATTGTGTTTGCGACGATTTTAGGCATCAGCAGCACGATTTTCTTCAATGCTCTTGGGCAGGGCGGCGATCACACCTTGATTGCATCACTATATATGGCAAGTTCGCTCTTTTTAGGCTTAGTGGCGTGTGTGCCGATCTTCATTGTACGTTTATATGAGCCGCATGTGCGTTTATCGGGCATGGGCTTTTCTTATAACATTGGGAATGCACTCTTTGGTGGGCTCACCACATTTTTAGTGCCCGTGATCGCCGAGCAATTGAATGAGAACTTTGTCACCCATTATCTGATTTTCCTTTGTGTGCTTGGCGTTGCCTTAGGCTTTGTGGCCAAGCGCTTTCGCCTTTAAAGATCTAACGGAATCACATAATCTTCAGGGTCATTGCGGGCAATGAGATCGACAATGGCCCCTTGTGGCAAGATTAAATCGGGCGCAATTTCATAAAGGGGAATCAACACAAAATTGCGCTCGTGCATTCTTGGATGAGGCACAATGAGCGCGGAATCATCATTGACCCAATCCTCATAAAGCAATACATCCAAATCCAAAGTGCGCGCGCCAAAACGAACTGTACGTGTGCGCCCATGCTTGAGCTCAATGGCTTGTAGGGCATGCAAAAGCTCATAAGGTGATAAAGCGGTTTGCAAGGCAATCACAGCATTGATGATGTCAGGCTGTGCGGGGCCTATGGGTTTGGTGCGATAGAATTTTGAGCGTTCAATGATCGACGTGTTGGGCAATTGTGCGATCTCTTCAAGCGCTGTTGTGAGCTGTGCTACTGGATTTTCAAGATTTGCGCCCAGTGCAATGTAGGTGGTTGATAATGAATGCATAATAATGGATTAAATTTGGTGATCAAAAGCTCATCATATACGCTTTTTTATTGCATGCAACTCTCGCTTTTAATATCAATGGGTTATGTATTTTATGATACAGCGTAGCAAAGACACATTTGCGGTATTTTGATTAATATTTCATTTATTTGATCATTTTTGTTGCAAAGCATACAAATAACACGTAATGTAATGAGCATCACTATTAAATTTGTGGTGAGGCTTATCCATTTGGGTAAGTGGTTTGAAAACGACTATGAATATAGTCACTCTTTGTTTGAGGTTAAATATGCGTATCGGAACTGTAAAATGGTTCAATGAGTCTAAAGGTTTTGGTTTCATCACTCCTGAAGATGGTTCACCAGATGTATTCGTTCACTTTTCAACGATTCAAGGTGATGGCTTCCGTACTTTAGCGGAAGGTCAGAAGGTAGAATTTGAAGCTAAAGAAGGCGACAAAGGTTTACAAACTACTGTTTGTCGTGGTCTTTAATAGACTCTATTACACTGATATATAATAAGAAAATGTGTTTTAAGATATTGTTCTCAAACTGAGAGTGAATATAAGTATTAAAACGTATCTTTCTATTGAATTAAACCCCGGTTCTGATCGGGGTTTTTTTGCACCTCAAAAAAGCTGTGGATAACTTTGTGAATCGCTCTTGTTTTTTTTAATTTCAGTCCCATTATGTTAGTCAGCAAAGATTAATAAAAAATTACTGATAAGGAGAACCAACGATGAGTTCAGAAAAATTTACAACAACCTTAACATCAGCATTATCCGAGGCTCAAAGCATTGCCATTGAGCATCACAACCAGTTTTTAGAACCCGCCCATGTTTTGCTTGCCATGCTTAAGCAAAAAGATGGCTCTGTGTTGCCAATTTTGCGTCAGTGTCGCGTCAATGTGAACCGTTTGACCGATGATGTTGAAGCATTGATCAAGAAAATGCCGCAAGTTGAAGGCACCAATGATTTTCAAGTGAGCAAAGAGTTTCAACGCACATTGATTGCCGCTGAAAAGGCAGCGAATGCACGTGGGGATCAATACATCTCCTCAGAGATCTTTTTGCTTGGCATATTAGAAGAAAAAGGGGCGCTTACCGACCTTTTAAAAGATGCCGGTTTGAAAAAAGAGACATTATCAACCGTGATTGACAATTTACGCGGAGGTGAAGCCGTGAATGATGCAAATTCTGAAGAGAACCGTCAGGCGCTCTCTAAATATACGGTGGATTTAACAAAGCGTGCTGAAGAGGGAAAACTTGATCCTGTGATTGGCCGTGATGATGAGATTCGTCGCTGCATTCAGGTCTTGTCACGCCGCACAAAAAATAACCCTGTGTTGATTGGTGAACCGGGCGTGGGTAAAACCGCCATCATTGAAGGTTTAGCGCAGCGCATTGTCAATGGCGAAGTGCCAGAAGGCTTAAAAAACAAATCCGTTTTATCCTTAGACATGGGCGCATTGATCGCAGGGGCAAAATTCCGCGGTGAGTTTGAAGAGCGTTTAAAAGCTGTGCTCAATGAGCTTGGCAAACAAGATGGCCGCATCATTTTATTCATTGATGAAATCCATACAATGGTGGGCGCAGGTAAAGGCGATGGTGCAATGGATGCGGGTAACATGTTAAAACCTGCATTGTCACGCGGTGAATTGCACTGTATTGGTGCGACAACGCTTGATGAATATCGTCAATACATTGAGAAAGATCCAGCGCTTGAACGCCGCTTCCAACGTGTATTGGTGGATGAACCGACCGTTGAAGACACCATTGCCATTTTGCGTGGTTTAAAAGAGCGCTATGAGATTCACCATGGTGTGGAAATTACGGATCCTGCGATTGTTGCTGCGGCAACTTTATCAAACCGTTACATCACGGATCGACAATTGCCTGATAAAGCGATTGATCTTATCGATGAAGCGGCAAGCTTGGTGCGCATGGAAATCGACTCTAAACCTGAAGAGATGGATAAATTAGATCGCCGTTTGATTCAATTGAAAATCGAGCGTGAAGCCATCAAAAAAGAGAAAGATGATGCCTCTAAAAAACGCTTAGAAATCTTAGAGCAAGAGATTGAAGACTTATCAAAAGAGTATTCAGACCTTGAAGAGGTTTGGAAAAAAGAGAAAAGCGTGATGCAGGGCGCAACTTCCATTAAGGAAGACTTAGAAAAAGCGCGCAATGAAATGGAGGCGGCTCGTCGCTCTGGGGATTTAGCGAAAATGAGTGAGTTGCAATATGGCCGCATTCCTGAATTAGAGGCGCAGCTTAAAGAAGCGCAGGCAAATGAAGGGGATGTTGAACGTAAAAATCAGCTCGTGCGCACGAATGTGACGTCCGAAGAGATTGCAGAAATTGTCTCTAAATGGACAGGCATTCCGGTCACGCGCATGCTAGAAGGTGAACGCGAAAAATTGTTGCATATGGAAAGCTTTTTAGCGAACCAAGTGATTGGGCAAAAAGAGGCGATCTCTGCGGTGTCTGATGCCGTGCGCCGTTCTCGTGCGGGCTTATCTGATCCTAATCGTCCGATTGGCTCCTTCCTATTTTTAGGGCCAACGGGTGTCGGTAAAACAGAATTGACCAAAGCATTGGCAAATTTCTTGTTTGACTCAGAAGCCGCAATGATCCGCATTGATATGTCCGAGTTCATGGAGAAACATTCCGTGGCACGTTTAATTGGTGCGCCTCCAGGCTATGTGGGTTATGAGGAAGGTGGTTATTTAACTGAAGCAGTGCGTCGCCGTCCATATTCTGTGATTTTGTTGGATGAAGTGGAAAAAGCGCATCCGGATGTGTTTAACATTCTTTTACAAGTGCTTGATGATGGTCGCTTAACCGATGGCCAAGGCCGCACCGTGGACTTTAAAAATACGGTGATTGTGATGACATCCAACTTAGGTTCCGGCATCATTCAAGAGCAAACCCATGCGCTTTCGAACATGGATGAGAAAGATCAGTACGAAGCGATTAAAGCCTCTGTGATGGATGTGGTTGGGCAACATTTTAGACCTGAATTCATCAACCGTATTGATGACATTGTGGTCTTCCATCCGCTTAATAAAGAGAACATTCGTTCGATCGCAAAATTACAAGTGGATCGCGTGATCAAACGTTTAGCGGATCAAGAGATCGAGTTGGCCATCACAGATGGTGCATTAGATGAGTTGGGCGAAGTGGGTTATGATCCTGTCTTTGGTGCGCGTCCATTGAAACGTGCGATTCAGATTCATCTAGAAAATCCATTGGCGAAATCCTTCTTAAATGGTGAATTTAAGCCAAAAGATCATGTGCTCATTGGCGATGATTTATCGTTCCACGTGAAACATCACGAATAAGTGACACAAAAAACCTCGGCACTGCCGAGGTTTTTTTATGCCTGTTTTTACCATTAATTAATCATGAATCACTGGATAAAATGGGCGACCCCAAATGGGATCTTCAGGATTATTGAGCACCACAATGGCAAACACTGGCACTAAATGGCTGAGTAAACCGCAGGCTTGTTGTAATTGTTTGCGGTTTAAACGGCTGCCAAAGCTAGAGCCCCCATGAAAGATTTGATTGCGAAGGGTATAAATGCGCTCAAACAAAATGAGGAGCAAAGTTTTGGTGTCATGATTTTTAAGAGATTGATTTGCTTTAATGTTTTCATCTTCAAAGCGAGCACGCCAATAACTTTCAGGTTGATCGGTTTCTTGATTGTGATAATCCCAAAACGGGCGAAATGCATAGTGATTTTTCAAAAACATGTGAATTTGAGAAGAGAATAGATCCCATAAAATCTTCTCTAATTTATCCCCCTCTTTTTGTACCATGATGTGGATGAAGTCTTTAAAGCGCTCTTTATCATCCTGAAACCCTTGGCAGGCATAAATGGCATTAAATGCCACCCATAGATTCATAAATTGCATGTCTAATGTGTCGGGTAATTTATGTTTATTCGGTTTGCTTGGATGTGGCACGGGCGTGCGTAAACGCTCGGCGCTGTTGAGCCAACTTAATGTGCGATAAATGCGGTGTTGAACTTCTGCCGGCAAGCTGTCACTTTTTTCTTTAAATTGTTTTTCTAAGGTTTTTAAATAACTCATCGCATCCTCATTGTCGTTATTGTTGATTGGTCTTGATGGTCACAATTTAACACAATTGGTATTTTGATGAGGCTGAGTTATGTAAATCATATGAATTTAATTCTGGTTTACATTCAGCCCAACTTTCCTCTATGATATGGGGCGTTACCATTATTATTAATCTGAGAATCGTATGAGTAAAAAAGTTTGGACCATTGAAGAAGCCGATGCGCTCTTTAAAAAACCACTGTTTGAATTATTGTTCGAAGCCCAGCAGGTGCATCGTCAGCATTTTGACCCAACCAAAATTCAAGTGAGCCGTTTGTTATCCATTAAAACAGGTCGCTGCTCTGAAGACTGTAAATATTGCTCGCAAAGCGTGCATCATGACACAGGTTTAGAAGCAGAAAAATTGATGGAAGTGCAAAAAGTCATTGAGGCTGCGAAAAAAGCGAAAGAAGATGGCGCGAGCCGTTTTTGTATGGGCGCGGCTTGGCGTAACCCGAAACCGCGTGACATGCCTTACATCAAAAAAATGATTGAAGAGGTCAAAGGCCTTGGCATGGAAACTTGTATGACGCTTGGCCAACTCACAGCAGAGCAAGCAAATGAGTTGGCAAATACGGGTTTAGATTACTACAACCATAACTTAGACACTTCCCCTGAATTCTATGGTGAAATTGTCACCACGCATAATTATCAAAACCGCTTAGATACATTAGATCATGTGCGTAACTCTGGCATGAAGATTTGTTCAGGCGGCATCATCGGTTTAGGTGAATCACAAAAGGATCGCGCATCCCTTTTGGTGCAATTAGCGAACATGCTCACGCCGCCAGAAAGCGTGCCAATTAACCGTTTGATCCCGATTCAAGGCACGCCATTAGGTGGCAATGATCCTGTGGATGATTTTGACTTTGTACGCACGATTGCTGTGGCGCGCATCATGATGCCAAAATCCATGGTGCGTTTATCGGCTGGCCGTGAAACCATGAGCTCTGAATTGCAAGCGTTATGCTTTATGGCAGGTGCTAACTCCATTTTCTATGGCGCTAAATTATTAACCAGCCCCAATGCGGCTGAAGATGTGGACAATGCACTCTTTGAGCGTTTGAACTTAACGCCTGCAGAGAGTCCAATGATCGATGCGTGTTGATCCACGCATCAGACAATAGTCACAAGTGCCCTTCAGTGTTAAACTTTAGGGCACTTTTTGTATGATATGTTGTATATTTCTAATTCAATGATGATCGGATGGGTGATGTATGGAAACATTAGCGCTTTCTAAAGTGACACACGCAGCAGGGACAATGACTGTACCCGGCTCAAAAAGTATTTCAAATCGTGCGCTATTATTAGCCGCATTGGCCGATGGTAAAACCCATTTGAAGGGTTTATTAGACAGTGATGATGTGCGCTATATGACTGAAGCTTTACTTGCGCTTGGCATTCAAATTGAACGCATCAGCCCAACAGAATGCATCATTGAAGGCAATCAAGGTCATCTACCAAATAAAGAGGCAGAACTCTTTTTAGGCAATGCAGGCACGGCATTTCGCTCTTTAACGGCGGCGCTTGCCCTCAATCAAGGGCATTATGTGTTGCGCGGCATTCCTCGTATGCATGAACGTCCGATCAAAGATTTGGTGGAAGCCTTGCAATCGATGGGGTTAATGATCCACTATTTAGACAATGACGGTTATCCGCCGCTTGAGATTTTTAATGCAGAAGTGATGCATTCTGAAGTTTCAGTCAAAGGCTCGGTGTCTAGCCAGTTTTTAACGGCGCTGCTTTTAACCCTCCCGATGACAAAAAAGGCGATGACCATTCACATTGATGGCGAATTGATCTCAAAACCTTACATCACCATCACTTTAGCGATGCTCAAAGACTTTGGCATTGTGGTGGAAAATCGCAATTGGCAATCGTTTTACATTCCGGCAGGGCAAACTTATCAAGCGGTGGCGCATTATGATGTTGAGGGTGATGCATCAAGTGCTTCTTATTTTGCAGCCCTTGGCGCCATTGGCGGTGAGATTACGTTGCAAGGCATCGGCACACAAACCATTCAAGGCGATGTGGAGTTTTTGCGCGCCCTTGAAATGATGGGCGCAGAAGTTGAGTGGCATGACCATCACGTCGTGGTGACAAAGCCTGCATCAGGATTGCGCGCCATTGATTTAGATTGCAATCACATTCCCGATGCAGCCATGACATTGGCTGTGCTTGCTTTGTTTGCAAAAGGCACAACCACTCTTCGCAACATTGGCAGTTGGCGCGTGAAAGAGACCGATCGCATCCATGCCATGGCTACAGAGCTCACTAAACTTGGCGCGATTGTGGAAGAAGGTGAAGATTATTTGGTCATTACGCCTGTTGATCGGCTCAATGAAAATGTCTCGATTGGCACATATGATGATCACCGCATGGCGATGTGTTTTTCGTTGTGCAGCTTTTTAGTGCCCGTGATCATTGAAGATCCAGCATGCGTCAATAAAACTTTCCCCACATACTTTAATGAATTTAAAGCATTGGTGCGCTGATTCATGGTCAATCATGCACTTGGGGCGTTTTATAAGCGCTCATTGTCTTTAGTGGAATTGATGATCATTTCGGTGATCATCGCCATTGTGGTCACCATCTTAGGGCAAAAGTTTTTGGGCTTTGATGATGACAGTAAATGGGTGTCAGTCAAACAGAACATTCGTTCCATTGAAGGGGCGCTCAATCTTTATTATAAAGATGTGGGGCATTATCCTACGACAGAGCAGGGTTTACAAAGCTTGATCACAAATCCTCAAGTGGTCAATTGGCATGGACCTTATATTGCCGAACGTTTGATTGTGGATCCTTGGGGGCGATTGTATCGTTATGAAGCCTCAAATGGTGAATACATCATCTCATCACATGGCAAACATGGCTTAAAAGAGACACAACCTTAAGTGAGGGTTTTACGCATCGCACAGCGTTGATCTGGTAAAAAACCCGCCTCAGTCTCTTCGCCAAGCACATCTAATAAAAAGAGGGAAAGCTCGGTGTCAGGGATTTCCACAAAGCCTAAATGCTCATACATCGGGCCATTCCACTCCACTTTTCTAAAGGTGGTGAGCGTGATATTGGTGATGTTTTTCTCATGCATGTCTGCCTCTAAAGCTTGCATGAGTGCTTTGCCAACACCTTGGCTTTGCCACTCTTCGCGCACAGAAAATTCACAAATATGAAACGCATCTTGCATTTGAACGCCACTGATAAAACCAATGGGTTGATCATCATGAATGGCCACCCAACTATTTTTCTGTGTGACAAAGCGCTGATGATCTTCCACTGAATGGACATCAGCCGTTGCAATCCATGCCAATTCAGGGATGCTCGCAAAACGCGCAGCAGCTGAGCGCTCCACTTCAGGCAAATGTTCGCAATCATCATTGCGGGTTAATCGTATTTCAAAATGCGGTTGTTCGATCATATTGCGGTTGTCTCTGACTTAAAGGCGGATTGTAACACATCAATTTCCTTTGCGATGCTTGAAAAGCCCGGAATCGTAGGAATGGGCAGCGCATCGTACTGCATATCCGATTGAGCATGATTGGCCAATGTCTCAAATAAATAGAGTAAATTTGCCAACGCTTGCGGGCTCAATGTGGGGCGATGTTGCATGTGGGCAGCACGCTCAAGGAGTACCGATAGCTTATCAAGTGAATAGATGATCGGCCAATAGTATTCAATTAACGCTTTGTTTTTTGGAATCTCGCCAATGGCTGCAGTGTAAAGCGCGGTGAGGTTGGCAAGGTTGGTTTGCATTTTTAGGCTGCGGATTTTAAGTTGCGCGTCAGCATCTTCGTTGTGTGGACCAAAGAGCAACAGTAACATTTGGGATTGACTGCGAAGGGTGCGCATCAAAATGCGTGGCATGCGCACAGATGCTGAGCGTTTACCCATGATCATCACGCCAATGATCCCGATGATGCTACCGATGGCCACATCTAAAATGCGCGCGCCGGCAAAGTGCACAAAGGAGAAATCTCCCGCGGAGATGGTTTCTGCCAACAATAGCGCATTGGGCGTAATGAAGATCACCGCTAAACCATAATTTTTAACGATGCACAGCTCTGTCATAATGGTAAAGAGCAAAATAAAGAGGGCAATCGGGTAGCCTGTGGGCTCAAAATAGAGGATTAAACTTGCGATGATGATCCCGATCATCGTGCCAAGGGAACGCTGAAGGGCTCTGTGGAGCGTTGCCACCATCGATGCGCCAGACATCACCGCCACACACGATAACGGAATCCAATAAGAGCGCGTAAAATCAAAGCCATGGGCAATGAGCGAGGCAATTGTGGTGATGATGCCAAAGCGCACAGCGGTTAAAAAGACTAAGGAATTGCGATCAAGGGCTTGGGCTAAAATCATGCGAATGCTCACTTGATCATCCGCCGTGAGGGCAGGGAGCGTGGCAACGGGTGCAGTTAGAGCATCATGCATGGCGATAAAGTTATCCACAAGCGGTAAATCAGCCGGTGGTTTGGGCAATGTAGATGTCTGTTTGAAGGATTTGAGATTGCGTAAAATCTCTGTTAAATAATCGTGGGCCTCTTTTGGCATCGGGCTTGAAGATTGCTCTTCCCGAATGGAGAGCTCAATCAAATATTCATTGCCCGCAACTGCTAAATGCAATAAGCGGCGATAAGTTTCAGAGGGTGACCACGGCAAGCGCCCTGCCATTAACGTTTCATGGGCTTCCTTAAAGGCAGCCATGGCTTTATATTTTTCACCATGAAAGGCATCCGTGCCTGCTTTGTCTGTCAATTGAATGAGTTGCTGATACGCTTTTTGTAGGGATTGAATCTCTGGGCGATGGGGATGAATCAAAAAGCCACTCATGGCAATGAGCCAAGAGAGCATTGCGCCGAAACTCACTAAACCTGCACGCATCAATGCGCCAGCGAAGTCCACATGTGGCATATCTGCCGTGAGGGCAAAAATCAGCACAAAGAAAATGGCAGAAGGCCCAATGAATTTCAGTGCATTGAAAATGAATAGGGTCACGGCAGCAATTGCGCCCATTACAACCGCCACAGCAATCGGATAAGGCGCTGTGATTGAGCCTAAGAGCGAGGCGATCACCATCGCGATGCCTACAAACAATAAGCGTTTAGAGAGGTGCGCATACGGCAGGCGAAAGGCATAGAGATAGGTGAAGCCGCCAAGCCCTGCCATCAATCCATATGGTAAAAGATTGAGCCATAAGCCGATGAATATGGGCAATGTCATGGCAATGCCTGCACCGATGGCGCGTTCCCATGGAAATGAACGTTCGTTGACGGCGATGGCTTCGCGAATCATCGCCGAGAGTTTATCTTTCATAGTGGCCCTCATGCGTCATTAAAGAACCATTATACGGCATTTCTCACTCGCGCACTTCAAACACAATGCGGTGCACTTTTTGCGCATGATCCTGCACACTTAAAGTGTGTTGCCCAAGCGTTAAGTTTGGAATATCCAGCTTGTTGTCCTCAAGCAATTGACCATTTAAATACCAACGAAACGGCGGATTACCACGTGCCGTTAGGGCAATCGAATGGGGGCTTTTGTAAATGATGCTCTGATTTTGTAGCGTTAAAATCTCTGCCGATTGCAGCAGTAATGGTGCTTTCGTGAGCAGTTGCGGCCAGCCAAAATGTGGCATTTCTCCCGGGGAATCATAGAGCGTGGGCGGCGTTTGTCCTTTGATGGCATCGATGGTGTATTGTTGTTCACAGGCTTCAATGGGTACATCTGTCATGTTGCGGCCACTTGGCCAACAAATGGTTTCTGTCGTAATGCCGCGCGGCTTTGTGAGGGTTGTTTGATCTTTAGGTAATAGATTAAAGACATCAAACAGAAGCGGCGTTGCATAGCGATTGGCGAGCGCGCCCACATTCGGTACACCATCAGGACGACCGACCCACACGCCTACTGTCCAATCGGCAGTTGTCCCGAGTGCCCAGCCATCACGATAGCCATAACTTGTGCCTGTTTTCCATGCAATTTTACGGGGATTAAAACGATTGGCGGGGCGTGTTTGGCTGAGGATTTTATGGGTGATCCAAGCGGCTTCTGGGGATAAAATTTGCCCGGTACTTGTGACGGTTTTCGGCGTCACTGTCATCGGATAAATTTGACCCTGTGTGGATAAACTTGAAAACAAGCGCACTTGTTCCCACAGCGAAATGCCAACGCCGCCCAAAATCATGCTGAGGGTTGGGTAATCAATGGAGAGCTCAATGCCACTTTGGCGCAATTTTTGGGTGAAATAATGGGGCGTTAAATGTTGAAACACTTGCACAACCGGCACATTTAAAGAGAGCTGTAGCGCACGAAACATTGGCACAGCGCCCCTAACTTCATTGTCAAAGTTTTTGGGATAATAGCCATCAAAGCCGCGGCGCACATCCGTGAGGAGGCTCGCTTCATGGATGATGCCATAATCCATCGCCATGCCATAAGCAAAGGGCTTTAATGTTGAACCTGGCGAGCGAATGGCCGTCACCATGTCCACATAACCAAAACGTTCTGCATTAAAAAGGTCAGCCGAGCCCACATAAGCGGCAATGGCGTGCGTGTGATTATTCACCACCAACACAGCACCTGAGGCTTTTGCAGGCCATGTTTTACTCTGTGAGCGAAGGAGAGATTCAATTTTGCGTTGTAATTGACCATCAAGCGTTGTGTGGATCACATGTTGATCGGATTGTTGCTTTAAATTTTCCGCCAATAAAGGTGCGGAAAATTGCGTGCTTGAGGGCGCGTAATTAATGGGTTCTTGTTGATAGCGAAGGGCATCTGTGGGCGAAATTTCGCCAAAATCTGCCAAGCGTGCCAAGACTTTATTGCGTGCTTGCATGGCTTTTGTTAATGAATGATCCGGGCGATACACGCTTGGGCGCTGCGGTAATGCCACCAATAATGCGCTTTCTGCGATGTTAAGGCTCGCCGCATCTTTACCAAAGTAACGCCAGCTTGCAGTTTGTACACCTTCAATGTTGCCCCCCATCGGTGCAATGTTGATGTACAGGGTTAAAATTTCTGCTTTCGTCAGCTGTTGTTCAAGCTGAATGGCTCGAAACATCTGCTCGATTTTACCCGTGAAAGTGCGTTCATGCGGATAGAGTAAACGTGCCACTTGCATGGTTAAGGTTGAGCTGCCTGAGATGATTTTACGGTGCGCCACCCATTGCCCAAAGGCACGCAATGTGGCTAAGGGATTGATGCCAAAATGGTGATAAAAATAGCGATCTTCATAATGAATCAAGGCATTGAGATAGTTCGGATTGACATCATCCAGTGTCACCCAATGGCGGAAAATGCCTTCTGAGTCGGCAAATTGTCTGAGCACTTCACCTTTTTGATCCACCACCACAACCGAAGGTTCAATTTTTGGAATCGACAAAGGATAACGATGGTTAAAGATCAAGAATGCCGCAATCAAGAGCAGCACTAAGCCCGTAAATGTGGCACAAAGCAGTGTGATGAGCCGAAGGATAAATGCACGCATATAAGGCATCAATGAGAAGAGGAAACTAATTGTAGCGGATTTTCCATCAAAAAAGCCACATGCAAGCATGTGGCAAAACTCGATGTCAGTGGGGGAGTACTGACAATTACAATTTGATGTTAAGGCCTTTAGCGACGCCTTCACCGTAAGCTTGATCCGCTTTAAGGAAATGGGCGATCTGACGGCGTTGAATGTATTCATCAACGGTGCGCATAGAATCCACTAAGTTATCGATCAACAATTGTTTTTGCTCATCGTTCATTAAACGGAATAAGTTACCCGCTTGGCTGTAATAATCCGTATCTTCACGATGATCGTATTGATAAACGGCACCATCTTGCCCAACATTGTAGGCAGGATTTTTATGATCCGTTTGCTTTGGCGCATCGCTGAAGCTATTGGGTTCATAGTTAGGTGCACTGCCTTGGTTGCCATCAAAACGCATGGCGCCATCACGTTGATAATTGTGGTATGGGCATTTTGGTGCGTTCACTGGCAATTGTTGATAGTTGGTGCCAATGCGATAACGTTGTGCATCTGCATATGCAAAAATACGACCTTGTAGCATTCTATCGGGTGATAAACCTGTGCCCGGAACCACGTTGCTTGGCGCCATGGCCACTTGTTCAACTTCTGCAAAGTAGTTGTCAGGATTGCGATTTAACACAATTTCACCCACTTCAATCAAAGGATGCTCTTTGTGTGACCACACTTTTGTCACGTCAAAAGGATTCTCTTCACGATTGGCGGCTTCCTCTTCGCTCATCACTTGGATGTACACGCCCCATTTAGGGTAATTGCCGCTGTCGATGGCATGATATAAATCTTCTTGCGCATAATCAGGGTTGGTGCCCCCTAAAACTTCTGCATCTTTTGGATGAATATTTTTGATGCCTTGTTTGGTTCTAAAGTGCCATTTGATCCATGTGCGCACGCCATCTTTATTGACTAAGCTATAAGTATGGCTACCATAACCGTGCATGTGGCGGAAACCGTCTGGAATCCCGCGATCAGAGAATAAAATGGTCACTTGGTGCAAAGATTCAGGTGATAAAGACCAGAAATCCCACATGGCGCGCGGTGATTTTAAGTTGGTGCGTGGATCACGTTTTTGTGTGTGGATGAAATCTGGGAATTTGATGGCATCACGGATGAAGAAAACAGGCGTATTATTGCCCACAACGTCAAGGTTGCCTTCTTGTGTGTAAAATTTCACGGCAAAGCCACGTGGATCGCGCGCTGTATCGGCTGAACCGCGTTCGCCGCCCACGGTTGAAAAGCGCATGAATACAGGCGTTTCTTTCCCCACTTGTGAGAATAAATCTGCATGGCTGTATTGCGTGATGTCATGGGTTACAGTAAATAAACCATGTGCACCGCCACCTTTGGCATGTACGCGACGCTCAGGAATGTTTTCACGGTTAAAGTGCGCCAATTTTTCTACTAAATGGTAATCTTCTAAACTCACAGGTCCGCGGCGGCCAGCGGTGATGGAGTTTTGGTTATCGGCAATCGGGGCGCCGTTGGCACTGGTTAAATATTTTTCTGACATATGAAGCTCCTCTATTGGTTATTCAGATGATTGATCTATAGAGCCATCCTAACGATCACACAGCATAAAGGCTAATTAAGAGAATCTTGCAGACTCATAAGGGAAATTTATGAGTCTGCACAGCCTGTGGATAACTTTGTGCATAAATACAGCAATTTTTATATATTAATAACCATATCAAATATTTATGTGATATGGAAATGTGGGTAACTTTTTGTGTAAAAAGTGTGATCTAGGGCAGATATCTCTATATTAATAATCTTTATGATGCTGATAAACAAGATTTTTCCGTTATATCATCCAGTAAATATTCCCTGTGGATAACATAGTAATTGCTCACAATATTTGCGATAATTTTGAGCAATCAACCATAAAGGATGGCACTATGATCCCCCTGAAACGCTCGCTGCTGATGGCAGCTTTGGCCGCATTACCAGTGTTTGCGCACGCACAAGTGGCTTCCATTAATTTAGCTAAATTCGATGATCAAGAAACCGTCACGGTTTTTTTTGATGATCCACAAGTTTTTAAACAAGATCAATTGCAAAAGCTCTTTGTGGTTGAAAAATATGATTATGAAGATTGGACGCGAAAACCCGACACCAAGGGTCAATGGCATTTGAGTAAAGATGGTTATCGTTTGTCATATTATCCAATTGGCGCGGGCGATTACTTAGTGAAATCGGGATCATTTAAGGATCACGGCGGTAATGAATATCGTGAGTATTTATATGTGGGTGAAGCGTCTTCCTCCGTCAAAATCATGGGCAGAGGTCCTGTGATGCCAATTGCCCAAGGTGCACTCAGCATTGAGATGATGGGCACGGAAGAGGTGGACATTGAGTTTTTTAAACTGGATCATTTGCCGCAATTTTTAGAGCGCTTTTACATTGGCTCGAATATCAGTCAATGGGATTTGAGCCGCTATGTAAAAGACATGACACCTGCGGGCATTTTCCGCTATCGTGCCCCAAGTCACATTGATACCACGAAAAAAACACTGCACAACATTCCGGTGGATCAAAACATTACATCCGGTGCATACATTGTTACGGTCAATGCTGCTGGTGAAATCAGCCGCAATTTAGATACGCGCATTTTATTCATTACGGACATGGGTTTGCATGCTCGTTTGTATCCGAATGAAACCGTGATTGTGGGCAATCAATTTTCCACAGGAACGCCGATTGATGGGGCAACGGTTGAAGTGTGGCGCAATGATCAAGGCAAAGTTGCCATCACTGAAGATCTGTGTTGGTTTAAGGATGGCGTTTGTCGCATTCCACAAAAATTAACGCGTGATGACATTGTCGTGGCTAAAAAGGGCTCGGATGTTTCCATTTTGCCATTGAAAGAAATTGCCCTTGATCTCAATGATTATGCGGTCGATGGCGCGTCATACAATGATCAAATGGCGTATGTTTACAGTAACCGCGAGCTCTATCGCCCCGGTGAAACCATGCCCATGAACATTTTACTGCGCAATCAAGATGGGCAAATGTTGCCAAAGCAGCCCATCAACATCCGTTTGATCAATCCTGAACATAAAGTGGTGTATGACAATACGGTTGAATCCATTGAAGCGGGTTTTTATCAAACCCATTTATCCACAAGTGCTGCGGATAAAACAGGGCGTTATCGCGTGGAAGTGCGCACAGATGCCGCCAGTGAAAAACCCAATGGTGCGTTAAATTTATTCATTGAAGAATTCATGCCAGAGCGCATGGCACTGACATTGTCTGGTGTGAAAGATCAATATGATCTGCATGATGATGTGATGCTTGGCATGGATAGTCACTATCTTTTTGGCGCGCCTGCCAGTCACAATGGCGTGAAGATTCAAGGGGATTTACGCGTCAATCGTACACCGTTTAAAGGTCATTCCGATTGGTATGTGGGTACAATCGATTTTCCATTCAATGCTGTGACGGATCAAATCGCTTATGACAGTACATTAAATGCTGAAGGTAAAGGCGAACAGCGCCTATCTTTAGGTGTGGAATCAGGTTTGCCTGCGGTTTCTGCTGTTTTGGGTTTAGCGGCAAATGTGACGGTGTTAGATGGTCAAACCAGTGGCATCACGCGCAGTTTTAAAACAGACTTTTGGCCCACCAATGTGGTGCCCGTGATTCGCCCGCTCTTTGGAAAAAATGAGCTCGGCTATGGATCAGAAGCCACATTTGAGATTTTCACTGCCAAGCAAAATCAGCAATATGGCACAGGTGATTTAAAACTCACCTTAAAATATAAGGACAGCGCCTGCACATGGGTTTATAACCCAAACAGCGGCTGGGATTGCCATGAGAATTATAATTATCAAATTCGTGAACAAAAAGTGGTGAAAGCAGCCGGCAAACCGATCACTTATCAAGTCAATCCCAACAGTTGGGGCAATTATATTTTAGAGGTGGAAGATTTATCTTCCCGCATGGTGACGCAATATCCGTTCAGTGCTGAATGGTCAAGCACCTCATCTGGGCAATTGCCAGCGGTGAAGCCCAATGCTTTGGCGCTTTCCACCGATAAAGCGGCGTATCAAACGGGCGAAACCATTGCCCTGACGATTGATGCACCTTTAGATGGTAATCTCACGTTGATGTTAGAGGGCGGGCAATTGCTGTACACCCAAAATCTCAATGTGAAAAAGGGGCAAACCATAGTTAAAGTACCATTAAATGCGGATTGGAATCGTCATGATCTTTATCTATCGGGTTTCTTGCTCTCCACCACAAAGCAGAAAGAAGTGGTGCGTTCACTCGGTTTGATTCCCATTCATTTGAATCGCGCGGATCGTTTATTGTCGCCAAAAGTCAGTGCAACCACAGTGGCATTGCCGGATCGCCCAACCACCATTAAGATTTCTGTCCCAAATGCAGATCAAGAGTCACTGTATGCCACTGTAAGCATTACAGATCAAGGCATTTTAAACATGATTCCTGAACGCGCCATGAGCATTTTTGATGCCTTTTTTGCCCATCAAAAATATGGCGTGGACATCATCGACTATTACAATCGCCTCTTTAAACGCGGTGCTTATGCATTATTGGTGCCAAAATTCGGGGGAGATGGTCAAGCATCCGCTGAAGATGGTTTAAGCATTGATAATATGACCGAGATGAAAACCGTTTCTCTGATGAGTGAGCTCATTGCCTTAGATGACAATGGACAAGGTGAAGTGACATTATTGTTGCCTGATTTTAATGGCGAAGCGCAAGTTGAGGTGAAAGTCTTTTCAAACAATCGTATGGGTGAGCAACAAGAAAAAATGATCATTCGCGCGCCCATTGTGGCAGACATCGTAACGCCGCGCTTCATTCGCGTGGGTGATGAGAGCAATGTATCGCTGTCTTTGCACAATTTGAGCGGTGAAAAAGATGACGTGAAAATTCATGTCACAAGCCCTGAATTGGCCTTGGATTTTGCTGAAAGGGTCACGTTAAAAGATGGCGAAAGTCGTCAGCATTTGATTCCGATTTCATTGCCTGAATACACACAAGGTGCGGACATTGCATTGTCAATTGATGCAAAAAGTTATCAAGCAGAGCGCAATTATCGCTTAGGAACGGATCCCATCACAGAGCGCACCACACAATATCAACGTGAATTGTTGCCTAAAGGTCAAACATGGGTGAGAAATGCGGCGCTCACAGATCCATTTGATCGCAACTATCAGGAGCGTTTGACATTATCGCGTCATCCGCAAGTGAATGTGCTCTCTTATACTGATGGTTTATTCAGTTATCCATATGGTTGTACTGAGCAAACGACCAGTGCAGCGTTCCCATGGTTGTTTAAAAGCAATCCTTTGTTAGATGGGCAAAAAGAGCAAGTGTATCGCAATTATGAAGCGAGCCATCAAACTGCCAATGGTCCGCGCTTAGAGTATGCCGCATGGGAAAAAGAGATGCTGCGCGATGTGGTCAAACAGTTGGTTGATCGTCAGCGTGAGGATGGTGGTTTCTCATTTTGGACAGCTGGGGAGAGTTATTTCCCAACCTCTGTGTATGCGTTAGACTTTTTAACGCAATTGGCGAAGCAGGATCCAAGTTTAGTCTCCCCAACGGTGGTGGATCAAGGATTGCGTTATGTGAAGCAGCGCTTAACTGAAACGTATCAAGCCTCGAACAATGCAGGTGCTTATCTATTAGGTGAGTCTGAACTGAATAATTTAAGTTATGGCGTATGGTTATTGGCACGTGAAGGTAAAATCTTCAGTGCGGACATTGCATTTTTAGAGCCTTATACCGCCGCATTGAGTCCTTTGAGCCGTGTTTATTTAGCGGGAGCAAACTTAATGTTGAGTCATCCGACGGCTGCACGCAATTATCTCAATCATTTAGATTTTATGGGTTGGCAGCGTGATTTTGGGGCTTATCAAACGCGTGTTTCGGCTTTAGCAAATGCGATCAATGTGCTCAATGAATTGACGGTGAAAGGTTTGTTTACAGATGTAGCCAAAACTCAGCAGCTGAATGTTGATCTCAATAATGCATTGAATCAAAAGCAATATTTCAGTACGCAAGAGCGCTATGCGCTCATTAAAGTGGGCATCGATACGATTGAGGATACAGTGCCGTTATCTGTTTTGATCAATGGTCAAGCCGATGAAGTGACGCCTGATGAGCCCATCAATGCCAATCACATTGCCAAATTAACGGCAGAAGAGCCGCTCTTTTTAGAGTATGAAATCTCAGGTTATCCTTCAAAGGCTTTAGATGCGCGTACCTTTAATGTGGATTTTGCAAAAGATTATGTGACAGGCGATGCCCAAGCATTGTCAGTCGGTGAGCACTTTGTGGTGTATGTCATGCTCAAATCTGAAAAGAATCTACCGAATGCATTGCTCGCTGATTTTGTGCCCACAGGCTTTGTGCTCGTTAATCCAAATTTAGTGACGGACAACGTTGATGAATTTTATGAGCAGTACAACGCCACGAATTTAACGCGTAATGTGCTCACGCATGAAGAGTATCGCTTTGATCGCTATGTGGCGGCGTTTGACCTGAAAGCTGGGGAAACGTACCGCTTTGCATATGTGTTAGAGGCGCAAGTGCCAGGGCATTATCAAGTGCCGATTACGTTGCTTGAGGATATGTACATTCCTGAGCTTCGAAACATTATGGTGACCAAAGGGCGTTATCGCATCGAGGCAAAACCATAGATCATAAAAAAACCGCAGCAAGCTGCGGTTTTTTTATTCAGTCAATCGACTATTTTGCAATGCTGCCGGCAATGTTTAAGGCATCCCACACGCGAGCAAACGGCGGGGCATAAGCAAAGTCTAAAAAGGCAAGATCATCGGTGGTGAGCTTTGTCATAATTGCCACGCTTAAAGCGTGCATACGATGGACAGCGCCACCATTTTCACCAAACACTTGCGCACCCAAAATCACTTTAGTGTCAGGATGATAAAAGAGCAAAATGGTGAGCATTGCTTGCCCTTTGCAGTAGTTGGCGTGGTTTTTATCCGTCAAAATGACTTTTTGATGGGGAATGTTATGGGCAGCGAGCTCTTTACTTGATAACCCAACGCGCCCAGCTTCCACGGATAATAGTTGTACAGCGGCGGCATTGAGTAGACCTTTAAAAGCTTTTTGTCCGCCCACAATGTTTTCCCCAATGATGCGCCCAAGCTTATTTGCGCCCGTTGCCAAAGGTGAGTAAACATCTGTCTGTAGCTGAGCATGCCAAACGGTGGCGCAATCACCGGCTGCATAGATGTGCTCAACATTTGTTTGCCCATATTCATTGGTGCGAATCGCGCCATTTTGGAGCATTGCTAAACCACTCTCTTTCAAGAAAGCTGTGTTTGGGCGCACACCGGTACACACCACCACTAAATCAGAAGGATAGTGACCGCGCGATGTTGTGACACCCGTCACTGTATGCTCACCTTCGATTTTCGTGACTGACTCATTGAGATGCACATGCACAGACTCATGATCCTCTAAAGTTTTGAGCAATAATGCTGACAATTCAGGCTCAAAAGCTTCAGGCATGATGCGATCTTCACGCTCAAATAGATGAACGGTTTTGCCAAGGTGAACCAAGGCTTCCACCAATTCAAGTCCAATGAAACCGGCACCGATTACTGTCACTGTTTGGATGGCATCTGTGCGTACAATTTCACGCAATGCTAAACCATCGTGCATGGTTTTGAGGGTGAAGACATTGTTGAGGCTCACATTTTCAATTGGCGGAATGATGGCGCTGCCGCCGGTTGCGATCATCAAGCGATCATAATGATCCTCAAAGGTTTTGCCATCATGGCTGACTTTAAGGGTTTTTGCCGCAGGATCAATCGATTCAACGGTGTGCAATGTCTTGACTGTAATGCCTTTTTTGGCAAAATCCTCAGGTGTTAATTCAGACATATAAGTTGGGTCATCAAACTCACCGCCCACATAATAAGGCAACCCACAAGCGCCAAAGGAAGTGATGTCGCTCGCTTCATACACCACAATGTCCGCCGTTTTATCCATGCGTTTAGCTTTTGCCGCAACGCTCATGCCTGCAGCTTGTGCCCCAATGATGATGATTCTCATGCTGACCTCCTTAGTTCAACTCATTTGTGCTTGAGTCTGAGTCTAATTGCACTTGTTCATTGCTGTTGAAAGTTTCAGTGTCAATTTCACCTAAAACGCGTGCAGTGACAGTACCGGCGGTGATGGAGCCTGAAACGTTTAACGCAGTTCGACCCATATCAATTAAAGGTTCAATGGAGATCAATAAACCGGCAAGTGCCACAGGGAAATCAATGGCAGAAAGCACGATGAGGGCCGCAAACGTTGCACCGCCGCCCACGCCAGCCACACCAAAGGAGCTGATGGCAATGATCACAAGTAACGGTAAAATGAAGCTGAGCGTCCAAGGATCAACACCCATCGTTGGCGCAATCATAAAGGCAAGCATGGCAGGATAGATACCGCCACAACCATTTTGACCAATTGTTGCCCCAAAGGATGCTGAGAAGTTCGCCACCCCTTCAGAAATCCCCAAACCTTGCGTTTGCGTACGAATGTTAAAAGGAATGGAAGCGGCGCTGCTGCGTGATGTGAAAGCAAAAATCAATACAGGGATGATTTTTTTCACATATTGAATTGGGTTTAAACCGGTGGCGGTGATGATGATCAAATGAATGATGAACATTGCGATCAAGGCAACGTAGGAAGCTGCCACAAAACTGATGAGTTTAACAATTTCTGCAAATTCAGAGATGGTCACCATTTTTGCCATCAACGCTAACACACCATATGGGGTTAAGCGCAAGATGATGGTGACTAAACGCATCACAATCGCGTGTGCCACTTGCATGAAGTGCTCAAATGATTTGAAAAGGTCAGGCTTTTTCTTCGCAACGCCCATCGCAGAAATGCCGATGAACACAGAGAAGATCACAACCGCGATGGTTGAAGTTTTGCGTGCGCCCGTCATGTCTAAAAATGGGTTGGCAGGAATGAAGTCAATGATCATTTGGGCAAATGAGAGATTGCCTAAATTGCTTTGTGTGGCTTCTAAATAAGAACCGCGCGCCGCTTCGGCAGAACCTGCCACCATGCCTTCGGCCGTTAAGCCAAAGAGATGCGCCACCACAATGCCCACAAAGGCTGCAATCATGGTGGTGATGACGAGCATGCCAATGGAAAGCGCACTGATTTTGCCAAGGGAAGAACCCTCTTTTAAACGAATGATGGCAGAGATCAATGACACCATGATGAGCGGCATGATGATCATTTGTAAGAGTTTGACGTAGCCGGTGCCCACAATGTCAATGTAGGCAACGGTATTGACTAAGCTTGGCGCGCCTTTCGTGTATAAGAAGTGCATGGCAAGGCCATAGAGCACGCCGAGCCCAAGGGCGGTAAAGACGCGTTTAGCGAATGAATAATATTTCTTTTGCATCCAAAAGAGTAGATACAACAGTGCCGCAAAGACGGCCAGATTGCTGAGGGTGATGAATACACTGTTCATAATAGGCTCCTTAATATTGATCCACCTAATGATTCATACGATAGGCCAAAAACTCTTGACGATTCGCTCGTTTTAAATATGGGTTGTTTTCAATCTGTGAAGCAAGTGTTGCGGTATCGCTCGGTCCATAGGCGTGTCCCGTATGAAGTGTCACATGATGGGGCACGGTTTTAACAATCTTTCTTAAGGACTCATATAAGTCACTAGGATTCGAGCCGGGCAAGTCTGCGCGCCCGCATCCGTTGATGAAAATAGTATCGCCCGTGATCAAGTCATCTGTCAATTCAAAGCAGACCGAACCACTGCTGTGGCCGGGTGTGTGGATGATTTTAACATGGGTGTTGCCAACGGATAATTGATCTCCATCATGAAAGCCCTGCACATCTTCGGGCAAAGGTAAAAATACTTTGCTCAAGAGGGCTGAGGGTTCATTTTTAATGAAATCGATCTCAATTTGTGAGGCATAAATGGGTACGGGTAATTTTGCGCGCAGGGCATCGACGGCATTGGTGTGATCATGATGCCCATGGGTGAGCCAAATGGCCTCTAAAGTGACACCTAAGCGCTCAAGGCGTTCGATGATGTAGTCAGCATCCCACGCAGGATCAATCACCACCGCTTTTTGTGTGGCATCATCAATGATGATGTGGCTAAAGTTTTCGTAAGGGCCAAATAGTTCTGTATCAATGCGATAAGACATCGTATTTTCCTTATTAAAGTTTCAAAAAAAAGTGCAATAACAGATGAATTCCATTATTGCACCATTTGATGGGTGATGACTAAGTTTCAGTGTTAATGATGCATCTGGCTATGATCCATATTGCTGTGATCCATGGTGTCATGGTTCATTTGGCTATGATCCATATTGCTGTGATCCATCGTGTCATGGTTCATTTGACTATGATTCATGTTGCTGTGATCCATTGTGTCATGGTTCATTTGGCTATGGTTCATGTTGCTGTGATCCATTGTGTCATGGTTCATTTGACTATGATTCATGTTGCTGTGATCCATTGCGCCGTGATTCATCTGACCATGATCCATCATCATGCCGTGGTCACCATGACCACCGTGATGGGCGTGAGCATCTTCTTTTAAGCCTAAATCTGCCATTAACATCGGCACGATATAAAAGAGTGTCATCACTAAAATCAAAATGCCCGCAGCTACGCGCAATTTTGGGGAAGTGAGCCATTTGCCCGCATAGTTCCCAAAAATGGAGAGGGACACCATGACCGCAAAGGTGCCGATGCCAAAGCTGAACATAATGAGCGGTGCTTCAATGAAAGTGGATGCATTTAAACTGATGGCAAATGCAGCATACACCATGCCGCATGGGAATAATCCCCACACCATGCCAGAGAGATAAGCGCGCAATGGCGTTGTGATCGGGAAGAACTTTTGGGATAACTTTGTAATGGGGGCAGCTAAACTTTTGAGGGGTTTTTCAATGAAGCCTAAAAATTTGGGAAAGCCAAAAAATTGCAGTGCCACAAAGATCATCAATATAGCTGCCAAATAACGCATCACCATTTGCAGTGGCTTTAAGTCATTGATGGCAATGCTTAAAATGGCAGCAATGATGCCTAAAATTGAATAGGTTGTGATGCGCCCAAGATTCGTTAAAAAGGCGGAAGATACATGATTTTTTTGTGTATTGATGCCAATGATCCCCACCACAGGGCCACACATCGAAATACAGTGGCCGGAGCCATAAAGACCCAATAAAAAGGCCGTGATGATTAATTCCATAGATTGCTCCCATTATTTTCATCGTTCATAAGTGGGGTGATTATAAGCATAATTTTTGCTTTTGTCTTAATAAAGCAACAAGGCTTGACGCAAGTAAAAATGAGGGGTTTGGGCTACAAGTGTAGATGGTTTTTGGCTACAATTGTAGATTCTTTAGGCTCAAAATTGAGTGAGCAACGCATAAAATTTATCTATTTTTGAAAATGCGATTAAGTCACACATTGAAGGATTTAATGCTAGAATGACAATCTTTTGAATACATATAAAGAAGAACATGCCTGCAAAACTACTCTTAGCTGGTGCCATTATTTTTGAAGCGCTTGGGATCGTCATGATGAAAGAAGCCCATGGCTTGACCGTATGGTGGGCGGTGGTTTTGATGTTGGTGTTTTTTGGTGTCTCATTTTTATGCTTTACATTTTGCTTGCGTAAAATGGAGGTTGCGGTCACGTATGCGATTTGGTCAGCGTCGGGGGCCGTGTTAATCTTCTTGATCGGGCTCTTTTTCTATAAAGAGGTGATCACCATCCCGATTGCAATTTGTTTAGCGCTGATCATCCTTGGCGTCTTAATATTGGGTTCTAAATAAATATGGCAGAATACGTTACTGGTTTTATTCAATTCATCGAAAGTTTTAATCCTTGGTTGATGCTAGTAATCGCTATTTTATTCAGCACTGTCGGTACCATCTGCTTGAAGTTGTCCGATGGCTTTGAGAAGAAAAAGCCCATCCTTGGCGTTGTCATTGGGTACAGTATTTTTTTTGTATTAATTAATATAATATTTAAACGTTTAGATGTGAGCATCGGGTATGCCGTTTGGTCAGGCTTATCAACTTTGATGGTGTCACTCTCTGGCGTTTTGATTTTTAGAGAACCACTCACCGGCAAGAAGGCTTTTGGGCTCTTTTTGATCATTTTAGGCGTGAGTGGACTCAGTTATTTGAGTTAAGTCTGATGGTATACATGGAATGAATGATTTCTGTGGTAATATCAGAATAATGGTTATGGGTCTGAATATTTAATAAATAAGTGAAGTTAATATATGTCTGTATTGAGAAATCTAAAAATTGCATGTAACAATTGTAGCTTGCAACAGCTGTGTATTCCCGTTGGGTTAGAAGGGGATGATTTCACTAAGTTGGAGTCAATTGTAGGTCATAGCCGACCATTACCACGTGGCAAGCATATATATCTTCCCGAGGATCGATTCACATCGTTGTATGCCATTCGTTCCGGTTCTGTGAAAACATATAATGTGGCCTCAGATGGCACAGAATATGTCACAGGTTTTTATCTACCGGGTGAAATCATCGGATTAGATGCGGTGGCAACGGGTGTGCATCCTTGTGGCGCTCGTACGCTTGAAACCACGAGTTTGTGTGAATTGCCGTATGATCGCTTAGAAGATTTATCGGCAGTGATTCCGGGTGTGTCTAAGCAATTGCTACGCATCATGAGTCAAGAGCTTCATTCTGAAGAACAATTGTTGATGATGGTCGGTTCACAATCCGCAGAAGCGCGTTTAGTGGCACTTTTCTTGAGCCTCTCTTCTCGTTTTGCGCGCCGTGGTTATTCTGCAACTGAGTTTGTACTCAGCATGTCCCGCTCGGACATTGGTAGCTTTTTAGGCTTAGCAGTGGAAACGGTGAGCCGTTTGTTAAAACGTTTACAAGAGCAAGGCTTGATTCAAGTGAATCATCGCGAAATCAAATTATTGGAGATGGAAAAACTGCGCGCTATGGTCAAATAGCCCGCCATCTTTATTGTCCACTGGGGGTGCATTTGCTGAGAAGGCTGAGCCTAACCCTTTTACCTGATCTGGTTAATGCCAGCGTAGGGAATGTGGGATCGCATCCCGACGTTGGCGCTATGAGGAGTCCATTATGGATGCTGATGCGTATTTACGTTCATTAAGAGCCGCCGCACCTTTGGTGCACAATATGACCAATCAAGTGGTGGCAAATTTTGTGGCCAATGGGTTATTAGCCCTTGGCGCTTCGCCCATTATGGCGTATGCGGAAGAAGAATCCGCTGAGATCACCGCCATTTGTCATGCCACTGCTTTAAACATTGGCACACTCACATCTCCCGTTTTCCATTCGATGTTATTGGCAGGTCGCTCTGCGAATGAGCACGACCATCCTTTGGTGTTAGATCCTGTGGGCGTTGGGGCGAGTGATTATCGTCAAAAAAGCATTGAGCGCCTATTATCCACCACCGAAATGACTTTAATCCGTGGCAATGCGGGCGAAATTGCCACATTGTGCGGCATTCAATGGTCAGCAAAAGGCGTGGACAGCGGTGATGGTCAGTATGATTTAAAACAGTTGGCGATGGAAGCAGCACAGCGTTTTAACTGTTTGATTGCCATCAGCGGGCAAACGGATTGGATCAGTGATGGTCAACGGGTGATCGGCGTAGAAAATGGTCAGCCACTCATGACAAAAGTGACCGGCATGGGTTGCTTATTGACCGCCGTGTGTGCTGCCTTTTTAAGTGTGGACAATTCATTAGAGAGCGTTGCGATGGCGCACGCATTGTATGGCATTGCTGGCGATAAAGCCTTTGAGCAAAGTCCATTGCTAGGCTCGTTTCAAATGCATTTTTTAGATCAGTTGTATGCTTTATCAGGCATTGATCAAGCACGCATCAAAATGATTCAATAGGAGAACAATATGATTCCTCAGGTGTGTACGATTGCAGGTTCTGATTGTGGCGGTGGCGCGGGCATTCAAGCCGATTTAAAAACTTTTCAAGAGCGTGATGTGTTTGGCACCTCGGTGATCATTGCCATTACGGCGCAAAATACCCTTGGCGTGCATGGCGTTTATCCTGTGCCGATTGAGGGCGTCATTGCGCAGCTTGATGCATTGTTCAGCGATTTTTCTTTAAGTGCCATTAAAACGGGCATGTTATTAAATAGCGAATACATCATCGCCATCAGTGATTATTTAAAAGCACATTCCACGGCGCCTTTGATTGTCGATCCTGTGATGATTGCCAAAGGCGGCGCATCTTTGATGGCAACGGAAGCAACGCAAGCGATGATCGAACACATGTTACCGATCGCAACCTTGATTACGCCAAACATTCCGGAAGCGGAAACCATTTTAAATCGCACCATCACGACAGAAGAAGAGATGGCGCAGGCAGCGAAAGACATTCAAGCCCTTGGCGCAAAAAATGTGCTCATCAAAGGTGGTCATTCTTTGAATGTAGAATCCGCACGTGATTTTCTTTGGACAGAAAAGGGCGAAGGCACTTGGTTTGAAAGTCGCCGCCATGCCACAAAAGATACGCACGGCACAGGCTGCACTTTCTCTGCTTGCATTGCCGCAGAAGTGGGCAAAGGGCAATCTTTAGAAGATGCCATTGGCATTGCTAAAGCCTTCATCACATCTGCCATTGTCCATGGCATTGAGGTTGGGCATGGTCATGGACCGACCAATCATGCTGCTTATCGTCAATTAGGAGCTGTGGAATGATCAATTGGCACAAAGCGCTGCGCCTCTATTTTGTGGCGGGCACACAAGACATTGCAGCGGATGAAACATTGGCTTCTGTTTTGCAAACTGCCATCATCAGCGGCATTACTTGTTATCAATTTCGGGAAAAGGGCACAGGCTCATTGACGGAACACAGTGAGCGCGTGCAATTGGCAAAAGCGCTGCAAGCATTGTGTAAAAGTGCGGACATTCCTTTCATCGTCAATGATGATGTGGCGCTGGCCATTGAAGTTAAAGCCGATGCTGTGCATGTGGGGCAATCGGATCGAGCCATTGCAGAAACCATCGCAATGGTCAAACCCCATGGCATTGATGTGGGTTTATCGGTCAATACGCTTGAGCAATTGGCGGCCGCGACTGAAGTTGCGGGCTTAGATTATGTGGGCGTTGGGCCCATTTTTCCCACGACTTCTAAATTAGATGCAGAACCTGCCATTGGTACGCAAGGCTTAAGTGCGCGCATTAAGGCTTATCCGGCTCTGCCTAAAGTCGCCATTGGCGGCATCACGGTGGACAATGCACCTTCTGTGTTATCCACAAAAGTGGAGGGCATTGCGGTGATCTCTGCCATTACGCAGTCAAACGATCGCAAAGCGGACATTCATCGACTGCTATTGAATCATTAATAAAAATCCCTGCCACGGCAGGGATTTTTATGGGTGAAATATGACTTAGAGCGCAGTAAAAATCTCATCTTCAGGCAAGCGTGATTTTGGTAATGTGGCGTTGTAATCTTCTTTGCTTGAAAAACCAAGCGTCACCACCACAATGCTGTGCAGATTTTTTTCTTGAAGGTTTAAGACTTCATCCATTTTTTCAGGGAAATAGCCTTCGATGGGCGTTGCATTGATGCCAAGGGCTTCAGCGCCTAATAGTAATGTGCCAAGGGCAATATACGCTTGGCGCTCACACCAATGATTTTGCATTTCACGGGTTTTTGAGTTTAAATCCACAAAGAATTTGCGCCCTTGTTCATTCGCCGCACGGTTTTCTGGTGTCGGATAGCGCTGATCTTGATCCTCTTGATCGGCAATGTGCAACAAAGCGGCATCATCTAAATGGTTCGAAACGGCAAACACAACCGTTAAAGGTGCATCCATGACTTTTGCTTGGTTTGCTTCCATCATTGCAGGTTTAATGCGCGCTTTAGCATCGTCGCTTTCGATCAAAAAGAAGTGCCAAGGCTGAGAATTAACGGAAGAGGGTGCATAGCGCAATAATGTTTTAATGCCTTCAATTTGCGCTTTTGATAATGGTTTTGTGGCATCAAAGGCTTTACAAGTTTTACGGGATTGAACAACATCCAAAATATTCATACAAAACTCCTATTTATGCAGTGGATCAATGGAAAAAGTATGGCGCGTGAGCCCCGACTGATCTAAGCGCAGATAATCGCCGCGGGTGTCCCAATCGCTCAGCACCCAACGTGTGCCATGGATTTGTGTGTGTACAGCCGGTTTATGAGTGTGACCATGAATCATGATCGATGCACCATATTGCACTAAAATGGATTCAATCGCCGCTTCATCCACATCGCAGCGGCAAGGCCCCTCTTCACAGCACACATGTTGTTGATATTCTTGGCTGGTTTCGCGCAGTTTATTGCCGATTTTAAGGCGACAACGGCGCGGCAAAGCCCTTAAAAGTTTCATCATCCAAGGATGACGAATGATGTTGCGATAGCGTTGATATTGCGTGTCGGCTAGGCACAATTGATCACCGTGCAGCACCACAATGTCAGGGGCAAAGGGCAGGGCATAAATCTCAGGGATGATGGACATGCCACAAGCATTGGCATACTGCTCACCTACGGCAAAATCACGATTGCCATGCTGAAAATGAATGGCAATGCGTTTGTCTGATAAGGCTTTAAACGTGCGGGCAATCTCATCGGTCAGAGCCGTTGCAATGTCATCGCCCACCCAAAAATTGAAAAAGTCGCCCAAGATGAAGAGATCTGTGGCATCTTCCTCAATTTTCGAGATGAAATCAAAGAAGGCCGCACATAGATCTGTGCGGCGCTCACTTAAATGAAGATCGCTGATGAAGTACACCACGCGATCATCGTTCGGTTTTAATAGATTAGTCAATGATTTCAACACGCTCAATGATGATGTCTTCAACAGGCACATCACCGTGACCGCGGCGAGAAGTGGTTTCCACTTTCTCAATGGCATCAATTACATCCATGCCATCGACCACTTTACCAAACACAGCATAACCCCAACCTTGTGGCGTTTCGCTTTTGAAGTTCAAAAAGCCATTGTCCACAGTGTTGATGAAAAATTGGTTGGTGGCAGAATGAGGATCCATGGTTCTGGCCATGGCTAAAGAACCGCGCACATTTTTAAGACCATTGTTCGCTTCGTTTTGAATCGGCGCACGTTGGCCATCGCGCTTGTCGATCATGCCAGGCTCTAAACCGCCGCCTTGCACCATGAAACCTGGGATCACACGGTGAAACAATGTGCCTTCAAAAAAGCCATCTTTGGCATATTGTAAAAAGTTTTCTGCCGTCACTGGCGCATTTTCATGGTCTAATTCAACAGTGAAAGAACCTTGATTGGTATGAAATTTGATCATGTTGTCTCCTAATGATTCGATGAGGCTTAAGCTGCAGGTGCAGACTCAGGCGCTGGGGTGATTGTTTCAGGCGAAGCTTCTGTCTTTGGCGCTTCGATTAAAGTCATTTTTTCAATGATCACAGGCTCAACGGGAACATCACTGCGCCCAAAGCCGCGGTTGCTTGTGGGCACTTGTTCAATGGCATCCACCACATCCATGCCATCGACAACGTGTCCAAAAACCGTGTAACCTGGATTGTTATCACTTTGATAGTTTAAATAAGCATTGTCCACCGTATTGATGAAAAATTGGCTGGTGGCAGAATTTGGATCACTGGTTCTGGCCATCGCAATGGTGCCTTTATCATTCGATAAGCCATTGTTTGATTCAATGTTCACCGGTGCACGCGTCTCTTTGGGCACTAAATTGCTGTCCCAACCGCCGCCTTGAATCATGAAGCCAGGAATCACACGATGGAAAATTAAATCATCATAATGGCCATCGACCACATATTGAATGAAGTTGCCGACAGTGTTCGGTGCTTTTTCGGGTTCAAGCGCCAATGTGATGTTGCCTTTATTGGTGATCATTTCCACAAAAATGGGCTGAGCATCATCGGCCGCAGCCACTTGGAAAGCGAGCACAGATGCGCCAGCTAAGGTCAATAAACGTTTTAACACAACATATCCTCTCAATGGATGAATCTATAATGGTGTTGATTATCGCAATTTTACGCTAAGGATGCGACCATTACTGCTTTAATGGTGTGCAAACGGTTTTCGGCTTGGTCAAATACGATGGAGTGGGCGCCTTCAAATACCTCGTGCGTCACTTCAACCCCTTGAGATAATTCAGGAAAATCCTTCATGAGTTTTTTACCTTCTGCGGTTTGATCATCATGGAAGGCGGGCAAGCAGTGAAGGAATTTCACATTCGGATTGTGGCTGGCATCAATTAAGGCTTGATTGACTTGATACGGGAAGAGTTCTGTAATGCGCTCTGCCCATTTATCTTTAGATTCTCCCATGGATAACCACACATCCGTATAGATGAAATCAACGCCATCCACGGCGGCTTTGGCATCTGTAAAGCATTCGATGGTGGCACCTGTTTCTTTGGCAATCGCTTGACACGTTTGCATGATCTCATCGTTTGGCATCAAGCTCTTTGGCGCACCAAAGTGAATGGTCATGCCCAATTTAGCGGCGATGATCATCAATGAGATGGCAACGTTATTATCAGAATCACCCACATAAGCAATTTTAACGTCGCTCAATGGTTTGTTGATGTGCTCTTCAATCGTTAATACATCCGCTAAGGATTGCGTGGGGTGAAATTCATCCGTTAAACCATTGAAAATTGGCACGCCAGCATATTTTGCTAAATCTTCCACAATAGAGTGGGCGGCACCACGAAATTCAATGGCATCATAAAAACGCCCAAGCACGCGTGCGGTATCTGCAATGCTCTCTTTGTGTCCCACTTGTGAGCTCACAGGATCTAAATAGGTCACATTTGCCCCTTGATCATAGGCCGCAACTTCAAACGCACAGCGCGTGCGTGTTGATGTTTTTTCAAAGATTAAGGCAATGTTTTTACCTTTGAGCTGCTGCGTCTCTTCACCGCGGCGCTTTGCTGCTTTTAAATCACGGGCTAAATCGAGTAAATAGCGGATCTCTTCTGGCGTATGATTCAAGAGGGTGAGCAAATGGCGTTGATGAAGTGGGGTGGACATAATGTTTCCTTAAAATAATGATGGGTAATTCTTTCATAATATCTTGCTCAAATTCAGATTTTCAAGCCTTTTTAGCCACATTTTAATTTACCCCCTTAAAATAGTGTAAAATCAGCCGCAATGCATAAACAATAAGAGGGACATTATGAAAGCTCTATCCGTTGTGATTCTCGCTGCCGGCAAAGGCACGAGAATGAAATCAAACTTACCTAAACCGTTGCACGAAATTGGCGGGCAGCCAATGCTGACGCATGTGCTCAATACTGCGCGTGCGCTTAATCCTACCCAACTCATTGTGATTTATGGTCACGAAGGGGAAAAGCTCAAAGCCCATTATCACGCGGATCAAGACATCACATGGGTTGAGCAAAAAACCTTTTTAGGCACAGGCGATGCCATGAAATATGCGTTGCCGAGCATTCTTGAAGACAGTAATGTTTTGGTCTTGTATGCAGATACACCGCTCATTGATCAAGCGACCTTAGAAAAAATGCTCACAAATGTGGATGATCAAAATGTGTGCTGGCTGACGGTAAAAGCCGATCAACCGTATGGTTATGGTCGCATTGTGCGCGATGATGCAGGCAATATGATGGCAATTGTGGAAGAAAAAGATGCGTCCACGGATCAAAAAGCAATCACAGAGATCAACAGTGGATTGTTTGCCGCTTCAAGTAAGGTATTGCATGCGACATTGCCACGTTTGCAGAATAATAATCAGCAAAAAGAATACTATTTAACGGATGTGGTGACGCTTGCTCGTGAAGATGGCATCGGCATTCGCACTGTTTCTGGGGATTTTACCTTGATTCGTGGTGTGAATGATCGCGTGCAGCTCTCTGAGCTGGAAGCCATTTATCAAAATGAACGTCGTCAAGCATTGATGCTATCAGGTGTAACATTGATCAACCCAGAAACGGTGACCATTCGTGGGGAGATTAAACTTAAAGGCACAGACATCATTATTGAGCCAAATGTGACGCTAGAAGGCGTGGTGTCTCTTGGGAACAATGTGCGCATTGGGCAGGGCTCTGTGATTCAAGGGGCAAAATTGTGTGACAATGTGACAATATTGCCATACTCCATGATCGAGCACTCATTGCTCTATGACAATGTCACCATCGGTCCATTTGCAAGATTGCGCACAAACAGCATTTTAAAAGCAGACAGCAAAGTCGGTAACTTTGTGGAAACTAAAAATGTTACGTTAGGGGAAGGCTCAAAAGCGAGTCACTTGACCTATTTAGGTGATGCAACGATTGGCCGCGATGTCAACATTGGAGCGGGCACCATCACCTGTAATTATGATGGGGCGAATAAGCATCAAACCATCATTGAAGACAACGTTTTTGTGGGCTCAAACAGCTCACTTGTGGCACCGGTTGAGATCAAAAAAGGGGCAACCATTGGTGCAGGCAGCATTATTTCCTCAACCATTACTGAAGGGGCATTGGCCTTAACGCGTGCAACGCTTCGCCAAGTGCAAAATTGGCGCAGACCCACGAAGAAGTAAATTTATGAGGAATAATTGACGGAACGATGGTAAAATGTTTCGTTACGAGTAGTAAATTTTTTTTGTTTTTGATATTGATCAAGAGGTTGTCATAATGAAAAAACATGTTTTAACATTAGCATTATTAGGTTTTGGTGTTGTTTCTTCTCAAGCATTTGCACAAATCGACCACGATTTAGCAATGCAAAGCGGTTGTTTAGCTTGCCACAAACAAAGCGAAAAAGTGATCGGTCCTTCTTATGATGAAGTTTATGAGAAGTATAAAGATGACGATGGCGCAGTTGAATACTTGATCACTAAAGTGACTCAAGGTGGTTCAGGCGTTTGGGGTGAAGTACCAATGACACCTAACGCACACGTACCTGCTGAAGACATCGAAACTTTAGTATTACAAATCATGCACGAAGAGTAATTGACTCTTTAGATGCTAAAAACCGCGAGATTTCGCGGTTTTTTTTCGCATCGAATAATGATGATTTCTACTTTAATACAATAAAGGTTCGTTATGAATAGACAACGCTTGATGATCCTCGGGATCATTACTCTCGCTCTGCTGGTTTGGGGCATTGATTTGTATCAACATCCCATCACTTGGTCGGGGATGGTTTTACGTAAGCAATTGATTTATTTATCAGGGCTCATGGCTTTTTTATTCATGGGACTGATTTTAGTGCTCTCGATTCGCCCGCGCTGTTTAGAGCGTTGGTTTGGCGGTTTAGATCAAATGTATGCCCTGCATAAATGGGCGGGCATTTTTGCCATTGGCTTTGCGGTGTTTCATTATCTCATTAAGTTGGGTAAACCTGTTTTTGCTTATTTGTTTGGGGCAGGGGCTGGCAAAGGGCCAAAACCAGAATTGTTTGGCTTTGAAGCGTGGCTCAAAAGTTTCTCTGGCATTGCGAAAGATCTTGGGGAATATTTGGTCTACTTTTTAATGGTGATGTTGGTGATCACCTTGTGGCAAAAGTTCTCTTATAAAATTTGGCGCCATTTGCATCGTTTGATGGCGCCAGTTTTCATTGTTTTGGCATTTCATTCATTGGTATTGATGCCGTTTTCTTATTGGACTGAGCCTGTTGGCATGCTGATTGTACTGGTTTCCGTTGTGGGTTCGATGGCGGCTGTGTGGGCAATGCTGGGAAAAATTGGGGCAGGGGTGAGACATCAAGGCACCATCATTGCCATCAAACATCATCATAGAATCATTGACGTGACGTGCCAATTGCCCAAAAGCTTTCATCATCAAGCCGGGCAATTTGCCTTTTTGCGCACGAGTGCCCTTGAAGGCGCCCATCCTTTTACATTGTCTTGTGCCGATCAAGGCAATGGACAGGTGCGTTTGACCATTAAGGATTTAGGCGATTATACCCATTCATTGATGACAAATTTACATGTTGGCGATACGGTCACGCTGGAAGGGCCTTATGGCTGCTTTCAATACAATGATCAGTCGCCCCAGGTTTGGGTGGCAGGTGGGATTGGCATCACGCCGTTCATGGCATGGTTAGAAGCGATGGTGAACAATCCTAAGATTCGTCCCGAAGTGGATTTTTATTATTGTGTTAAAACGCCACGTGAAGCCATTGATGTTGCGCATATTGAAGCATTGATCCATCAGTTACCGAATGTTCGTTTTCATCTACACATCAGTGATGAGGCAGGATTCTTAACAATGGATAAGATTGCGGCAAAAGCACCTGAAGCAAAAGCTGTGTGGTTTTGTGGTCCACAGCCTTTTGCCGAAAGCCTACGCAAAGATTTGCCGAAGCATTTACCAAAAGCAACTTTTCATCAAGAGCGATTTAATTTTAGATAACTCATTGATTATCCATATCCCAAGCACGACTTGGGATTTTTTTTGGCTAAAAAACTTGATGTTATGGGCATAAAGCCATAAAGTAGCCCTCCTTTTTTCGGCCAAGCCCTAAAAAGATTGTTGTTATATCAATAGGATGAAATTTTATGCCCATCACTCGTCGAGACTTTTTAAACGGCGTTGCACTCACCATTGCAACCGGTTTGACGCCCTTACAACAGTTAGCGAATGCCTCTGAATACATTGCTGCAATGGCAAATGGGGAAGATTACTATCCCCCAAAACTCACAGGACTGCGTGGCAGTCACAACGGATCATTTGAAGTGGCGCACCGTTTAGGGCGCGCAGCCGATACTTTTGATCTATCAGGTGATGTGGAAGAGACCTATGATCTCATCATCGTAGGGGCAGGCATCAGTGGATTAGCGGCGGCGCATCGCTATTTAGAAGTGTTTGGCGCAGACCAAAAAATTCTCATCCTAGACAATCATGATGACTTTGGCGGCCATGCTAAGCGCAATGAATTTGTGACCGAGAAGGGCACATTATTGACCTATGGCGGCAGTGAGTCATTACAATCGCCGCGTTCTGTTTACAGTGCTGAGGCCACAGACTTTATCCAAAAGATTGGCGTGGATCTGACGGAGCTTGAAGCGCAATTTGATGTGAATTTTTATCCAGATTTAGGTTTAAGTCGCGGCATCTATTTTGATCAAAAACATTTTGGTCGTCATACCATTGTGACGGGTGATCCTAGCCACAATGTGGCCGATGATGTGCCTCGTGGGCGAGAAAATGGTCGTCCGTATGCTGAATTTGTGGCGGATTTTCCAGTGAGCAGCAGTGATAAAGCTGCATTATTAGCATTGTATGAGGATCAAACAGATTATCTAGCTGAGATGACGCCCGAAGAGAAAACGGCCTATTTAGATCACACAAGTTATCGTGACTTTTTGCGTGACCGCGTCAAACTCTCTGATCAAGCCATTTTAGTGTTTCAGCAAGTGCCGCATGATTTTATGGCGGTGGGCATTGATGCCATCAGTTGCAGTGATGCGCGCGCCTGTACTTTACCAGGCTTTGGCGGCATGAATTTAGAGCCGTTAGATGAAGAGGCGCAAGCGGCGATTGATGATTTATACATTCATCATTTTCCAGATGGCAATGCATCGCTGGCTCGTTTGACCGTGCGCCGTTTGATTCCTGCGGTGGCTAAAGGCAAAACCATGCATGATGTGGTCAATGCACGCTTTGATTATGATGCCCTTGATCGAGCTGAACACAATGTGCGCATTCGTTTAAATTCCACAGTGATCCACGTGGAACATAATGGTGAACAAGCCACAGAAGTGGTCTATTATCGCGATGGCAAAGCCCATAAAGTCAAAGCGAATGCCACCATCATGGCGTGTTATAACATGATGATTCCTTTCATTGTGCCCTCATTACCAGAAGCACAAAAAGCTGCAATGCGCCGCAATGTGAAGGCGCCTTTGGTCTACACCAAAGTGGCGCTGCGTGATTGGTCTTGCTTTGTCAAAGCTGGCGTAAGCAACCTCTATTGCCCAAGCTCGCCATACAGCACTGTGAAATTGGATTATCCTGTTTCTATGGGCGGATATACGCATGCACAATCGCCAAGCGATCCTGTGGTGCTGCATATGATTTATGTGCCCACCATGCCAAGCAGTGGTTTGCCTGCCACGCGCCAAGCGGCAATGGGACGCGCGCATTTATTGGGCATGACGTTTGAAGATCATGAAGCCATCATCCGTGAGCAACTCGGTAACATGTTCACGCCGTATGGTTTTCAGCAATCGGATATTGTGGGCATTACAGTCAATCGTTGGTCGCACGGTTATGCTTATTATCCAAATTCATTGTTTGATGATGAGGCAGAGTTTGAGGCATTGATGGCCGTTTCAAAAGCACCGTTTGGCAATATCTTCATCGCCAATTCAGATTCTGAATGGGGCGCATATGCTCATGCCGCGATTGATGCGGCATATCGTACAGTGGATGAAATTAAACAAGGACGCGCATAAGATGAAAAATTTATTGACCCTTTTTAGCGCCACGTTGCTATGGAGCACTTTGACAATCGCCAGTGCCAATCCGATGAGCCGCGGTGAATATCTAGCGCATGCCGGTGACTGCATGGCATGCCACACACAAAATCCTGATCAACCTTATGGGGGCGGTCATGGTTTAGCTTCCCCGATTGGCACCATTTATGCGACCAATATTTCACCAGACACCACATATGGCATCGGCCACTATACGTATGAGGACTTTGCCAAAGCGATGCGTGATGGCGTGCGCCCAAATGGTGAGGCGCTGTATCCGGCCATGCCGTTTGTGTCGTATGCGAAAATCAATGATGAAGATATGCATGCACTGTATGATTATTTCATGCATGAAGTGACGCCAGTGGCTGTGCCCAATCGCACCAATGAGATTGAATGGCCGTTGAATCTACGCTTTCCAATGACCATTTGGAATCAGTTGTTCACATCGCCAGAGTTGTATCAATATGATGAAATGAAAAGTGCTGAGTACAATCGCGGGGCTTATTTGGTACAAGGTTTGGGGCATTGCGGCACATGTCATACGCCACGCTCCATTGCTTTGGTGGAAGAGGGTTTGACAGAAGCTTCCCCAAAATTTTTAGCCGGCGGACAAGTGGGGCATTGGTATGCGCCAAGTTTGCGCCATTTAGGTGAGATTGATGAGAATGAATTGCTCAAATTATTAAAAGATGGACGCAATGAGCAACATGCCTTTGCAGGTCCGATGAGTGAAGTGACCTCTTTTAGCTTACGCCATCTGACGGATGATGATTTGATGAGCATGATCATTTATCTCAAAGAGATTCAATTGCCCATGCCAACGCGCCTTCGTGGTGCGGATCACGTGAAACCCAGTGATGAAGGCATGCGCCTTTATCAGGATTTATGCTCAACGTGTCATGGTGATCAAGGGCAGGGGGAAAAGAATGTCGTGCCTGCATTGCGTGATCGTGGCTATGGTACAAAAGGCGATGCCATGAATGTGGCATTGGTGATGATTGAAGGGGCACAAACGGCGCACCGAGCGGATCGCTTACCCTATGAAATGCCCGCTTATGCCAATCGTTTAACAGATGAAGAGATTGCACAAATCACCAATGTGATTGTGGACAATGAAGCGTGGAACAATGATGGCGTGCCATTGGCAGAGCGTGATATTAAAACCCTTAAAGCAGAACCCTTTGTAGCGAGCGGCTGGTGGGTGATGGCTGGCGGCATCATTGCCGTGTGTGTTTTGATTTTGCTATTGTTGAGGTGGCGCAGAACATCATAAATGTTTCACGTGAAACATAGCACATAAAAAAGCCCCAAATGCTGTGATGCATTTGGGGCTTTTGATTCAGAGGGATTGGATTAAATATCCAAATTTCCCACCAACTGTGCATTCGCTTCGATGAATTCGCGGCGAGGTTCCACCTCATCGCCCATTAACATGGTGAAGGTTTCATCCGCTTTTTGAGCATCTTCCACGCGCACTTGTAATAAGCTGCGCACATCAGGATCCATCGTGGTTTCCCAAAGCTGCTCGGCGTTCATTTCACCAAGACCTTTATAACGGGAGATTGCTTGGCCTTTTTTCGCTTCATTCAATAACCAATCGATGCCCTCTTTGAAGCTCTTAATCGCGTATGCTTTCTCTTTATAAGTGACATATGCGCCCGCTTCAATCAAACCATGCAATTTTTTCGCCACTTCTGCAATGCGTTGATACTCAACAGTACGGATAAAGCGTGCATCTAAATCATAGGTGATCACGTGATCATAATGCTTCATTTTCACAGCAACATAGGGTGCATTGTCTTCTGTATCATGCATCAAGTGCGCTTGATAAGAGATGCCCACTTCAGGCTCTTTCTCAAGCTGTGCATTGAGTGCATCAATCCATGATTGAATGTCACTTGAGCTTAAGGCTTCAATGGAAAGCGGTGCGATTTCTGTTAAGGCCGTCAATAATTTCTCAGGGTACGCATATTTCATGCGCTCAATGAGCTGCTCAACATTTGTAACAGCGCGTGCTAACTCTTCCACTTGTGAGGTTGCCATCGCGGGTGCATCTTTGCTGGCAAATACTTGGCTATTATCTAAGGCATTGCTTAAGAAGAAGCGCACCAGTTCCACTTCATTTTTGATGTAGATCTCTTGCTTGCCTTTTTGCACTTTATAAAGTGGTGGCTGGGCAATGTAGATGTGGCCATTTTCCACCAATTCGCGCATTTGACGATAGAAGAACGTGAGCAATAATGTGCGAATGTGCGCGCCATCGACGTCCGCATCCGTCATGATGATGATGCGATGATAACGCAATTTCTCAAGATCAAATTCATCTCGACCAATGCCGCAGCCAAGGGCTGTGATGAGGGTGCCAATTTCCGCAGATTGTAAAATACGGTCAAAGCGCACGCGCTCAACATTGAGGATTTTACCTTTTAACGGCAAAATCGCTTGGAATTTACGGTTGCGGCCTTGTTTTGCTGAGCCACCCGCAGAATCCCCTTCTACGATGAAAAGTTCAGACAAAGCTGGGTCTTTCTCTTGGCAGTCTGTGAGTTTACCGGGTAGACCTGCGATGTCTAATGCACTTTTACGGCGCGTCAATTCACGGGCGTTACGAGCCGCTTCACGGGCGCGCGCCGCTTCAATGATTTTACCGGTGATGAGTTTGGCATCCGATGGATTTTCTTGTAAAAAATCGGCAATTTTTGCGCTCACAACGCTTTCAACGGCGCTGCGCACTTCACTGGACACCAATTTATCTTTGGTTTGTGAGGAGAATTTAGGTCCTGGCAACTTCACAGAAACCACAGCCGTTAAGCCTTCGCGCGCATCTTCACCGGACGTATTCACTTTTGATTTTTTCAAAAGATCATTTTGTTCCATGTATTGGTTCAATGTGCGTGTAATGGCGGCTCTAAAGCCCAATAAATGCGTACCACCATCTTTTTGTGGGATGTTATTGGTGAAGCAGTACACGTTTTCTTGGTAATCAGTTGTCCATTGCAAGGCCACTTCGACAATCACATTGTCTTGTTTGTTGTCGCAGTAGAAAACAGATGGATTGATGGGTGTTTTTTTGCGGTTGATGTGTTCAACGAATGCACGAATGCCGCCTTCGAACTCAAAAATATCTTCTAAATCATAGCGCTCATCTTTTAAATGGATGCGAATGCCAGAGTTTAAGAAGGAGAGTTCACGCAAACGCTTTTTAAGAATCTGATAATCAAACACGGTAATGGTNAAGATTTCGCTACTGGGTTTAAAGTAAACCGTTGTGCCGGTTTCTTCGGGATCAACCGTGCCAATTTCACGCAATGGATATTGAGGCGTGCCTAAAGTGTATTCTTGTTCGAATAATTTACCATCTTGCTTGATGGTTAAATGTAAATGTGATGATAAGGCGTTGACAACCGATACACCCACACCATGAAGACCGCCTGAGATGGCGTTGTCATCAAACTTACCACCGGCATGCAAAACCGTCATCACAACTTCAGCAGAAGAGATGCCTTCTTCAGGGTGCATTTTTGTTGGAATCCCGCGGCCGTTATCGGTCACGGTGATGGAATCATCTTTATGAATGGTGACAGTGATGTCATCACAATAGCCGGCTAAAGCTTCATCGATTGCGTTGTCAACAACCTCAAACACCATGTGATGTAAGCCTGTACCGTCATCCGTATCACCAATGTACATGCCTGGGCGTTTACGAACGGCATCTAATCCTTTCAGTACTTTAATGCTTGGACTATCTTGTGTTGAGGTCATGCAAATATCCTTTTTTAATTCTAGATGAAACATGCAATTAGTTGCATTAAACAATCGGGAGATTATACCATTTTTTGAACAAAACCTGTAGATATCTTGAACTTAGCAAAATCCGTGAGTTTCTGATTTTCTCTAAGCTCAGGAAACTCTGATGGCTCTAAACAGGTGATGAATAATTGCACATTGAGGCTCAAAAATGCCTCGAGCAAAATCTCACGATGCTGCTTGTCTAATTCAGCACTTAAATCATCCATCAACAGAATGATGTTTTGCGTTTCATGATGGGTTTGAAAGAGTTCAGCTTGCGCTAAAGTCAGCGCAATGCTTGCTAATTTAATTTGCCCGCGTGAGAGATATTCCCCCACATTGTGGCCATTGGCTTTGAGGATAAAATCACCGCGATGAGGACCCGATCGCGTGTGCCCCATGATGAGGTCTTTTTCACGCTGCGTTTGTAAGTCGGTGAGTAAAGAGGCACCGGAAAAGCCTTTTTTATACTCCATTGACCACTCAAAGGGTTGGGCGACAAGGCGCGAGAATAAAGGTTCTGCTGTTTTAAACAGTGCCTCGATCCATTCAGTGCGTGCCTTGGTCATGGCTTCACCTGAGTTCGCTAACAGTTCATCATAAGTGTCAAGGAGCTTTGGATTGCCGCGCTGTTTAATCAAAGTGTTGCGCTGCTTAAGGACGCGCTCATAATATTGCCACAACTGATTATAATCCGCTTGCGTGTGAAACAATCCCCAATCCATAAATTGGCGGCGCAGCTTTGGGCTGTCTGTGAGGAGTTTGCCGGTTTCTGGATCAAGTTGCAGGCAAGGCAACATTTTTGCAAGGGTTGAGCGCTGTTTGATCGGCTCGGCGTCAATGCGTACGATGTGTTGATTTGGGTGAGTTTCAATCCCAATAATATGAGGCAGGGCGTGATCATCGCATTTGGCCACTAGGCGAAAAAAGGTGTGATCTTCTTGGATGATCTTGCTAAATTCTCGTTGGCGAAACGAGCGCAAATGAGATAAGTAATACAACGCCTCTAATAAACTGGTTTTACCAGAGGCATTGTCGCCATAAAACACATTGCACCGCGGATGAAAGTTGAGGGTTTGCGCGGTGAGATTTCTAAATCCTGTAACGGCTAAGGATTGAATGATCACGTTATAGGCGCATTGGCATCACAACGTGATCAACATTGTCATCTTCAGGGTTTTTAATGAGGCAGCTTGAGTTATTTTCTGTAAAGCTCATTTGCACCATATCCCCTTCAATGTTTTTGAAGATGTCAGTGATGTAAGCCGCATTAAAGGCGATCATGAAATCAGCGCCTTGATAATTGACTTCCACTTCCTCTTCCGCCACTTCTTGCTCAGGGTTATGGGCAACCAATTTGATGAGGCAGTGGGAGATGTTCATGCGAATGCCACGGAATTTATCTTGGGATAAAATCGAGGTGCGCATCAAAGAGTCGATCATCTCAGAGCGATCGGCCATAATGATCTTTTCGCCAATCGGTGGAATCACACGTTTATAATCGGGGAATTTCCCTTCGATCAATTTTGTGGTGAACATCATGCTGCCAAGCTCAACGCGCAAATGGTTGTCGCTCAATTGCAAATGCAAAGGTGCGGCTTCATTTTCGATGAGTTTTAACAACTCTTCGACCGCTTTGCGTGGCACGATGAATTGATTGGTTAAATGTGTGGCATCTTCAAATGGATAACGGCTACACGCTAAACGGTGACCATCGGTTGCCACGGCTGTGATCAATGAGTCTTGCACATCAAGGAGCATGCCATTTAAGAAATAACGCACATCTGCTGTGGCCATGGCATAGGCAACATTCTGTAATAGGGATCGAAAGCGATCTTTTGGCAAGGTTAAGGTATTGTTAAAGTCGATGTGATCTAACACGGGGAACTCTTCAAGCGGTAAGCATGCTAAAGAGAATTTAGAACGACCCGCCTTGATCTCCACTTTTGTGGGCTCAAGGATCATGTGGATGTCGATGCCATGGGGCAATGCTTTTAAGATGTCGAGCAGTTTTTTCGCAGGAATCGTCGTGCCACCGGTTGCAGTTGAATGATAAGGCAGCGCACAGGACAGCTCAATCTCAAGGTTAGTCGTGGTGAGAATGATCTCCTCTTCTTTCACCTGAAGTTTAACATTTGCTAAAACAGGCAGCGTTTGACCCTTTTCGGTCACGCCAATTAACGCTTGCAACGGTTGTAACAGCTGCTCTCTTTGTACGATTAATTCCATAATAAAAATTTTCCAATGATTACAAGTTCTTGTTGATTTCAGCTTCTAAGAGCACAAAATCAATCGGTTTGGTGATATATCCGACCGCACCTTGTTTGCTCGCCCAGATTTTATCGATGTCCTCGCTCTTGGTGCTCACCATCATGATGGGGATATGTTGTGTTTTTTCATTGCTTTTAATTTTGCGCAACGCACTAAAACCATTGCAAGATGGCATGACAACATCCAGTAAAATTAAGTCAGGAAGGTGAACATTGGCCAAATCAATGGCCTCAAAACCGTCTTGAGCTTCAAGCACGATATGCCCTAACTTTTTTAAGAATCTTGCAATTTCTAATTTTTGTAATTTTGAATCATCCGCAATTAGTATTTTAGCCACGAATACACCCTTTTTAAGTTACCTGCCACCATTAAACATTATACAAGAAAAAAAGAGTTTTTATAGCTTATCTTCGGAGTGATTGACTTTATCTGTGGAATTTGTAAAGTTGAGAATTCACCCATTACAATTATTAGAGAATCACATGTCCACCATCGCAACACATCGCACAGAGATTGATCGTATTGATCAACAGCTTTTGAAATTATTGAATGAACGCGCAACGCACGCGATGGCCATCGGCGCCATTAAGATTGCAAGCGGTGATACAGAGATGTATCGCCCTGAGCGCGAGGCACAAGTTTTGTCCAATTATATGGAGAAAAACCAAGGACCCATTCCAAATGCTGAAATTGCGCGACTGTTTCGCGAGATCATGTCCACTTGTTTATCTTTAGAAAAACCCTTACAAATTGCGTTCTTAGGCCCAGAGAAGACATTTTCTGAATTGGCCGCGAAAAAGCAATTTGGCGGATCGGCTGATTTAGTGCCACAAGCCACCATTCCGGATGTGTTCAGAGCCGTTGAAACAGGGCAAGTGGATTTTGGGGTGGTGCCTGTGGAAAACTCAACGGAAGGCGCGGTGAATTTAACGCTCGATTGCTTTGCGCAAACGCCATTGTCCATCTGCGGAGAAACGACACTTCGCATCCATCAAAACTTGATTTCAAGTGCCAAAACGGTGCAAGATGTGAAAAAAGTCTTTGCCCATCCGCAATCTTTAGCCCAATGCCGCGGTTGGTTAGATAAACATTTGCCAAATGCAGAGCGCATCGCATGTCATTCAAATGTGGAAGCCTTAAAGCAATCGCAAGCAGAGCCACAAACATCGGCTGCGCTCGCGAGTGAAGAAGCGGCCAAATTTTATGAGATTCCGATTTTAGCGCGCTACATTGAAGATGATACCTCAAACACCACGCGCTTTTTGGTCATTGGCAACAAGCAAGTGCCTGAAAGTGGCGATGATAAAACCACCTTCATTGTGTCGGCCAATGATCGCCCAGGTTTGCTCAATCAATTGATCGAGCCTTTGTCCGCTCACAGTGTGACAATGACGCGCATCGAATCGCGCCCAGCGAAACACACCATGTGGGGTTACCTCTTTTATATTGATATTTTAGGGCACCAAGCGGACATTAAAGTACAAAAAGCCTTGAATGAAATTGAAAATCGGGCATCATTGCTGAAAATTTTGGGATCATATCCTAAAGCCCGTTATTGATTCATTTAAAAAAGGTTAGAACATGGATAAAGTCATCATCCGCAATCTGAAGGCGGAGGCCATCATTGGCATTTATGATTTTGAGCGCGTGGCTAAGCAGCCTGTGATTATTTCTCTTGAAATGGCATGGGACAATAAAAAGCCCGCCTCGACTGAGGACATTGCAGATGCGCTTGATTATGAGAAAGTTTCAAAAAGCGTCAAAGCGTTGATTGAGTCATCATCGTTTCAATTGGTGGAAACATTGGCCGAAACGATTGCAGAGCACGTTCTCATGACATATCACACACAATCGCTGTATTTAGAGCTCAAAAAGCCCAATGCCATTGATTTTACGGATTATGTGGGCTTATCCATGACGCGCACGCGTGCGGATTATCAGCCGCGCTAGATCATCGGATCATCTGTTAAATAGAGCGCCGATAAAATTGCAGCATGTCGCCCATTGGTTTGGGCGGCTTTGCTTTCCACCTTGCTCACAAGATGATGGGCCAATTCTGTTAATGTGGCGTCATTTTCCTCACGGACATAATGGGTATGGTTGAGTTTTAAATGCACCATGACATAGACTTTTGCGAGTTTTTTAGCAAGGGCTTCACCATCGGTTTGATGGATGCAGCGCATGAAAAATTTTTCCATAGTTTTTATTTGACCTAAATGAGCGGAATGCAGTTAGTGTAGTACACATCAGCCATTAGTCGCATTTTTAGGGAGATTATCGCAATTGCACGGTATTTGCAGAGGTAAAGAATCCTGTCAAAGCTTGTGTGCCAATTTTTTTCATAAAACGGCTGAGTCCTGTTTCTTCCACAGTGAAATCCACCAAAGCAGGGGCTTTAATCACATCGCGCGCTAAGCTACTTGTGGAGCCTAAGCCATCGATTAAACCTAAAGGCAGCGCTTGTTCACCACTCCAAATTAACCCGCTGAAGAGTTCAGGGTTGTTTTGTAAGCGATCCCCGCGACCTTTTTTCACAGCATCGATGAATTGAAGGTGCACAGTGTTGAGTACATTTTTCCAAAAATCAGTTTCCGACGCATTTTGTGGAGAGAAAGGATCTAAAAAGGCTTTATGCTCGCCGGATGTGTATAAACGGCGCTCAACACCAAGTTTGTGCATGGCATCCACAAAACCGAAGGATGCCGCCGTGACGCCAATGGAACCCACTAAACTTGCGCGATCCGCATAGATTTCATCGGCCGCAGAGGCAATGTAATACGCACCCGACGCGCCAATGTCCATGATCACCGCGTACACTTTTTTAGCGTGCAAGGCTTTTAAACGATTGATTTCATCATACACATAGCCACTTTGCACAGGCGATCCGCCACCTGAATTGATGCGCAGTACAATCGCTGTGGCTTTCGGATCATTGAAGGCTTTTTTCAGGGCAGAGATGATCTTATCTGCGCTGGCATCTGTGGATGCGGCAATCTCGCCTTCAATGCGAATCACAGCGGTGTAAGCCGTTAAAGGCTCACCGTTGTCATCTAAATATTTTTGCTGATCGGCCAGCATTGGGCCGGCGGTGATCAGCGCAATCACAAAAAGAAAGTAGATGGCAAACAAGATTTTAAAGAAAATGCCCCAACGGCGTTTTCTGCGTTGCTCAATGACGCCTGCTTGTAATGTCTTTTCAAGCACGGAATACAACTGTTGATTGAGGGCAGAATCCTTCATTTCACTCATGTTTGCCACATCTCCTTATTTTGGCATGAATTGTTTTAAGCCTTGGAATGTGCGCATCACTTTACCAATGCCACCTTTTTTGAGCTCTTTCATCATGCGTTGCATTTGTTCGAACTCTTTGACCAAACGGTGCACATCTTGAATATCACAACCAGAACCGTTGGCAATGCGCATGCGGCGAGGGCCTTTGAGCAATTTGTAATCTTTGCGCTCTTTTGGTGTCATGGAATTGATGATGGCAATTTTCTTTTGGAATACTGAGTCATCGGCTTTGTCTTTCACTTTTTGTGAAATGTCGCCCATGCCCGGCAATTTGTCTAAGAAGGTATTGATGCCGCCCATGTTGAGCATTTGCTCCATTTGGGTTTTGAAATCATCTAAATCAAATTGTTGATTCTTTTTGAATTTCTCAGTTAATTGTGCCGCTTTGTTTTGGTCAACTTTTGATTGAATCTCTTCGACTAAGCTCAACACATCGCCCATGTCTAAAATGCGCGAGGCCATGCGGTCAGGATGGAAAGGATCGAGGGCATCTAATTTTTCGCCCATACCAATGAATTTAATCGGTTTACCTGTGATTTGGCGTACAGATAATGCCGCACCACCGCGCGCATCACCATCAACTTTCGTCAAAATTACACCCGTTAGAGGTAAGGCTTGATCAAAGGCTTTAGCGGTATTGACGGCATCTTGACCCGTCATCGCATCGACCACAAAGAGCGTTTCAATCGGCTCAACGGCTGCATGAATGCTTTTGATCTCATCCATCAACACTTCATCAATGTGTAAACGGCCTGCGGTATCCACAATGAGGATGTCCGCACCGCTTTTTTTCGCCCAATCTTTTGCACGCAGTACGATGTCGACAGGTTTTTCAGAAGCATCGGATGGAATCCATTCTGCGCCAACTTTACCCGCAACGGTTTTCAGCTGCTCGATCGCGGCAGGGCGATAAACGTCCGCACTGACCACCATCACTTTTTTGTTTTTCTTCTCTTTTAAAAATGCGGCCAATTTACCTGTGGTTGTGGTTTTACCCGCACCTTGTAAGCCTGCCATTAAAATGACAGCTGGCGGCTGGGTGCGTAGATCAAGCTCTGCATTTTCAGCGCCCATCACTTCGATGAGTTCTTCATGCACCACTTTAACGAGCACTTGCCCTGGATTCAAACTGCCTTGAACTTCACGGCCTACGGCGCGCTCTTTGACGCGAGTGATGAAAGATTTCACCACCGGCAAGGCAACGTCCGCCTCTAAAAGCGCCATGCGCACTTCACGCAAAGCATCTTTAATGTTGTCTTCCGTTAATCTTGCTTGTCCGCGAAGCGATTTCATCGTTTGGCGCAAACGATCACTTAAATTTTCAAACATAATGCCTCAGAAATGAAATAAATTAGTGTATTATAGTCTATTAGCCGCCTAGTTTACTTTAATTAGGCATTCCTTGAAAGTCATTCTTCAACAATGTTGATACAGATAAAGTTATGAATACGCTACTTTTCATCGTGAATATTGCCTGCTACCTCATCGCAATATTGGGTATGGTGTGCTGGGTGAAGGGCAAATTGCCTAAAAAGAGCATCAATGTCACGTTCGCCTTTGCTTGGATTGGCGTGATCTCTCATGCTTGGATGCTCAGTCATGCATTAACCATCGGCAGTGGCGCCATCAACATCGGGGCGGCCAATGCATTTTCCCTGACGATTTTAGCAATGTTGATGATCATGCTCCCGAATGCTCGTAAGCATCCGGATTTGACCATTGTGGCGATGGTTTTGGCCATCATCTCTTTGGTGGTGTCAGAAAGTTATCACTCGCAGCTCACCTTGAGCGGCGCGCGCCCGATTTTAAGTTTGCACATCATTTTATCCATCATTGCTTACGCGGTGTTGATGGTGGTGGGCATTCAAGCTGCGATCATTGTGCTGCGTCACAGTTATTTGAAAAATCCCACGGGCTACTTTTTTAGCCATTTGCCACCGTTGATGAGCATGGAAAAATGGTTGTTTCAATTGATGGCCATTGGTGCGGTATTGTTGTCATTGAGTTTATTGACGGCCTTGCCATTTTCCGATCTCTGGTTTGATCGCCAGTTCATCCATCGCTCGATTTTATCCATCGTCTCTTTAGTGCTCTTTGTGACACTGTTAGCGCTGCATCATTTTAGAGGATTGCGCGGTAAACCTGCGGCGAAGTGTGCACTTATTGCCTTCATCGTTCTTTTAGTCGGTGTGTCCGGCTCAAGAATGGTTCAAGAACTGCTTTTAAATAGAACCTAGCGTTATGACAGATCAGAACACAACAGACAACAACCTCAATCAACAATCCCTCATTCAACATTTGATGGAGTTGAGAACCTGCATTTTGCGTGCATTACTGGGCGTTTTCATCATCTTCTTTTGCTTGATTTGGTTTAGAAATGACATCTATACCTTCATTGCCCAGCCGCTCATCAATGCATTGCCTGCGGGCAGTAAATTGATCGCAACAGAACTCATCTCCCCCTTCATTGTGCCGATTAAATTGACCTTATGGCTCTCGTTTTTCTTAGCAGTGCCGTGGGTGGTGTATCAAATTTGGCGCTTCATTGCCCCAGGGCTGTATCAAAAAGAGAAACGCTTGGTGTTTCCATTATTGGCCTCAAGCATTTTGCTCTTTTATACGGGCATGCTCTTTTCTTATTATGCTGTAATGCCCTTGATGGTGAAGTTTTTAGTGGGCACAACGCCCGATGGCGTTGAGATGGCCACCGACATCGGACAATATTTATCCGTGGTGCTGCGTCTATTTTTCATTTTTGGTGTGGCCTTTGAAGTGCCTGTGGCCATCATTTTATTGGTGTTGATGGATGTCATCAGCGCAAAGGACATCAAAGCAAAACGCCCTTACATCATCATTGGCGCCTTTGTGGTGGCTGCTGTGGTGACACCGCCCGATGTTTTATCTCAAGTGGCGTTTGCCGGTGTGACCATCTTATTGTTTGAATTAGGTTTATGGATCGCAAGCCGCTTAAAACGCTCGGAATAATGAAATATTGTCTCACAAGCGTATAATGAAGGATGTTTGTTTTTTAATGTACACCTGTGCGCCCATTCATGAATGGCAGCTGTACAGGTTCAATTTTAATCGAGAAAGTAAATGAGTATGAAAGTTAGAACGCGATTTGCACCCTCTCCAACGGGCTATTTACACATCGGTGGTGCGAGAACTGCCCTTTATTCCTGTTTATATGCGCACCATAACAAGGGCGAAACAGTGCTTCGCATTGAAGATACGGATTTAGAGCGTTCAACCCCTGAAGCAGTCGCTGCCATCATTGATGGTTTAAACTGGTTGGGCTTAAATTTTGATGAAGGTCCTTTTTATCAAACCAAACGTTTTGATCGTTATAAAGAAGTGATCGCTGAAATGTTAGAAGCGGGCACCGCTTACTATTGCTACTGTACGCAAGAAGAATTACAAGAGATGCGTGACCGAGCAGAGGCGAACAAAGAAAAACCACGTTATAACGGTAAATGGCGCCCTGAGGCCGGTAAAGTGTTGCCCCCCATTCCTGAAGGCATTAAACCTGTGGTGCGTTTTCGTAACCCGGTTGATGGCGCCACAAGCTTTGATGATTTAGTACATGGCACCATTACATTTCAAAACAGCGAATTAGATGATTTGATCATTGCGCGCCCAGACGGTACGCCGACGTATAATTTCTGTGTCGTGATCGATGATATGGACATGGGCATCACACATGTTGTGCGTGGGGATGATCACATCAACAACACGCCAAGACAAATCAATATCCTCAAAGCCTTAAATGCGCCTGTGCCACAATATGCACACGTTGCGATGATTTTAGGGGATGATGGTCAAAAATTGTCTAAACGCCATGGCGCAGTGAGCGTGACACAATATCGTGATGAAGGTTATTTGCCAGAAGCGGTATTGAACTACTTAATCCGTTTAGGTTGGTCACACGGGGATCAAGAGATTTTCTCATGGGATGAAATGGTTGAATTGTTCGATCTAAAAGATGTGAACAAAGCCGCGAGCGCCTTTAACACCAGTAAATTATTGTGGCTCAATCAGCATTACATGATTGAAAAAGATCCTGCAGATTTAGCTGCATTGTTGGTGCCTTATTTAAATGCTTTAGGCATTGAACCCACAGACATGGCATATTTAGCCGAAGCGGTGAAAGCCCATGTTGCCCGTTGTCAAACAATGGTGGAATTGGCTGAAATGATTCAGTATTTATATGTGACTGAATTAACATATGATGAAGAATCCGTTGCCCACCATTTAACCGCAGAGAGTAAACCTGTATTGATGGCGCTCAAAGATGATTTAGCGGCGCTTGATGTTTGGGAATCTGCAGAATTAAAAGGTGCAATGAAAGCCTTAACGAAAACCATGAACATTAAAATGGGACAAATCGGCATGCCACTTCGTACAGCGATCGTTGGCCGCGCGCAGTCTCCGAACTTAGATGAGACCTTAATGCTCGTGGGTAAAGAGCGAACGCTTGCGCGTTTAGAGACCGCAATTGCAAAAATTGGTTAAAATTTTGACCGAATCAACTAAAAAACTATAATCTTAAGGGATTATAGTTTTTTCTTTTTATGGATGAGATCGCATGAGCACAGCAGACTTATTGATTGAAATTGGGACCGAAGAGCTCCCACCAAAGTTTTTAAACACATTGTCCAATGATTTCAAAGGATTGATCGAAGCAGAATTACAACAAGCGAAATTATCATTTGATGCTTGTGAAGTGTTCGCTGCCCCGCGCCGTTTTGGCTTATTGATTAAAGGCTTGATGGATCAGCAAGCCGATTATGTGAATGAAAAGCGCGGTCCTGCGGTCTCAGCAGGCATGAAAGATGGTGAACCGACCAAAGCATTGTTAGGCTTTGCTCGTGGTTGTGGCGTGGATGTGAGTGAATTGCAAACTGTTGCCACCGATAAAGGCGAATGGTTTGCATACACTGAAACCATTTCAGGGCAAAAAACAGTGGGGTTAGTGCCACAAATGTTGCTCCATGCCCTCAATAAATTACCAATCGCAAAAAGAATGCGTTGGGAATCCAATGAATTTGAATTTGTGCGTCCTGTGCGTTGGATTGTGTTGCTGTATGGCAATGATGTGATCGAAACAGAAATCATGGGCGTCACTTCTGGTCGCACCACGCGCGGTCATCGTTTCCATTCAGAAGGTACGTTAACCATTAATGCGCCGAGTGATTATGAAGCTTTGTTGTTAAACGATGGCAAAGTGATGGCGAACTTTAATGACCGTAAAGCGGCGATTGTGGCACAAGTGGAAAAAGCCACCGCGCAATATGGTCAAGCGATTATGTTGCCAGCGTTGTTAGATGAAGTGACGGCGCTTGTGGAATGGCCAGTTGTGTTGGTGGGACAATTTGAAGCACACTTTTTAGATGTGCCACAAGAAGCATTGATCTCCACGATGCAGGACAATCAAAAATATTTCCCAATTGTGGATAAAGATGGCAAGTTGACGCGCTATTTCTGCTTTGTGAGCAACATTGAAAGCGAAAATCCACAAGAGGTGATCAGCGGGAATGAACGCGTGATTCGTCCTCGTTTTAGTGATGCGGATTTCTTCTGGAATTCAGATAAAAAAATCCCATTGGCAGATTATTTACCTCGTTTAGCCACCACGATTTTCCAAACGCAATTGGGCTCACAGAAAGATAAAACGGATCGCGTTGGGGCATTAAGCGCTGTGATTGCTCGATCCATTGGTGCAGATGTTGAGATTACAGCACAAGCGGCAAGCTTATATAAATCTGATTTATTGAGCAACATGGTGCAAGAATTCCCAGAATTACAAGGCACGATGGGTCGTTATTATGCCCTTGAACAAGGTTTAGATGCGCGCACGGCTCATGCCTTAGAGCAAGTGTATTGGCCAAAATTTGCCGGTGACCGTTTGCCTGAATCAAAAGAAGCCCAAGCCTTAGCGATTGCAGAACGTTTAGATACGATTGTGGGCATTTTTGCCATCGGTCAAATTCCAACCGGTTCACGCGATCCGTACAGCTTACGCCGTGCGGCTTTAGGTATTTTGCGCATCTCCATTGAAAAAGAGATTGATTTAGACTTAAAAGATCTCATCAATGTTGCATTCATGAACTTGCCACAAGCATTGCAAAAAGATGACGTGGAAGAGAAAGTGCTCAACTATATTTTAGAGCGCATGAAGGCCTATACGGCAGAGCTTGGCATTGCACACGATACATTTGAGTCGATTTCTGCGCTTGATTTAAACAATCCGCTTGATATTTTGCGCCGCCTTCGTGCGATCACCGCATTTAGAACAACGGATGCTGCCCACAGCTTAATTCAGTCAAATAAACGCATCTCGAACATTTTAACGAAAAACTTAAAAGATCAAGCGGCGATGACTGTCGATGCTGCTTTGTTGCAAGAAGACGCTGAAAAAGCATTGTTTGCAGCAATTTCATCCATTGAGCCTGCGTTGAAAGATGCAATGCAAGCGCATGATTATGTGGCAACGTTGTCGCATTTATCCACATTAGCAGCGCCATTAGATCAGTTCTTTACAGAAACTATGGTGATGTGTGATGATTTAGCCGTGCGTGAAAATCGCTTACATTTGCTCAACTTAATTCGCCAATACTTTAAAAACATGGCGGATTTATCTTTGTTGCAAGACATCTAAAATGTTGCCACGATTAGTGATGCTCGATCGTGACGGGGTGATCAATAATGATAGCCCCGATTACATCAAGTGCCCAGAGGAATGGTTGCCCATTCCTTCATCGTTGCGTGCAATTGCAGCGTTGAATCAAGCCGGCATTAAAGTGGGTGTTGCGAGCAATCAGCGTGGCATTGGCCGCGGATTGTATGATGAGGCAATGCTTATGCGCATCACGGAAAAAATGCATCGAGAGTGCGCGAAAGTGGGTGCACACATCGATGCTTTTTATTATTGCCCAGCACTAGAGCGCACGCATCCTGACCATAAGCCGAACCCGGGCATGCTCAATGCATTGAAAGCTGAGTTTGGTGTTCAAGCAGGTGAGCGCACCTATTTTGTGGGCGATAAACTCAGTGATGTTCAAGCGGCGCTCAATGCCGATGTGACGCCGATTTTAGTCACCACAGGTTACGGGCAAAGTGAGCAAGCAAAAGTGTTGGCACAACATCAAAATGTCTCGGTGTATCCCGATTTGGCTGCTTTTGTTCAAGCGTTATTAGGAAAATTGATATGATCCAATGGATTCGATCGTTACTCTATTTCATTACATTGATTTTGATCGCTGTAATCTTCATCCCATTTATGATTTTAGTGTCATACTTCATGCCTGAGCGCCAATATTATCCATTGATTCGCGCTTGGTGCGGCTTAGCTTTAACGCTGTTACGCATCATCGCTGGGGTCAAATATAAGGTCAATGGGCTTGAGAACATTGCATTACTCAAAGATCGCCCTGCGATCATTATCTCTAATCATCAATCCACCTTTGAGACTTTTTTGTATCCGGTGATTTTTCCGGTGTATTGCTTTGTGTTGAAAAAAGAGTTGCTGCGCATTCCGATTTTTGGGCAAGGTTTGAAGCGTTTAAACCCAGTGGCAATCGATCGCTCTGAAGGCAAAAAAGCGCTAAAAATGATGATTGACAGCGCCAAAGCACGCTTAGCCGATCACATTCCCCTCATCATTTTTCCAGAAGGGACGCGCGTTGCACCCGATCAATCGATTCCTTATAAAAATGGTGCATTTTTAGTGGCATCGAAGTTAAAAGCGCCGGTGTTGCCGGTGAGTCATAACTCAGGTTGTGCATGGCCGCGCGGTAAGCTTTTAAAGAAACCTGGCACCATTGAAGTCACCATTGGCCCATTGATTGAAAGCGAAGGCAAGAGCGTACAAGAGCTCAATGATGCGACGTTTGAATGGATTGAATCTCACAAAAAACAGACATTGGCACCGTAATGAAAAAGACACAATCTCACACCATTCGCATCATCGGCGGTGATTATCGCTCCCGTTTATTAACCGTGATGGACAAAGAGGGTTTACGCCCAACGGGCAATCGTATGCGTGAAACGCTCTTTAATTGGTTACAACCGATCATCATTGGGCAAACGTGTTTAGATCTTTTTGCAGGCAGCGGCGCCCTTGGCATGGAAGCACTCTCACGCGGTGCAAAGTTTGTCACGTTTGTGGAAAAAGATCGCGAAGTTTTTGCCGCACTCAAACAAAATGTGATGAGCATTTGTAAAGAGCGTGAGCGTTATCAGCTCCTCAATAAAGATGCGGTGCAAGTGGCAGCTTTGACGCAAGCATATGGTGTGATCTTTTTAGATCCGCCCTTTGGCCTGCCAGAGCTGTTAACCAATGCCTTGGCGGCATTGCAAGCCTCCCCACACTTTGCATCAGTGCGATATTTGGTGATTGAACGCAGCCTTGCCATGAAAATCGAGGCAATCGAAGGCTTCAGTGTTCATCGTGAAATGAACACCAAAGAGTCGAATGTATCGTTATGGGTGCGAGCGTAACGGCTTGATCAGCACTTTTGAATTGCGAGTATAGTCATACTCGGCAAGCTTTTTCGGGGGCAAATGATCAATGTTTGCCACCTGAAAGCCATTTTCCATGAACCACAACGCAGTTTGTGTGGTCAATAAAAAGAGTGAATCTAAACCATCGGCCAAGGCTTTTTGCTCAATAAAATGGAGCAGGGCATTGGCTTTTTTTGCTTTGCGATAATCAGGATGCACTAAAAGCGAGGCAAGTTCAGCCGTTTTTGATTCCGCATGGGGATAATAAGCCACCGCACCTATCAATGAATGATCGCGGAACATCAGGAAAAAGTGTTCAATGTCTTTTTCAAGTTCACTGATGCTGCGCTTTTTCAATGTACCATTGTCTTCCCACGGTTGCATTAAATGCTTGAGGGCTTGAATGTCCCCCATTTCCGCAGGTTTGATCTCATCATACGGTTCATTGGTGATCATTGCGCCGACGCCATCACGGGTCAATAACTCATAGATGAGCACGCCTTCTGTGGCGGCATTTAAAATGTGCACGCGCTCCACGCCACTTTCAATGGCAGGAATGCTTAACCGCAAAATGGCTTTGTGCTTGTCGGATAAGGCCTCATCATGCATCAAGACTTTGGCAAGATTTGCATTCATTTCTCGTGGGAGAATCGGCGCTTTTTCTGTCAATACCAGCAATTTTTCACATTGCAAATGGCTTGCGATGCGTTCTGCCATCTCTAAGCCATCCATGATGAAGGTATCCCCAGTGGATGCATAACCAAAAGTCGGCACCATCATGCATTGAGCATGGCCAAGGAGATTGTTCAGGGCATCACCTTTGATGCTGCGAGGTTTACCAAAATAGCCAAAATCCACGCCGTTATGAATGCCATATGGGCGCGCTGTCACCGCATTGCAAGAGACAATGCTGGTGGTGATGCGGTATTGATGAAACGCTTGTGTGAGTAATGTTTCCATTTTGCGCTGGGCAATTTGGCTTTCGATCACTAACTTTTCAAGGGCTTCTTCAGACTCAATCACCACCGCTTTGCCAATGGGCATCGGTGGGACAAGGAGAATGATTTTGATGTTAAGGGCGCATAAAAACGCTAAGTCTTCTGCGATGGAGGCGGCATCGGAATGCTCGACGCGATCTAGCAAGACAACAAATGTGCTGCCTGAATAGGTGTGGAAATATTGTCCTGCATCACGCAATACTGAGAGTATTGTCTGATTCCTCATTACATGAATTCATCCCAAAGTTTTTGGATGCGCTCAGGCAACTGCATCGGATCAAAAGGCTTGGTTAACACGCCTAAAAGTTTTGGCGGTTTAGCCTCTGAATAGGCGGCAAAGTTGGCATTTGCGGTGAGAAATATGGCGGGGGTTGAAGCGTATTGTGGTTGCTTATGCAATTCCACTAACAATTCAGGGCCGCTCATATTGGGCATCATCACATCAATTAAGAAGAGTTGGGGCCTAAATGCATCCACTTTAGCCAATGCTTCAGCGCCAGAATTGCAAGCTAAGACCTCAAAACCACCAACCTCAGACAAAGAAAATTCGATGATGCTCAGGATGTCCTGATCATCATCTATACATACGATTTTTGTGAGTGGTGCTGCCATCTCGTAATTCTCCGTTCATTCGTAATAGAGCTACTGTTTTCATACTATACACTAGGATAAATGTAAAATAAATTTGTGTACAGCATGATAATTATCGCATTTATACAATTCTAGGATCATGGGCTAAAAAAAGATCAGACCAATAAATGGCTTCACGCACACGCGGGGTGACCAATTTTAGGGCTTGTGATCGGGTTGCCCAGATCCAATCATTGTGCTCAGGATGACCGAGCTCCGGATTAACGGGGAGCGAGATCTCATGACGATGGGTTTCGGCTAAATAATAGCGCGCAATTTTTTTACCTTTAAAATAAGCGGGGGTTTGATAAAACTCTTGTCCCCAGCGAAAGTTGAGGTCCGTAATGGTGGTCTCTTCTTCCACTTCACGAATGGTTGCTTCTATGGCACTTTCACCAGATTCCACCTGACCTTTTGGGAAATCCCAAAAGTTATAAGCTTTCAGCAGTAAATACCGAAAGCTTTTATGTTCTATGCGAACCACGATGGCACCTGAAGAGAAGATTTCTACATCATCGCTCCAATGTTTGTCATGTTGCATCGTGACTCTCTTTAGTGATAGGCAGGACTGAATTCGCGCACTGCATCCACCATTGCTTTGACGTTTTCAGGGTCAATGCCAGGGAAAATACCGTGACCTAAGTTAAAGATGTGACCGCCGCCCACACCAAATTTATCGAGAACTTTTTTCACTTCAGCGCGCACAACGTCAGGATTGCTGAGCAATACCGCAGGATCCATATTGCCTTGAAGCACCACTTTATCGCCCACCAATGCGCGTGCGTGGGATAAATCTGTCATCCAGTCTAAACCGATGGCATTTGCGCCGCTGTTCGCTTGTTCAGAGATCCACGCGCCACCATTTTTAGTAAAGATGATCGATGGAATTTCTTGCTCTTTATAGTTTTTGATGAGGCCTGCTAAAATTTTCTTCATGTAACGCAGAGAGAATTCGTTGTAGCACTCTTTGCTGAGTAAGCCGCCCCAAGTGTCAAAGATCTGTACAGCAGCACAACCATTGACGATTTGTGCATTTAAATAATCGATGATCACATCGCTCAATTGATCAAGCAATGTGTGCAAAAGGGCAGGGTTTGAATACATTAAGCCACGGATTTTGGTGTACTCTTTGCTGCTTGAGCCTTCAAGCATGTAGGTGGCAAGTGTCCACGGGCTGCCTGAGAAGCCAATTAAAGGCACGCGCCCGTCAAGTTCTTTCGTGATCATGCGCACCGCATCCATCACGTAACCTAACTCTTCTTCCATGCCCACTTTTGGCAACTGTTTGATTTGTGCCTCTGTGGTTAAGGGTTTTTGGAAGATCGGGCCTTTGCCTTCCACAAAGGTTAAGTCCATGCCCATCGCATCAGGAATGGTTAAAATGTCAGAAAATAAAATGGCCGCATCAAAACCAAAACGGTCAATGGGCTGCAATGTGACTTCTGTGGCCAATTCAGGCGACATGCACAAATTCATAAAGTTGCCAGCTTTCGCACGTGTTGCGCGATATTCAGGTAGATAACGACCCGCTTGGCGCATCATCCAGCAAGGTGTACGATGGGTTGGCTCACGCAAAAGTGCTTTAATGAAGCAATCATTTTTATAATTCATACTCACATTCCTTAAATATTGATGCGTGTAGTCTAGCATGAAAAGTGTCAATCTTGTAGTCAGACAAAAGGTGTTTAATTACCCCTTATTGTTTGAAAGAAATTGATTTTTTTTGCCTCACATGGTATAAAGCCGTGCTTCTATCTTTTGCTCATTTTGGCAAAAACTAGAAGTATTTTTTATTCAACGACTCACAAGCTGAACTGTTTAAGTGCTGGGTGCTGTAAAGTCCGCTTAAATATGCTTGGAGGCTCAACCCTAAATTTCAAAGGAAATCAATATGTCAAACGTTACAATGCGCGATATGCTTGAAGCTGGCGTTCACTTCGGTCACCAAACTCGTTACTGGAATCCACAGATGAAAACTTACATCTTTGGTGAACGTCAAAAAATTCATATCATCAACTTAGAAAAAACAATGCCTTTATTTGAAGATGCGATGAATGTCATTTCTAGCATTGCTGCAAAAAATGGTCGCGTTTTATTTGTTGGTACTAAGCGTGCAGCGCAAGAAATCGTTGCAGCTGAAGCAACTCGCGCAGGTCAACCATACGTTGATCACCGTTGGTTAGGCGGTATGTTGACAAACTTCAAAACTGTTAAGAACTCTATCAAGCGTTTACGTGAAATTGAAGCGATGAAAGCAGACGGTTCAATCGAGCGTTTAACGAAGAAAGAAGGCATCTTATTGACTCGCGAATTAGAAAAATTAGAGCGCAGCCTTGGCGGTATCAAAGACATGCCATCTATTCCTGATGCATTGTTCGTAATCGATGTTGGCTACGAAAAAAATGCCGTTGCAGAAGCTCGTAAAATGGGTATTCCTGTAATCGCTGTTGTGGATACAAACAACTCACCTGAAGGTGTTGACTATGTAATCCCAGGTAACGATGATGCGATCCGTGCCATTCAATTGTATGCACAAGCAGCAGCTGATGCAGTGATCGAAGGTCGTGGTTCTAACGCAAAATTAGTTTCTGAAATCGTTGAAAAAGACGGTTATGTAGAAGCGACTGAAGTTGCGACAGAAGCATAATCAAACATAGATTGTTTCAAAGCGTTAAATGAAAGTCGCCCGAGCAAACAGATGGTTGATTGGGCGCTTTTGTTTTAGTGATATTCATTAATTTAATGAGGTTTTAAAATGGCAAATATTACTGCTGCAATGGTTAAAGAACTCCGTGAACGTACTGGTTCAGCAATGATGGATTGTAAAAAAGCATTGACTGAAACGAACGGCGACATGGAGGCGGCGATCGATTTGATGCGTAAAAACGGTTTAGCAAAAGCAGATAAAAAATCTGATCGTGCTGCAGCTGAAGGCTTATTGTTGGTTCGTCAAAACGGTACGAAAGCATTAATTTTAGAAGTGAACTGTGAAACAGACTTCGTGACTAAAAACGAAGACTTCTTGAAATTTGCAAACGACGCAGCTGACATTGCATTGAACAATGATGTCAACACAGTCGAAGAATTGGCAGCACAACCATTAAATGGTTCAACAGTTGATGAAGTGCGTAAAGGTTTGATCGCTAAAATCGGCGAAAACATGAACGTACGTCGTTTAACTGTATTGAATGCAACCGGTACAATCGGTGGCTACGTTCACGGTGGTCGCATCGCGGCAATCGTTGAAGTACAAGGCGGCGATGAAGATTTAGCAAAAGATGTTGCCATGCACATCGCAGCTGCAAACCCTGTATGCATCGATGCATCAGAAGTGCCTGCTGAATTGTTAGAAAAAGAACGCGAAATCTATTCAGCACAAGCGGCTGAATCTGGTAAGCCAGCTGACATCGTAGAAAAAATGGTTGAAGGCCGCATTCGTAAGTACTTAGAAGAAGTGACTTTAGAAGGTCAAGCATTCATCAAAGATCCAGACATGAGCGTTGGCAAATTGTTGAAATCTAAATCTGCGAAAGTGACTGCATTCGTTCGCTTTGAATTAGGCGAAGGCGTTGAAATCGAAACAATCGATTTTGCAACAGAAGTCATGGCTCAAGCAGGTTTAAATAAATAATTTAAACATCCTTGATGCAAAAAAACGCCTGAATCATCAGGCGTTTTTTTATGGGTGCGATTTAAAAAAGCCGCACAATATCAATTGCACGGCTTTTGATGGATGGCATGAATTATTTCAATTGATCCATCACAAATTCAACCGCAGAATCGACAGAGATAAAGGTGCTTTCAGCATCTTTGCGGCCTTTGTATTCAAGCTCATTGTTTTTAAGACCACGTTCACCAATCACCAAACGATGTGGAATGCCCACGAGTTCATGATCATTAAAAGCATTGCCTGGGCGAATGTCGCGATCTTCCAATAACACTTCAACGCCGCGCGCCATAAACTCAGCATACAATTTGTCAGTGAGCTCTTTAACCATGTCAGATTTATGATAGTTCATTGGAATCAATGACAATTGGAACGGTGCCATGGCATCCGGCCAAATGATGCCTTTGTCATCATGTGATTGCTCAATCGCAGATGCCACAATGCGTGAAACGCCAATGCCATAACAACCCATTTCCATAAAGGTTTGCTCGCCATTTTCATTCACAACAGAAGCATTCATCGCTTTGCTGTATTTATTGCCCAACTGGAAAATGTGACCCACTTCAATTCCGCGGATGAAGCGGACAGTGCCTTGACCATCTGGCGATGCATCGCCTTCTTCAATGTTGCGTAAGTCAAAAGTTTCTGCCAAAGGTAGATCGCGTTCAAAGTTCACGCCCACATAATGGAAACCATTGTCATTTGCGCCACAAATGAAGTCGCTAGATGAATAAAGGGCATGATCAAACAATACAGGAATCGGTAAATTCACAGGGCCAATTGAACCTGGGGACACGCCTAATTTTTCAATAATTTCCGCATCGGTTGCAAAGCGAAGTGGGCTTGCGATGTCTTTAAAGTTTTCTGCTTTGACTTCATTCAAAGAATGGTCGCCGCGCAAACAAATTGCCAAAAGATTGCCATCCACACCATGTACAATCAATGTCTTAGTGATTTGACTTGTGGGGACATTTAACTGTTTTGCCACATCTTCCACGGAGCGTGCATTCGGCGTTGCCACTTTTTCAAGGGCTTGTGTGGGCGCTGCATATTTCTCACCGCGATGCGTTTCTGCGCGCTCAATGTTCGCCGCATAGGTTGAGCCGTTAGAAATCACAATCGCATCTTCACCGGAATCGGCCAAGACATGGAATTCTTGTGAGCGATCACCACCGATGGCGCCTGAGTCTGCCAATACCGCGCGGTACTCTAATTGCAAGCGATCAAAAATCGCACAGTAGGCGTTGTACATGTTTTGATACTCTTTTTCTAAAGAGGCGCTGTCAATGTGGAATGAGTACGCATCTTTCATTAAGAATTCACGGGAGCGCATCACGCCAAAACGCGGGCGGATTTCATCACGGAATTTCCATTGAATTTGATAGAAGTTCACTGGCAATTGACGATAGCTTTTGAGCTCTTGGCGCGCATAGTCTGTCACCACTTCTTCATGAGTTGGGCCTAAGCAATAATCTTTGTCATGGCGATCTTTGAAGGTCAACAATTGCTTACCAAATTTGTCCCAGCGGCCAGATTCTTGCCACAATTCAGCAGGTTGAACAAATGGCATCAGCAATTCAAGTGCGCCGGCTTTATTCATCTCTTCACGCACCACGTTTTCCACTTTAGACAATACGCGTAAACCAAGCGGTGCCCAAGTGTATAAACCTGAAGTCAAACGGCGGATCATGCCGGATTTGATCATCAATTGATGGGAGACAATTTCCGCATCTTTCGGAAACTCTTTAGTGGTGCTCAATGGAAAATGTGAGGTTTTCATAAGTTGCTTTCTCAACAGAAAATATTAACGAAAAAATGGAGCCGCAAAGCTCCATTTGTAAAATGCTGAATCACTATAGAACTCGATGGCGTCTATTGTAAACAATATTGCTCTAAATTATCTATGTTTGCTTTGTAGTGCGCATCGATTTGCGTGTCATTCATGGGGATGGTTTCACCTTGGCGCGACACCCACATTAGGGATGCCACCTCACCTTTTTTCAATGCTTCAAAAGTGGCAATGTTCGCTTGTACCGTTTGGCAGAAGGTCATTTCACTCATTTTTTGAGCGGCGCTTAAGTTGGTGGCAACCGGCGCATCATTGTCATTGCTGACGGCTTTGCGGCCATTTGGCATTTCTACTAAGACGGCAGCACTGGTGCGCATGATGTCCACTTTTTTCACAGAAGCAGGGGCAGATTTTTCTTCATTATCTTTGAAGTTGAGAATCTGTTCACGGGTCTCTTCAGGGGCATATTCTGTGTAATGCACCACGCCTTCACTGTCTGTCCAACGATACATTTGCTGTGCGTGTGCACTCATGGAGCAGAGGATGAATAGACAAATATAAAACGATTTTTTCATAGTTGTTCGCTGTCTTTTAGTGTATTGATTCAATAGTGATCATATTAGCATATAATTCTTACTGTGCGTTATCCAAAAAGTATTGGGCAAGGGTCACCCAATAAACCCCACCATACAATAAGTTATCATCATGAAAATCAAATCCTGCGTTGTGCAGTTTATTCGTACAAGAATCATGACCATTGCCAATATACACATACGCACCTTTTTGATCCGCGAGCATAAAACCAAAATCTTCGGCACCCATTGAGGGCACTTTATCGGTCACGATGTCTTTTGCATCAAACAGCGTTTGTGCTGCTTTTAGGGCAATGTCCGTCTCTTTTGTATGGTTGATGGTGGCAATGTAACCCTCAGTTAAACGCACATCCGCGCGTCCGCCAAAGGTTTGGCAGATGCCATCGGTGACTTCCTGAATGCGGCGCTTGACCGTATCACGCACCACAGGATCAAAGTAACGCAATGTACCGGTGAGTTTAACAGTTTCAGGAATCACATTGTGCGCCGTGCCGCCATGAATGGTGCCAATGGTGATGATCGCGCTGTCAATCGCCGATAAGTTACGGGCAGGAATGGTTTGCAGAGCCACAATCAGGTGCGCTGCCATCACAATGGTATCGACGCCTTTATAAGGATGCGCCGCATGACAACCGACGCCATGAAGGTCAATGTCAATGGCAACTGTGCCTGCCATTTGTGGGCCATCTTTGATGAGCAATTGCCCAACAGGTGCGCCCGGAAAATTATGCATTGCATAAACCGCATCAACAGGGTATTTTTTAAAGAGCCCTGCATTGATCATATCGCGGGCGCCGGCGCTGTCTTCTTCATTCGGTTGAAAAATGAGCAAAATTTCCCCGTCAAAATTAGCTTCTTCTTGTAAGTACTTTGCGGCGAACAATAACATGGTCAAATGCCCATCGTGACCGCACGCGTGCATGATTCCATCACTTTTTGACTTATAATTAAGATTGGTGCTTTCGTCAATTGGAAGTGCATCTATATCCGCGCGCAGTGCAACCCTTTTGGTGCTTGTGCCTTTTTTCAAAAGGGCAACAACGCCAGTCTCTAAAAATGAACGATCCGTTGAGATCCCCCAAGATTCAAGTAACTCGTTGATTTTTTCGGTAGTTGAGAACTCTTTTTTTGATAATTCAGGGTGTGCATGAAAATGGCGGCGCAGTTCAACAAATTCGTTTGTATGATTTTTGAACCATTGGATTGTTTCTTGATTTTCGTCTAGAAAGTTTAAGGTCATATCTGGTGATCTCCCAAAAGAGTTATTTTCTGTTACTATATGGTACCGTCAAAACCGGAAATCGTTGAAGGGTTTTTCGGTGAGAATAAAATAAGCAATACGCCATTACTAGCATATTTGCAGCAGGGCGCTAGTCAAGGTAACGCTTGCCACCAACAAATTGTAATTGATCAGAAGAGGATAATCGCTATGATGGATTATTTGCCGATACTCGTTTTTATTGGGTTTAGCCTCATCTTTGGAATAATCTTAGTTGCTTTGGGTTACTTCTTATCGCCCAAGAAAGACACTGTTGAAAAATTATCTCCCTATGAATGTGGCTTTGAAGCATTTGAAGATGCACGCATGAAATTCGACATTAGATTTTATCTAGTGGCGATTTTATTTATTGTTTTCGATTTAGAGTTAGCATTTTTAATCCCATGGGCAGTGGTATGGCGAGAAGTTGGAATGGTGGGCATCAGCGCCGTTTCAGTTTTCCTATTTTTGCTCGTTGTGGGATTTGCATATGAGTGGAAGAGAGGGGCATTAGAATGGGAATAGAAGGTGCTTTAGATAAAGGATTCATGACCACGACGCTAGACAGCGCGATGAACTGGGCAAGAACAGGATCCTTATGGCCAATGACGTTTGGGCTGGCATGTTGTGCCGTTGAGATGATGCATACAGCAGCCGCGCGTTATGACTTAGATCGATTTGGTAACTCCGTATTTAGACCCTCACCGCGTCAATCAGACTTAATGATTGTGGCCGGAACCCTCACCAATAAAATGGCCGTGGCACTTCGTAAGGTTTACGATCAAATGCCTGAGCCAAAATGGGTATTATCCATGGGATCGTGTGCCAATGGCGGCGGTTACTATCACTATTCTTATGCAGTTGTGCGCGGCGTTGATCGCGTGGTGCCCGTTGATGTGTATGTGCCAGGTTGTCCACCAACACCTGAAGCACTCATCTACGGCATTTTACAATTGCACAAAAAAATTAAACGCACCAGCACCATTGCGCGTTTGAGCTAGGGGGAAACGATGTCGGTTATTTTAAGACCAGAAACTATTTTAACGACATTATCGTCAGTATTAGGCGATCGCATTGTCTCGAGCAAAATTGCCAGGGATGAACTGACCATCGTGGTGGACAGTGACCAATTGCACGAAACATTGTCGCTACTCAAAGAGAATGACCAAATGCCATTTTGGCAGTTGATGGATGTTTGTGGTGTCGATTACGCCGCTTACGGCATCGCTGAATGGGATGTGGAGGCCAGCAATCACGGCTTTAGCCGCGCAGTTGAAGAAGGCGCTGTGGGCAGAAATGAAGCGGCATTAGAGCAAGTGCGTGCTAACCGCGAGATGCCCAACCGTTTTGCCGTGGTTTATCACCTATTATCCATGCACAGTAATGCGCGCGTGCGTGTGAAAACGTATGCAAAAGATGACAACTTCCCATTGGTGGATTCTGTTGTGGACATCTTTAAAAGTGCCAACTGGTTTGAGCGTGAAGCGTTTGACTTGTTTGGCATTATTTTTAACGGCCATCCTGATTTGCGCCGTATCTTGACAGACTATGGTTTCATCGGTCACCCACTTCGTAAAGACTTCCCATTAACAGGGCGCGTTGAGATTTGGTATGACCCAGAGTTAGAGCGTGTGGTGTATCAACCGGTGACCATTGAGTCGCGCGTTGTCATTCCGCGTGTGATTCGCAAAGAGGAGCTGAACTAATGGCAAACATTGAAAACTATACTTTAAACTTTGGTCCTCAGCATCCGGCGGCGCATGGTGTATTGCGCCTGATTCTAGAACTCAATGGTGAAACCATTATGCGCGCCGATCCTCACATCGGCTTGTTGCATCGTGGGACAGAAAAATTGGCAGAAGCCAAACCTTATAATCAATCGATTGGTTATATGGATCGCATGGACTATTCATCGTGCATGTGTAATGAACACACGTATGTATTGGCGATTGAAAAGGCGCTCGGCATTGAGCCACCGATTCGCGCAAAATACATTCGTTCGCTCTTTGATGAGATTTACCGTTTGCAAAACCATTTGATGTGGTTAGGTGCGCACGGGATTGACTTAGGCGCGATGGGTATGTTGTTGTACTGCTTCCGTGATCGTGAAGACTTGATGGATATGTGTGAAGCCACAACTGGCGCGCGTTTGCATCAGTTCTTCTATCGTCCGGGCGGTGTGGCAAAAGACATTCCGGATGTGATGCCAAAATATGAAGTCAATAAATTTAGAAATCAGAAAAAAGTGGATCGCTTAAATAAGCCACGTGAATCGTTTACAGACTTTGTGATCGATTTTACCCACCGCTTTGAAAAACACATCGAAGAGTATAAAACCCTCCTATTTGAAAACCGCATTTGGAAACAACGTGTGGTGGGCATTGGCACAGTGACGGCTGAAGAGGCGATGAACTTAGGTTTAACTGGCCCAATGCTCCGTGGTTCTGGCGTAGCTTGGGACTTACGTAAAACTCAGCCTTATGCTGCGTATGAATATTTAGATTTTGACATTCCTGTGGGTAAAAACGGCGACTGTTATGACCGCTTCTTAGTGCGTGTAGAAGAGATGTATCAATCAAACCGCATCATCAGACAGTGTGCACAGTGGCTTGCAGAAAACCCAGGGCCGGTCATGCTCGAAGAGAGTGTGGTCTCGCCACCAAAACGCGCTGAGATGAAAGAGTCCATGGAAGACTTGATCCAGCAGTTTAAATTGTATTCAGAAGGTTATTGTGTGCCAGAAGGTGAAGTGTACGCCGCCATTGAACATCCGAAAGGTGAAATGGGCGTTTATTTGATTTCAGATGGCGCGAATAAACCGTATCGAATGAAGGTGCGACCTGCGGGCTTCCCACATTTAGCAGCGTTAGAGACTTTGACGAAAGGTCATATGCTTGGGGATTTGATCGCCGTCATCGGGACATTAGACTTAGTGTTCGGCGACATCGATCGTTAAATATTGATAACTGAATTAAGGCATAGATTATGAGTGCAAAAGAAATTTTAACGGAGCGTTCACGACAAGAGATCGACAAATGGTTGAAGCATTTCCCAGAAGATCGTAAACAGTCTGCGCTGTTAGCTGCTTTAAGAGAAGTTCAGCATGATAACAATGGTTATTTAACCACTGAATTGATGGATGCCGTGGCCGATTATTTAGGTTTGCCACCGATCGCTGTGTATGAAGTGGCAACTTTTTACTCCATGTATGAAACAAAACCATGTGGTAAAAACTCCATTTCAGTGTGCACAAACATCTCTTGTATGTTGCGCGGCGGTGAGAAAATCTTAGCCCACGTTGAAAACAAGCTTGGCATTAAGGCCGGCGAATCAACGGCTGATGGCGTTTTCTACTTGAAGAAAGAAGAAGAGTGCTTAGCCGCTTGTAGCTACGCACCGGCGATGCAGATCAATCATGTTTATTATGAAAACATCACGATTGATAAGATCGATGAAATATTAGATGCAATTGCAGCAAGTGCAGAAAAGGGTGAACACTGATGATGAATCAAGTTTGTTATTTTACACTTGGTCACGAGAACCCATGGTCCATCAAAACCTATGAAAGCTTAGGGGGTTATGATGCCTGGCGCCGTATTTTAAACGGTGAATTGACGCGTGAAGAAGTGATTGAGATGGTCAAAGCCTCCGGGCTGCGTGGTCGTGGGGGTGCAGGCTTCCCAACAGGTGTGAAGTGGAGCTTCATGCCAAAAGGTGAAGGCATCACGCGTTATGTGGTGTGTAACTCGGATGAGTCAGAGCCCGGTACTTGTAAGGATCGCGATATTTTGCGCTTCAATCCACATGCATTGGTGGAAGGCATGGCGATCGCAAGTTACGCCATGGGCGCACGCCACGCATATAACTACATGCGTGGTGAGTTTTTAGATGAGCCAGCGATTCGTTTCCAAGGTGCATTAGATGAAGCGTATGCGGCAGGTTTACTTGGTGAAAACATCAAAGGCACAGGCATCTCTGTGGACATTCACCCAGCAATAGGCGCAGGTGCTTATATCTGTGGTGAAGAGACTGCGCTTTTAGAATCTTTAGAAGGGAAAAAAGGTCAGCCACGCTTTAAGCCGCCATTTCCTGCGGCTGTGGGCTTATACGGTAAACCCACCACCATTAATAATACTGAATCATTATCATCGGTGGGGCGCATTATTCGTAACGGTCCTGAATGGTTTGCCAACCTTGGGATTCCGGGCGCAGGCGGACAAAAATTATTTGCCGTCTCTGGTCACATTGAAAAACCTGGCAACTATGAAATTGCATTGGGCACGCCATTTTCTGAATTATTGGATTTATGTGGCGGCGTTTGGAAAGGTCGTCAATTAAAAGCGGTGATTCCGGGTGGATCTTCTGTGCCAGTTGTGCCGGGTGATTTAATGATGCAAGCGAACATGGATTATGATTCGATTGCAAAAGTTACGGGTTCAATGCTCGGTTCAGGCGCTGTGATCGTGATGGATGAAACCACAGATATGGTTAAAGCGCTTCGCTGTTTGTCACGCTTTTACTTTAGTGAATCTTGCGGACAATGTACGCCGTGCCGTGAAGGCACCGGTTGGTTGTATCGCGTTGTTGATCGCATTTTGCAAGGCAAAGGTGTGCCGGAAGATTTAGAGCGCTTAGAGCACATTGCCAACAACATTGGCGGACGCACCATTTGTGCATTAGGGGATGCAGCAGCAATGCCTGTATTGAGTTTCATCAAACATTTTGGCCATGAATTTGCATATTACATTGAGCATGGCCGATCTATGGTTGAAGGAGCGGAATAATGACTGAGAAAAAAATGCTCTCCATCGAAATAGATGGCAAAAAGTTTGAAGCAGAGGCGGGGCGTTCTGTCATTGATGTGGCAGATGAAGTTGGTATTCCGATTCCGCGCTTTTGTTATCATGATAAATTATCCATCGCCGCAAGCTGCCGCATGTGTTTAGTGGACATCGAAAGAATGCCAAAACCCATGCCAGCGTGTGCCACACAAATTGCCGATGGCATGATCATTCGTACACGTAATGAAAAAGCGCGCGCGGCACAAAAATCTGTGATGGAGTTTTTGCTCATCAATCACCCGTTAGATTGCCCGGTGTGTGATCAAGGTGGTGAGTGTGAGTTACAAGACAATTCTGTGGAATTTGGTCAAAAGCACTCCACATACATCGAAGAGAAGCGCCATTACGAGAAAATTAACATCGGTCCACTCGTTGAAACCTACATGAACCGCTGCATTCAATGTACGCGTTGTGTGCGTTTTGGGGAAGAGATCGCAGGACTTCGTGAATTAGGCGGTGTCGATCGTGGGGATCGCTTAGAGATCACCACTTATGTGAAGCATTCGATGACTTCAGAAGTCTCTGGCAATATCATTGATTTGTGTCCGGTGGGCGCATTGACGGCGAAGCCTTCTAAATTCCAAGGCAGACCTTGGGAATATAAAGACCATCATTCCGTCAGCATTCACGATGGCTTAGGCACAAACACTGCCATTCATACATTGCGCGGCAAAATTGCGCGTGTGGTGTCACGTGAAAATGAAGCCATTAACCAAGTGTGGATTGCCGACCGTGATCGCTTTAGCTATGAAGCAAACTTCAGTGTTGATCGCACACAAGCACCAATGATTCAAAATGAAAAACAACAATTGGTCAAAACCGATTGGCTCAGTGGTTTAAAAGCCACGCGTATGGCCATTGAAGGTGCGGTGAAAAACTTTGGCGCTGATCAAGTGGGCATTTTTGTCTCCCCAAGTGCAACAGTGGAAGAGCAGTTATTGACTGCAAAATTGGCCAAAGGGTTGGGCATCAACAAAATCGATTCGCGTTTACGTCAAATGGATTTCACGAGTGATGCGGTTGAACCTGCCTTTAGAAGTTTAGGTTTACCGATCGCAGAGGTTAAAGCGTTAGATGCCATCTTCTTAGTGGGTGCAGATCCACGTTTAGAGATGCCAGTTTTAGCGATTGACATTCGTACAGCTGTGAAAAATGGCGCAAAAGTTGCCATGCTCAATGCATATGATACGGATCAATTGCACCCCACTGAAGCACTCATCACTGCACCGAAAGATTGGGTGAATGTGTTGTCTGTGATTTTAAAAACAGTTGCCGGTCATACGGGCACTGCGATTGCACCAGAATTGAGTGCAATTGTGAACAACGCCACCACAGATGTGGATGTTGCACATGCCGCTCAGCTCTTTATGCAAGAAGGTAAACACTGGATTGTGCTCGGTAAAGATGCCGTTTCACATCCTGATTTCTCTGTGATCAGAGCGTTGGCACAAAACATTGCCACAGCATCACACGGTGCATTCGGTTATTTATCAGAAGGCGCAAACTTAACCGGCGCTTATTTAGCAGGCGTTGCAAAAGGCAATACGCATCAAATGCTCACAGATGGCTTAAAAGCTTATATTTTAGTGGGCGCGATTGATCCTGAACATGATTTCATTGAGCGCAAAGCAGCACTCACTGCCCTTAAGCAAGCGGAGCTTGTGGTGGCATTGACGCCGTTTGCCTCTGAAGCATTGTTAGATCTGGCCACCATCATTTTACCTGCAGCTGCATGGGGTGAAACCGATGGCAGTTTAATGAACGTTCAAGGCACATTGCAAACGGTCAAAGCGGCTGCTGAGCCGTTGTTTGATGCAAAACCGCTTTGGAAAATTTTACGCGTGCTTGGCAATGAGTTTGAATTATCAGGCTTTGATTATGTGACGTGTGCTGATGTATTGGCCGATCATCAAGCGGCATTGTCCACAGCAGGGCAGGGCAATCAAATGCCTTATGCCAATAATTTACGTGTGAAAGATTGGCGTAATGATGCGTTAGTGGCTGTGCCAATGGAATCCATCTATTCAATGGATGCTTATGCACGACGCAGTGAAGCCTTACAAGCCACGCCACTTGCCCCACGTAAACGTGTGACGGGTGATTTGTTCATCACGCAAACACAATGGGTGATTGAAGGGCAAGAGTTTGGCGTGCGCTCGACGGCAAAAATGGCCGCCAATTGCCTACGCATCCCAAGGGAGTATGGTTTGATGATTGATTATTACGAAGCGATCGAGGGGTAAGCCATGGATATGATTAAAGCGATTATTGATTACCCGCTCGTTTGGGCCTTTTTGAAAACCTTGGCAGTGATTTTGCCAGTGGTGATCGCGGTGGCATATATGACATATGCAGAGCGCCGCGTGCTTGGTTTCATGCATGTGCGTTTAGGGCCAAACCGTGTGGGACCTTTTGGTTTACTTCAGCCGTTTGCAGACTTGATTAAAATGGTCTTTAAAGAGTGGATCATTCCCTCATCTGCCAATAAAGTCTTTTTCGTGCTCTCGCCCATCATCATTGTGACCACGGCATTTGCTGCGTGGGCAGTGATTCCATTTTCAGATGGATTGGTGGCATCAAACATTGATGCGGGCGTACTTTATGTCTTGGCAATGACCTCTTTAGGTGTGTATGCCATCATTTTAGCCGGTTGGGCATCGAACTCTAAATACGCCATGATCAGTGCCATCCGAAGTGGTGCACAGGTGATCTCTTATGAATTGGCGATGGGCTTTGCCTTAATCAGCGTGATCATGTTGGCAGGCTCAATGAACTTTACGAAGATCGTTGAAGGCCAAGCAGGCATGAGCATTTTAAGATGGTATTTCATTCCATTATTGCCCATGGCAGTTTTATACTTCATCGCAGGCGTTGCCGAAACAAACCGTGCACCGTTTGACTTAGTGGAAGGTGAATCTGAAATCGTGGCCGGTTTCCACGTGGAATATTCAGGCACAGGCTTTGCCTGCTTCTTCTTAGCAGAATACGCGAACATGATTTTAGTGGCAGCATTGGCCTCACTCTTATTCTTTGGCGGTTGGTTGTCGCCATTTGCAGGCATTCCTGGCATCGAAAGCATTCCGGTGATCGGTGAAAATGGTCTGTTCTGGATGGTGATTAAAATGTCGTTTTTCCTCTTCACTTACATCTGGTTAAGAGCGACATTCCCAAGATACCGTTATGACCAAATCATGCGTCTAGGTTGGAAGGTGTTCATCCCATTGACCATTGGTTGGATTTTCTTCGTGATCGTGTTGTATGCGCTCGGTATTCACTATTGGTTTCAATAGAGTAGGAATTAGCAATGTTTAAGAAATTAAAATCAATCTATGCAACCTTCTCTTTATTAGAGTTGAGAAAAGGGTTGGCGATTACATTTCGTTATATGTTTCGCCCGAAAATCACCATCAGTTATCCCGAAGAGAAGACACCACAATCACCACGTTTTAGAGGATTGCATGCATTGCGCCGTTACCCGAACGGGGAAGAGCGCTGCATCGCCTGTAAATTGTGTGAATCTGCGTGCCCAGCACAAGCGATCAACATTGAGTCTACTGAGCGTGAAGATGGCACTCGCCGCACCACGCGTTATGACATTGATCTCTTTAAATGCATCTTCTGTGGTTTGTGTGAAGAAGCGTGTCCAGTCGATTCCATCGTATTGACACGCACCTTTGACTATCACATGGAAGAGAAGGGCGACAACATTATGTGTAAAGAAAAACTCTTAGCATTAGGGGATCGTTTAGAACCTCAAATCGCTAAGGATCGCGCAGCAGACGCGAAATTTCGCTAAGGGAGGCTGCAGATGTTATTAAAGATTCTATTTTATGTTTTTGCACTCATCTTGATCTATTCAGCGGTGAGAGTGATCACAGCACGCAATCCCGTCACTGCGGTGATGCATTTGATTTTGTGCTTTGTGACCACAAGTGCCACATGGATGCTCATTCAAGCTGAGTTTTTAGGGCTCGCCTTAATTGTGATTTATGTGGGCGCTGTGATGGTGCTCTTCCTCTTTGTGGTGATGATGATTGATATTTCCACAGAGCTTGTCAAACAAGGTTTTGTGAAGTATTTACCCCTTGGCATTGTGCTGACGCTCATTATGATCGTTGAAATGGCGATGGTATTGGTGGGTAAACAATCTTTGTTCCAAGAAACGCATCCATATGCTGCACAAGTGATTGATGGCGCGATGGCTGCAAGCTACAGCAATACAAAGCAATTGGGCTTATTCTTATACACCCATTATATTTATGCCTTTGAAATCGTTGCCCTCATTTTATTGGTGGGTATGATTGCTGCCATTAGCTTAACGCTTCGTCCACGTCGTGCGTACACAAGATTTACGCCAGTGAGTGAGCAACTCAAAGCGCATCCAGAAGATCGATTACAAGTGGTGAAAATGGAACCTTCCAAGTGGGAAGCACTTCCTGTAGAAGCACCCGCGACTGAAAAAGGGGAGGGCTAAACATGCAATTGTTGGTAACCGATTATATTATGCTTGCCAGTACAGTGTTCTGTCTTGGGATGGCAGGTATATTCATCAATCGTAAAAATATCGTTGTGTTATTGATGTCCATTGAGTTGATGTTATTGGCCTCGAATATTTTATTCGTCGCGTTTTCTAAATTCTCTGGCAACTTTATGATGCCAACGACGGAAGATCCTGCAGGTCAGGTGTTCGTTCTATTCACCCTTGCGGTGGCCGCGGCAGAAATTGCCATTGGTTTAGCCATCCTTGTTTTGGTGTATAGAAAACGTCAAACCATCAATGTCGATGAAATGGATGAGTTAAAAGGATAATGCAATGAAAACGATCTATCTATTAATCGCATTTTTACCGCTCATTGGCGCGGCGTTCGCAGGGCTTTTATGCCGTGTGATCTCAAACAGAATGGCGCACACTGTGACCATCGCTTTAGTGGCGGTCTCTGCGGCATTGTCTGGTTATGTATTGTATTTGCATGGCACGGGCGAAGTGCCAACCTTTAATGGCAACGTTTACGAATGGATGAGCGTGGGTAATTTAGCCGTCGCGGTGGGTTTCCTTGTGGATAACTTAACGGCGATGATGCTCGTTGTGGTGACGTTTGTCTCATTAATGGTGCACATCTATTCCATCGGCTACATGAAAGGTGATCCGGGTTATAACCGTTTCTTCAGTTATATTTCGCTCTTTACCTTCTCAATGTTGATGCTTGTGATGTCAAACAACCTCATGCAACTCTTCTTTGGTTGGGAAGCAGTGGGTTTAGTGTCTTACTTATTGATTGGTTTCTGGTTCAAGCGCCCAACGGCAACCTATGCAAATATGAAAGCCTTCATCGTCAACCGTGTCGGTGACTTTGGCTTCATCGTCGGGATTGCTTGTATGGTTTATTTAACCGGTCACTTGCATTATGCAGACATCTTTGAGAGCGTGAAAGAAGGCAGTTTCCTCACACAAAAATTTGCGTTCTTAGGCACAGAATGGAGCGTGATCACCTTTGCAGCGATCTTCTTATTCATCGGTGCAATGGGTAAATCCGCACAGGTGCCATTACATGTTTGGTTGCCTGATTCAATGGAAGGCCCGACGCCAATTTCAGCATTGATCCATGCGGCAACGATGGTTACAGCGGGTATCTTCATGGTGTCTCGTTTATCTCCAATCTTTGAATTGTCCGACGCAGCTTTATCCTTCATCATGATCATCGGTGCGATCACTGCATTGTTCATGGGTATTTTGGGCATCTTCCAAAATGACATCAAACGCGTGGTGGCTTATTCAACGTTATCGCAATTAGGCTATATGACCGTTGCTTTAGGTGCATCCGCTTACTCAGCGGCGGTGTTCCATTTAATGACACATGCATTCTTTAAAGCATTGCTCTTCTTAGCGGCAGGTTCTGTCATCATTGGCATGCACCATCAACAAGACATGCGCTTTATGGGCGGCCTTCGTAAGAAGATGCCAATCACATGGTTCACTTGCTTGATCGGGACATTGGCATTGATCGGTACACCATTCTTCTCTGGTTACTTCTCAAAAGATGCCATCATCCTTGCGGTTGAAAACAGCACGATCTTTGGCAGCGGCTTTGCTTACTTCTCCGTGGTGGCGAGTGTGTTCATCACAGCGGTGTATTCATTGCGTTTATACTTCTTAGTGTTCCACGGTAAACCTCGTTATCAAGTCGACCCAACGATGGGTGAGCATGATCATAAAGAAGGTTTTGTGGCACATGAACCGCATGAGTCACCAGCCGTTGTGACGGTCCCATTGATTCTATTGGCCATTCCATCATTGTTGGTGGGTGTCTTTGTGGCCAAAGACTTCATCATGGGCACATTCTTACAAGATGCGATCACAGTCAGCAGTGCACATCCTGCAATGGCAAAAGTGGCTGAAGAGTTTGGCAGCGTTTGGCACATGGGTTTACATGGCTTTGTTTCTGTCCCTGTATGGTTAGCCATCATCGGCGGTTTCTTTGCTTGGTATGCTTACTTGAAAAAACCAACGGTGGAAACAGCATACTTATCAGCGTTAGATCGCACTGGCATCCTCAAAGTGTTCACCAATAAATACTACTTTGATGATTTCAACCAGAAATACATTGCCGATGGGGCAGTGGGCTTAGGCCGCTTCTTCTGGAAGAATGTGGACGATCGCTTGATCGATCAAACAGCTGTATATGGTTCTGCTACGTTAATGTCTAAATTAGGTGGCGTATTTAGAAAACTTCAAACCGGTTATCTCTTCCATTCCGCCTACTTAATGGCATTTGGTTTGGTGGTATTGATGACTTGGGTAATCATTTTTAAATAAGGACATAATGATGAGTATCGAAAATATGCCTTGGTTAAGTTTAGTGATTTGGGTGCCCATTATCACGGGCATCGTGACACTATTAATCGGTGATAAAAATGCGTGTCGAGTGCGAATGTTCGCACTCCTCGCGAGTCTTGTCACATTAGTGCTTTCATTGCCGCTTTACGGTCTCTTTAATTCAGAGACCGCAGCCATGCAGTTTGTAGAATTAAAACAATGGATTCCAACATTGGGGATCAATTACCATTTAGGGGTGGATGGTTTATCCATGCCATTTATCCTGTTAACGAGCTTCATGACCGTTGTGGTTGTGATTGCCGGTTGGGATGTGATCACCTATAAGCGTCACCAATATTTAGGTGCCTTCCTCATCATGGCAGGCTTAATGAATGGTGTGTTCGCGGCGATGGATTCCATCTTGTTCTATGTCTTCTTTGAAGCGATGTTGATTCCGATGTTCTTAATCATCGGGATTTGGGGCGGACCTAATCGTGTTCAAGCGGCATTGAAATTCTTCTTATACACCTTCTTAGGTTCGATCTTCTTGTTAGTGGGCATCATCTACTTATACATGCAGTCGAATAATACGACCTTTTCCATTGCCAACTTTGCAGATTTAGATCTCTCGTTGAGCCAACAAAAATGGTTGTTATTGGCATTCTTAGCGGGCTTTGCAGTTAAAGTACCCATGTGGCCTGTGCACACATGGTTGCCCTCTGCGCACGTTGAAGCGCCTACCGGTGGTTCTGTGATCTTAGCAGCCATTACACTTAAAATCGGTGGTTATGGTTTCTTACGTTTCATGTTGCCAATCGTGCCTGAAGGGATTGCCTTCTTTGCACCGATGATCATTGCCATGAGCATCATCGCGATCATTTACATCTCATTTGTGGCACTTGCCCAAAAAGACATGAAAAAATTGATCGCTTATTCATCGATTGCGCACATGGGCTTTGTGACTTTAGGATTTGTATTGCCGGTTGCTTTCTTAGATGCGCCAATGGCGGCCAATCAAATGGCGATCCAAGGCGGTATGATGCAGATGATCTCTCACGGTTTTGTATCCGCGGCGATGTTCTTATCCATCGGCGTGTTGTATGACCGCGTTCATTCACGTGAAATTGCTGATTACGGCGGCGTGATCAACTCTATGCCAATCTTTGGTGCATTCTTCATCTTCTTTGCCATGGCCAACTCAGGTTTACCAGGTACATCGGGCTTCATTGGTGAGTTCTGGGTGTTATTGGCAAGCTTCCATTATGGCATTTACATCACGATTGCTGTGGCAACCTCATTGATCTTAAGTGCGGGCTATAACTTATGGCTCACTAAACGTGTGATTTTAGGGGAAGCGGTGCATCAACATGTTAAAGAGTTGAAGGATCTCAATGGTCGTGAATACTTCTTACTCGCGATGTTGGCAATCTTCATTATTGTCTTAGGTGTGTGGCCAGCGCCACTTGCAAATGTGATGCAGGCATCCATCGATCACCTGTTAACCAGTCTTCCAATGATCAATGGACAGCCATAGAAAGGATTAAATCATTATGAGCGTATTAACTTCAATGGACTTTATTGCAATCTTGCCAGAGATCATTCTGACAGTTGCAGTGGTGGGCATTCTCTTACTTGAGTGCATCAGCAAGCAAAGTCGCATCATGACGATCCATCTTGTGAGTATGGTTGCGATTTTAGCGGCATTCGTTGTGTTGTTGACAGTGGTGCCAGCGGGTACAGAGCCTTTGTATTTTTGGAACAGTGAAATTGTCCTCACAGGCATCAATGGTCAGCTCAAAAGCGCGATGTTGCTTGTGGTGTTGCTTGGCTTAATTTACAGCTTCCCTAAATTGTCTGAAACCAATTTAGATCATGCTGAATATTATGTCTTGATTCTTTTATCCACCATTGGCATGTTGGTGTTGGTGTCTGCCAATACTTTATTGATGGTGTATTTAGGATTAGAGTTGATGTCTTTACCAATGTACGCATTGGTGGCATTTAACCGTAAAGATGGTAAAGCGACTGAAGCTGCGATGAAATACTTTGTGATGGGTGCGATGGCTTCTGCCATTTTACTCTTTGGTATGGCATTGTTGTATGGCGTCGGTCAATCCTTGAATCTTCAAGTGATTGGTCAAGCGATCTCTTCCATTGCGAGCCAAAACTTTGATCAAAGCATCATGTTATTGACTTTCTCGTTGGTCTTCATCGTTGTGGGCATTGCCTTTAAACTTGGTGTGGCACCATTTCATGCATGGGTGCCCGATGTGTACGAAGGTGCACCTGCGCCTGTTGCAATGTTCATCGGTGCTGCGCCTAAAATTGCTGCGATGGCAATGGGTTACTCCATGTTAATGGTGGCAGGTTATCAAGTGACGGAACAATGGCAACAGATGCTTGCGATTGTGATCATCCTATCCTTTGTGATCGGTAACTTTGTGGCACTTCGTCAAACGAACCTTCGCCGCATGTTGGGTTATTCAGCCGTATCACACGCAGGCTTTATGTTGTTAGGCTTGTATGCGGGCAATGATTTGAACATTCCTGCGACAGGTTATTTCTACGCGATCACTTATGCATTCACCACGATTGCAGCGTTTGGTTTCATTTTGTTGGTCAATAAAAATGGTCAATCCATCTCTGAAATCTCTGATTTAAAAGGCTTTGGTCGTCAGCATGGTTACTTAGGCGTACTCATGGCATTGATCATGTTGTCAATGGGTGGCATTCCGCCATTTGTGGGCTTTGTGGCGAAATTCTTTGTGTTAGAAAATGCCTATCAATCCGGTTATGGTTTCTTAGTGATCATTGGTTTATTGGCATCTGTAGTGGGCTTGTTCTACTACTTACGCGTCATTAAAGTGATGTTCTTTGATCAAGCTGATGACAATGCAAACATCACCATTACGCCATGTTATGGCTCACAAGTGATTTTCTCTGCCAACGTTTTCTTGTTAGTATTGTTAGGATTTGTTCCAACATTATTGATTTAAGGAAAAAGTATGATGAAAATTGGTTTAGTTTCTATCAGTGATCGCGCAAGTGCCGGCATCTATCAAGATGAAGGATTGCCAGCCTTAAAAGCGTGGTTAGAGCAAGCTGTGACGACGCCAATGACGTTTGTGGAGGCATTGATCGCCGATACACAAGCAGAGATCGAAGCCACATTAAAGCGTTTAGTGGATGATGAAGGGTGCTCGCTTGTGTTGACCACAGGCGGCACCGGTCCTGCCATTCGTGATGTGACGCCAGAGGCAACTTTAGCGGTTGCCGATAAAGAGATGCCAGGCTTTGGCGAACAGATGCGTCAAATCAGTCTTTATTATGTGCCAACGGCGATTTTATCGCGCCAAGTGGCAGTGATTCGTGGACAAAGCTTGATTGTGAATCTGCCTGGTCGCCCTAAAGCGATTGCTGAAACATTAGGCGGCGTGCGTGGTGAAAACAATGAAGTGATCGTTCATGGGATTTTCTCAGCGATTCCTTACTGTTTAGATTTGATTGGCGCGCCTTTCATGGAGACGGATCCTGCGCATTGTCAGGCATTTCGACCAAAGAAAAAATAGGCGATTCATCGCACCAATGAATGCTTCCTTCGGGAAGCATTTTTTATGGGCGAAATAAATTCGCGTTTCCTCTGAGCAATTCATGGCAGGTTGTACTACAATATCGCCCTTGCTTCATTTTCTGTGGATAGGATTGTATATGGACATCGCCATCGTTTTCGCGCCGAAGTTTTCGGAGTTAGCCAACCATTTCTCTGCGGTGGAGCAGCAGCATGATCTATACGATACTGTGTTGCAAAATCAAGCGGTGAGCGTCAGCCATGGTGAGTGGACGTTTGTCTGTATGCCGGTCGATCATTGCTTTGAAGAGAATTTTGCCCGCACATTAAAAAAATTATCCACAGGGCACAATCTTTACTTTTTTGCGGTGAATGATGACGCCGAAGGCTTGTGGTTTGAGCATTATGACAATGGTGAACTCACGCGCCAATGGATCGAGGCGGAGCAACAAGTCGCTGGCAATATGGGCAATTATTTACCTGAAGAGCAGCGTCTAGGTTTTCCATTTGTGGATGAATCGTATGAAGATGTGGGCGAAGAGATGCTCTACGAACTCATTTATGAAATCACGGATTTTGATATTACCGAAACATTTTAGCTGCCATGAATTTGCTTGATCACGATTGCTTTATTTTATTAGAAAACACCAAAACTGCCGATGAAGCGGCTTGGTTGTTCCATTCACCGGTGGCAGAAGTCATTTGCCGTGATGGACGAGAACTGTCTGAGGCATTCAAAACCCTCGATAACCTTCGCAAAAGTGGTCATTATGTGGCGGGCTATGTGAGTTATGAAGCAGGTTATTACACGGTGGATCGTCAATGGTTTGATCATAGCACGCGCACGCAAGATGACATTTTGCTGCACATGTATGCTTTTAAAACGGCAGAGCGCATCCCACAAGATCAAGTACAGCGCTATTTTGACGCGCTAGACTGTGATCGAGCACGCATTGAAGGGCTCACCTTTGCATTGAGTGAAGATGAATATGCCAAAAAATTTGATGTGATTCAGCAAAACATCACTGATGGCAATACCTATCAAATCAATTTCACAACGCATTATGATTTTACGGTCAAAGGGCATCCTTTTGCCTTGTATAAACAATTGCGTCAGCGCCAAAAGGTTGAGTATGGCGCACTGCTGAAGTTGCCTGAAGCCACAATTTTATCGATTTCTCCTGAGCTTTTTTTCCGTAAAAAAGGGCAATGGATTGAGTCTAAACCCATGAAAGGTACTTTTGCCCGTGGGAAAAGTGCAGCGGAAGATCAAGCCATTTTGCAGCACATGCGAGCGGATGAAAAAACCTTGTCAGAAAATGTGATGATTGTGGATTTGATTCGCAATGACATGAGCCGCATTACAGTGCCGGGCACCGTTTCAGTCAATCGTTTGTTTGAGATTCAAAGTTATGAAACCGTGCATCAAATGATTTCCACCGTAACAGGGCAAGTGGCTACGGATATTAGCATCACAGACATTTTCACCAATTTATTTCCCTGTGGCTCCATTACAGGCGCCCCTAAAATCCGCACGATGGAAATCATCGAACAGATCGAAGATGCACCGCGCGGCATATACACGGGTGCAATTGGCTACATCACGCCAGACAATGACATGTGTTTTAATGTGCCGATTCGCACGTGCGTGATTGATGAAGCTGGGCAAGCCCGCTTAGGTGTCGGCGGTGGTATCATTGCTGATTCAGTGTGCAGGGAAGAGTATCAAGAGTGTTTATTAAAGGCGCGCTTTTTAACGGGCATGACGCCTAATGTTCAGCTCATTGAGTCCATGCGCTTGATGCATCAAACTGCGAGCATTGCCCGTTTAGAGATGCATTTAACGCGTTTAGCAAATTCTATGGCAGATTTAGGCTTTACGGCGCAGCTTTCTGAGATTCAAGCAGCATTGGTAGATGTGATGGCGCAGCCATTGACAGAAGATCAGAAAATTCGTTTAGTGGTGGATCAAAAAGGTAAGTTTGAGCTGACACATTCACCGATCATTGAACATCAAGCGCCGCTAGAAATCATCATCAGTGATGTCACAGTGGATTCAAAACACCCACTTTTCCCACATAAAACCACAGAACGTACTTTATATTGCAAAGCATATGAAGCCGCGAAGCAGCATGATTGCTATGATGCGCTGTTGATCAATGAGCGCGGGGAAATCACCGAAGGCTCGTTTCATAATGTCTTCATTGAAAAAAATGGACATTGGTATACGCCGCCTCTGACAAGTGGCATCGTCAATGGCGTGATGCGTCAAGCCTGGCTTCAGGCATTGGGCAATGCATGTACGGAAAAACCGCTGTATCCCCAAGACATTCAAACGGCAGATCGCATTGTGCTGACAAACTCTGTGCGCGGCTGTGTGGATGCGAGATTAAAGGTGTGAGCATGATCTGTTTAATCGATAATTATGATTCTTTCACTTACAACATTGTGGCGTATTTGCATCAATTGGGGCATCCGCCCGTTGTTTATAAGAATGATCAGATCACCATCGAGGCATTAGAGCAATTGCCGATTGATGCGTTTATTTTATCGCCAGGACCCGGCACGCCGCAGGATTCAGGCATTACGCTTGAATTGATTCGCCAGTTTGCTGGGCGCATTCCGATTTTGGGCATTTGTCTTGGGCATGAGTGCATTGCAGAGGTGTATGGCGCAAACATTGTGCATGCTGAGCGCGTGATGCATGGTAAAACATCATTGATTGATCATGATGGGATGGGTGTTTTCAGTGGCGTACCAAACCCCATTAAAGTGGCGCGTTATCATTCGTTGATTGTGGATGATGCCACATTGCCCGATTGTTTAGAGGTGAGTGCATCTTACACAATGGCACAAGGCAAACGTGAAATCATGGGCATTCGCCACAAACGTTATGATGTTGAGGGCGTGCAATTTCACCCTGAATCGATTTTGACGGATTATGGTCACTTGATGTTGGCGAACTTTTTGCGCCGGCGTTTATGTGCTAGATGATAAGCGTGAATCACTCCTCATGCAATGCCTTATGAATCACTTTCGCTAAGCTGTCACTGATGCCTGGCACTTTGGCAATGTCCTCAATGGTGGCATTTTTTAGGGCAGAGAGCCCGCCAAAATGGCTGAGTAATGTGGCTCTTCGCTGTGGGCCAATGCCTTTAATGTCTTCTAATACTGATCGACGGCGCAATTTATCACGCTGCGATCTATGCCCTTCAATGGCAAAACGGTGCGCTTCATCACGAATTTGAGTAATAAGATGAAAGGCAGCACTGGTGCTTTCAATGTCAATGGGCGTGTCATCACCAGCTTTCCACAGTGTTTCTAAGCCAACCTTTCTGCCTTCGCCTTTGGCAACGCCAATTAAGACAACCGAATCAATGCCAAGCTCACGCATCACATCAATGCCCACTTGCAGTTGGTTTTTACCGCCATCGATGAGTAAAATGTCTGGCAATGGATTGTCCTCAGTGTGACTAAAGCGGCGTGTGATGGCTTGGCGCATCGCAGCGTAATCATCGCCCCCTGTGATGCCTTCAATGTTAAAGCGTCGATAGAATTTTTTCGTCAATCCCTCTTTGGTGTACACCACATCGGAAGCCACCGTTTTTTCACCAAAACTGTGGGAAATGTCAAAGCACTCAATGCGCTCGATCTCAGGTAAATGGAGTAAATCCGCCAATTCTTGTAAACGATGCTGGATGTTACTTGCACCTGCTAATTTAATCTCGATGGCTTGCTCAGCATTTTTGTGCGCCAAATCTAGCCAACGAGCGCGTTGCCCTTTGACATGATGGGCGATCGAAATTTTTCGGTGGCTCAATTCACTTAAATGGCTTTCAAGCCACGCGCCGTTTTCAATACTCAATGCATGATTGAGAATGATGTGGCTGGGCGGCAAGCGTGCTGCATCATAATATTGTTCAATAAAGCTTTGTAGAATCTCTGGTGCATCTGTATTGCTTGGTACTTTGGGGAAATAAGCCCGTGCGCCCAACACGCGCCCATCACGAATGGTGAGCACTTCCACCGCATGAAGCCCGCCTTTTTCTGCATGGGCAATCAAATCGAGGGATGCGCTGCCTTGCTCAATGTCATTGGTGGATTGCACCGCTTGCAGTGCTTTGATTTGATCACGAATGACGGCAGCGGCTTCAAACTTTAAATCCGCCACGCATTGCTGCATGCGGCTGACCAATTCGCTGATTAATGTTTGGGAGTTGCCCTCTAAAAAAAGCACGGCATTGTGCACATCTTTTTGATATTGCTCGGGTGTGATTTTATTGACGCATGGCGCGCTGCATCGTTTGATTTGATATTGCAGGCACGGGCGCGTTCTGTGTTTAAAGACAGAATCTTCACATTGGCGAATTAAAAAGAGTTTTTTCATTAAATCTAATGTGTCGCGCACCACAGAAGAGGAAGGATAAGGACCAAAATAGCGCCCTTTATGTTTTTTGCTGCCACGGTAATAGGCTAAGCGCGGATATTGCCCAAGGGAGAGATAAATATAAGGGTAACTTTTATCATCAATGAGGCTCACGTTATACCGTGGGCGATGCTTTTTGATGAAGTTACTTTCTAAACGCAGTGCATCATTTTCACTGTTGGTGATGGTGACTTCAATGCTGGCAATGTGACTGACGAGCGCCATAGTTTTTGTGGACAATCCAGACGCTCGAAAGTAACTCGATAAGCGGTTTTTTAAGTTTTTGGCCTTGCCCACATAGATGATCACATCGCTGGCATCTCGCATGATGTAGATGCCAGGTTTTGTGGGAACAGTTTTTAAAAACGCCGCCGAATCAAACATGATTTACGGTAAAACTTTTTGTAACCAAATTTCAAGCAAAGCACAATGCCACAATTTAGAGCCTTGAATGCGCGTAAAGTTCTCTTTTGCTTCTGGATGATCTAACAAGCGTGTAACATATTCAGGATTGAAAATGCCACGCTCAATCGCCGCTGAACTGGTCAATGCATCGCGCATCATGTCATAAAATTCGCCGCGTACATATTTAAGGGCAGGCATCGGGAAATAGGCTTTCGGGCGATCAATGATGCTGTCTGGCACTTTACCGCGGGCAATCTCTTTTAAAATGCCTTTGCCGCCTTGCATCAATTTATAGTGATCTGGCATGCTTGCCGCCAATTCCACCAACTCATGATCTAAAAATGGCACGCGCGCTTCTAAACCATGCGCCATTGTCATGTTATCCACACGTTTGACAGGATCATCCACAATGAGCGTGGTGGTGTCAAAGCGAAACACTTGATCTAAATAACTTGAGGCAAAAGGCTTGGTTAATTGATCACGCACATATTCGCCAACGATGTCATCCATTTGGAATTTCGGGGCAAAAGTGTTGCAAAGCTCAGGATAATCGCGGTCAAAATAGAATTGGCTAAAACGCAATAATGGATCACGCTCTTCGCTGTGTGCCATTTGTGGATACCAGAAATAACCGCCAAAGACTTCATCCGCGCCTTGACCACTTTGCACCACGCGCACATGTTGCGAGACTTTTTCAGACAACAAATAAAAGCCGATGGCATCTTGCCCAAAGAGTGGTTCGGACATCTGTGCCACAGCTTCCGGTAAGCGTGTTAAGGCTTGACCATTTTCGATCAAATATTTGTAGTGATCTGTTTGATAGCGTTCCACCACTTGATCAGAGAATTCAAATTCAGAACCTTTCTCTTCTGGCTGATCCTCAAAACCGATGGAGAAGGTGGGTAAATTTTTTACGCCTTCTTCATGGGCAAGGGCTACGATTAACGAGGAATCTAAACCGCCTGACAATAAAACGCCCACATCCACATCCGCGGCCAATAAACGGCGGCGCACGGCGGTGCGAAGTTTTTCTTCAATGGCATCTTTCCAATCACGATCATCCCAATCTTTGTGCTGATTTTCTGCATTGAGTGACCAATATTGAAACTCTTCAATTTTGCCCGTTAAATCCACCCATAAATAGTGGGCAGGTTTTAATTTATGAATGCCTTTGAAAATGGTGTAAGGCGCTGGCACCACTGCATGCAATGTGTACATGTATTGCAAAGCAATCGGGTTGATGTTTGTATCCACTAATTGAGAGGCCAATAAGCTCTGAGTATTGGATGCAAAGAGGAAATTTTGTTGATCATGGGAAAAGTACAAAGGCTTAATGCCGATGCGATCGCGTGCCACAAAGAGTTTTTGAATGCGTGGATCCCACACCGCAAAGGCAAACATGCCGATTAAATGAGTCAAACATTTGTCGCCCCATTCAATGTAGGCTTTTAATAAAACTTCGGTGTCGCTTTCTGTTGTGAATGTGTGGCCTTTGTCTTTTAAAACACTGCGCAATTCACGATAGTTATAAATGGTGCCGTTAAAGACGATGATGCAGCCGGTTGCTGCATCTTTTAAAGGTTGATCCGCGCGAGCTTTCACATCGATGATGCCAAGGCGACGATGGGCAAAGCCTAATGGACCTTCACATACAATGTGTCCGCCATCGGGGCCACGGCGGCGCAACGGCTCGCTCATTTTTTCAAGAAGCGCCGCTTCAGGTCGCTGATGGGTGAAGCTTAAAATGCCTGCAATTCCGCACATAGAGTATTCTCCTTAAAACATGAAGCTTTCGCCACAACCACATTCGCTTTTCGCATCGGGGTTGCTGAATTTAAAGCTGCGATTGAGCCCTTCTTGCACATAATCAAGCGTGACATTTTGAATGTAGGGTTCATTCGCTTGATCCGTCACGATGGTGACCGGGGTTTCTGTAATGATGAGTTTACCTTCAATATCATCACACAATTCAATGAAATAGCGATAGCCCGAACAGCCAGATTTACGGATGGCAATGTTGATGTACTTTTCCGCTGTGGCAGCTAATTGCGCGTCTAATTGTTTAAATGCTGAATCTGTGACCGAAAACATAGAGAACTCCTGATAATGACTGATTGAAGTATAGCACTCGCTAATCCGTATCATTTTAGTACTTTTAAAGGGGAGTGCAAATGAGATGTTACTCAAAGCGCTTACGATGTTTTAAATGCTTTATGTCAAAGTGGGCTTCATTGTCTTGGTTTAAGCTTGCGGCACGTAACGGCGGCATTTGTGCATGCGCATAGAGAATTTCGATCTCAATGTCATAAATGCCATCGGTTTTTGCTTTGTCCATATGCTTTGCCCAAGCTTCGTACCATGCGCGGGTGCGTAAACCTTTCATCAGAGGACGAGCAACGCGGCCGCCAGCAACGCGAAGATCTTTGAGCATCGCATCTAATTGATTGTATTGCAGTGTGATTTTTTCCACATGCACAATCACATCAATGAATCCTTGTGAATGCAGATAATCCCCAAGGCGCTTGATGTCAGGATAATCATTAAACTCAGGGCCATCGGGCATGATGCAGTTTGCAAAGCTCTCAAGCCCTGCGGTGCTCATGAAGATTTTACCATTCGGATTTAAATGATCCTTCATCGTGGCAATGGCGGTTTCAATGTTTGGGGCATCTTGTAAAAATAGATTGCTGATGACAAGATCCGCGCGCAGTGGCAATTGCGCCTCATAATTGAGCACATCAAACGCCGCATCGGGATACGTTGCCTGACAGCAAGCTTTAAGGGCATCATCGATGCGCCCCATTTCGAGAATTTGCGTGGGCTTAAAATTTGGATTTTCTGCCAAATACGAGAGCATGCGCTCTGCAATTTCATGGTGCAAAAAGAGGTGCTCAGCTAAGCAGTCAGGATTTTTGTGCAATAATGCACGAGGAATTGAAACGGACATACGATATAATAACACCCTATATCTGTGGAAATAAAAGGCTTATTATGACACAAACAATCGCGGTTTATCCGGGAACCTTTGATCCCATCACCAATGGGCACATTGACATTGCTAAACGTGCGGCGCGCATTTTTGACAAAGTGATTGTGGCGGTTGCCAGCGAGGTTTCACCTTCTAAACGCCCACTTTTTTCAGTGGACGAGCGCATTGAGATGGCGCGCCAAATCTTTGAAGATTGCCCAAACATTGAGGTGCAAGGCTTTCATTCATTGCTTGTCCATTATATGCAGGCAGTAAAAGCGGATGTGATCATTCGTGGTTTACGCGCGGTTTCAGATTTTGAATATGAATTTCAAATGGCGAGTTTAAATCGCTGCTTGCGCCCTGAAGTGGAAACCCTATTTTTAACACCATCCGAGAAATACTCTTTCATCTCTTCAACGATGATTAAAGAGGCTTATCGCTTAAAAGGTGAAGTGAGTGACTTTATCCATCCATTGGTGGAAGCAGAATTGCATCGTAAATTGCGTGGGTCCGAATGACGTGTGATGATCCCGCTTTCATTCAAGCCCTCAAAGAGAAAGCAGAAGCCCTTGGGTTTACCCACATCAGCAGTCAAACGCCTAAGCCCTTAACGGAAGTCAAAGCGTATTATGAAGCATGGCTGGCCAAAGGTTATCACGGCGGCATGGATTATTTATCGAAACATGGGGATTTGCGCTTTAACCCGATGGCGCTAATGGAACACACGAAAAGCATTTTAACGATACGTTTGCCGTATTATCATAACAATGATGAAGCGATGGCAACGCTCAAAGAGGATCAGCGCGCTTATATTGCTCGCTATGCATTAGGGCGCGACTATCACAATGTGATCCGTAAGCGTTTAACGCAACTTGGGCAATGGATCGCAGAGCAATTTCCCGATGAAGCGGTCACCTTTCGTGCCTTTACGGACAGCGCCCCAATTTTAGAGCGCGAATTGGCAGAGCGATCTGGGCTCGGTTTTAGTGGCAAAAATACATTGATCATTGATCGCGAGAAAGGTTCATACTTTTTCTTGGGGGAACTGTTTATCTCGTTGCCGATCGTGATTCCAAGCACCGTTGTGGATAAGCATTGTGGGCGCTGCACTAAATGCATTCAAAAGTGCCCAACGGGCGCCATTGTTTCCCCATATGAAGTGGATGCGCGCCGCTGTATTTCTTATTTAACCATTGAGCACTTTGGAGCGATTGATGAGGAACTTCGCCCAATGATGGGCAATCGCATCTTTGGTTGTGATGATTGTCAGCTCTTTTGTCCGTGGAATCGCTTTGCCAATCATGAGATTGTCGATGATTTTAAGCCGCGCCATTCTCTCAATGACATTGCGCTTTTAGATCTATTGCGCTGGAGTGAAACCACATTTTTGAAGAAAACAGAAGGGATGCCGATTCGCCGCATTGGGCATGCACGGTTCATTCGTAACATCACGGTGGCTTTAGGCAATGCCAACTATGATCCAAGGATTGTGGCGGCGCTTGAAGCCCTTGAGTCAGATGAAGCATTTGTGCGCGAACACATTGATTGGGCACTCAAACAGCAGCACAATAAAAAAGGGCTTTGATGCCCTTTTTTATTCTTTTTCATTTAGATCATCTCAGGAAATAGCGTGTGTGTTGAGATGCCAAGCTTATCTAATTCGCGGATGATGTGCGGTTTTGCTGCTTGATCGACGATGATTTCAATCGGTTCATTCGTTAAACTGTCATGCGCTAGGCGCGCTGCATTGTTTTGTTGATCATTGACAAAGACAAACGTGCCACGCTCAGTCAATTGTAACGCGGCATCTTGAGTGATGTTGCCTTTGACAACTGCATGATTGGGCACATGGTACACCAAAATTTCACCATCATTGGGACCATAATCAATGCACGCAAAGTAGAGCGCAATGAGTGGATTGCGCGCAATGTCAAGGGCCGCTTGATCGATACAATTTTCCACATCACTCGGGCTGCTTAACCCCAAATAATAGAGGGCGTGATCCTCATCTTTGACAATTTGCTGAATGATGCGCACTAAATCTAAAGGCGAACCAATAATATAAGGTAGGTTATCGATCTGAATCATGGTTTTTTCCTTGATGTTATGGTTAGGCCATGCGACTGATGGTGGCTCTGAATCGTTGGTGGGCGAAATAAAAGAACACACTGCCAATCAGCAATAGCATTAAAAATTGTGGCCAGACAATTGCCATTGAAGCATCTTTAAACAAGATGGCTTTGCCCAATTCAATAAAATGTGTGGTCGGTGCAATCACCATAATGTCCTGAATGGCCTCTGGCATACTTTCGCGCGGTGTCATACCACCAGAAAGCATTTGCAGGGGCACGAGCACAAGGAGCATGAGCATACCAAATTGTGGCATGTTGCGCGCCACAGTGGCTAAATAAATGCCAATGGAACTCATGGCAAATAGATGCAGCACTGAACCCAATAAAAAGAGTGGAATCGAGCCAATGATGGGCACATCAAGCACCCCTTGCACAATGAAAATGAGGGACAATGTGGCAGAAACAAGCACCACCATGCCCATTGACCAGATTTTCGAGAGCATGATTTCAAAAGGCGTGAGTGGCATGACTAAGAGATGTTCAACCGTGCCTTTTTCGCGCTCACGAATGAGGGCAGCACCCGTTAAAATGATGGCAAGGAGGGTAATAAGGTTAATGATCTCAATCAGCGCCCCAAACCATGATGCAGTCAAATTTGGGTTAAAGCGCATGCGCTCTTCAATCATCACAGGATATTCTGCGGGCTGACGCACGCGGTCTAAATACTCTGTCACTTCACCATTGATGATTTGATTGACTATCATATTGCCCGTAAAGGCTTGGGACATGCGTGTGGCATCAATATTGAGTTGAATAGAAGGCTGCTTGCCTGCGAGCACATCGCGCTGAAAATAGGGCGGAATATTCACCACAAAGGTGTAATCGCCTTTATCTAGCCCGCGATCCATCTCGCTTAAAGAGATGTTATAGGGCGTGATGAACTGCGGTGGATAAAATGCCGTTTTGATGCGGTTTGATAAAGTGGAGCGATCTTCATCCACAAACACAATGGTGGCATTTTTAAGGCCATCTGGCATTGCAGTTGCCGCAGTATAAACGGAGACAGTAAAGGTAAACGCAATCAATATCAATAAGATGGGATCACGAATGAGGCTCCAGAGCTCTTTAACACCTAAACGATAAATGTTGGAAATTTTTCGTGCAATCATATCAACGCTCCTGTTTTTTGAGCAGCAACACGCTCGCGAGAATGATGACGGGGGCAGCAATGATGAGCACCATAAACTCATGGCCAAGGGAGTTGATGTGCAGTGCTTTACTGAAGACGCCGCGCGTTGCCGTGAGCATGTGTGCCGTCGGATAGATGTTGCCCATGATGTTGCCAAAGGTGCTCAACGATGACACAGGATTAATGAGCCCTGAAAATTGAATGGCTGGAATCAATGTACCAATCACCGTAAAGAAAATGGCGCCAATCTGACTTTTCGTGAGGGTTGAGGCAAACAGCCCAAAACCTGTGGAGAAAATGCAGAATAAAAACGTCACAAACGTGAGGGCAAGCAAACTGCCTTTAAGCGGCACGCCAAAGAAGTAAATGGCTAAAATCACCATCAGAAAATAATTGAGCATGGAAATGGCCATATACGGCAGCTGTTTGCCCAATAAAAATTCGAGCTTCGTAACAGGCGTCACATATAGATTGATGATTGAACCCATCTCTTTTTCACGCACCACAGAAAGGGCAGTGAGCATTGAGGGAATGAGCAGGAGCAAAATGGGAATCACCGCAGGGACAATCGCTTGAATGCTCTTGATGTCTGGATTATAGCGATAACGCATTTCCACATTAAAATCAGGGTTAATGTCCACACCATATTCATATTTCGCAGTATTGATGAGCCAGCCTTGATGCAAGCCTTGCACATAACCGCGGATGGTTTCCGCACGCTTTGGCATTGCGCCATCCACCCAAACACCAATGGATACGGGTAAGCCTTTGGCCACATCGCGGGCAAAGTTACCGGGAATTTCGATGGCTAAGGCAATGTCGCCGCTTTGCATCCGTGCGTCGAGCTCTTCATAGCTATGAATGGGCGCTTTCTCCGTAAAGTATCGCGAGCCCTCAATATTGCTGATGTAATGATTGCTCAATGTGGTTTGATCACGATCAAATACGGCATATGGCAGATTTTCCACATCGAGCGTGATGCCAAAGCCAATGGCGATCATTAAAATCATTGAACCAAGTAGGGCAAGTGTCGCACGGATGGGGTCGCGCTTGAGTTCTAAGGCTTCGCGCCATGTGTAACTGAGCATGCGCTGAATGCTAAAGCGCTTTTGGGGCTCTGTGGGCAAGCTCTCTTCTTGCACAAGGGGTTTACTTTCTTCATTGGTCTCTGTCCCCGCGCCTGCATCAATCAGATATTTAATGAAGGCTTCCTCAAGTGTGTGCGTGCCTTGTTTTTTGATGAGATTTTTTGGCGTATCGCTGTCGAGCACTTTACCTGCATGCATCATGGACATGCGATCACAGCGCAATGCTTCATTCATGAAGTGTGTGGAGATAAAAATGGTGACGCCATCATTGCGTGATAAATCAATGAGTAAACGCCAGAAATTATCGCGCGCCACAGGATCAACACCGGAGGTCGGTTCATCTAAAATGAGGAGTTCAGGTTTATGCACCATTGCAACGGCTAGCGATAAACGCTGACGCATGCCAAGGGGAATGTCATCGGGGAGCGCATGGAGCACGGATTCAAGATCAAAGCGCTTGACCATTTCATCCACGCGTGCTGGAATTTCTGCCTCTGGCACATGAAAGAGGCGCGCATGCAATTCTAAGTTTTGCAGCACGGTTAATTCACTGTACAAAGAGAAGGCTTGGGACATATAGCCGACGCGTCGGCGTGTGTCTAAATCTTCAGGATCCACTTCTTTCCCAAAGAGCCACGCTTTGCCTTCGGTTGCGGGCAATAAACCTGTCAGCATCTTCATTGTTGTGGATTTACCGCAACCATTTGAGCCCAAAAAGCCGAAGATTTCCCCTTTGTGGATCTCGAAATTCACATGATCCACCGCCGTAAAATCCCCAAAGCGCATGGTGAGGTCTTTGGCTTTGATGGCAATCGGCGCGCTTTCATCAATGTTTAATGGCGGCACCACAACCGCTTCATAGTTTTCGCGTTTTGCTTCAGGCAACAGTTTAATGAAGGCGCTTTCAAGATCATCACTGTTCGTTTTTGTGAGCAACTCGGTCGGTGAGCCCGTATCCAAAATTTTGCCATCGTCCATGGCAATCAGCCAGTCAAAGCGCTGGGCTTCATCCATGTAAGCGGTGGCGACAATGACGCTCATTTGTGGGCGCTCTAAACGAATGCGATCAATCAAATCCCAAAATTGCGCACGGGCTAAAGGATCCACGCCCGTGGTGGGTTCATCTAAAATGAGTAGATCAGGATCATGAATCAACGCGCAGCATAAACCAAGCTTTTGTTTCATACCGCCGGAGAGTTTACCGGCAGGGCGCGCTAAAAATGGATATAAGCCCGTGCTTTTGGTTAAATCATCAATCCGTTCGCGGCGCTCTTTCGCATCGTGCCCAAAGAGGCGGCCGAAGAATTGCAGATTCTCTTCAACAGAGAGCGTGGGATATAGATTCTTCCCTAAGCCTTGGGGCATGTAAGCAATGCGTGGGCCGATGTCATCGCGCACTTTTTTATCGCGCATGTTGCCGCCTAAGACCATCACTTCACCCGTTTGAATGGCACGCGCACCAGAAATCAGAGACAACAAGCTCGATTTGCCGACGCCATCTGGGCCAATGAGCCCAATGATGATGTTGCTTGGAATCTCTATGGATAAATGGTCAAGGGCGACAATTTTTCCATATTTGAGTGTGAGATCACTCACCGAAACCACAGATGGATGAGCCATGTTATCTCCTTATCAAGTTTAGAATAAATGGATGTTCAAGGCTTCAGGCCAAGGTTGATCATCATTTAACTTGATGTACGCTTTACCCGTCACACCGGTTTTGATGTATTTTTGATACTTTTGCAATAACTCAGGATCAAAAGTGGCTTTAACGCGGTACATGAGTTTTTCGCGCTCATCATCGGTTTGGACAGTTTTCGGGGTGAATTGTGCTTCAGCAGAAATGAATGTGATGTGTGCAGGTAAGACATATTCAGGCACGGAATCTAGAACAATGCGCACCTCTGTGCCATCTTTTTCACCCGCCACAAGTGGCATGATGGCTTTGGTTGGTAAGAAGAACGTCATGTTCACTTTAGAGAGATCTAACAAGTTTAAGACTTTACCGCCCGCAGGTAAGACTTCGCCCGGTTCTGCAATGCGATATTGAATGCGCCCAAAGACTGGGGCTGTTAATTTGGCATCTTTAATGTCTGCCTCAATGCGATCAATGGTGGCTTGCGCGGCTTTGATTTGGGATTCAGTGGCCACATATTGCGCTTTAGCCGCTTCAATGGCAGATTGTGCCGCTTGTACTTTGGCATCGGCTGTATCAATTTCTGACTGCAAAACTTTGGTATAAGCCTCTTGATCATCTAAATCTTGCTCAGTGGTTGCGCCTTTTGCCGTCAATGTTTTGATGCGCTTTAACTTGCGCTCTGCTGCATACAATTGGCTTTGCTTGGCAGAAACGGCCGCTTGTGCCGCTGCTTTATCGCTCTCTCTTGCCGCAATGATGGCTTTTGCACTATTTGATTGATGAATCGCTTGTTGATGATGGGCTTTTGCTTCATTGAGCTGGGCTTCTAATGAGTCAAGCTGCATGATGGCAACCACTTCGCCCTTTTCTACATAATCGCCTTCATCGGCTAAAATGGTGTCGATGCGCCCCGGTAATTTTGTGGAGATGTCGAGCGGCGTCACTTCAATGCGACCATTGCTGACCACAATGCCTTCGAGATCATCGCGAGAAAAATACCAATAGGTTGCCGCGAGAATCACGATTGCAACAATGATGCCAAAGATGGCTTTAGGACTAAAAGATGAACGCATAAAACGCCTCCGTGTGTATTGATTTTTATATGATAATTTTTGAATCTTTAACACTATAAACGTATCATTTTTTGCGCAAAATAGCCATGATTGACCATTAAAATCTATGTGTGAGCGCTGCAATTGACACGATCGGATGGAAAACAAGCGTTTTTAGAATGAATAGGGTAAAATGTGGACTGTTTTATTTTAAGTAAGGAAAGCAAATCATATGGCGCAGTTTATCTATACGATGAATCGTGTAAGCAAGATTGTCCCGCCGAAGAAAGAAATTTTAAAAAATATTTCTTTATCTTTCTTCCCGGGTGCAAAAATCGGTATTTTAGGTCTCAATGGTGCGGGTAAATCCACATTATTGAAGATCATGGCAGGTGTGGATAAAGAGTTCCAAGGTGAGGCGCGTCCACAAACAGGCATTAAAATTGGTTATTTAGCCCAAGAACCACAATTAGATGAAACCACAGACGTTCGTGGCAACTTAGAACAAGCCCTTGGCCCAATTAAAGAAGCGTTAGCAGCGTTAGATCAAGTGTATGCAGCATATGCTGAACCGGATGCGGACTTTGATGCGTTAGCCTCTAAACAAGCTGAGTTGGAATCTTTCTTAAGCACAGTTGATGGCCATGCTTTAGACCGCCAATTAGAAATCGCTGCCGATGCCCTTCGCTTACCACCAATGGATGCAGATGTGACGGTATTATCCGGTGGTGAAAAACGCCGTGTGGCTTTGTGTAAATTATTATTGTCTAAACCTGACATGTTGTTGCTCGATGAACCAACGAACCACTTAGATGCTGAATCTGTGGCATGGTTAGAGCGCTTCTTGCATGATTATCCAGGCACTGTTGTTGCGGTGACGCATGACCGTTATTTCTTAGACAATGTTGCAGGCTGGATTTTAGAGCTCGACCGCGGACATGGCATTCCATGGGAAGGCAACTACTCTAACTGGTTAGAGCAAAAGAACAAGCGTTTAGAAACTGAACAAAAACAAGAAGAAGCCTTTGCAAAAACATTGAAGCAAGAGCTTGAATGGGTTCGTCAAAATGCCAAAGGTCGTCAAGCGAAATCTAAAGCACGTATTCAGCGCTTTGAAGAGCTTGAAAGCCAAGAATTCCAAAAACGTAATGAAACCATGGAAATCTATATTCCAGCCGGTCCTCGTTTAGGTGAATTGGTGATTGAAGCAACGGATGTGGCCAAAGCATTTGGCGACAAATTGTTGTATGAAAACTTAAGCTTTAACTTGCCACGCGGTGGCATCGTGGGCGTGATTGGTCCAAATGGTGCGGGTAAATCCACACTCTTTAAATTGATGACGGGTCAATTGCAGCCAGATGAAGGGACATTCCGTGTGGGTGACACTGTTAAATTGGCGTACGTGGATCAAAGCCGTGATACGTTAGATGGTAGCAAGACCGTTTGGGAAGAGATCTCAGAAGGGCAAGACATCATTCGTGTGGGTACGTATGAAATCCCATCACGTGCGTATTGTGGTCGCTTTAACTTCAAAGGTTCAGATCAACAAAAATTCATCAAAGATTTATCCGGTGGTGAACGCAACCGTGTGCATTTAGCCAAAGTATTGCGCTCTGGCGGTAACGTCATCCTCCTCGATGAACCGACGAATGACTTAGACGTTGAAACCTTACGTGCGCTTGAAGATGCCATCTTAGCCTTTGCAGGCTGTGTTGTGGTGATCTCGCATGACCGTTGGTTCTTAGATCGCGTGGCATCACACATCTTAGCGTTTGAAGGTAACTCACACGTTGAATGGTTCCAAGGGAACTATGCAGATTATGAAGTGGATCGTAAACGTCGCTTAGGCATGGATGCGGATCAACCTCATCGTTTGAAATATAAACCAATTTCTCGTTAATTAATCCAGCTAATCTAAGGGAGATATCGAATGAAAGCTCATCCTGAGACTCATCATGTAGAGAATAGAGAAGTGATTGTCTGTTGTCCGCCAGAGAATGTAGATGTGTGGAATTTACATCCACGCGTGTATTTAGCGCTGAATGCGGATGGTTCTGTCAGTTGCCCATATTGTGGCGACGTCTATACGATGGATGATGAACAGTGAAAGTTTTAGCCATTGATACCTCCACAGAAGCTTGTTCTGCCGCGCTCTACGTTGAAGGTGAATTGATTGAGCGCTACTTAGTGGCACCGCGTAAACACATTGAGTTGTTAAAACCCATGGTGGACGAGGTGATGAAAGAAGCAGAAGTTGACATCAACGAATTGACCGGTCTTGCCTTTGGGGCAGGCCCGGGCAGTTTTGCGGGATTGCGCGTTGCGTGTGCCTTTATGCAAGGCATTGGCGCGGCGATGGATTTACCGATTGTGCCGGTGTCATCATTGATGGCGATGGCGCAGCAAGTGCTCGATACCCATCCAGATCGCACCGTGCTTGTGATGCTCGATGCCAAAATGAAAGAAGTCTATTGGGGCGTTTATCGCTTGGAGAATAAACAAGTGGTGACGGTATTGCCAGAGGCGGTGACGCCAATTGCAGACATTCCAAATTTCAGTGGCATTGTGGGCTTATGCAACATCATTGGCGCAGGGAATGGCTGGGATGTGGCACCAAATTGGGTGGAAGCGTTATCCCCTGAGTTGATTGAGAAAAATGTTTATCCACGCGCTGGTGAAGTGGCATTGCTTGCCATTGAAGATTTGGAAAATGGCATGGGATTACATGCAGATCAAATCTCGCCAAGTTATCTGCGCAACAACATTGCGCTGACGGTGGAAGAGCAAAAAGCCCAGCGGGCACAAAAAGACGAGAAATAAATGTAAAACCTCATCAGTGATGAGGTTTTTTTATGCCCTGCATTTTTACCGAATCATTTTTGTTGAATGGAAAATGTGATGGTAAAGATGTAATCATAGGCAATCGGTTTGCCATGTTGCATTGCCGGGCGATAATGATATTTTTCAGCGGCTTTTTGTGCTGCATTGTCTAAGCGCGTAAATCCGCTACTTTGTTTGATGGAAACATGGCTCGCTTTGCCAGAAGGCAGCACATGGGCAATCAAAGTCACGCGGCCTTGCTCTTTTTTACGCAGAGATTGCTCAGGATATTTCGGGCGGCGATTGCCAAGGGCAGCGCCTTGATGAGAGGGCGGGGAAAACTGTGCACTATTGCCACCGCCATTGACGGTTTTTGTGGCGCGTGTGCCAGTGCCGGATGTTCGACCTGTGGGTTTTGCCTGTGGTTGTTTCGCGGTTTTATTTTTTGTGGAACGCGCATTTTCTGTGGGCACCTCTTGTGATTTTGCGGTCGGCATCACGGGTTCGGGTGAGTCAATTTGTTGAATTTCTTTTAACTTTTGTGGCTTTTGTTCGACAGTAAAGGTATCATCTAACGAGCTTTGCACTGCCAGAAGTTCCGGAGCCTGACTGTTGACCTGGGGGAGGGCTGTATTTACAACAGATAAATCAGGCGCGGAGGCTTCTGGCAGCGTAAACCAAGCAACTTCAAGTGCAGTGCCCGCAAGTGGCGAAGATGAGGAGATATGATCCTTCGCATTGAACCAATGCTGGATCACAAAATAATGTCCCCCCGCCACGATGGCAAGCACTGCAACCTCTGCAAGTTTCATTGCAAATTAGAAATTCACATTCAAACGCAACCAAGCGCGACGACCCGGTTCATTGACGCGGAAGTTTTGTGTTTGATACGTTAATGTATCTTGTGCGCTGCGGCTCACAAACTCTGAGTAGTTTTTATTAAAGACGTTATCAACGCCTGCCAATAAAGTCACTTCTTTGCGGATTTTCCAACCTGCGTTTAAAGAGACCACGCCAAAGCCAGCGCTTGGCCCTGAGTCTGTACCAAAGATATTGCCTTGACCTGTTGCGAAGCGATTTTGTGAGTCCACTACGCGCCATACAGCACCTGCGCTGAATTGCTCATTGCTCCAGTTTAAACCGGTGGTCCATTCTAATGGGGCAATTTGTGCGAGGGCTTTACCATCGGTTTTGTTTTTACCGTGAGTATAGGCAAGGCTGCTGCTTAATGTCCAATTTGGTGCAAAGTTCCATTGAACTTGGGCTTCTGCGCCGTAGCGATCGGCGCTGATGTTGCGTGCATTGCCTTGATCAATCAAAATATAATCGCTGATGTGGCTGATGAATGCGGTGGTTGTGAACGCTAATTCATCGGTTTGATACAACACGCCAAAATCCAATTCATGGTTTGTTTCTTTAGATAACAGTGCACCATTGCCGCGGCTGCGTTCCCAGAAATCAGGGGCGCGCTGTGCCATGCCGTAACCTGCGTGCAATGTCCAATCATTGATGGCGTGTTCATAGCGAATGAATGCCGAATCTAAGTTGTAACGCTGATTGTGTAGATTTGCAGGGAGTTTTGCATTCATATCAAAATTAGGATTGTATTTCGCATCATTGCGATCATGGCGGTAACCGGCCACCAATTTATTGTCATCATTGATGTACCAAGTGGTTTCAGCAAATACGCCAATATTTTTGAACTTTTGATTCAATTGATAGGGCATGTTCACGTAATTTTGCGCCATACCCAAGGAAGGTTTCATGCCTGTCATGCGTAATTTATGGCGATCTGCAAACCAATCCATGCCCACAACGGTGTGCGTATCACCGAATGCCAATTCTGCAAAGAGTTTAGCCGTTTGTGTGGTGCGAGCAGGATTGCTGACGGCATACATTTTCATGTTTTTTTTGCCTTTGCCAATCACTTCACGGAAGGAATAGTTGTCCATCACATGGTCAATCTTATTGTGGCTGTATTCAAACTGCACTTTTGTGAGCCATTCGGTGAGATTCTCTTGTTTAACCTTAACGCGCCAGCTGTCACGGTCAAATTTGACACCATCCATCATGCGATCTGCATAATAAGTGTGACCGCGACTGCGATCATAGCCCAATTCAATCAATGTATTTTCCGTGGGTGTTAAGCCCAATTCTAGCGTTTGGCTCTCTCTTTTATATTTAGAGTGAACTTTATTGCCTGCGCCATCTTTATAGTTGTTTGATTTATTATAAGTGGCGTTTGCATGTGCCCAGCCCCAAGTGGTGCCAATGATGGCATCGGCATAAGACTCAAGGCGGTCAAATGATCCACCTAAGAGTGAGCCACTAAATTGTGTGGTGAATTCATCAAATTTACGATCATTGCGCACAAAGCGTGCCACGCCGGCAATGTTGCCTGGGCCATATAAAACCGTTTGTGGGCCTTTAATGAAGATCACTTCATCATAGGATTCTGGATAAATATAAGCTGTGGGCGGATCCATACGACCACCGCAGCCGCCAAGGATCATGTGGTCATTGCTTAAAATGCGAAGACGTGAGCCACCTAAGCCACGAAATACAGGCTCACCACCACCGCCACCTTTGCGGGCGATGCTCATGTTTGGAATGAGTTTTAATAATTCAGCACCATCTTGTGCAGGCACTGGCTGAATCGCTTCTTTTGGGTTGATCACTTGCACATTTGGCTGATCAGAGATTTTTGCGATCACTTGAATGTCATCGAGTGTTTGCACGGCCTCTGTTTGTTGTGTCTCTTGTGCGTAGGCGCCTTGTAAAAGAAGTGTGGCCACCGCTGTATATAATAGTGTTTGTTTCATATTGAACCATATCCAAAAAAATAATGATGAATGCTGTGTGTGACTACAAGTGTAACCATCTGTCTACAGTTGTAATCGATTGACTACATGTGTAGATCATTGATTCTTATAATCAATGGCGAAGAATCATATCAGGTTATTTGTTTAATAAAGTAAGTATGATTGTCATTAATGGATAAAAAGTGTTAAGAATCATTATAAATGATGGCCAGACAGCGGATGATATAGTGTGGTTGATGATGAAAATTGCATGAAATATTAGGTGTGCTGCTGAATCTGAGGGCTTTGATACAATTAATTTCAATTATTTTTATGCTCTATCTTGTTGTTAAATATGTTATTTGTGAAATACTTTAAAATTAATTGAAAAAGGGTGTTGACACCTCTCTGAATTTATCTATAATGAGCACCTCTTCTGAACGAGGCGCTGCTGAAAAGCGGTGAGTTTGAAGAGTTTTGATAGGTTGAGATGGTGGTTTAGTTTCCCTCGCTGAAAAAAACTTTTTCAAATTAGGTATTGACAAGTGATTTAGATCATGTAAAATAGCCTGCTCTTCACGAGGTTGAGTCACTTGACTCCCTCGAGTTCTTTAACAGATTAATCTTAAGTGGTTTGTGTGGGAGCTTGTATTGAAGTGATTACAGAAATACAAGTTTCGAACCAAATCAATTCCAGCGTATATTTTATATATACAGTAATTGAGTGAGTTTCGAATCTTAAAGAGATTTAAAATATATGGATTTAAACTGAAGAGTTTGATCCTGGCTCAGATTGAACGCTGGCGGTATGCT
>NZ_AQXD01000003.1 GCF_000375345.1 Wohlfahrtiimonas chitiniclastica DSM 18708 | reverse complement strand
ATAATAGGTCTCAGAAAAATGTAACAAATGATGTCGCTAGACTAAACCAACTAAACCAAAGAATGCTGTTGTTGTGATCTAATCACACAACCACCAGTTTTCCTGGAGACAATAGCGCTATGGAACCACCTGATCCCATTCCGAACTCAGAAGTGAAACGTAGCTGCGCCGATGATAGTGTGGGGCCTCCCCATGTGAAAGTAGGTCATCTCCAGGGCCTAACATGAATGGCCCTCTTCAAGCGAAGAGGGCTTTTTCATTTGTCTGGAAAAATAATATCATCATATGTATCTATTTGAAGTACACAAGACTAGATTGCCCTGAAGTTAATAAATAGCAGGCGATAACTCGCTCGGCTATACTATAATAATTAAATCAAACGATTAAATATAACTTTAGGAAAATACTATGCAGAAAATGACGCGTACATTATTAGGTTTAGGTGCACTGTTTATTGCCCTTGTTGTGGTGCTTTATTTAGTGGCCCATCAACAAAAAGAGTTTGTGCTTCAAGGTGAAGTTGAGGCGAATCGTGTGGACATTTCAGTGCGTGTGCAAGGCCGTGCGAAAGAGGTTTTTTATGATCTTGGGGATAATGTTAAAGAAGGCGATACGCTCGTCATTTTAGAAAATCCTGCAATGATTGCCCAGCAAATTACAGCCGAAGCACAATATAATGTGGCCAAAGCGAATCGTGATGTGGCATACAGTACGCGCCCTGAACAAATTGAAATCCAAAAAGCATTGTTAGCTTCCGCAGAAGATGGCGTGACGTTGGCTAAACAGAGCTTTGATCGTGTGCAAAAAGCGATTCAAAAGGGCGGGGTTTCTCAACAAGTGTTTGATGAAGCAAAAACCTCTTATGAAGTGGCATTGAAAGATAAATTGGCGGCTGAAGCGAGTTTACAATTGGCAGAAAATGGCGCGAGCATTGAAACCAAACATTTAGCCGATGCACAAGTTGCCCAAGCGAAAGCTGCATTGAACCAAGTCAACACAGATGTGGATACTTTGATTGTTAAAGCCACCGCCAATGGTCAAGTGACGGCTAAAGTTGCAGAAGTGGGTCAATTATATAATCCAGGCACGCCACTTTATTCATTGATTGATTTAACGGACATGTGGGTGACGTTTAACATTCGTGAAGATTTCTTACGTGCTGCGAAAATTGGTGATGTGTTTGAAGTGGAAATTCCTGCCCTTAAAGAGACTGTGGAAGTGAAAATCACAGCACTCAATGCATTGGGGCAATATGCCAACTGGCGCGCAACGAAAGCAACCGGTGAATTTGACTTGCGTACCTTTGAAGTGCGTGCGAAACCCATTAAAAATATTGAGGCATTGCGTCCTGGTATGAGTGTGATTGCGAAGTGGAACACACGCAAAGCTCAATAGGGCGGATATTATGAAAACTCCAATCACTAAAACACAGGCTCAAAATAGCTTTTTCTTTGGCTTTTGGCGGGAATGGAAGATCATTGGTCGCTCAAAGCCCCTGTTTGCCTCTGTGTTTCTTTATCCGCTGATTGTTATTTTTGGCATGATGTACATGTTCAATGCAGAGGTCATTAATCGGGTGCCCATTACGGTGGTGGATCTTGACAATACATCAACCTCACGCAGTCTCATTCAACATGTGTCAGCATCTCCATCGATTTCGGTTGCGATGCGCAATGACAATTTAAGCGATGCAAAAACGGCACTTCTTAAAGGCGATATTTTTGGGATTTTGTTGATTCCAAATGATTTTGAAAAACGCATGCTCGGCAACCTTCAACCAGAGATTACGGGCTTTTCGAATCTGCAATATATGGCACTTGGCAATGTGTTAAAAGTGGGTTTCACGCAAGCGTTTGGTTCAAGTTTAATGACGATGCAGGCTGAGCGTTTGACCACGCAAGGGGTGACAGCGCAATTGGCGATGAAGGAATTGTCGCCAGTGGCGGCGGACATGCATCCTGTGTTTAATCCAACGCTCAACTATGTTTACACATTGGTCAATGGTATTGTGCCCACGATTTTACAAATCATTGTGATGCTCTCCATTGCTTATACCACTGTGCAAGATAAATATGGGCAGCTTGGCGTGCTGGGTATTTTGCGCATGAATAACAACAGTGTCTTTCAATTTGTGGTCAATAAAATTGCGCCGTATACGTTGGTCTTTTTGATGTCGCTCTTTACGTTAGACATTGGGCTCATGTTCTTTTTTGAGTTGCCGCTTCGTGGTTCATTATTGTGGGAGATGTTGGCATCATTTACCTTCATCACCAGTGCATCATTGTGCGCGATTGTGCTGACGTTATGGCTGCCACAGCGTTCATTAAACTATGGCTCGGTAAGTATTTTTGCATCCCCAGCCTTCGGGTTTACGGGATTATTTTATCCGCGGATGTCGATGGATCTCTTTGCCCAAATTTGGGGTGCGATTTTACCGATCACTTGGTACATTGAGGCGCGTTTAGATCAAACTTTACGAGATGCAGGATTGCTCACCTCTTTAAAATCCATCATTGCGATGATGCTCATTGGCATTGTGGCCTATGGTTTGATTGTGCTGCGCGTTGCATTATTGAAAAAAGCGGAGGCCAAACATGCTTAAGTTGATATTTGCCGTCATGATCAATGAGCTCAAGCGATTGCTACGCGTTAAAGAGGTCTCCTCTGTTTTGATCATTGGTTTGGTGACTTACTTTTTTTTCTATCCATTGCCTTACAACAACGAAGAGGTGCGCGATGTGCCCATTGCTGTGATGGATCAGAATAAAACCACCATGAGCCGTGAATTATTGCGCATGTTAGATGCCACCGATTCATTGAAAATTGTGGATCATGTGGAGAATTTAGGGGAAGCAAAAGAGCTTCTAAAACAGCGCAAAATTTACGGAATTGTGGTGATTCCCTTTGAATTTGAGCAAAATATCCTCAAAGGACGCCGTGATGCTGTGGTGTTTTATGGGGATGCCAGCTACGTGATGATTTACAACGGTGCCGCAAATGCGGTTTCTTCTGTGGTGATGGCAACGAATAAAAAGATTCTCGTGGATAAGCAAATTGCCATGGGTGTTGATCCTGCCATTGCCCAAGGCAACAGTGCGCCTTTTAATCCTGTGACGGTAGATTTATTTAACCCACAATCAGGTTATGCCACATACATCATTCCGCCAGCGTATGTATTGATTTTGAATCAAAGCATGTGGATTGGGATTATGTTGGCGTGCATTTTGAGCCGCCGTTCTGAATTTGACATGGCGTTTGTCAGCACACCGCAGCGCTCGACGGCACAATTGGCATTTGCAGCGCTGGCCGGCCGCTATTTAGCGTATCTCTTTTACGCTTATTTTGGTTATTGGATCTTTATGCTCTTTGCGCCATATTGGTATCAATTACCACGTTTGAGCGACATTTTCTCACTGGCGATTTTTGGCATGTTTTTCTTAAGTGCCATCATTTTCTTAGCGCTCGCCATGTCGAGCATTTTTAAGAAAATGGACAATGTATTTCTATTGATGCTGCCATTTAGTATGATTTTCTTCTTCTTTTCAGGGATTTCATGGCCACAATATTTGATGCCAGATCTCTTTTTAGGCATTGCGCGCATCTTGCCCTCAACATCCGCAATTGAAGGCTTAGTGCACATGAATCAGATGGGTGCATCTTTGCAAGAAGTGGAATTTCAGCTCATGAACTTAGCCGTTTTGATTGTGATTTATGGCTTATTGGCATATGGCGTCTTTTATCGCTATGTGTCGAAATTAAAAGCACAGCCACCAGCATAAGATTGTTAAAATTAAGAAAATATTGCGCTCTTGATGGATCATCAAGAGCGTTTTTTATTTTTTCAGGTATAATATTTGCCCTTTGGCTATAAGCCGTGATCCCCTGTAAGGATGAGACAAATGACACAAAGACAAGTTGAATTATTAGCGCCTGCGGGCACCTTTGAAAACCTACGTTACGCCTTTGCCTATGGTGCAGATGCTGTGTACGCAGGTTTGCCACGTTATAGTTTACGTGTGCGCAACAATGACTTTAAAAACGAAGAACGCATGAAAATGGGGATCGATTATGCCCATGAACATGGTAAAAAATTGTTTGTGGCATTAAATACCATGCCCCATGGCGCAAAGCTTAAAACATTCGTGGATGATTTAGCCCCCATCATTGATTTAGGTCCTGATGCGTTGATCATGGCGGACCCAGGTTTAATCATGATGGTGCGTGAACGCTGGCCTGATATGGACATTCACTTGTCTGTACAATCAAATGCTGTGAACAGCGCAACAGTGAAATTCTGGCAAAAACAGGGTTTAACGCGCGTGATTTTATCTCGTGAACTCTCCTTAAATGAGATTCATGAAATCCGTCAAGAATGCCCAGACATGGAATTAGAAGTGTTTGTGCATGGCGCATTATGCATTGCGTACTCTGGCCGTTGCTTATTGTCGGGTTACTTTAACCACCGCGATGCCAACCAAGGCACCTGCACGAATGCTTGTCGCTGGAATTATGGTTTAACGGATGCAAAAGAGACACCTGAAGGTGAGCTCATTCCAAAAAATGCAGATTTGGTGAACATTTACACCTCCGCCAGTGGCCATGTGCAACCAAAAACGGATGATCCAATGAAATATCTTCAAGATGAATTGAACCGCTCTGCGTTTGATGCGCCAGAAGGTTACAATCCTCATCCAGAAGCGGATCGCTCTTATCTCATTCAAGAGAACAATCAGCGTAAAGGCGAATGGATGGAGATCAGCGAAGATGAAAATGGCACATACATCATGAACTCTCGTGATTTACGCGCGATCCATCATGTGCAGCGTTTGATTGAAATTGGCGTGGATTCTTTGAAAATCGAAGGGCGCACAAAATCTCATTATTATGTGGCACGTACTGCACAGTTGTATCGTCAAGCGATTAACGATGCGATTGCTGGCCGTGAATTTAACCCAGAATTGTATGGCAAATTAGATGGCTTAGCGAACCGCGGTTATACCGAAGGTTTCTTACAACGTCACATGCCGCACGCTTACCAAAATTATTTAACCGGCAACAGTATTCACTCGCGTCAGCAATATGTGGCAGAAGTGAAATCCTATGATCCTGAAACAGGCATTGCGGTGTTAGAAGCGAAGAACAAATTTGGTACAGGCGATCGCGTTGAGATCATCAATCAACATGGCAACCGTGAAGTGGTGATCGGTGAGATGAAAAATGATAAAGGTGAAGTGATCGAAGTGGCCAAAGGTTCCGGTTACATTGTGCATGTGAACATTGGCCCTGTGGATGACATGACGATGATTGCGCGCTATCTTTATGAATAAATAGCATCATTGATCATTTAATGGATAAAAAACCTTGGTTTTCACCAAGGTTTTTTTATGCGCGAGGCAATAATGTATCTAATTTGTAGCCTAAGTGTTGCATGCAACATATCACTGTGCTATAAATTATTGAAGAGAAAGCATGGGCGGTTAAATGACTTATTTATGAATCCATGAAAACTGACTCAAAAGATCAGGATCTAACCAATCATCTCTCTTTTTCGCCTCTTGTGTGATTAACATATTAGCGGTGTTGATAATGTGACGTTTCATCGCCCGTTCTGCGGCATCGGCATCTTGATTTAAGATCGCTTGATGAATCTCTTCATGGTCAGCGAGTGCTTCCATACAAGTTCGAGAATGAGGAATGGTGCTAGGGCCAGTCAAAAGAACAGAGTTGCGAGTATTTTCAATAATCATTAAAGCACGATCAATGTGCGCAGCTTCTAATAAGGCAGAGTGATAATCCTTATCTGCTTTCAATGTCTCTTTGGCATCATCTTTTTGAGCAGCAGCGGCAAAATTATCATACGCGGCGATGATCTTTTTAAGATCTTCATCTGTGCGTGATAAGGCAGCTTTACGAATGAGGGGAACTTCAAGCATCAAACGGATCTGGAATGATTCAATGAGCTCTTGAAGGGAGGTTGGCAAAATGCGAATCCCACGATTGCGTTCAACGCGCACAAGGCCAATGGCGGCCAATTGTTGTGCAGCTTCGCGTACAGGGGTTCGAGAAGCGCCAATCCATTCTCCAATTTCTGTTGCTGAATACAGTTTTCCGGGCTCAAGAACGCCATTGAGAATGGCGTCACGAAGAAGATCAAATGCTTGGTCAGAAAGATTCTCTATTTTTTTTAGTTTTTTCATGTTGTATAACGCATAGTAAAAAGGAGATTGATGTGTCTGTTGTCAAGTATACAGTAATTGGGGGGGGAATTAATGGATTGGCCGTTGCAAGACAATTATTGCTCGATCATCCGGATGCCAAAGTGACACTGTTTGAAAAAGAAGCGAGCGTAGCTCAGCATCAAACCAGCCATAATTCTGGTGTGGTACACGCAGGATTATACTATGCAAAGGGCAGTTTGAAGGCAAGATTATGCCGCCGCGGTGTGCATTTAATTCGCGAATACTGCAAAACACACAATTTACCTTACGATGAGTGCGGCAAAGTTGTGGTTGCCCTCAATGCTGTCGAAGAAGAGCGTTTACAGCGTTTATACAAAATTGCGTTAGACAACGAAGTGCCCGATGTGCGCATGCTTTATGGGGATGAAATTAAAGAAGTTGAGCCAAACTGTATTGGCGTTGCGGCGCTGCATTCCCCAACAACTGCGATTGTGAGTTATGAAGCCATCGCTAAAAAGATCGCCGAAGAGATTGAATCTTTAGGGGGCACCATTCATTTAAGCTCAGAAGTGGAAGCCCTTAAAAATGAAGCTGGCGGCATTCGCGTCATTTTAAAAGGCGGTAAAGTTTATGATGACACATTTGATTATGCAGTGAGCTGCTCAGGTTTACAATCAGATCGCTTAGCGATCAATTCAGGTGATGAAGCCTCTCCTAAAATCGTGCCATTTTTTGGGCAATACTTTGTGTTAGATGATGAATTCACCCATGATGTGAAAGGGTTAATTTATCCTGTGCCAGATCCAAAATATCCATTTTTAGGGGTGCATTTTACGAAACGCATCGATGGCAAAATGACCATTGGCCCGAATGCCTTTTTATCCTTTGGCCGTGAAAATTACACTGGTAAAAACTTCAATGCCAAAGACATTTTTGATTATTTAACTTACCCAGGTTTCTGGAAATTCTCCCTTCGCAATTTACCTGCGGCGGTGCGTGAGTCAAAAACGGTGCTCAGCAAACAAAGCTTCATTGATGAAGCCACAAAATATGTGCCATCTCTTTCTAAAATGACCGTACAGCCTGCAACGCGTGGCATTCGTGCCCAAGCCATGAATAAAGATGGCAGCTTAGTGGATGACTTTGTGGTGCGTAAAGAGGGCAACATTACGCACATTCGTAATGCGCCTTCACCGGGTGCAACATCGTCAATGGCGATTGCTGAATACATCGTCCGTGAAGTGATGCCACAGCCACAAGCTTAACTGATTTGATAGCATTAAGGTTACACAAGAATCCATAGTCGTCGTGTTGCTGAATGCAGGATTGGCACAATACAATCCTCATTCAGCTTTTTTTTGTGCGTATTTTTATCCCCTTCACTAATCAAACATGCATAAAAAAAGAGCGGCTTTGCCGCTCTTTGAATCATGCCATCAATTATAGCTGACCGATGGAGAGATATTTTGTTTCCAAATAAGGCTCAATCCCTTCAATGCCGCCTTCACGGCCAAGGCCGCTCTCTTTAAAGCCGCCAAATGGCACTTGTGCCAATGTGGGTAAGCCATCATTCCAGCCCACAATACCGAAATCTAAATGATCTTGTAGATAGATGCCGCGTTTGTAGTTGTCAGTAAAGAAGTAAGCCGCTAAACCAAAAGGCGTACCATTGGCGATCTTAATGGCTTCATCAAGATCATTGTAAGCAATGATGGGCGCAACAGGGCCAAAGGTTTCTTCAGACATGATGTCCATATCCAGCGTGACATTGCCAAGGACGGTTGGCGTGACAAAGTATGTGCCTTTTGCCTCATCGGCTAAACCTTCACCACCCGCGAGGATGGTGGCGCCTTTTGCTTTGGCATCGTTGATCTGTTCGATTACTTTGTCATAGCCTTTTTTATTGATGAGCGGGCCCACATCCGTTGTTTCATCCATACCGTTGCCCACTTTAAGGGCTTTGGCGGCAGCTGTGAATTTTTCAGTAAATTCAGCAATCACTGCTTCATGCACGATGAAGCGGTTGGCACAGATACAGGTTTGTCCTGCATTACGGAATTTAGAGGCAATCGCTTGGGTGATCACAAAATCGATGTCCGCATCTTCACACACGATGAAAGGCGCATGACCCCCTAATTCCATTGACATGTGTTTAACGCTGCCTGCACTTTCACTGATGAGGCGTTTGCCCACAGGCGTTGAACCCGTGAATGTGATTTTGCGCACATATTCACTGGCGGTAAACACAGGACCCACCGCAGAACCTGCACCAATCACACACTGCACCACATCTTGTGGGAAGCCTGCTTCATGGGCAAGTTCCACTAAACGGATCATGGTTAATGGCGTATCTTCAGCAGGTTTTACGATGAAGGTACAGCCTGCCGCAAGCGCTGGGCCTGCTTTACGCGTCATCATGGCCGCAGGGAAGTTCCAAGGCGTAATGGCTGCCACTTGGCCAATGGCTTGGCGCGTCACCAATAAGCGTTTATTGGTGGTGGAAGCTGGAATGGTGCGGCCATAAATGCGTTTAGCTTCCTCTGCATACCAAGTTAAGTAGCTCACCGCATTGACCAATTCACCAATCGATTCACGCACAGGCTTACCATTTTCTTCAGTCATGATTTTTGCCACGTCTTCTTTATTGGCTAAAATCAATTCTGCCCAACGATTTAAAAGTGCTGCGCGCTCATACACAGACGTGCTTTTCCATGTTTGAAATGCCGCGTGACCGGCTTTTAATTTTGCTTCAATATCTGATGTTGTATCCATTGGCAAGGTTGCCAATAGATCACCCGTTGCTGGGTTAAAAACTTTTAATTCACTCATGAATACCGATCCTTTTATTGATTGGCTGCTTTTAAAGCATCGCTTAAAATCGCTAAACCTTTCGTTAATTCTTCATCTGTAATGGTTAAAGGTGCTAAGAAACGCACAACGTTGCTGTTGATGCCCGCAGAAATCAACAATAAACCGTTGCTGTTGGCATAATCTGTGATGGCAGAAGTTCTCGCAGCATCCGGTTCACGTGTCGCAGGATCTTTCACGATTTCAGCCGCAACCATTGCGCCTAAACGACGAATGTCACCGATGAATGGATATTGTTTTTGCTGTTCTGTTAAATATGCTTCTAATTTTGCACCCATGATTTCAGCTTTTTCGTTGAGGTTTTCTTCTTCCACAACATCCATCACAGCAAGCGCTGCCGCACATGCCAATGGGCTGCCTGAGAATGTACCGCCTAATTCACCTGGGCTTGGCGCATTAACAATTTCTGCACGGCCAACCACCGCACTTAAAGGCACGCCAGCGGCTAAGGATTTTGATGTGGTCATCAAATCAGGCACGATGCCAAAATGTTCCATGGCAAAAAGTTTACCGGTACGAGAGAAACCTGCTTGGATTTCATCGGCCACAAATACGATGCCATATTTTTGACAGAAATTATACACGTGCTCAACAAAGCGTTGCGGCGGAACAATGAAGCCACCTTCACCTTGAACTGGTTCCATCACTAAACAAGCAATGGTTTCTGGCGCTGCGGTTGCTTTAAAGAATTCATCAAAACGGCCAATGGTGTAATCGATGTATTCCTCTTCTGTCATGTGTGCAGGACGCTGATAAGCATATGGATACGGCGCTTGATAGATGTCAGAGGCAAATGGACCAAAACCCACTTTATAAGGTTTAACTTTACTCGTCATCCCCATGGTTAAGTTTGTGCGGCCATGGAATGCACGGTAGAAAGAGACAACGCCTGGGCGACCTGTGAATTTACGCGCGATTTTAACGGCATTTTCAACAGCTTCTGCCCCTGTGTTGAATAAGATGGCTTTTTTCTCATGATCACCATCAGTGATTTCACACAAACGCTTACACACTTGTAAATAGCTTTCATACATGATGACGTTAAAGCCAGGATGTGTGAAGTTGTCTAATTGTGCTTTGATGGCTGCAACCACTTTTGGGTGGCTATGACCCACGTTCATCACACCAATGGCGCCTGCAAAATCGATGAACTCTTCACCTTTCTCTGTGGTGATTGTTGCGTTCACAGCTTTTGTTGCAATGTTTAAGTTACCGTTACCTACGCCACGCGCCACATATTTTTGACGCATTGCTTGAAGTTGTTCAGTAGTGTATGACATGTCAATTCCTCTTTTCAGTGACTATTATTTTGATGATTCGTAATACGTTTGTATTATCGCCGTTTGCCCATCGCGGTCTTTAATGCACGATGGGCGTTTAAAATTATTTTGTCTCTAAGCTAGCATTGTTTAACTCAAATGTCTTCGCAGGGCTTTTACTTTTGTGCATGAACAAGAAGTAAGCACCGATGAAGTACCACCCAAACACTAAGCTCCATTCAATGGGGAAGCTCAATTCTGCTGGCATGCCTGGTAAATAGAGTGATAAGAAGCCGATGCTGAACAATACCGCTAACCAACCAATGGTTTTTGGCCATTTCACGGCATATGGGCGCTCTAAATCTGGCTCAATTTTGCGAAGTTGTAAGAATGCTAACGTCACAATGAGATAACCCAATACAACGCCGATGCTGCCTGCGTTCACTAACCAGTTCAATGCTTGGCGACCCAATAATGGTGCCAAAAATGCCAATGCTGTTAAGAAAATGATCGCGTTTGCGGGCGTGTGATATTTTGGATGTAATTTTGCAAACCATGCAGGCAACATGCCACGAAGCGCCATTGCATACATAATGCGGCTGCCACCAATCACGAATGCGTTCCAGCTTGTGATGATCCCTGCAATACCGCCAACCACTAATACTTGACCCAATACTTTGCTGTTAAATAAGTTGGTCATCGCATCAGCAGTTGCCAATTTTGAGGTCAATAATTCTGAATGTGGCAAACCAATCGATACGCCATAGATGATCAATACATAAAAGAGAAGGGCAGATAAAATGGAGATCACCAACATTTTACCGATGGATTTTGTGGCTTTTACTTCAGATGCGATTTGTGGAATCACGTCAAAGCCCACGAACATAAAGGGCACCATGATGAGCACTTGCATCATGCCATTAAAACCGCTGCTGAAATAAGGTTTTAAGTTTTCGCTGTCGCCGTAGTAGCCTGCGCCAAAGATCAATAAAATGCCAACGCTCACAATGGCAATCGTGAACACTGTTTGGAAAATGGTGGCAGAACGAATGCCGCGATAGTTTAATGCACCCAAGAAAAGTGCGCCCACTGAACCAATCAATGCCCAGGTTAAGTAAACATCAGAGCCGGCAATGTTCCATAAATGCACTTGGTGTTGAAGGGGAGAGATGTAGTCAATCACCGTTGGCAATGCAACAGCCTCAAACGCGATCACAGACATGTAACCAAACAATACAGACCAACCTGCTAAGAAGGCTAATGGTGTGTTATAAGCACGTTGAACGAAGGCAACGCCGCCGCCTGTTTCTGGAATGGCAGTGGCCAATTCAGCATAGGTTAAGCCGATGAGGATGATCAATAAGCCTCCGCCTGCGAAGGCGATGGTTGCCCCTAGGAAACCTGCAGTTGCCACCCATTCGCCGGAGAGAATCACCCAGCCCCAGCCAAGCATCGCCCCCATTGCTAAAAACAGCACATCCATCGATGATATCTTTTTATTCATAATTCCTCCTATACGGTTTGTAGTCATTGGCAAATTCATTGCGGTGTTTGCTACAAAGTGGTGATTAGGTTGTTCTGTGTTATATGAAGCCATTTCTATGAATGGCTAACATGTTGCATGCAACATAGCTCACCATATTTATACATAAGTAAAATGAATTTGCAACAAATTGACTACTTTATTGTGCGTAATTTTTGGGAGGAAAGGCCATTTTTCGGGCATAGATGCGGCATAAAATTTTATGGCATGTATGATTTTTGTAATTTTTCCGGGCATAAAAAAGCCTTGGTCAAGTGACCAAGGCTTTGTCGTTGAAACGGTTAGGGATGAATTACATCATGCCCATGCCGCCCATACCACCCATGCCGCCCATGTCAGGCATTGCAGGTTCTGCTTTAGGAATTTCAGCAACCATGCATTCAGTGGTGATGATTAAAGAAGAAACAGATGCAGCGTGTTGCAATGCTGAACGTGTTACTTTAGTTGGATCTAAGATACCCATTTCAACCATGTCACCATATTCACCAGTGGCAGCGTTGTAACCAAATGCGCCTTGGCCTTCACGCACTGCGTTCAATACAACGTCAGCCGGTTCGCCAGCATTTGTTACGATTTGACGTAATGGCTCTTCCATTGCACGTAATGCCACACGGATACCTGCTTCTTGTTCTGCGTTGTCACCTTTCAAATCTTTGATGGATGCCAATACGCGAACTAAAGCCACACCACCGCCAGGGACAACGCCTTCTTCAACGGCTGCACGTGTTGCGTGCAATGCATCTTCTACGCGTGCTTTTTTCTCTTTCATTTCAACTTCAGTGGCTGCACCAACTTTGATCACAGCAACACCGCCTGCGAGTTTTGCAACGCGCTCTTGTAATTTTTCACGATCATAATCTGACGTTGCTTCGTCCATTTGGATGCGAATTTGATCAACGCGTGCTTTGATCGCATCAACAGCGCCAGCGCCATCGATGATGGTTGTGTCTTCTTTAGAAACCACAACGCGTTTTGCACTGCCTAAATCTTCTAAAGATGCTTTTTCAAGTGACATGCCGATTTCTTCAGAAATCACAGTACCACCTGTTAAGATTGCGATGTCTTGTAACATTGCTTTACGACGATCACCAAAGCCAGGCGCTTTCACCGCTGCAACTTTTACGATGCCGCGCATGTTGTTGATCACCAATGTTGCCAAGGCTTCGCCTTCAACATCTTCAGCCACGATCAATAAAGGACGACCGGTTTTAGCTACAGCTTCTAATACGCCCAACATTTCGCGGATGTTGGAGATTTTTTTGTCACACAACAAAATTAATGGGTTGTCTAATTCAGCCGCCATTGATTGTTGGTTGTTGATGAAGTAAGGAGACAAATAACCACGGTCAAACTGCATACCATCAACTGTTGTTAAGTCGTTTTCTAAACCTGAACCTTCTTCAACAGTGATCACACCTTCTTTGCCCACTTTTGCCATCGCGTCTGCGATGATGCGACCGATGTCTTCATCAGAGTTTGCAGAGATTGTGCCCACTTGTGCGATGGATTTGTCATCAGAACAAGGTTTAGAGATGTTTTTGAGTTCAGCCACAGCTGCTGCAACGGCTTTATCAATACCACGTTTGATGTCCATAGGATTCATGCCGGCAGAAACGGCTTTCATGCCTTCGCGAACGATGGCTTGAGCCAATACAGTTGCCGTTGTTGTACCGTCACCTGCGATGTCAGAAGTTTTAGAAGAAACTTCTTTCACCATTTGTGCGCCCATGTTTTCGAATTTGTCTTCTAAGATGATTTCTTTAGCCACAGACACACCATCTTTAGTGATGGTTGGCGCGCCAAAGCTTTTTTCTAAAACAACGTTACGACCTTTAGGACCTAATGTCACTTTCACAGCGTTTGCTAATGTGTTAACGCCTTTTACCATGCGTGAACGTGCATCATCGCCAAAACGTACTTCTTTTGCTGACATACTTAAATACCTCTAAAAGTTAAAATTCTGAATATTAATGAAGGGTGATTGATTATGCTTCAATCACAGCCATGATTTCGTCTTCGCGCATTACGATGAAATCTTCATCACCGAATTTGACTTCAGAACCGGAATATTTACCGAATAAGACTTCGTCGCCAACTTTAACATCAACCGCTTTCACTTGGCCGTTGTCTAAAGTTTTGCCTGTACCGACAGCAATCACTTTACCGCGAGAAGGTTTTTCAGTGGCAGAACCAGGTAATACGATACCGCCCGCAGATGTTGTTTCTTCTTCAACACGTTTGATGATTACGCGATCGTGTAATGGACGTAATTTCATAATGATTCCCTCTAAAAAATAAATTAACAATACGATTTCGATTCGCAAAGATGCAATATCTCAGAAAATGAATCGCACTAAAATCTTTGCAGCTTCAACTATGGGGATCGAGAATTTCATTTCAAGAGCCCGTGATGAATTTTTACACAAAAAAGTGCGATGCATCATAATTTATTGAATTTCTTTTACTTTCAGCAATCTCAATGCATTGAGTACCACTAAAAATGTGGTGCCCACATCGGCAATCACCGCCATCCACATTTCTGCTAAGCCAAAGAGGGCAAGCAGGAAGAAAAAGAGTTTGACCACAATGGCAAAGGTGATGTTTTGACGAATGATGCCGATGGTACGCTCAGAGATGTGAAAGAAGTTGGGTACTTTCATTAAATCATCATCCATGATGGCAACATCGGCCGTTTCAATCGCGGTATCGCTGCCCATGCCGCCCATGGCAAAGCCAATGTCTGCTTTAGCAAGTGCAGGTGCATCATTGATGCCATCGCCAATCATGGCAATTGCGCCATGATTTTTCTGAAAATCATCAATGAAGGCGAGTTTATCTTCTGGCAATTGCTCACCGCGCGCGTCATCTAAATGGAGGGCAGCCGCCACATTTTTGACGGTGCGTTCACGATCCCCCGATAATATGGTTAAAGAGAGCCCGAGGCGATGCAGGGCATCAATTGCTTTACGCGTCGTGGGTTTAATGGCATCTTCTAGGACAAAGATTGCCAAGAGTTTGGCATCATCGGCTAAAAAGAGCAGGGAGCCTGTGTGATCATTTAAGCGTGCTAAATGTGTATCGGCACCGCTGACATCAATGTGATATGCATGCATCAATTTAAGGTTGCCCAAATAATAATGTGCGCCCTCAATGCTTGCACAAGTGCCTTGGCCTAAAATGGCGGTGAACGCATGAAGGGTCAGCGGTGCATTCAATGCAGATTGATAGTGTGCAGCCACTGCTTTTGACATCGGATGATCAGAGCGCGCCGCTAAATGCGCTGCAATGCTTGGCAGATGCATCGAATTGACCAAAGTGATCACCTCTGTCACCGTCGGTTGTCCTTCTGTGAGCGTCCCTGTTTTATCTAAGGCTAAACCTTTAATGTGGCGTGCAGTTTCTAAATAGCTGCCACCTTTAATCAGAATCCCTTGGCGTGCGGCGGTCGTTAATCCACTGACAATGGCAACAGGTGTGGAGATCACAAGGGCGCACGGGCAAGCAATGATGAGCATCACCAAGGCATTGTAAATACTTTGAATGACAGGTACGCCAAAAAGCGGAGAAATCAATGCCACTAAAATGGCAATCGCAAATACAATGGGCGTATAAATGGCTGCAAATTGATCCACAAAACGCTCCACAGGTGCACGCTGACTTTGAGCTTCTTCAATGGTGCGGGCAATTTTGCTCAATGTAGAATTGTCTGACGTTGTGGTGGTGATGAATTCAATTTCACGCTCAAAGTTGATGCTGCCAGCATAAACAGCATCGCCCACGGTTTTATCAATCGGTAAGCTTTCCCCTGTGATGGGTGATTCATCAATGTTTGAGCTACCTTTTGTGATGGTGCCATCTAACGGAATGCGTGCGCCCGGCATCACGCGGATGGTGCTGCCTTTAGCGATGGTTTCAATAGGGCGCATGCTGGCTTGGCCATGATTTAGCACCAATGCTTCATCGGGCGTTAGGCTCATTAAACCAGCGATGGCATTGCGTGCACGATCTAAGGAGCGCGCTTCCAACATTTCAGAGAGATTAAAGAGCACCATCACCATGGCGGCTTCAGGCAATTCGCCAATGAGGACAGCGCCAGTGACCGCTACGCTCATGAGTGCATTGATGTTGAGTTTACGATTTTTAAGGGAGATCCAACCTTTAATGTAGGTCTCTTTGCCGCACAAAACAATGGCAAGGATCGCAAAGAAGCCAACGATGATGAAATGTACATCAAATAAACTCAAGATCTCAGCAGCCGCGGCTGATAACGCTGCGATGATGAATGATCCAGTGAAGGCTTTTTTAGGCGGTGTTGGCGTGCTTGCCGCCATTTCTGAGATGGCCTCCATGCCAAGCTCTGCAATGGCATCGATGATGTATTGCGTGGTTGTGTTGTGCACCACCGTCAATTTACGCTGAATCAGGTTAAAAGAGAGTTGATCAATCAGTGGATCATTGGCAAAGTGACGGCGAATGAGCCCTTCTTCAGTGGGGCAATCCATCGCTTCAATGATGAAGACATCACGATGATGTCCTTCAGGAATGTTCGTGATGGGCGTTTCTTTCGGTGCTGAATCATGGCTGCATGAACAGGCGCTGCAAGATTCTAAATGGTGTGTGCTCATAAAAACCCCTTTGAATGAAAATCATATGGATATGCTATAGTAGACACCTTAAAGCTACTATAAGGTCAAGCCTTAGGAGGTGAAGATGAAGATCGGGCAACTGTCTGAATTAACAGGTGTATCCACAGAAACCATCCGCTATTATGAAAAGCAGAAATTATTGCCCATGCCAACGCGCCTTGCTAATAATTATCGCTCGTATGATCAATCCCATGTTGAGCGCTTGACCTTCATTAAAAATTGTCGCGCCTTTGACATGACGCATGAAGAGATTCATCAACTGTTAGATGAGGTCAATGCGCCATCAACATCCGATTGCCGCCCGATTAATCACATCATTCAGCAGCATTTATTGCATTTAGAGGCGCGCATTGAGGAGTTGATGGATCTTAAAGACCGTTTGACGGCGATTGAGCAGCGTTGCCGGCGTGTCCATACGGCGGATCAATGCACCATCATTGAGGACATCGCTAAACTCGATGCCATGCCAACACGCACCACGCACGTGGGTTAAGGCACATAAAAAAAGGAGCCGAAGCTCCTTAATTCTTTAGATGAGTTAGTGATAAAAGCGACCACGTTGGCGGAGCAACTCACGATTTAACTCAGGGTGTTTTTCAAAAGGTGCACGGCCATGGAGCCAGAACTCATTGTTCAACACCACTAAACTGCCCACAGGCAATGTTAATTCGATCACGTGTTTGTCACTTTCCATGGATTGCGACAGCGCTTTTAAGAATTTAGCCTCTTCAATGCTTTCAGGATACGCAAACTGATCAATGAAGCAGATGCATGGGCGATTGTTTTTCAAGAAGAACAATTGGCGATGGACGATTTCTTGCACATTTTTGCTCGGTGGCGCGATGTATTGGAATTTATGTTGGCCTAAAGAGTTTGAGCTGAATTTTTCTAACTCTTCCCAATCATCTAAGTGTAATAAACGACTTTCGCCGCCTTTGGCATTCTCTTCCACCATTTTCATCATGAGCAACCAATCTGTGGCTTCGCTCACGAATGTACCATCGGTGTGAAGTGTGAATAAACGGTACGCTTGGCGTAAGTAAGAGTCACTGCTGTCGGTGTCTTTAACAGAGAAGCGCGCATAATATTTGCCCGTCATGGAGTCAAAGTTAGAGATGCCCACTAAATGCGCGATGGCGGTGGAGAAAATCACGTATTCATCAGTGCACTTAGACACGCCTTCTAAGCCAATTGTAAAACCACCAGTTGCACGGTCATTGACGATGTCACGTAAAATGTTGCCAAAGTTATGCCCTGCGATTTGATCTAAATAATCAGCAATCACTTGGCGCTCATATGGCGTGTATTCTAAATGTTGAATGCTGATGCCTTCATCTTTGATTTTCTGTAAAAACTGCTCGATCACCGCTTTAGATAAAGTAATGTTTAAGATGCGTTTAGATTGAGCATTTTCTTCAATGGAAAATTGATCATTTTTTTGAATGAATTGTGACATGGTATCCTCCGGGATCAAGCTTTGAGTGGTAATAAAAATTTTTCAAAAAAAAACCAGCAACACCCTCTACACTCTAAAATAAAGCGCAAAAAGCATTACTGGTGTCATCTGTTCTCTTACGTCATCATGGGGGATGATCTCAAACAGATGGGCAGTTCATTTACGTGACTCATGAGAAAGAAAGGGGATCAATCATGTAGGGTGATTGTAGGCTCTCTTTTCTGGCTGAGTTTCGTAGAATGTAGCATGCAACTTTCATAAAGGCAACTTTTTTATCATCCTTTGTGCATCGAATGATATTGATGATCTAAATCCCTTAACGCGGCGATTAAAGCGCTTGTGGCCTTGCCTTTATAACTTTGATGAACCGCGTCAATCAGCCCTTCAATACCATCATTGAGGCTGTAGCCTCTGAGTAATTGGCGAATGAAATTTTTCCCCAATTCTGTAATCAATGTGCAATCTGCCGCTAAAATGACGCCATATTTTGGCTCAATTTCAGCCGTGATGGTCATTGATTCAAACATATGTTTTGCCGCCATGCCTTGAGGCAAACGTGCATAACCTGCAATAAAAACTGTTTTTGTGACACCCATATTCTCTCCATACGCGATGATGCAAGCCTGCATCATGCTTATCAAAAGCCATTCTACGGGGATTGTCAAGCACTCGACTGTCATCACTGTGTCACAATTGATGATTAAAATGAGCAACAAAAAAACTATTTTTAGTGATGCATGCATGACAAACTTTTGGGGCATTTTGTATGGGACGCCGATGGCTTTTGTGCCAAATGATTCATTGCCCTGTATAATAAAGCCTCAATTGTAGGAGGCGGTATGTTAAAAACAGTGAGTCTATGGTCGATTTTAACGGCATCTTTAGTGGTGCCAAGCTTGGCAAATGAAGCTTTTGTGGTGAAGTATTTCAATGATCTGACATCATTGCAGGCGGATTTTGAACAGACGGTGACGCAACAAAAAAATAAAGAGATCTCCGATGGTATTTTGCAAATTCGTAAAAAAAATGGCCGCGATGCCACGGCAGGTTTTTATTTTAATTACACATCGCCTTTTGAACAAAAGATCATCAGCAATGGGCAAAAGCTTTGGCATTATGATGTGGATTTAGAGCAAGTGGTGATTAAAAATTTGGCCATTTTTGAGCAAGATTCCCCAATGTTCATGATCTTTAATGATCAACCGTTAAATGCACAATTTTCCATTAAAACCCTTAAAAATGAGCAAAAATACCGCCTAATGCCTAAGAAAAAAGGTGATGTTGAATTCATCGAAATTGAATTTAAGCGCGGCAATATCAGCAACGTGTATGCAAAACAAGCCAATGGTACATTGAGTTTGACGCTCTCTGATGTAGTGATCAATCAAACCATCAATCCGAATGTGTTCACATTAAAGGTGCCAAAAGGCGTGGATGTGATCGATGAGACAAAATGATCTCTTTAGCACGCAAGGTGATGATTTTGCGCCGTTAGCCGATCGCTTACGCCCGCAATCTTTAGAAGATGTGGTGGGGCAGCGCCATTTGATTGGGAAAGATAAACCCCTGACTTTAGCCCTCAATGCCACAAAACCCCATTCCATGATCTTTTGGGGGCCGCCCGGCGTTGGCAAAACCACATTGGCGCGCTTATTGGCTCATGCTTATGATTGCCAATTCATTGCATTATCTGCGGTGTTTTCAGGTGTTAAAGAGATTCGGGAAGCCATCGAAACGGCGAAAAATTATCAGTTGCAAGGCAAACAGACAATTTTATTCATCGATGAGATTCATCGCTTTAATAAAAGTCAGCAGGATGCCTTATTGCCTTACATTGAATCCGGCTTGGTGGTATTTGTGGGGGCAACCACAGAAAACCCCTCCTTTGAGATCAATCGTGCCTTGTTATCGCGTGCCACGGTTTATCCCTTAAAGCCGATCGATACAGAGGCATTAACTTTACTCGTTGAGCGCGTATTAACGCAGCATTATCCGCACATTCAATTGGCAGAAGATGCTGCGGAGCAGCTTGTCACCTATGCAGATGGAGATGCGCGCCGCTTACTCAATCGTTTAGAGCAGGTGCTCAATATCGCTGCGTCAGAAGGCGTTCATCAGGTGACGACAGCGTTTTTGGGTAAAGTGCTCACCGCACAGCCAAAAGCCATGGATAAAGGCGGCGATCAGTTTTATGATTTGATTTCAGCGCTCCATAAATCGGTGCGCGGCTCTGATCCGGATGCTGCATTGTATTGGTTCATGCGCATGTTAGAAGGTGGCGCAGATCCTCGTTATTTAGCGCGCAGAATTGTGCGCATCGCTTGGGAAGACATTGGCATTGCCGATCCACGCGCGATGCAAATTGCCAATGATGCAGCCACGACATATGAGCGCTTAGGTTCGCCAGAAGGGGAGCTCGCCCTGGGTACAGCGCTTGTGTATTTAGCCTGTGCCGCTAAGTCAAATGCTGCTTACAATGCTTTTAATCAAGCGCGCGCCTTTGTGCGTCAAGATCAATCCCGTGAAGTGCCGCTGCATTTACGCAATGCACCCACACAATTGATGGCGGATATGGATTATGGCAAAGCGTATCGTTATGCGCATAATGAGCCTTATGCCTATGCAGCGGGGGAGAAATATTTCCCAGATGATCTACCAGATCAACAATGGTATCAACCCACAGATCGCGGCTTAGAGCGAAAAATCCAAGAGAAATTGGCATTTTTAGCAGAGCTTGATCAATCCGCACGGACTGAATAAACTAAATTTGCCAATTGAATGGGCATTCTCTATACTTTCTCCATTCCACTAGAGGTGCTGTTGTGAACAGCTGAGATTGAAGTAAACTTCGGGACTCTTATGACCTGATCTAGTTAGTACTAGCGGAGGCAAGTGATTTGGGCACAGCACAACTCCGCAATGGAGAAATATGTTTCAAATTCATGCTGTGACAGCGAATCAAGCGCAATCCATTGAGCAATTAAGCGAGCACATTGTGGCGCTCTTGCCCTATGTGGATTATGTACAGATTCGTGAAAAATCTCGATCCCCCAAAGCGATTGCCGCTTTGATCGATCTGATTGCTCAGCATGCGCCAACGCATCAACTCATCCTCAATGATCGCACAGACATTGCTTTGGCAATGGGCATCGAACGCGTGCATTTAACAGAATCTAGCTTACCGTTAGCTTTGTTAAAAAATGCATTTCCGTTGATGCAATTTGGGCGATCCTTTCACAATGGTGCGCAAATTCGTGCGCAATTGCCTGAGTATGCGTATGGATACATTGGACACATTTTTCAAACACGCTTAAAAACAGATCCGCCGCTTGGCTTAGCAGGCTTAACCGCCATCGCAAAAGAAAAGCGGGCAGGCACATTGATCGCCATTGGCGGCATTGATGAGGCAAACATTGCAAGCATCGCTCCCATTGTGGATGGCGTTGCTGTGATGTCAGGATTGTTTGAGCGTTCCATTGCACAAAGCATTGCCCATGCAAAATCCCTCAAATTGTTGGCAGAGCAGGCCATTATTGACGCAAGGAGAACCTGTGGAAATTAGTGTGAATGGTGAAGTGATGACAGTGCCCGCGGACGTAACAACAGTGGCTGCGTTGATCGATCGATTGGACATTGCACATCGTAAATATTTTATTATAGAAAAAAATCGCGAAGTGGTGATGAAAGAGGACTATGCCACAGAACCAGTCCGCGCGAATGACTGCTTTGAGATTGTCCATTTTGTTGGTGGAGGCTAACGATGACATTAAAAATTGGGGATTTTGAATTCCAATCACGCCTATTTTTAGGCACAGGGAAATATCGCACATTTGAAGAACAAAAAGGTGCAGTTGAGGCGAGTGACACAGAAGTCTTAACCTTTGCGGTGCGCCGCATGGATATTTTTGATGCCAATCAACCCAATTTATTGGAGCAATTGGATTTAACCAAATATAAATTATTGCCAAATACGGCAGGTGCAAGCACCGCAGAAGAGGCAGTGCGTACCGCTAAATTGGCAAAAGCCTCTGGCTTATGTGACATGATCAAAGTTGAGATCATCGGTTGCCCAAAAACATTGTTGCCTGATCCTGTGGAGACCCTCAAAGCCACAGAAATGTTGTTAGAAGAGGGCATGACCGTGTTGGTGTATACATCGGATGATGTGGTGCTTGCCCGTAAACTTCAGGAATTAGGTTGCCATGCCATCATGCCGGGAGCATCCCCCATTGGCACAGGTTTAGGGATTGTGAACCCATATAATTTAAGTTACATCATTGAGGATGCCAAAGTGCCCGTGATTGTGGATGCAGGCCTAGGTTCACCGCGTGATGTGGCGATGGCGATGGAGTTGGGCGCAGATGGCGTATTACTCAACAGCGCTGTTGCTTATGCACAAGATCCGATTAAAATGAGCCGCGCGATGAGCATGGCGTGTGTGGCAGGTCGCTTAGGTTTTGAAGCAAAACGCATGCCGAAAAAACTCACTGCGACAGCGAGTAGCCCATTGACAGGATTGATCGGTTAATGAGCATGGATTCCAGATATCACCGCCTTGCACGCTTTGCGCGCATTCAAACAGCGGGCGTTGAGCGCCTCAATCAAGCAACGGTTGTCATCATCGGTTGCGGCGCTTTAGGTGCGCAGCACGCTGAAACATTAACGCGAAGCGGCATCGGGCATTTGATATTGGTGGATCGCGACTTTGTCGAATTGAGCAATTTGCAGCGTCAAACCCTCTTTACGGAGGCGGACGCTGCGGCTGCTTTACCGAAAGTGGTGGCATTAAAACAGCATTTGACGGCCATTAACCACACAACACACATCACCACGCATTTGGTGGATGTGTCGAGCGACAACATTGTCGATTTGATTAAAGGCGCGGATTTGGTGCTTGATGGCACGGACAATTTGCCGCTTCGCATGATCATCAATGATGCGTGTTATCAGCAAAACATTCCGTGGATTTTTGGTTCAGCACTTGAAAGTTATGGCATGAGCCACAATTTTAATGTGCCTCATCGGCAGGATTTACCGTGCCTTCGCTGCATTTTAGGCGCGATTCCTTTAGAAAGTGGCGATACATGTAGCTCTGTGGGCGTCATTCAGCCGATTTTGCAATTGATTTCCAGCATTCAAACCACAGAAGCCATTAAATTCTTTGTCGAGCCTAGCGCTATGCGTGAAACTTTATGGACGATGGATCTATGGTCATCACATTCTCAAGCAATTAATCTTGCAAAATTCAAACAAAAACAGTGCCCAACGTGTGGTGAAAACCCAACCTATCCCGCTTTAATGCATGTTCAACGAGAGGCGCAGCGCTTGTGTGGTGATGGTTCTGTGATGATCCGTGAAATGCAACCCTTAGATTTAGCCGCCCTAGAAAAAATATTAATCAAGCAGGGCATTGCTCATCGATTTAACGAGTATTTTTTAAACATCGAAGGGGACAATCGCATCATTCTTTTTAAGGATGGGCGCGCGATTGTCTATGGTACGCATGATGTGGATGAAGCTTTAGCGCTGTATCAAAATCTCATCAATTTAATCTAGTCATTGATTGATTTCATCAACCCTTTACAAGCTGAGTGTATCTGTTATGGTGATGCCTAATCAGGCAGCATTTGGCCCTTTCTTGAGGCGGATCATTCGATGAGTGATCCCATTTGTCAGAGAGGGCTGAGCCATGATATGAATAATTCTATCATCAAAAAAAGAAGGGATGACTATGAAGAATACTCAGCTAGCCCCCATCAAACCGATACCGGCTCTGGTTGCGGTTGCCTTAACGTTAATTATTTGGTTCATCATTCCAACGCCTGAAGGCGTCAGCGAGAATGCATGGCAACTGCTGGCGCTCTTTGTGGGTACGATTGCGGCCATCATTGGCAAAGCATTGCCCATTGGTGCGATCTCCATCATCTCCATCAGTTTGGTGGCGATTACAGGCGTCACCAATCCTGGCAATCCCAAAGCTGCGCTTGGCGATGCGTTAAGCGGCTTTTCTAATGAGCTCATTTGGTTGATCGGGATCTCCATCATGATCTCTATGAGCTTAACGAAAACGGGTTTAGGTGCGCGCATTGGTTACTTTTTAATTTCGTTATTTGGTAAGCGCACCGTGGGAATTGCGTATGCCCTTGCATTTGCAGAGACGATTTTAGCGCCCGTGACACCAAGTAATACAGCGCGAGGCGGTGGCATCATTCACCCCATCATGCGCTCGATTGCCACAAGCTTTGGCTCAAAGCCTGAGCGTGGTTCTACTGAAAAAATTGGACGTTATTTAGCACTTGTGAACTATAACACCAACCCAATTACATCCGCGATGTTCATCACGGCAACGGCGCCAAACCCCTTAATTGTGGCATTGATTTATGAAGGCACTGATCCAAGTTTTCATTTAACTTGGGGCATGTGGGCAGTGGCTGCATTTGTACCGGGCATTATTTCCCTTTTGGTGATGCCGTGGGTGGTGTATCTCATCTGTCCGCCAGAAATTAAGAAAACGCCTGATGCGCCAAACTTTGCGAAAGAACAATTAAAAGAATTGGGGCCATTATCGTTGCCTGAAAAAATTACGTTGGGTGTGTTTGGTCTCTTACTATTTATGTGGGCAGGCGTGCCAGCCATGATCTTTGGGGCAGCATTTACCATCAGCCCAACAACTGCAGCATTCATCGGCTTATCCATTTTATTAATTACGGGCGTGTTAGAGTGGAACGAAGTGCTCGGCAATAAAGGCGCATGGGATACCGTTGTGTGGTTCTCTGCTTTGGTGATGATGGCAGGCTTCTTAGGTAAATTGGGCTTAGTCTCGTGGTTAGCGGTGACGGTTGGCAATGGCATTGATGACTTTGGCTTTAACTGGATTCTTGGCATGCTGATTTTAGTGTTGGTGTATGTTTACTCGCACTACTTTTTTGCGAGCACAACCGCGCACATCACCGCGATGTTTGCAGCTTTCTTAGCAGCAGGGATTGCTCTAGGCGCACCACAAATGTTATTGGCATTAACTTTGGCATTCTCATCATCTTTGATGATGTCCTTAACTCACTATGGTACAGGCACCGCGCCCATCATTTATGGTTCAGGCTATACAACCTTGGGTGAATGGTGGAAAGTGGGCTTTGCCACAAGTGTGGTGAACTTAGCCATCTGGTTCTACATTGGTGGGCTTTGGTGGAAAATGTTGGGTTATTGGTAATCGAGCGAATCAAAAAGCAGCCTCTGGGCTGCTTTTTTTATGCATGATTGTGAAGGGCTTTCATCTTGCGCCATAAAGTGGTGCGGCTGATGCCAAGGTAATTGGCCACGGCCTGTTTATCGCCTTTAAAGTATTTTAATAAGGCGGCAAGATCCGGCTCTTCGCTGATTAAGGGCGGATCCGTGAGAATGCTTGGCTCATCATAATGAATGTGGCGCTCATCTGAGAGATCAAGAATCATGCGATTGTTCGGCACTTGATTGGGGTTGGCTTTTAGGTAGAGGGCAATGCGCTCGGTGATGTTGCGCAGCTCGCGGATATTGCCCGGCCAATGATAATTGAGGAGCGCTTCGTCACACTTTGGCAATGCAGCTAAATATTCATGACGAATGGGTAAATTCAGCGAAGTGAGCGCCTGTTTTAATAAGGTTTCTGCCAATAAAATGATGTCGCGCCCGCGTTTACGAAGGGGCGGATTGAAGATTCTGAGCACACTTAAACGATAAAAGAGATCTAGCCTAAATTTCCCCGCTTTAACCCATTCATCGAGCTTAGCATGCGTGGCGGCGATGATTTTGACATCCACAGGAATCGGATGATAACCGCCGACGCGCACAATGCTCTTTTCTTCCAATACGCGCAAGAGGCGATTTTGTAGCGATAATGGCATTTCCCCAATTTCGTCTAAAAAGAGCGTGCCATTGTTGGCCACTTCAAATACACCGGCTTTCCCACCGCGAAGTGAACCCGTAAAAGCGCCTTCCTCATAGCCAAAGAGCTCGGACTCTAAAAGGGATTCAGGAATGGCGCTACAGTTAATTGCCACAAAGGGGCGCTTTTGCTGCCCAGTTTTATGTTGAAAGTGCGCGGTATATTCATGGTGAATGGCATGGGCAATGAGCTCTTTACCTGTGCCGCTTTCACCTTGAATGAGAGTAGGGGCTTTGGTTTTTGAGTAGAGCAAAACCGCTGCGCGCACGCGCTCAATTTCGGGAGAAAATCCTTTGATGTCTCCCACATGATATTTGGCATCTAACGATAATTTCGTTTCATTGAGTCTGTTTTTGCGTAGATGAATCGACTGCTTGGCAATCTTAATGGCATGGCGAAAGGCTTCGCGGATGGTTTCTGTGGAATAGAGAAAAACGGAGGGAATGCCCGCAGCATTCGCCATTTCCGTGATTAAGCCCGCGCCCACAATAACGCCAATGCCTTTGCGTTTAAGCTCATTGATGGCGGCTTTGGCATCATCACGTGTGATGTAGATGCGCTCTTCGATCGGGATATTAAACGCTTGTTTGAATTTTTCTAATGCAGGTAAGGGTTTACGATAATTGATGATGCCAATCTTTGGGCTGATTTCTCGCGCTGTCGCTAGGGCATGCATCACATCAAAGCCACTTTCACGCACATTGATGACAGGAATCGATAGGCGATCTTTCAAATAAGCACCATTAGAACCTGCGGAAATAATGGCATCACAGTGATGCTCTTTTGTAGCGGATCTGATGTATTGTACAGCTTCTTCAAAGCTTTGTTTTATTGGGGTTATTTCAGCAATTTCAGAAAATTCATTGCTCATTTCTTGGAAAGTTTCATACAAATGTGTGATGGAAACTGTCCAAATAATCGGTTTTTCAGTGGTGGTTTTGGTTGGCATGGTCATTTGTTCCAATATTGTTTCAATTTATTCATTTGTTGCACAGAAATGATAAAAATGCAACATTTTGAAATGCATGAATTATTTTCATGACCTCAGTTTTTAAAATTTAACCTTAACATAAACAGATAGATAGAAAAATAATTACAAAAAGACTACAAAAAAATAAAAGTTGGCACGCTAATTGCTCTATCACTGATAGCGGTTGCATCAATACAGTTATCAAATAAAGGAGTGAAGTATGGCAGTCAATTCTCAAGGCAAACGTTTTAAAGAGGCGTTAGCGGTGGAATCACCATTACAGTTGGTGGGCGTGATCAATGCGAATCATGCGCTATTGGCACAGCAATCTGGCTTTAAAAGCATTTATTTATCCGGTGGCGGCGTATCGGCAGGTTCACTGGGCGTACCGGATTTAGGGATTGCCACTTTGCACGATTTTTTAGTGGACATCGAGCGCATCACAAATGTGTGTGATCTCCCTTTAATTGCAGACGCTGACAGCGGTCTTGGCACCACCGCATTAAACATTGCGCGTACAGTCAAATCGTTCATTAAAGCGGGTGCAGCCGGTCTTCATTTAGAAGATCAAGTGACCGCAAAACGCTGTGGCCATCGTCCGAATAAAGAGATCGTCTCAACTTCGGAAATGGTTGATCGCATCAAAGCTGCCGTCGATGCAAAGACTGATCCTGATTTTGTGATCATCGCAAGAACCGATGCATTAGCAGTGGAAGGTTTAGAGAAAACTTTAGAGCGCGCCCATGCGTACATTGAAGCTGGGGCAGATGTGCTCTTTCCAGAGGCGGTGACTGAGTTGTCGATGTACAAGCAATTTGTGGATAAAACCCGCGTACCGGTGCTTGCGAACTTAACGGAGTTCGGCAAAACGCCACTGTTTACATTAGATGAATTACGCAGTGTAGATGTTGCGATTGCTCTTTATCCATTGTCGGCATTTCGTGCCATGAATAAAGCTGCATTGAACGTCTATCAAACACTTCGTGAGAAGGGCACGCAACAAAGCGTGGTGGACACCATGCAAACGCGTGAAGAGTTATATCAGAGCATTAATTATTACCAATATGAAGATTATTTAGATTCGTTGTTCTCATCGCAGAAAAAATAAAGAGCGCGATGTTCAATCTTAGGAGGAGAATATCATGAGTAAAGTATTAGAGGTTATTGCACCAAGTTTTAGGCCCAAAAAATCCGTTGCCTTATCTGGCATGATCGCCGGTTCCACAGGATTGTGCACCGTCGGCATCAACGGCAATGAATTGCATTACCGCGGATATGACATTTTGGATTTAGCCGAACATTGTGAGTTTGAAGAGGTCGCTTATCTTCTCATTCATGGTAAGTTACCCACACAAAATGAACTCAATTTATATAAAAAGAAATTGAAGGCATTGCGTGGTTTACCAAAGGCTGTGCAAAAAGCCTTAGAAACTTTACCTGCCTCCTCCCATCCGATGGATGTATTAAGAACGGGCGTCTCTTTGATGGGCTGTATTTTGCCTGAGAAGGATAATCAAGATTGCGCTGCGGCGAAAGACATTGCCGATCGCTTAATGGCGTCGCTCGGTTCAATGTTGGTGTATTGGTATCACTATAGCCACAATGGTGTGCGTATTGAACTTGAAACAGAAGAAGATTCATTAGGTGGCCATTTCTTGTATTTATTGCATGGCCACAAACCTTCGCCTGAACATGTCAAAGCCATGCACATCTCATTGATTTTATATGCAGAGCATGAGTTCAATGCATCAACCTTTACAAGCCGCGTGATTGCAGGGACGGGATCGGATATGTATTCTGCCATCTCTGGCGCCATCGGTGCTTTACGTGGACCAAAACATGGTGGGGCCAATGAAGTTTCTTTTGAAATTCAGCAGCGCTATGACTCACCCGATGAAGCCGAAGCTGACATTGCCGAACGCGTAGCACGTAAAGAGATCATCATTGGCTTTGGTCATCCTGTGTATACGATTGCAGATCCTCGCAACATCGTGATCAAAAAAGTGGCGCATGATTTGTCGATGGAAGCCGGCTCTATGAAGATGTTCAACATCGCTGAACGTTTAGAAGAGTTCATGCAGCGCGAGAAAAATATGTTCCCGAACTTAGACTGGTTCTCTGCAGTGTCTTATCACATGATGGGCGTGCCAACGGCGATGTTTACCCCATTGTTTGCCATTGCGCGTTCTGCAGGCTGGGCAGCACACATCATTGAGCAACGCAAAGATAACAAAATCATCCGTCCATCTGCCCATTACAACGGCCCTGAGCCGATGGAGTTTGTATTCATTAACGAGCGTTAAGGGCATGCAAACATTCATTCACACAAAATTTAGAAAATAGGGAAGTACAATGCAAAAATTTGATCAAGTTTTAGTGGACATCGTCGATTACGTCACCAATTATGAAATTCAATCGCCCTTGGCGTATCAAACGGCTCATTACTGTTTGTTAGATACTTTAGGCTGTGGATTAGAGGCATTAGATTATCCGGCATGTACAAAATTGATGGGACCTATTGTCCCGGGAACTGTGGTGCCAAATGGTGCAAAAGTACCGGGCACACAATTTCAGTTAGATCCTGTGCAAGCGGCGTTTAACATTGGTGCCATGATCCGCTGGCTCGATTTTAATGACACATGGTTAGCGGCAGAATGGGGTCATCCTTCTGATAACTTAGGCGGTATTTTAGCAGTGGCCGATTGGCTCTCTCGCGTAGCGATTGCCAATGGTAAAGCGCCTTTAACCATGAAAGCAGTCTTAACGGGCATGATCAAAGCACATGAAATTCAAGGCTGCATTGCCCTTGAAAACTCCTTTAACAAAGTGGGCTTAGATCACGTGATTTTAGTGAAAGTGGCATCCACCGCAGTGGTTGCACAAATGCTGGATTTAACCCGTGAAGAGATCTTAAATGCGGTGTCCTTAGCATGGGTTGATGGGCAATCCTTAAGAACATATCGCCATGCGCCAAATACAGGTTCTCGTAAATCATGGGCAGCCGGTGATGCAACATCTCGCGCCGTTCGCTTAGCCTTGATGGCGAAAAAAGGCGAAATGGGTTATCCCTCTGTATTGACGGCGAAAACTTGGGGCTTTTATGATGTCTCTTTTAAAGGTCAAGCATTTAAATTCCAGCGCCCTTATGGCAGCTATGTGATGGAAAATGTGCTCTTTAAGATCTCATTCCCAGCGGAATTCCATTCACAAACGGCTGTAGAAGCTGCAATGACCTTAAAAGGCACATTAGATGTCATGGGTAAAACCTATGAGGACATCGAGAAAATCACCATTCGCACACATGAAGCATGCATTCGCATCATTGATAAGAAAGGTCCATTGAATAACCCAGCGGATCGTGATCACTGCATTCAATACATGGTGGCAGTCCCATTGATTTATGGTCGCTTAACGGCTGCGGATTATGAAGATACAATTGCGAAAAATCCTGCCATTGATGCTTTACGTGACAAAATGGAATGTGTGGAAGATCCACAATTTACCGCAGATTACCATGATCCTGAAAAGCGCTCGATCGCCAATGCTTTGACCGTTACTTTTAAAGATGGCACGGTGTTAGATGAAGTGGTGGTGGAATACCCCATTGGCCACAAGCGCCGCAGAACCGATGGCATTCCATTGCTCATCGAAAAATTCAAAGTGAATTTAGCGCGCCGTTTCCCTGAGAAACAACAAAACACCATTCTTGATGCATCGCTTGATTTAGATAAAATCTTAGAGATTCCTGTCAATGAATATGTGGATCTTTATGTAATCTAATCTCTCCATAACAATAAATTTGATTCCAGTCCTTTGCCCGCGCTATGCGGGCTTTTTTTCTGTAAAATGGCGGGATAATTTCATAACAGAAGGATAAACCATGATCACAGAAACATTATTAATGAAATATGCTGTGGGGGGCGGGATCATTTGCGTGGGCTTAGTGGCCTATTTGATCAGTGCATTTTGTGGCCGCCGCTTTAAAGACAGTAAAAAAGGGATCATCTCTCGTTTATTACAATCGGCAATTTTATGCGGCGTGGTGCTGATCATCTCTCAATATGTTCAATTTGCGCTCGTGGATTTTAAATTACATTTCATTTCGGCAGCGACTGTACAGTTGATCGCTGTTTTTTGGCTGGTGTTGATCATCACCAATCGTTTATTTAAAGTGATGAATCGCTTAGAAAAAGCCCAAGTGCGCAAACATGGTGATCCAACTTCTGCCCGCATCATTAATCGCGTATTAAAAATCATCATTTTCGGCATCATCGTGTTGATGTTTGGTGAGCATTTTGGCTTAAGTTTATCCGGCTTATTGGCATTTGGCGGGATCGGTGGGATCGCCATTGGTATGGCGGGTAAAGACATTTTAAGTAACTTCTTTTCCGGCATCATGCTCTATTTTGATCGCCCCTTTAATATTGGTGATTGGGTGAGCTCGCCGGATCGCCAGATTGAAGGCACTGTGGTGGAAGTGGGCTGGCGCATTACCAAAATCATGACGTTTGATCATCGTCCTTTGTATGTCCCAAATGCTGTATTTTCCGCCATCAGTGTGGAAAACCCTGGGCGTATGACCAATCGACGCATCAAAACTGAGCTTGGTTTGCGTTATGATGATGCCGATAAGGTGGGTGACATTGTCAATGACATTCGCACCATGTTGCAGCAGCATCCCAAAATTGATGCCACACAAACATTATTGGTGTATTTCAATGAGTTTGCAGACTCTTCGTTAAACATCATGATTTATTGCTTTACTAAAACTACGGTATGGGCGGAGTGGTTAGAAGCGCAGCAAGAAGTCTATTTAGAGATGATCAGCATCGTGCATAAACATGGTGCAGATTTTGCCTTCCCAACACAAACGTTGTACATGCAAAAATCTGCATAAATTTGATGACTGTATTTTTAATCCTGCCTTCGGGCGGGATTTTTTTATGGTTCAATTGTTTTATGTATTAAACAATTTTTAATAAATTATTATCTTGAATTTTATATATTAAATGTTAGAGTATTTTTCCAAGCGATTTTGCTTATCTTTTATGCATTTTGGAGGAGATCATGTTGGAGTGGATGAAGCGAAAAGGGGTGCAATGGTCAGCGCGCACTTATTTCGTGGATGCCTTGAGTTATATGGCGCTTGGGCTGTTTTCATCATTGTTAATCGGGCTCATCATCAAAACGATTGGCACGCAGCTTGGTATTGAGCTATTTGTGGAGCTTGGCACTTTTGCGATGGATGGCAAAGTGGTGGGCGCGGCCATTGGCGTTGCGGTGGCATATGCCTTGAAAGCACCGCCATTATTGTTGTTCAGTGCCATTTTTGTGGGCGCGATGGGCAATCAAGTCGGTGGCGTGGCGGGCAGCTATTTTGCTGTTTTAGTGACCGTTGAGCTCGTTAAACTTCTCTATCAAACCACTCAACTGGATATTTTAGTGGTGCCGTTTAGCATGATTTTGATGGGCTATGGCAGTGCACAATTGATTGGCTTACCCATTCAAGAATTGATGAGTTATTTAGGCAATACCATTAACTGGGCAACGATGCAGCATCCACTCATTATGTCCATGATTGTGGCCACCATTATGGGACTTGCACTCACAGCGCCCATTTCAAGTGCAGCGCTCTCATTTATGTTGGGGTTAGAAGGCGTTGCTGCTGGTGCTGCGGTGATTGGTTGCTCGGCACAAATGGTGGGCTTTGCTGCCATCAGTTATCGGGAAAATGGTTTCTCGGGAGCGGTTGCGCAAGGCATTGGCACCTCGATGTTGCAAATTGGCAACATTGTGAAAAACCCATGGATTTTAGTGCCGCCAACGCTCGCAGGGCTCATCTGTGCGCCGATTGCGATTGTGGGCTTTGAGATGCTCAACAACAAAGCGGGCGCTGGCATGGGTACCAGTGGTTTTGTGGGGCAATTCATGGCATTTGAAACCATGGGATTTTCTGTGCACACCGCAAGTTTAGTGTTGGTGTTTCACATCATTTTACCCATTGTATTGAGCCTTGGCATTGCGATGCTGATGCGTCAAAAAGGACTCATCAACACAGGGGATTTAACCCTCACTTTGCGTTAATTGTTCAGACAGCCATTGGCCAATTTGTTGAATCTCAGCTTCTGAAGCTTCATGGCGCATCGGATAGGTGTGCCATGCTGCATTGACGCCAAGATTTTCCAGTCCATCTTTGGCGGCTTTCCCATATTCAATCGGAACCACAGGATCAAGCGTGCCATGCAGATGAATGCTCGGGATATTTTTCTGAATCTCGGTTAAGGGTTGATCAGAACTTGTGGGGAAGTAGGTGGACAGTGCTAAAACGCCGCCAAGGGGTAAATCTTCATGCACATAAGCTGTGTGTAACACAACGGCGCCCCCTTGGGAAAATCCTGCCAAAAAGATGCGATCGATGGCAATGCCTTGATTGACCATATCATCAATCAATGCGCGAATTGTACGTGCAGCTGCATCGAGCTCTTCAACTTTGACGGTGCGCGGATGCGTTAAATCAATCAAGTCATACCAAGCGGGCATGACATAGCCGCCGTTGAGTGTCACCGGTAAATCCGGCGCTTGGGGCAAAATGTAACGGGTTGAAGGTGTATAACGATCTTGTAAATAATGGGCAACCGGTGCAAAGTCCTGTTGAGAGGCGCCAAGACCGTGGAGCCAGATCACTGCTGAGTCAGCAGTGATGGGCGAATCAATGATTAATGGGGCTTTTGCCATGGTGAATGCTCCTAAGGGAATCATACAAAAAAAGAGGATGATGCGGCGATAGAATCTCATGGCATCACACCATTAGTCTACACGCATGCTCATTTGTGTTAAGACGATGTTCATGCGGCGAATGTTTTCTGCGGTGGGTTCAGCGCCATATTGTGTGCGCCATGAGTTCACAATGCTAGGGAGAGACAATAAATACTGCACGCGACCTGAAAAAGGCAATGCCATTGAGCCGTGCGCTTGTTCTGAGGTTAATTTGATGTTAAAGGCTTCGAAGAGTTCAACAAGGATGTTCATCATTTCAGTGTATTTATGGTTCACATTTTCACCTTGATGGTTGATGGCAGTTGTGCTGCTAAGAGTGTGTTGCATTGAGGCTTCCTGAGTAATCTCGCATAGATGATAGAGCGTGTTGACAATAAGATCAAAGGGTTGAATTGACCGTCAACGGTTATAATGATAGTACAAAAATGAAAAAGTGGCGATTTTTTATCAAAAAATGATAGTACGTGCGAAATGTGCCGCATCATTATATGATGCAGAATCACCATAAAAATTAGGAGGATTCTATGTTTGCTGAATACATTTTCCCACCCCACAGCGTGGTGGCTTTACCCATTAAAAAATATCAATTAACGATGCCCATTCATCGCATTTTTTGTGTGGGGCGCAATTATCTTGCCCATGCCAATGAGATGGGCAGCTCTGTGGATAAAGCGACGCAAGAGCCCTTTTATTTTTTAAAGCATCCAAGCCATTATGCACCGAGTGGCAGCACGATTCCTTATCCATCGCGCACACAAAATTTACACCACGAAATGGAGCTTGCCGTCATCATCGGGAAAGAGGGTGCGAACATTCCTGTCGAAGCGGCAAAACATTATATTTTTGGTTATGCATGTGCGCTAGATATGACGCGCCGTGATCTACAAGCACAAATGAAAGAGCGCCGCCTCTCTTGGGACATTGCCAAGGATTTTGAAAATGGCGCCATTATCTCAGAAGTGGTGCCAATTGCTGAGTGCGGTGAATTAACGAGCGGCAAGATTGAGTTGTCCGTCAATGGAGAGGTGAAGCAATCCTCTGATTTGGCACAAATGATCTGGTCAGTGGATGAGATCATTGCCCATTTATCCACGCTTTATACGTTAATGCCGGGCGATGTTATTATGACTGGCACGCCAGAAGGTGTGGGCGCTGTGGTGGCTGGGGATGAATTGACAGGACACATTGATGGCATTGGCGACATTACGCTGAAAATAGGGGAATAGATCGCATGACTATGGCATAGTTTACAGGGATCACGTAGACTATCGCCATAGATCTATTTAACAGAAAGATTAGGATCATTATTATTACAAATTCGATAGAATTAACACAATGTTCTCGTACATTAGATTATGAGATTGAAAAAAGACGTTTTGGTAAATTTTATGCTGAACAATTTCAGCGTTTAGAAGAGGCAAAAACAGCATTTTGTGCATTAATTAACGCGCTTTTGACGCATTCACAAACCATTCCAATTTCTAAAATTGAGGGTCGGATTAAAGATCGTGAAGAGTGCATGCATAAATTTAATTTAAAATATCGCAAAGCACTCGAAGCCGATGAAATACCGTACATGATTAAAGAACACATCTCTGATTTGATTGGCATTCGGGTGGTGTGTCTGTATGAGGATGACATTGATGTGATCCGCACAGTGCTTGAGCAGCACTTTGATACCATTGAGGTGACCAATAAATCGGCACAAATGGAGAGTACTGAAGGTTCATTTGGCTATAAGGGCTTACATTTAGATTTACGTTTAGGCAGTGCACGCCAAGAAATGCCAGAGTATAAATCATTTGTGGACTTTAATTTTGAGTTACAAATCCGCACGATCATTCAAGATTCATGGAGCGTGTTAGATCATAAAATTAAATATAAAAAATCCATTCCAACGCCTTTAAAACGTCGGATTAATACTTTAGCCGCCCTTTTTGAGCTTGCTGATCGAGAGTTTCGGGAGATTCGTTCAGCAACAGAGGATGAAATTAAAAAAGCCGAAGCCATGGAGGATGATGCGCAATTGTTGCAAACAAATATGCATCCTCATAAAGTGTACGGCGCCGGTGGAGAGTTAACCGCATTTGGATTTTTAAAAATTGCGAAACACTTTTTTAGTAATGATGATTTTGAACCTCATAAGGTCGATGGTTTTACGCAAGAAATCGTCTCTTTAGCACCGAATATGACGCGCATGCAATTTAATGAAGCCATGAAAAATCATATCGCAAAGGTCAAAGTCTATAAAGCTCATTATGAAAAAGAAAATGGTGGCATTAAAAGTATGAATCCTTATACATTGATTCGCCATTGTCTATATCTGACCGATGCATCACTGTATGCTTCGTTATTAACGCGTTCGACAAAAGAAAACTTTGATCAGTGGTTAAAACAAGGGATGTAGTTTGATCCATCAATTGTAAAAAGGCAGAACATGTGTTCTGCCTTTTCTTTTGATGAGGGTGAGATTAATCTGCCGAATGCATCGCGCGTAGATACTCTTCTTCATTGAGGCAGCCTTTTTTCGTCACGGCAAAACGATCAAAGTTTAAAATGCCCATGTCTTTTGCCTCAGCACGATCTAAACAGCCATCGCCGTTTTTATCTGCTTGCGCAAAAGTGTCGATTTGAAAATTTGGCTCCACTGTTCTGTACTGTACATCAATCACTTCTGTGCCGTCTTTGGTATCTTTGACGGTAAAAATGGTTTCCACAGATTGGGCGTGCGCAATTGCAGATGCCATCAATAAGGTTAAGCTCAATAGGATGGTTTTTTTCATTCAATGCCTCCTTAAAATTTTCTAATGGATCTTTAATGTAAACGATTTTTGGGTGTAAACCAAGATGGGCATGAGCAATTGGCAGAATGTATTTATATTATTTTTTCAATTGTCATCATTGATAAATATATGCAGATTGTTAGTATTAGACTATGTTTCGCTTGATAAATAAAATATTTAACCATTGTTCTTTTCTAGCTGGACGATTATCTTCTGTTCGCCACATCTTAAACAATAAAATATTATCATAATCTAATAATTTTAAGCTTTGTGTTTCATTCATATCGATAAATAATCGAGTGTCATTAACACGATCTTGATTTCCATATTTAAATGAAAGGTAACAAATACCATGATTTTTTAATGCATTAATAATTTTTTTGATGACTTCAGGTAATCTAGAACGTTCGCAGTGTAGTAATGAAGCACAGGCCCAAATGCCATTGTATGTATCGACAATATTTAAATCATAAAAACTTTTATGTTGAATATTAAGACCTGTTTTAATTTTAGCTAATTTCACAAGACTTTTAGAATAATCAAATGCATCAACATCAAATCCTAAGGTTTTAAAATATATAGCATCTCTACCTGAGCCACAGCCAATATCTAAAATTTTTCCAGATTTGGGCATTAATGTCAAAAAAGGTTCATAAAGATTAGTCATATTGATTGTAAATGTATTCTCTATAAATATTTTTGCATTTTGTTCATAAAAATCTTGTGTTTTACGCATAAAAATTACCAATATTAGATTGATTAAAGTATTTTTAATATTTAAAGTATTAAAGGAGTTAAAATAAATTATAGGATAATAATGTCATGCTACCAAAGGCAGAAGAACAATTAGATTTTTTGCAGAAGATACATCTGATTTTAGAAACTGGCAATACTACATCAACATATAAATTTGCATTATTACTAGCGATCACAAATTTAGCAATTATACAGGGTGAAGATAACAATAATACTCTAACGTTAAGCTATAATGATATCGCGGAACAGTTTATTATCCAATATTGGAAGCAAAGTTTACCTTTTGAATATGTTGAAAAAAAGGGTTTTGTATTACAACAAAATACAGGTAAGCAAATTGTTATTATTCAGGATATTCAAAAATTAATATGTAAATATCCAACTTTATCAAAGGCTATGAAGAGTATTGAGTGGAATAATCTTATTCAGAAGGCAGCAAGAACAATTAAGACTTATCCAGCACGATTTTTACAAAATATTGAAGGACAAAGTTTTAATTTTTTATATACTTGGCAAGCAACAGGAACGCATTTACAGTTAAATAAAAATATTATGTATTGTTTGCGCCAATTTAACTATATAATTAGACAGTTAGTTCAAAAAAAATGGGCTGATTTTGTATGTAAGCTACCAAAAAATAAGGAGATTTTGAAGGATCAGCATGATATACAAATGTTTTTATTTGATGAACAGCGGACATCTTTAAAAAAAGTTTCTGATATATATATGGAGTTGCAAAATAATTGTTGTTTTTATTGCCAGCAAAAAATAAATGGTATTGCTGAAGTGGATCATTTTATTCCATGGTCATATTATCAACAAGATACATTACATAATTTTGTGATTGCCGATAAAAAATGTAATGGTGCAAAGAGTAATTTTTTAGCAGATCCTCAATTATTAAGAAAATGGTTAGAAAGAAATAAAAAATATGGTGATACTATTCATTCTGCATCTGAAGATATAGGTATTATTAGTAATTTAGAGACTACAATAAATATTGCTCAATGGGCATATCAGCGAGCAATTAATAATGAAGCATTAGTCTGGACACCACCAAAAGAATTAGTTCAATTAAATATTGATAATGGAAGAGATACGATTCAGGAATATTTTCAGTAAAGTGCCTAGTATTTATAGATAAATTATAGACGTATGAGAGTTGATATCTGAACTAATGGGCAACTATTTAGACACTATTGAAATGAAATATACTAAAAAATTAATTTAATAATTATATGTAAATTTACAAATTTTTTAATTATTTTTATATAAATACATATAGCAATTTACTAGATTATCAAATATTTTGGGGATACCACTCCCCAAAATCCTACTCATTGAAAATATTAATAAGTCTCTGTTAGGGAAATAAGTATCGCAACTATTGTTTAAGTTTTTCTAAAAATGCCACTGTTTGTTTGATGACTTCACAAGCTGCTAGGAAATCATTAAATTTTCTATGAGTTAATATGACTTAATCATAGGTCTTGAGTATGTTTGGTGTGATTTTGTCATAACTTAGATAATTACTCTGTTAAGATCATGCCACTTGCTGAAGCTGCACGTTCAATTAATTTTTTCATTTCTGGTAAAACCCTCACTCTGTTTTTCTATTTTTCGATCATGAGATATCTCTTGATATTTAGAGTATCAATCTATAATTATACGAACATTAAGTGGATAATTGTGTAACTTAAAATATAAAATAATTTTGGGTTTAAAAACGGTTTTAAATCAGAAACAAACCATCAAAATCAGAGAATGATCAAAAAGTAGTCATTTTAGTGAACAGTTTATTGAACAACTGAACTTCCAGATGCAAAAAAGCCCGCTGTTTAGCGGGCTCTAGAGCTTTTATTTGGTACCGAAGGAGAGACTCGAACTCTCACGCTTTTAAAGGCAGAGGATTTTGAATCCTCCGTGTCTACCATTCCACCACTCCGGCAAGTGAGAAGCTATTTTAAGATCTTCTCAGAGATTGTCAATGATTTTTTATCAAATCGTGATATTTTTTCCACCCATATAGACAGCGATTGGCTTAATTGTATGAATTGCTTTAGGTTCTATGGCCAATGGATTTTGATTCAGGATGACAAAATCAGCAAATTTATCCACTTCTAATGAACCAATAATGGACTCACTGCCGAGCATATATGCCGCATCGATCGTGACAGAGCGCAAAACCTCAAGAATGGAGAGATCACGATCATTGTCATGTTTAAAGTCATCGTCTAATAAAGTGCGTGTCATCCCCACTTGAAAATGTCCCCATAAATCGAGTGGATCAATCGGCCAATCGCTGCCATATGCCACCCGAATGCCATGATCATACAACTGACCGGCGCACTCAAAGCCTTGCATGCGCGTAGCGCCAAGGAGCTCAGTGAAGCTCTCATGCGTTGCTTGATCCATGCCCGCCCATTGTAGAGATTGCGCCGCGATGACATTTAAGTCACGGTAGCGCGCATATTGATCGGGTGCAGTTAATTCATTGTGTGCAAAGGCAGGGCGCACCGCAGGATTAGGCGCTGCTGTGTGGGCGCTTTCAATGACATTTAAAGCAAAATCAATGCCGGCATCGCCCACTGTATGCATGTGTGGATGCCAACCGAGCGGATAAGTGGCCGTTAATAATGCGCTGAGCAAGGTGTGATCATAATAACAATCCCCATGATGATCATTGGCATCAATCTGATAAGGTTCACGCAATAATGCCGTATGCAGTGGCGCTTGCATCACGCCATCAATAAAAAATTTAATGTGCGTGACTGTGGTGGTGGGTGCAGTTGCCGTTTGGGGAAGGGAAAAGGTTGCCATAAAGCTTGAAACGTCCTCAATGGCCTTTGGAATGTCATCCACCGTTGGAAAATTTTTCGCAGGGATTTCACGGGCACCAAAAACACGCAGCGTTAATTCATTGCTATGCATCAATGCCTTAAAAGCTTTGAGAGAAACTTCATCAACGCGTGCATCCATGACAGTGGTGACGCCTTGGGCGTTAAGGAGTTTTTGTGCGCGCCTTGCCACCGTGAGGGCATAATCTTCAGAATAGCGCGTCACTTCATCAAATGCTTGCATGGCAGGGCCATCTTCTAAAATACCGTGATCATATGCATTGCTTGGCAATGTCACGGTTTTAAAAGCAGAGAGCGCGCAGCCATTGCACACTAAAATGTGGCAATCATTGGAAAAGACGATGATGGGCACATTATTGGCAATGGCATCTAAGTCCGCTCGCGTCAATTCACTGCCAATCGGCAGCATGTCCGGTTGCATCCAACCGCGCACAATGATCCAACCGTCACCATGTTCAGTAAGGTAATCTTGTGTATAAGTTTTGATGTGGGTTAACACTTCATCCTTCGTTAAAATCAGATGTTTTAAGTCGCAGCTTAAGGATTGCGAAGCGCCCCAAAAAGGATGCAAATGCGCATCAATGAGTCCTGGCATCACAAATTGCCCATGCAAATTGATGATGTCTGTTGTTTGGCCGGCGAGGGCAAGGATGGTGGCATCATCTCCAATGGCGACAATGCAGCCTTCATTCATCGCCATTGCACTGTAGATGGCGTTGTTAGCATCTGCACTGAAAATGGTGCCATTGTGGACAATTAAGTCAGCAATCATAGAAGGCTCCTCTTTGTTTTAATAATGGGCTAAATTTGGTTAGTATATAGCGATGATGACAATAACGGAATTTAACCATGGCAAAATCAGCGCCTCAACGAGTTTTAACCATTCAATCCCATGTCACCTTTGGGCATGTGGGGAATGACGCCGCCGTCTTTACTTTGCAACGCCTTGGCATTGAGGCGATGCCCATTCATACGGTGCAATTTTCTAATCACACAGGTTATGAGATTTTTACGGGTGAAGTGTTTGGGGCGGATCATATTGAAGCGGTGATGGATGGCTTGATACAAAATGATTTATTAAATGGTGTGGATGCCGTATTGTCTGGCTATTTAGGCAGCGTTGCCATAGGGCGGGTGATTCATCGGGCGCTGGACATTGTGCGCAGCCACAATCCACAGGCCATTTATGTGTGTGATCCTGTCATGGGGGATAAAGATGATGTGGGCGGATTTTTTGTGGATGACACCATTCCGCCCTTTATGCAAAAAACATTGGCAAAAGCTTCGATCATTACGCCGAATCATTTTGAATTTGAAGTGTTGTGTGGCCGCTTGATCAATACATTGGCAGATGCTGTCACAGCGGCGCGGGCTTTGATGGCTCAACATGATGCATTGCATACCGTGCTCATCACCAGTTTTCGGGAAGATGACGCAGCCGATGAATTGATGACTTTAGCGATTACACCATCAGAGGCTTGGTGTGTCACAACGCCGCGCTGTGATTATCTTCCAATGCCCAGCGGAATGGGCGATACATTTTCTGCCTTGTATTTAGGCCACATTTTAAATGGTCGATCCATTGAATATGCCATCAGTTATACCACTTCAGCATTGTATGCTTTTGTGATGGATACAGACAATGGCGCGCGTGATCTTTCCATCATTCGCGAGCAAGCCCAGATGATTGAGCTTTTGGTTTTATTTGATGCACTGCCGATTGTATAAAAACTCAATCAACTCATGAAGCGTTGTGACATCGCAATCAGTGGGCGCAAAACCATATTCTGCGTGCCATGCTTGTGCAATGGCGGCAGAGAATAATAAAGCCTCGATATGTGCACGAGAACCTAAGGGCAGGGCAGTGTCATACAAAATTGATAAATTCAGGGGAAGATTAAAGGTGATGAAGGTTATCATCACAGCATCTGTCATGGGGCAAAAAGTATGTGCCTGCATGGCCGCATTCCAATGAGTGAGCTGTGTTGTGATGAGGGTTGAGCGTTCCATAATGATCCTTGGTGAGGGTTATAATTGTTAGGTTCACTATAAAAAAGAAATGTGACAATGATATGAAGCCATAAAAAAAGCCCTCAATTGAGGGCTTTCATCGTCATTAGGATGCAGGCTAAATTATTTAGCTGCTAAGAAACGACGGTTCACTTCGTTCCAGTTTACAACGTTCCAGAATGCTTTGATGTAGTCAGGACGCACGTTGCTGAATTTTTTGTAGTAAGCGTGTTCCCAAACGTCGATTGTCAATACAGGTGTTTTACCAATCGTTAATGGAGAATCTTGATTAGAGGTTGACATGACTTCTAAGTCGCCATCTTTGTTCACAACCAACCATGCCCAACCTGAACCGAATTGGCCTGTGGCTGCTGCTGCGAATTTTTCTTTGAATGCATCAAAGCTACCGAATGCTTTTTCGATCGCGGCTTTGATTTCGCCCGTCGGTTCGCCACCTGCGTTAGGTGCCATGATTTCCCAGAATAATGTGTGGTTTGCGTGACCGCCACCGTTGTTACGCACAGCGTTACGGATCTCTTCAGGCACAACATCGTTCAATTTTGCGATCAACTCATCGATTGGCAATTGAGCCAATTCAGGATGATTTGCAATCGCATTGTTTAAGTTGTTCACGTAAGTATTGTGATGCTTATCGTGATGTAAATGCATGGTTTCTGTATCGATGTGTGGTTCTAAAGCATCGTGTGCATAAGGTAAATCAGGTAATGTATAAGCCATAATTAATCTCCGTTTAATGAATGAATTGATGGTCATTTCAACCGCTCTAGTGTATCAGTTTCTAGAGCAGATACAAAATCACGCATGGCGTGCATCCGTGATTATTTTTTGGTTTTTGGCAACTGCACCACACGCGTTTGTGTCCATAGATCATAGAACGTGGTGCGATTGTTAAAAAATGCCATACCTAAGCCATAAAGGGCAAGGAGGGCAGAGGCCATAGGAATCATGGCTGCCGTTGTCCATTGTACGCCGATGGCATAATTGATGCCAAAAAAGGCAATCGCAATGGCAAGCACAAATAAAACGGCGCGCGTTGCACTGATTTTTGGGGAGAGAGTTTCACCGTGCGTTGTGACAACGCGTAAACGCCAGCTGCGCATGCCTAAAGTTTGACCGCCTTTGTGCCAAAAGTAAGTATAGAAAACAATCGGTGTAAAAATGGTGCACGTTGTGATCATTAATGGATACAATGCATGACCCGGTTCAATGGCCACGCCATGATTAAACGGTAACCAAATTAAGGTCACCAGCATCATTAATGGGATGATCAAAAACAGATCGTAGACAAAGGCCAACATTCTTTTAAGCGCAGTCGCTTTTGGTATCGATTGTGGTGACATTGTAAATAACCGCTATACTATAAAATTAAATGAATCGTATAATAACATGCTTCTTTGTGGGGCTAACTTTTTAGATTGTGGACAGTTATGAAAAAAACAATATTATTCTGTGTATTAGCTTTAACATCACCCATTGTGCTTGCCAACTCAAATGTGGGGCAAGAGCCTGTGTTGTCACAATCTGTGGTTAAAAGTTTAACACAACAAAATAAGGCGCAATTGCGCGCAAATAAAGGCAACGTAGGGCAGTTTTATCAAAGCTTTTATGCGGCTCATCCTGATGCGAGCTTTGTGTGGTTAGATCAAGGCAAAATGACGCCACGCGCTGAAAAAGCATTAGAAATGTTGCGTGCAAGTCACCATAAAGGACTATTTCCTGCACGTTATCACGTTGCGGCGATTGATGCATTGCTCGCTTCAGATTTAACGGATGCGAACAATCAACAAACCTTAGATTTACTCATGACGGATGCAATGCTCAGTTACTTGCGTGACATCTCTGTCGGGCAGCCTGAACTGATTGCCATTGAAACCAAAAATTGGTTATTGCCACGTGATCCATTTGATGCAGTTGCGGCATTAAAATTGGTGTTAGCCTCTGATGATATGGCATCAGAAGTGGCGCTCTTTGAACCGAATCACACGCAATATCAGCAATTGGTGAAAAGTTTAGGGCAATTACTCGACAATACTGATTTTTCCGCGCCAGAAACACAAGTTAAAGTGGGCGGTAAGCTCTCTTTAAATGACAGTGGTGCAAATGTTATGGCACTCAATAATCGCTTGATTGAGCTCGGCTTTTTAGCGGAAAGTCATCATGATCAAAAAACATTTGATGCAAAAACAAAAGCAGCTGTGCAAGCCTTTCAACGTGCCCATTTATTAGAGCCTGATGGCGTTGTGGGTCGCAGAACGCAGCTTGAGCTCAATAAAACGAATCGTGATCGCGTCACGCAATTGATGGCGAATATCGAAAGATGGCGCTGGATGCCCAAAGATTTGGGGCAACACTATTTAGTGGTGGACATTCCAAGCTTTGAATATTATGTGGTGAAAGATGGACAAGAAACGGTGCGTGCTAAAACCATTGTGGGTAAAGCACAGCGCTCTACGCCGGTGTTTATGGCGCCCATGAATCACATCGTGTTTGCACCTTATTGGCATGTGCCACGTTCGATGGCGGTGAAAGATCAATTGCCGAAGTTAAAGCAAGATCCTGAGCGTTTAGCGCGTTCTAAGATCCGCATTTATGATAAAGCAGGCAATGAAATTGATCCAACAATGGTGGATTGGTCACAATATAATACGAGTAACTTCCCGTATCAATTGCGCCAAGATCCCGGCAATTACAATGCGCTTGGTAAGGTGAAATTCATGTTCCCGAATAAACACGCGATTTATTTGCACGATACACCACAAAAAAGCCTCTTTGGTAAAACAGAGCGCACCTTTAGTTCGGGCTGTATCCGCATTGAAAATCCTGTGGAGCTTGCAGAATACTTCTTAAAAGATCAGGATTGGAAAGTGGATCAGGTGAAAAAAGCGTACGATGGTGATAAAGAGCGCACCGTGCGTTTAAAAGAAGACATGCGTTTTCCGGTGTACACAATCTATATGACAGCGGCTGTGAATCCTGATGGACAGACGGTTTATCGCTCAGATATTTATGATCGTGATCCGGCAATGCAAAAGGCGATTGATAAATTAATAGGCAATCTCTAAAAAAAAATTGACATAAAAGAAATGTTGCCTATAATGGCAACTCTCTCGGGTGGGATACTCAAGCGGTCAACGAGGGCAGACTGTAAATCTGCTGGCTAAGCCTTCGAAGGTTCGAATCCTTCTCCCACCACCAAATTATAAGATTGAAAAAAGCGGGTGTAGTTCAATGGTAGAACCTCAGCCTTCCAAGCTGATTGTGAGGGTTCGATTCCCTTCACCCGCTCCATTCGTTTAAGCGCTCATATAGCTCAGTTGGTAGAGCACACCCTTGGTAAGGGTGAGGTCGCCAGTTCGATTCCGGCTATGAGCACCATTACTTCCCTTTTTAACATAGAGTGATTTGAGTATGTCAAAGGAAAAATTTAGTCGTAGTAAACCACACGTAAACGTGGGTACAATTGGTCACGTTGATCACGGTAAAACAACCTTAACAGCTGCGTTGACTAAAGTAGGTGCTGACCGTTTCGGTGGCGCTTCTCAAGCTTATGACCAAATCGACAAGGCTCCAGAAGAAAGAGCACGTGGTATCACGATCTCTACTTCACACGTTGAGTACGAATCAGAAGGTCGTCACTACGCGCACGTTGACTGTCCTGGACATGCTGACTATGTTAAAAACATGATCACAGGTGCTGCCCAAATGGATGGCGCTATCTTAGTATGTTCTGCAGCGGATGGCCCTATGCCACAAACGCGCGAACACATCTTATTGTCTCGTCAAGTAGGTGTTCCATACATCGTTGTATTCTTGAACAAAGCAGACATGGTAGATGACGCTGAGTTGATCGAATTGGTTGAAATGGAAGTTCGCGACTTATTGAGCACTTATGATTTCCCAGGTGATGATACACCAATCATCGTTGGTTCTGCATTGAAAGCTTTAGAAGGCGATGAATCAGAAATCGGCGTACCTGCAATCATTAAATTAGTAGAAGCATTAGATACTTACATCCCTGAGCCAGTACGTGAAATCGACAAACCATTCTTGATGCCTATCGAAGATGTGTTCTCTATTTCTGGTCGTGGTACAGTAATCACTGGTCGTATCGAATCTGGTATCGTTAAAGTGGGTGAAGAGTTGGAAATCGTTGGTATTACACCAACTATGAAAACAACTTGTACTGGTGTTGAAATGTTCCGTAAATTATTGGATCAAGGTCAAGCTGGTGATAACGTGGGCGTTCTTTTACGTGGTACAAAACGTGAAGAAGTACAACGTGGTCAAGTATTAGCTAAACCAGGTTCAATCAAGCCTCACACTAAATTCGAAGCTGAAGTATACGTATTGTCTAAAGATGAAGGCGGCCGTCATACTCCATTCTTCAAAGGTTACCGTCCACAGTTCTACTTCCGTACAACTGACGTAACTGGCGCTGTTGAATTACCAGAAGGCGTAGAAATGGTTATGCCTGGTGACAACATCAAGATGGTTGTTGAGTTGATCAACCCAATCGCAATGGATGAAGGTTTACGTTTCGCAATTCGCGAAGGTGGCCGTACTGTTGGTGCTGGTGTTGTAGCTAAGATCATCGCGTAAGAAAAAGATTAAGGGTTGGTAGTTCAATTGGTAGAGCAACGGTTTCCAAAACCGTAAGTTGAGGGTTCGAGTCCTTCCCAGCCCGCCATCATTTAAGAAAGCAGCACTACGCTGCTTTTTTAATTTGAGAAAAATATGTATAATGGGTAATTTGTTTCCGAGAAATGACTATGAGTAAAAAAGAAAATCAGGTTGTGGCCAAGGAAAAGGCTGAAAAAGGCAAGTTGCAGGTATGGTTGTCTGTCATTCTGTTATTGGCTGGCATTTTTGGATACTATTACTTGATGGATACGAAGTTGGCATTGGCCTTTGTGTCATTAGGTGCTGGCGTCGTACTTTTTTTGGCAACTTTTTTAACATCAGTGACTGGGAAGAATTTGATCCTATTCTTTAAAGAGTCTCGCATTGAGCTTCGCCGTGTTGTATGGCCAAGCTGGGATGAGACCAAAAAGATGACATTGATGGTTTTAGTTGTGATGGCGCTTTTCTTGATTTTCTTACTCCTATCCGACTGGATTTTAGGTGGAATCGTGTCATTCTTGTTAGCACGCTTTGGGGGTTAATCATGCGTTGGTATGTTATTCAGGCTTACTCTGGTTATGAAAATCAGGTAATGAAAGCGCTGAAGGAATACGTTGCTCGTGCAGGTTTGGATGAGTTTTTTGGCGAAATTATTGTGCCTTCGGAAGAAGTGGTCGATGTTCGCGATGGTAAAAAACGTAAAAGTGAGCGTAAATTCTTCCCAGGTTATGTATTGGTTCAAATGGATATGAACGATGATACATGGCATTTGGTGAAAAATACGCCAAAAGTGATCGGTTTCATTGGTGGCACAGGCGATCGTCCGATGCCCATCACTGAGAAAGAAGCCAGCCACATTCTAAACAGAATGGCAGAGGCGGAAGAAGGTCCTAAATTAAAAGTATTGTTTGAAGTGGGTGAGTCTGTTCGTGTGACAGATGGTCCATTTGCAGAATTCAATGGTGTTGTGGAAGAAGTGTTGGCAGATAAAGGTCGTTTGATCGTATCTGTAATGATTTTTGGTCGTGCAACGCCAGTGGAATTAGAATTTTTCCAAGTCGAAAAAAGCTAATTCATAAAATATCTATTGTGGTTTGGGATTATATTGTGTATAATTTCAAACCTTTTGTTATTGGGGAGCAAATTTTTGCGCTGACCCATTTTTAGGAGATAATCATGGCCAAGAAAGTAACGGCTTATATCAAATTGCAGGTTCCAGCTGGTAAAGCTAACCCTGCGCCACCAATTGGTCCAGCATTGGGTCAACACGGTGTAAACATCATGGAATTCTGTAAAGCTTTCAATGCTGAAACTCAGCAAATGGAAGTTGGCATGCCATTGCCAGTTGTGATTACAGTTTACAACGACCGTTCATTCACTTTCATCAAGAAAACCCCTCCAGCGGCTTACTTGTTGAAAAAAGCTGCAGGTTTAAAATCTGGTAGCTCAAACCCTAACACTAAGAAAGTGGGTAAAGTGACGCGTCAGCAATTAGAAGAAATCGCTGAAACTAAAGGCGCTGACCTTTCTGGTGCAACAATGGAAGCGAAAGTACGCACATTAGCAGGCAGTGCTCGCTCAATGGGTATTGAAGTGGAGGGTCTATAATGGCTAAGCAATTAACTAAACGCGCAAAAGCAATCAACGAAATGGTTGATGCACAGAAAATCTATTCTGCAGACGAAGCGTTCAAATTATTGTCTGAAATTCCACGTGCAAAATTCTTAGAATCAGTAGACGTTGCGTTGAACTTAGGCGTTGATCCACGTAAAAGTGATCAAGTTGTCCGCGGTGCAACAGTAATGCCAAACGGTACAGGTAAAACTGTACGCGTTGCAGTATTCGCTCAAGGCGCAAACGCAGAAGCAGCTAAAGCAGCTGGCGCTGACGTTGTGGGTTTTGAAGATTTAGCAGAAAGCATCAAAGCAGGTAACTTAGACTTTGACGTTGTGATCGCATCTCCTGATGCAATGCGCATCGTGGGTCAATTAGGTCAAGTATTAGGCCCACGTGGTTTAATGCCTAACCCTAAAGTTGGTACAGTAACACCTGATGTTGCTGGCGCTGTAAACAATGCTAAATCTGGTCAAGTTCGTTTCAGAACTGACAAAAACGGTATCATTCATTGTTCAATCGGTAAAGTAGATTTCGACGCAGCTAAATTGCAAGAAAACTTAAAAGCATTGATCACTGAAGTGAATCGTTTGAAGCCTTCTTCAGCGAAAGGTATCTATTTGAAGCGTGTGACTGTATCTTCAACGATGGGTCCAGGCTTATTGGTTGACGTAGCGTCAATCTAATCAGATTAGAACTTCCTGCTTCGGCAGGAAGTGTCTGAGACCGTAGAGGCTAAAAGGCTTAATATTCTACGTAGACGGTGACCTAACTATAGTGATCCGTAAGGCCCCTTGAAAAAGGGATGTTTAATAACTACTTATGGTGACGTATGTTAACTTTACAAGAGAAACAAGCAGTTGTTGCTGAAGTTTCTGAAATTGCAAGTCGTGCGCATTCATTAGTTGCAGCTGAATACCGTGGTTTAACAGTAGCTCAATTGACAGCTTTACGTGAAAAAGCTCGTGCAGGTGATGTATACTTACGCGTTATTAAAAACAGCTTAGCTAAGCGTGCGTTAGCAAATAGCAATTTTGAAAGCATTAATGATCATCTTGTTGGCCCGATTATTCTTGCATTCTCTATGGATGAAGAAGATCCAGTTTCAGGCGTTCGTGCAATTCACGAATTCTTGAAAGATAAAGCGAACGAGAAAATGGCTGTTAAAGCAATCGTTCATGATGGTGCCCTCTATGAAGGCAGCGAATTAGAACGCATCGCTTCACTACCAACAAAAGACCAAGCCATCTCTATGTTCTTGGCTGTGCTCAAAGCGCCTGTACAAAAATTGGCAGCAACTTTGGCAGCAGTTCGCGATCAGAAAGAAGCGGCTTAAGCTTAACGCTATTTGTTTTATATAGAAGATTATTTATAAATTTTTTAGGAGTCTAAAATGTCTGTGTCTAAAGATGATATTTTAAATGCAATTGAAGAAATGAAAACTGCTGAAATCATGGAATTGATCTCTGCAATCGAAGAAAAATTCGGCGTAACTGCTGCTGTTGCTGTAGCGGCTGGTCCTGCTGCTGGCGCTGCTGCTGCTGAAGAAAAAACTGACTTTGACGTTGTAATGACAAGCTTTGGTTCTAACAAAGTAAACGTAATCAAAGTTGTTCGCGCAATCACTGGCTTAGGCTTAGGTGAAGCGAAAGCAATGGTTGAAGGCGTACCTGCAACTGTTAAAGAAGGCGTTGAAAAAGCTGAAGCTGAAGAAGTTAAGAAACAACTTGAAGAAGCTGGTGCAACAGTTGAATTGAAATAATTACAATTTCTTTGAACGAGCTGAATTATTCAGTAAACCTGTTTAGGAAATTTGTAATTTGAAGATCTATATTTAGATATAATTTTTAACCAAAGGCTAGTGGTGAACCACTGGCCTTTAGTAGCTTGTTGATCTGTAAGCTAGAAAAAGTGGATTATGATCAATGATGTTCTTTTTCTAGTTTGCCTTTTAACTAAGTAAGCCTTGAGGATTTGATAATGTATTCTTTTACAGAAAAAAAGCGTATCCGTAAAGATTTTGGGAAGCAGTCGAGCGTTTTAGACGTCCCATATCTTTTATCGATTCAATTAGATTCATACGAAAACTTCCTACAACAAGGTGAAAATCGTAAGAAGCGTAAAAACCAAGGCTTACAAGCTGCCTTTGAATCTATTTTCCCCATCACAACAACGAAGGCAAAAACGCCAACGGCTCCAGGTTATACTTTAAGCCTTGAGTATATGGATTATCACTTAGGTGAGCCTGAATTTGATGTGCGCGAATGCCAGTTGCGTGGTGTCACGTATTCTGCGCCTTTACGTGTGGGTATGCGCTTACGTATTTCTGATGCTGATACAAACGCGATCAAAGAAGTTCGCGAAGCAGCCATCGACCGTTTTGGCCGTGGTGGTGTGTATTTAGGTGAGTTACCCCTCATGACCGAAAACGGTACATTTGTGATCAACGGGACTGAGCGTGTTGTGGTTTCTCAGTTGCACCGTTCTCCGGGTGTATTCTTTGATCATGACAAAGGTAAAAGCCATTCTTCAGGCAAATTATTATTCTCAGCACGTGTGATTCCTTACCGTGGCTCTTGGTTAGACTTTGAATTTGACGTGAAAGATTTATTGTACGTGCGCATTGACCGTCGTCGTAAATTACACGCAACTGTATTGTTACGCGCATTAGGCTTGAGCGATACAGAAATCTTAGACACTTTCTTCGATAAAAATACATTCCTCTTCGAAGATGGCAAAATTTACTTAGAATTAATCGCAGATCGTTTACGTGGTGAAATCGCTGCCTTTGACATTGTGGTGAATGATCAGTTAATCGCTGAACGTGGCCGCCGTATCACAGCAAAACACATCCGTGAATTGACCAAGGCAGGCGTTGAAAAATTAGAAGTACCGGTTGAATACTTAATTGGCAAAGTGATCGCAGAAGACATCTTTGATGAAGATACAGGCGAAGTATTGTTGCTAGCCAATGAAGTATTGACGTACGACTTAATTGTTGAGCGCTTAGCACAGAAAAATATTAAACGCATCAATGTATTGTATACAAATGATGTGGATCGTGGTTCTTATATCTCTGACACGTTGCGTGCAGACATCACGAAAACTCAGTTAGAAGCGCAAGTAGAAATCTACCGTATGATGCGTCCTGGTGAACCACCTGCGAAAGAAGTGGCTGAAACATTGTTCCACAGCTTATTCTTTGACATTGATCGTTATGACTTATCTGCCGTTGGCCGCATGAAGTTCAATCGTCGTTTAAACCGCGGTACGGATGTGGGCGAAGGTACGTTGTCTAACCAAGACATCATTGATGTGATCAAAACATTGGTGGACATCCGTAATGGTAACGGCAATGTAGATGACGTGGATCACTTAGGTAACCGTCGCGTACGTTGTGTGGGCGAAATGGCTGAAAACGTATTCCGCATTGGTTTGGTGCGCATTGAACGTGCAGTGAAAGAGCGCTTATTGCTTGCAGAAGCAGAAGGCTTAACACCACACGAGCTCATCAATGCTAAACCTGTGGCAGCGGCAATGAAAGAATTCTTTGGTTCTTCTCAGTTGTCTCAGTTCATGGATCAGAATAACCCATTGTCAGAAATCACGCATAAACGTCGTATCTCTGCATTAGGTCCAGGTGGTTTGACGCGCGAACGCGCAGGCTTCGAAGTTCGAGACGTTCACACCACTCACTATGGTCGTGTGTGCCCAATCGAAACACCTGAAGGTCCAAACATCGGTTTGATCAACTCATTGGCATGTTATGCACGTACAAACGAATATGGCTTCTTAGAAACGCCTTATCGTAAAGTGGTGGATGGTCATGTGACCAATGAAATCGAATACTTATCTGCTTATGAAGAGATGGAATTTGGTATTGCTCAGGCAAACGCACGTTTGACGGAAACTGGCGAATTTAAAGATGATTTAATTGCCTCTCACGTGAATGGTGAGTTCATCCTCTTGACGCGTGATCAAATCCAATACATGGACGTATCACCTCGCCAAATCGTATCTGTGGCCGCAGCCTTGATTCCATTCCTTGAGCACGACGATGCTAACCGTGCCTTGATGGGATCGAACATGCAACGACAAGCCGTTCCAACTTTGCGTTCAGACAAACCTTTAGTGGGTACTGGTATTGAAAGCACTGTGGCACGTGACTCTGGCGTATGTATCGTGGCTAAACGTGGTGGTATTGTTGATTATGTGGATGCTACGCGCATCGTTGTTCGTGTGAACGAAGACGAAACCAAGCCAGGTGAAGCGGGCGTTGACATTTATAACTTAACGAAATACATGCGTTCTAACCAAAGTACATGTATCAACCAACGTACATTGGTGCGTGTGGGTGATCGTGTCTCTGCAAAAGACGTGATGGCGGATGGTCCTTCCACTGACTTAGGTGAATTGGCATTGGGTCAAAACATCTTAGTGGCGTTCATGCCATGGAATGGTTATAACTACGAAGATTCCATCTTAATCTCTGAGCGTGTGGTGCGTGAAGATCGTTTCACAACCATTCACATTGAAGAATTAACATGTGTGGCGCGTGATACGAAGTTAGGGCCTGAAGAAATCACCTCTGACATTCCAAATGTATCAGAAGCTGCATTAACAAAATTAGATGAAGCTGGTATGGCGTTCATCGGTGCTGAAGTGAAAGCCGGTGACATCTTAGTGGGTAAAGTTTCGCCAAAAGGTGAAACACAATTAACCCCTGAAGAAAAATTATTGCGCGCAATCTTTGGTGATAAAGCGTCAGATGTTAAAGATACCTCTTTACGTGTGCCAACAGGTATGGATGGTACGGTGATTGACGTTCGCGTATTTACTCGTGATGGCATCGAAAAAGATAGCCGTACACGTGAAATCGAAGCGGCTGAATTAAAACGCATCCGTAAAGATTTGAACGATCAATTGCGCATCTTAGAAGATGACTTATTTGACCGTGCACAGCGCTTATTGATGGCCAATGCTGCGGCTTCTGGCAACAAAGGTTTCAAAGCCGGTGCAAACTTCACAGAAGACTACTTAATGAGTTTAGATCGTGAAGATTGGTTGAACTTAGCATTGAAAGAAGAAGATGCTGCCAATGATTTAGCGCAATTGAAAGAATTGTTATCACAACAACGCAAAGAGTTTGATAAGCAATTTGAAGAGAAACGCGAAAAATTAACGCAAAGCGATGAATTAGCGCCGGGCGTATTGAAAATGGTTAAAGTTTACTTAGCCGTTAAACGTCGCATTCAACCGGGTGATAAAATGGCCGGTCGTCATGGTAACAAAGGTGTTGTGTCCATGATCGTTCCTGAAGAAGACATGCCATACATGGAAGATGGTACACCTGTGGACATCTGTTTGAATCCACTGGGCGTTCCATCACGTATGAACATCGGTCAGATTTTAGAAACTCACTTAGGTTGGGCAGCAAAAGGCTTAGGTAACAAGATTCAACGCATGTTGGAAGAAAAATCAGCAATGAGTGATCTTCGCAGCTTTGTGGACGAAATCTATAACAAAGATGAAAGTGCACAAAAAGTTGATTTAGCTGAATTCTCTGACAATGAGTTCTTAGAGTTGTGTCACAACTTGAAGAAAGGTGTGCCAATGGCAACACCAGTATTTGATGGTGCCTCTGAAGAGGAGATGCGTCGTATGCTCCGTTTAGCGGACTTGCCAGAATCTGGTCAAATCACGCTTTACGATGGTCGCACAGGTGATGCGTTTGACCGTCCAGTAACCATCGGTTACATGTACATGCTTAAATTGAACCACTTAGTGGATGACAAAATGCATGCGCGTTCAACAGGTCCTTACTCATTAGTGACGCAACAACCATTGGGTGGTAAAGCACAATTTGGTGGTCAGCGCTTTGGTGAGATGGAGGTGTGGGCACTGGAAGCTTATGGTGCATCCTATACACTTCAAGAAATGTTGACAGTGAAATCGGATGACGTTGTCGGTCGTACGGAAGTTTATAAGAGTATTGTGAATGGAGAGCATCGAATGGATACAGGAATGCCAGAATCATTCAACGTTCTCGTCAAAGAGATCCGTTCTCTTGGTATCAATGTAGAGTTAGATGGTGAGTAATTGTCGATTACTAACAACTACTTCTCTCTAAACATAGGAACTATTGAACAATGAAAGATTTAATGAATTTATTTAAAAATTCGGACAACGTTAAGAACTTTGATGCGATTAAAATCGGCTTAGCGTCTCCTGAAATGATCCGTTCATGGTCATTTGGTGAAGTGAAAAAGCCAGAGACCATCAACTACCGTACATTCAGACCAGAACGTGATGGTCTGTTCTGTGCTCGTATCTTCGGGCCAGTGAAGGATTATGAATGCTTATGCGGTAAGTATAAGCGTTTGAAACACCGCGGCGTGGTGTGTGAAAAGTGTGGCGTAGAAGTGACAGTGGCTAAAGTGCGTCGTGAGCGCATGGGTCACATCGAATTGGCTTCACCTGTGGCACACATTTGGTATTTGAAATCATTGCCAAGCCGCATCGGTTTGTTATTAGACATGACATTGCGTGACATCGAAAAGATTCTCTACTTTGAATCTTTCGTGGTGACCGATCCAGGGATGACGCCTTTAGAACAAGGTCAAATCTTAACGGATGAAGAATACTTAGACATCATCGAAGAACACGGTGATGAATTCGACGCTAAAATGGGTGCAGAAGCCATTTTAGAGTTGTTAAGAGCCCTTGATTTAGAACAAGAAGTCTCACGTTTACGTGAAGAATTGGCAGAAACAGGTTCTGAAACTAAATTTAAACGTTTATCGAAGCGTTTAAAATTGATTGAATCTTTCATTCAGTCTGGTAATAAACCAGAGTGGATGATCCTCACAGTATTGCCTGTGTTGCCACCAGATTTACGTCCATTGGTTGCATTGGATGGCGGCCGCTTTGCAACGTCTGACTTAAATGACTTGTATCGTCGCGTTATTAACCGTAACAACCGTTTAAGACGTTTGTTAGAGTTAAGCGCACCTGACATCATCGTACGTAACGAAAAACGTATGTTGCAAGAAGCTGTGGATTCATTGTTAGACAACGGTCGTCGTGGTCGCGCGATCACTGGCACGAACAAGCGTCCATTGAAATCTTTAGCAGACATGATCAAAGGTAAACAAGGTCGTTTCCGTCAGAACTTATTAGGTAAGCGTGTTGACTACTCTGGTCGTTCTGTGATCGTGGTTGGACCAACATTGCGTTTACACCAATGTGGTTTACCGAAGAAAATGGCTTTAGAACTCTTCAAACCATTCATTTTCTCTAAATTGATCTCTCGCGGCATCGCTGTGAAAATCAAAGCAGCGAAGAAAATGGTTGAGCGTGAAGCGCCTGAAGTTTGGGACGTTTTAGAAGAGGTGATCTCTGAGCATCCAGTATTATTGAACCGTGCACCGACATTGCATAGATTGGGTATTCAAGCATTTGAACCGATCTTGATTGAAGGTAAAGCGATTCAGTTGCATCCACTCGTATGTACAGCGTTCAACGCCGACTTCGATGGTGACCAAATGGCGGTACACGTTCCATTGTCCATCGAAGCACAGTTAGAAGCGCGTGCATTGATGATGTCTTCAAACAACATCTTATCACCTGCAAATGGTGAGCCAATCATCGTGCCATCTCAGGACGTTGTATTAGGCTTGTACTACATGACGCGTGATCGCGCACGTGCGAAAGGTGAAGGCATGATCTTCGCTGATTACGCTGAAGTGCTTCGTGCATATTTGAACAAAGAAGTGGGCGTACATGCGCGCATTCAAGTGCGTTTACCTGCGCACATGTTCGAAGACATGAAAGAAGGCGAAGTATTGCGCCGCGTAGAAACAACCGTTGGCCGTGTCTTGTTGTCTGACATCTTGCCAAAAGGTTTCCCATTTGCGTTCATTGATCGTGCTTTGACGAAAAAAGCGATCTCTAACTTGATCAACCAATCTTATCGTCGTTTAGGCTTGAAAGACACCGTGATCTTTGCCGATCGCTTGATGTATACAGGCTTCTACTACGCGATGCGTTCTGGTTCTTCTGTGGGTTATGAAGACATGGTGATCCCTGCTGAAAAAGCTGGCATCATTCATGCTGCAGAAGCAGAAGTGAAAGAAGTTCAAGAACAATACGCACAAGGTTTGGTGACAAACGGTGAGCGTTACAACAAAGTCATCGATATTTGGTCTCGTACAAACGAAGAAGTGGCCAAAGTGATGATGAAAAACTTGAGTAAAGATCGTCACATTGATGAGAATGGCAATGAAATCTTAGAAGATTCATTCAACTCAATCTTTATGATGGCCGACTCCGGTGCGCGTGGTAGTGCCGCACAGATTCGTCAGTTAGCGGGTATGCGTGGTTTGATGGCAAAACCAGATGGTTCGATCATCGAAACGCCAATCACAGCGAACTTCCGTGAAGGTCTAGACGTTCTTCAATACTTCGTATCCACGCATGGTGCTCGTAAAGGTTTGGCGGATACGGCGTTGAAAACAGCGAACTCAGGTTACTTAACCCGTCGTTTAGTAGACGTTGCACAAGACTTAGTGGTCATCAATGAAGATTGTGGCACAACAGACGGCTTACTCATGACACCAACCGTAGAAGGTGGTGATGTGATCGAGCGTTTAAGTGAGCGCGTATTAGGTTTAGTGACTGCACAAGATGTATTCATTCCAGGCAGCGATGAAGTATTGTTCCCAGCGGGTACATTGATCGATGAAGCCGCCGCTGAAATCCTCGATGAAAAAGGTGTGGATGAAATGATCGTTCGCTCTGCCATCACATGTGAAAACTTACATGGCTTGTGTGCGAAATGTTACGGTCGCGATCTTGGTCGTGGTCACTTGGTCAATCCTGGTGAGTCTGTGGGCGTTATCGCTGCACAATCCATCGGTGAGCCAGGTACACAGTTAACAATGCGTACGTTCCACATCGGTGGTACGGCATCGAGTACAGCCGCAGTTTCAAGCGTACAAGTGAAAACCAAAGGTTTGCTCAAACTTGTGAAAATGAAAACTGTGAAGAACAAGGATAACCAATTGGTATCTACGTCACGTTCTGGTGAAATCATCATCACGGATGAATTCGGCCGTAACCGTGAACGCTATAAAGTACCATATGGTGCGATCTTGTCTGTGGGTGAAGGCGAGCCAGTGAACGTGGGTGACATCGTTGCCACATGGGATCCGCATACTTACCCTGTCATCGTTGAGGTGACTGGTTTCGCGAAATTTGAAGACTTCGATGAAGGCATCAACGTTCAGAAACAAACAGATGAAATTACAGGTTTAACGCATTTGATCGTGTTAGATTCTAAATCTCGTGGCTCTTCTGGTAAAGATAAGCGTCCTGCGATTCATGTTGTGGATGCCAATGGTGATCCATTAACATTGCCAGGTACGGACATTGCTGCAATCTACACATTGCCAGCGGGTGCGATCATCTCCTTGTCTGACAATGCACCGGTATCATTAGGTGACGTATTAGCACGTATTCCACAAGAATCTTCAAAAACACGCGACATCACGGGTGGTTTGCCACGCGTTGCCGACTTATTTGAAGCGCGTCGTCCGAAAGAAGCTGCAATCCTTGCAGAAATCTCAGGCATCGTGAGCTTTGGTAAGGAAACCAAAGGTAAGCAACGTTTAATCATCACGGATCGTGAAGGTCAGACGTATGAAGCATTGATTCCTAAATGGCGTCACATCAACGTATTCGAAGGTGAAAGCGTTGAGAAAGGTGAAATCATCGTCGATGGTGAAATGAGTTCACACGACATTTTACGCCTCTTAGGTGTGAAAGAGTTGGCAGCTTACTTAGTGAAAGAAATCCAAGACGTTTACCGTTTACAAGGTGTTAAGATCTCTGATAAACACATTGAAGTGATCGTGCGTCAAATGCTTCGTAAAGTGGAAATCGTGGAAGCGAACGATTCTGAGTTCATCAAAGGTGAACAAGTTGAGAAAACTCAATTGCTTCGTGAAAATGTACGCTTGATCAAAGAAGGCAAAGTGCCAGCGACTTATGAACCTGTATTATTGGGTATCACAAAAGCATCATTGGCAACTGAAAGCTTCATTTCAGCCGCATCGTTCCAAGAAACCACACGCGTATTGACAGAAGCATCTGTTCGCGGTTTACGTGATGAATTACGTGGCTTGAAAGAGAACGTTATTGTGGGTCGTTTGATCCCTGCTGGTACAGGTTTAGCCTATCATGATGAGCGTCGCTTAGAGAAAGAACGCGAACATGAAGGCACTGAACTTTTCATCAGTGCAGAGTAATTCTTAAATTAATAATGTTTAATAAAAGCATCTATTCATAGATGCTTTTATTGTTTATGAGGAAATAGTATGTCAAATAAACGTGAATTTGAGCGCATGATGTGGGCAAGACGCTTCGCATTACAAGGCTTATATGAATGGCAAGTCTCTCAAACGCAGGTTGATCAAATCGAGCGTGGCTTTGCGGAAAACCCTGAATTTGTGAAAGCAAATACAGAAGCATTCTCTAACTTGTTGCGCGGTTCGATTCGCACACAAGGCCAAGTGAATGAACTCATCACACCATTACTCGATCGCCCGATTGAACAATTAGATTTAGTTGAGCGTGCAGTATTGTGGTTAGGTGGCTTTGAGTTGTTAGAGCACCCTGAAATTCCTTACAAAGTGGTGATCAATGAATCGGTGAATTTAGCGAAAAAATTTGGTGCAAACCAAAGCTATAAATTCATCAACGGCATCTTAGATAAAGTCGCTGAAAAAGTGAGAATCGATTATCATTAAGCGATCATAACAACATAAGAGATGAGAGAGTAATCATGGATATTTCGCCTTTTCTGCGCTTTATGGTGCAAAAGAATGGTTCGGATTTATTTATGTATCCGAATGCCCCTGTGTGCGTCAAACTCAGTGGTGTGGTGCACCCGTTAAGCCGTGATGTGTTGTCGGCTGAAACGGTTAAAGCAGCCATTTTTGGTCTGCTCAGTGAGGCACAAGCTGAAGAGTTCGTACATCAGTTAGAGTTGAACTTTGCCATTAAGTTAGAAGATGGGTCACGTTTTCGTGTCAATATCTTCAAGCAGCGCGGCGAATATGGCATGGTGATTCGTTACATCAAATCTGTGATTCCGAAAATGGAAGATCTGCGCGTGCCTGAGGTCTTTAAACAGATCATCATGGAAAAGCGCGGTTTGGTGTTGGTGGTGGGTTCAACCGGTAGTGGTAAATCCACAAGCTTAGCCTCCATGATTGATTATCGTGCCTCTCATTCACCCGGGCACATCTTAACGGTGGAAGATCCGATTGAATTTGTGTATCAACACAAAAAATCCATCATCGGGCAGCGTGAAGTGGGCTTAGATACTCATAGTTACGAAAATGCATTGCAATCTGCGATGCGTGAAGCGCCTGATGTGATTTTAGTGGGGGAAGTGCGCAGCACCGAGATCATGAAAGCGGTGATCAACTTCTCCATTACCGGTCACTTATGTTTAACCACATTGCATGCGAACAATGCTGTGGGTGCGCTTGACCGTATCGTGAACTTTTTCCCTGAATCTGCTCGTGCGCAGTTATTGGTGGATCTGTCGTTAAACATTAAAGCGATTGTTTCTCAGCGTTTGGTCAAAGGTTTAGATGGCAAATTGGTGCCCGCCGTTGAAGTGATGCTCAATACGCCTTATGTGCAAGAGCTCATCATGAAAGGGAAGTTAGACACTGTGCCAGAAGCGATGGAAAATGGCGGTACAACGGGCATGCGTACTTTTGATCAGGCATTGTATGAGTTGTATCGTGAGGGATTGATCTCGGCGGAAGAAGCGATCAACAACGCTGACTCGAAAAACAACGTCTCTCTTCGCATTCGTATGGGTGAAAATCGAGCGGTGACGCGTGATGACATTCGCGGCGAGGCGAAGTTTGAGTTAAAACAGTATTAGTGCAAATCAATGAATCAAAGCACTAATTGAGTTAGTGCTTTTTTTATGGGGACAATTTAACCGTGGATTTAGAGCGTCGTTTTTCAGGATTAGATCGTTTATATCAAACCGATGCCATGGCGCAATTGGCGCAGTGTCATGTGGTGGTCATTGGCGTTGGCGGTGTGGGCTCTTGGTGCGTGGAAGCGTTGGCACGCTCAGGGATTGGGCATTTGACATTGATTGATTTAGATGTGGTGGCAGAAAGCAACATCAATCGACAATTGCCGGCGATGAGCTCCACCCTTGGCGAATCAAAAATTGGTGTGATGGCCGATCGCATTTTAGAGATCAATCGAAATTGCAACGTGACGTTGATCGATGATTTTTTATCTGAAGAAAATATGGATGCACTGCTTGGACATTTAACGGCAGAACGCACATGGATTGTGGATGCCATTGACAGCGTAAAAGTCAAAGCAGCCCTGATTGCATGGGCAAAGCGCCGTAAATTGAAGATCATTGTCAGTGGCGCTGCGGGTGGTAAAATCGATGCGCAATCGTTTATGATTGATGATTTATCAAAAACCTATCATGATCCTTTGTGCGCAAGCTTAAAGGCCAACCTTAAAAAGCAGCATGGACTTGGAAAAAATGGTGCAAAATTTGGTGTGCCAGTGGTGTTTTCCACAGAAAATATGCAAGGCAGCCACAAAGGCAGCGGTGGTTTAAATTGTGCCGGTTACGGATCGATTGTCACGATGACAGCCACAATGGGCATGATGATGGCAGGTTATGTCATCAATAAATTATTGAAGGCATAAAAAAACCTGATCAAGGTTGATCAGGTTTTCTTAAAGCAGATTGAAAATTATTTAGATTGTTCTAATAAATCATCATAAGCTGCGGTGAAGCCTTTTAATGGCACTTGTGCTTTGATGTGCGCAGGGCTGTTTTTATCAGCATTAGAATCAAAAGTGAAGTTCACAAAAAGATTAGTACCTTTTTGGAATTTGCTCATCAATTTACCACTCACATCCACATCCATCGGTAAGGCTGCGATACAACCAAACGTAGAGCAGCGCTCAAAGTTGATTTGTGCGATGTCTGTATCGATGTCTTTCGCTTTACCTGCGTCATCTTGACCTTTCACTGTGATGAAGATTTTGCCATCGTTGTTGTTGCTGTTTAAACGCAATTGCAAACCTTCGCTCAATTGAACGTCTAAAGGTGCAGCAAAGATCATCACAGGTTGTTTGTCAAACAGTGTCACAGATGTTCTTAAAATCGGCACTTGGCGTTGTTGATCTTTTGGTAATTTTGCGTCCGCAGGTGCCACCATGGTGATTTGTTGAAACATTTGGCACTCTTTTGCATTGTTAGGTGCCGCAAAGCATTCAACTGTCCAATCTTGATGTTTCTTTTTATAGATGGAATCGGGACCTTGTTGAGCATTTGCTGCCACTAGAAGTGATGATGTTAATAATGATGCAGCCAGTACTTTTTTAAACATAAAATCCTCATTGAATATGAAGTTGACAATATTGTGCTTTGTTTATTTTACGCAGATTTAGGCCGAAATCAAGGTGAATCCGTGGCAACTTGTATGTATAACAGTGTTTTAATCAGACAAAGGAAAGGTAAATTTTGTATAATGACACCCCCTTAAAAGACAAATAAAAGTGAGTGAAAAAAATGTGTGAGCGCGAAAAGTTTTTGGGCAATCTCTATGTTATTTCGTCGCCATCGGGTGGCGGTAAAACAACATTGGTGAGCCAATTACTTGAATGTACACCTGATATTTGTCGTGTTGTGACCCATACCACTCGTGCAGCAAGACCGAACGAAAAAGATGGGATGCATTACCACTTTGTGACCGATGAAGCCTTTGAAGCCTTAAAAGCAGAAGGCGGCTTTGTGGAAACAGCGCGTGTGTTCAATGCACAATACGGCACTTCTTGGAAAGAGGTGAAAAGCAAACTCAGACACGGTATGGATGTGGTGCTCGTGATCGATTGGCAAGGCGCTGAGCAAGTGCGCATCAGCCATCCGGATGCGATCAGCATTTTCATCTTGCCGCCGTCTTTAGAAACGCTGCGCGCCCGTTTATTTGCTCGCAATGAAGACAGCATTGCAGTGGTGGAAAATCGCATGAAAGATGCGAGCAATCAGATCAGTCACTATAAAGATTTTGATTATTTAGTGGTGAATGATGACTTTGATCTCGCATTGGCAAATTTACGTTCTATCATTATGGCAGAGCGTTTAAAAACAGCCCCACAAAAAGAGCGTCACAAATTATTGATTAGCTCTTTGCTTGAGCAATAAGATTTCAGTACGCTGAACCGATATTTTGGTTATTATTGATGTAGTTATTTTTGTAAGAATATTAGGAGTTTTAGTTTATGGCACGTGTGACCGTAGAAGATTGTTTAGACAAAGTAGAAAACCGTTTCCAATTGGTGTTGTTAGCCTCTCGTCGCGCGCATCAGTTAGCGTTAGGTGCAGAAACAAAATTGCCACCTTCCACTGAAAAAGTGACGGTTCAAGCGTTGCGTGAAATTGCCGAAGAACTCATTACGATTGATGAGATTAAAAAATTGAATGTGAAGCCAAAACCCGTCATCGTTGAAAGCTTCAAACCAGAAACAGCATTCGAATTTTAATTGAATGTGGATGTGAACATGGAACCGATTAAGCTACCTGAAGAAATGGCACTTTGGAACGAGGCATTTTTTGCCAAAGTTGCAGAGTTAGAGTTATGCGTTAGCCGTTATATGACTAAAGCAGAAGTTGCTTTGGTTAAAGAGGCTTGCTTTTTCGGTGCGTGGGCGCATCAAGGACAATCGAGGAGTTCTGGCGAACCCTATATTTTCCATCCCATCGAAGTTGCACTGATCTTAACATTGGTGCAACTTGATGTGGACTCCATCGTGGGCGCTGTGCTACACGATGTGATTGAAGATACAGACATCACGTTTGAAGAGATCGCGCAAAAGTTTGGCCGCGAAACGGCCATCATTGTTGATGGCGTCAGTAAATTAACGAAGATCCGTTTCAGCTCAAAGTTAGAAGCAAAAGCTGAAAACTTCCGCAAAATGATTTTAGCGATGACCAAAGACCTGCGCGTCATTATGGTCAAATTGGCCGATCGCTTGCATAATATGCGCACCCTTGGGGCTTTAGCACCTTATAAAAAGCGCCGCATTGCAAAAGATACCTTAGACATTTATACACCGATTGCGGCACGCTTAGGGATGTTTGCCTTACAAACGGAGCTTGAAAACCTCTGTTTTGAGAACATCTATCCGATGCGCCATCGTGTGTTGTTAGAGTTTGTGAATAAAAAACGCATCTCGCAAGGCCCAACCTTACAAGCCATTCGTGATGCCATTCAGGAAAAAGTCTCAAGCGTTGGTATTTCTGCCCGCATTGCAATCCGTGAAAAGCACGCATGGAGCTTGTATCGTAAACTTAAAAAACGCGGCTCATTGTCGCAACTGTCGGACATTTTCTCCATTCGCGTCATCGTCAATAGTGTGGATGAATGTTATCGCGTGTTAGGGATTGTCCACAGCCTCAATAAGCCCATCATTGGTCGCTTTAAAGATTTCATTGCCATCCCTAAGGTCAATGGTTATCAAAGCTTACACACCGTGGTGTTTGGGGCAAATATGTTGCCTGTTGAAGTACAGATTCGCACCAAAGAGATGCACATCATCGCAGAAGCGGGCGCAGCTGCCCATTGGCGCTATGGTGAGGTGTATCGCGAGCAAAATTACACGAAAAATAAAACGCGTGAATGGTTAGATTCTGTCACAGAATTACAAAACAGCATGCTCTCCTCTGAGGAGTTCATGGCGTCGATGAAGGAAGATCTCTTCCCATCAGAAATTTATGTCTTCACCCCAAATGGTCGCATCATTGAATTGCCAAAAGGCAGTACAGCGGTGGACTTTGCTTATGCAATTCACTCGGACATTGGCAATCACTGCATCTCGACAAAAATTGATGCAAAATTTGCACCGGTTGCACAAGTTTTGGTGACGGGGCAAACGGTGGAGATTCAAACCTCCCAAAGTGCACAGCCCAATCCTATGTGGTTAGAGTTTGTGCGCACAGCTAAAGCGCGTTCTGCCATTCGCAGTTACTTGAGTAAATTGAGTTATGAAGATGCCGTGGTGATCGGGGAAAATCTTCTTGAAAACGCCATGAAGCAGAAAAATATACCGGTGGCGAAACTCTCTGAAGAGATTCTCAATAAGTTGGCTAAAGAGCTACGCATTGAGTCTGTGCAAGATATGTATGCTGAAATTGGTTCAGGCAAACGTCCTGCATCATTCATCATCAATCGCTTAGAAGCACATGGCTTAGATGTGACGCAAGAGTATCGACACTCGCATCACACCACAGACAATGCGCAAACCATCGAAGGGGCGCAAGGGAAGAAAACAGTCTTTGCAGAGTGTTGTTACCCAATTCCTGGTGACAACATTGTGGGCTATTGGCAGCCCCGTTTAGGAGAGTTAGAGGTGCACCGCATTGAGTGCCGCAATGCCATTGAGGCTGCCACTAAACATCCGGAACGCTGTTATCCATTGGCATGGAAGCATCAAGAAAAAGGCATTTTCCCTGTTCAACTCTCTTTCATCATTCGTAACCGCCGCGGTGTGATCGCCCAGATCACCAATGAATTGATGAATATGGAGATCAATATCAATGATCTGCGTTCGCAAACCATCAATGAAGGTTACAGCCGTTTATGGATGGTGATTCATGTGTCGGATCGTCAATTTTTAGCTAATGTTTTCCGTAACCTGAAAAAACTTGAAAACGTTGTGCGCATCGGTCGACAAAATGATGAGGCCCAAATCGTTGGTTAATGGCCAAAATGGCCAAACCACAGGGCGATTTAGACTGATCATCATCGCCGTCATTTTGATGCTCTCAATGACGGGGATGTTTTTCTTTTTTAAATCTTCCGCCGTCACCAGTAATTTATCGTATTCGCTGTATGACTATTTCATCGATAAAAAATCACAAGCGCTGAGTGCAGAGAGTGACATTGTGATGATTGTGATTGATGATAAAAGCATTCGCACGCTTGAAAAAATTTGGCCATGGCCAAGGGCATATCATGCCGGGCTCATTCGTGAGCTCACGAAAATGGGGGCAAAAGTGATCGCCTATGACATTTTGTTCACCGAAAGCAGTTCAGGCGATGCCTTGCTATCTAAAGCCATTGAGCAGCATGGGGCAGTGGTGTTGCCAAAGCCACTGTTTTTATCCTCAGATGGCGTGATTCCTTTTAATGATGTGGCGCACTTTGGTCATGTGGATGTCAACATTGATGGCGATGGGATTGTGCGGTCGATTGATCCCTATTTAGATGGGATGCGAAGTTTCTCATTTGCCATTTTAGATGTTTTGGCACAAAAAGATGATCGCTTGCCCACCGCACAACATCTTTATCGTGATGAATTAGAAGATCCCATCCGTTTTGTCTATTCATTGGATCGCAATTATCCGATCTACTCATTTTCTGATGTATTTATGGGGAAAATTGCGCCGTCTGAATTTAAAGATAAAGTGGTATTTGTGGGGGTCAGTGCCTCTGGCATTGGTGAGCGCATGCGCAGTTCATCGTTAAAAAACAGTACGTTTAAAACAGGGGTTGAGATTCAGGCCTCAATTTTTGAGGCGCTTCGCACCCATGCGGTGACGGAATATGCTGGCACAGCGTTTAATACCTTGGCAATGGTGAGCTCTGTTGTGGGCATGACGATTGTGGCGATTTTTGCAACGCCCGTGATGACGGTGGCGCTGTTACTGCTGTACATCGGTTTTTTAACCGCTGTGACTTTCTTGCTGTTTTATTTTTATGATTATTGGTATTCACCGATTGCACTCTCATTTGCCATGATCAGTGTGATTTTTGTCTACACCATTGTGCGCATTCATTTGAGCTTAAAAGAGGCAAACCGTACGCTGAACTTAAACGTTGCTGACCGCACCAAAAAATTGGTGATCTCAAACTTACGTTTAGCCCAAGAGATGAATGAGAAAGAGAAAATTTGGGCGGATTTGCGTAACAGTGAAGAGCAGCTCAAAGCTTTGCTCGATGGTTTACAAATTGGCATTGTGTCCACAGATCAACATGGTGAGCTCATCACCGCAAATGTGACGGCGCTGGAATTTTTTGATTTAGACAGCGTTGAGAATGCAAAAAGCTTGGATCAATACTTTCAGTTCGACATTGCCCATGGTGGTGGTAAAATCAGCACGCGAGAGCTGTTTAAAACCCTAATGGATGTCAATGATTCGACGCAGGTCGAATGTGTGTTAGCATCGAGTAATCCGCGCTTTAATGGCATTCCGACATCGCTTTTATTGTCCCGTTTGAGCGCATCTTCTGAGCGTGAGGTGAATTTTGCCTGCATCATTCGTGACATCAGTGATCAAAAGCGTGCAGAATTCATCACTCAAGAGTTTGTGGCAACGGTGTCTCATGAGCTTCGCACACCGATCACCTCCATTAAAGGTTCATTAGGTTTAATGAACAGTGGGATTGCCGGTGAGATTCCTCAAAAGGCTCAAAAATTATTGGAATTGGCCACCCGCAACAGTGACCGGTTATTGAGTCTGGTCAATGATATCTTAGACATTCAGAAGATTCAGCTCGGCACCCTTGATTTTCATCTCAAAACCATCGATATTGTGAGCGTAGTGCGCCAATCGATTGAGGTCAATGAGTTGTATGCACAAAATTTAGGGGTGACGATTGTTGGGCACTTGCCCTCGTATCCCATTTATGTGATGGGCGATTCAGATCGCTTAGCACAGATCATGAGTAACCTTTTATCGAATGCCGCGAAATTTTCAAAGCCAGACAGCCGTGTTGATGTGCGTGTGATGCTAGATGGCAAATGCGTGCGAGTGGATGTTGAGGATTATGGCGTCGGGATTCCTGACAGTTTTTCAGATAAAGTCTTTATGAAGTTTGCCCAAGCCGATGATGCAAAGCATCGTTCAAAAGGAACCGGGCTAGGCTTAAGCATTTCTAAAGCATTCATTGAGCGCATGCGCGGCACGATTCATTATGAGTCGCAAGAGAATGTCGGCACGCTCTTTTATTTCTATTTGCCACTTGCTTCGATGGAAGAGGTGAACAATTATATTTCGGATCAGAAAGCGAAAAAGGATATGTTTTTATGATGAAGGCAAATAAGCCCGTCCGTTTTTTAGGCGGACTCACGATTGAGCAATTTTTAGCAGAGTATTGGCAAAAAAAACCATTGTTTGTGAAAAATGCATTCCAAGATTTTATGGACCCAATGACGGCCGACGAAGTGGCCGGTTTAAGCTGTGAAGAGGGTGTACCTTCGCGCTTTGTGTTTGAAGAGCGCAACTGGGAATTAAAATGTGGCCCGTTTGCAGAAAAAGATTTTGCCAATTTACCGGATACAAAATGGGTATTGCTCGTCAATGATGTGGAAAAATTCATGCCACAAATGCGTGTCTTGAGTGATCCATTTAAATTCATTCCGGAATGGCGTTTAGATGACGTTCAAGTGAGCTATGCGGTGGATCAAGGCACGGTGGGCGCGCATTGGGATGATTATGATGTATTTTTAATCCAGGGCATGGGTAAAAAGCGTTGGCAGATCAGTTATGATGAAGTGTCTGAAAATGATTTTGTGGAAGGTTTACCCATTCGTTTGATTGAAAACTTTAACGTCAGCGAAGAGTGGATTGTTGAACCTGGTGATTTATTGTATTTGCCGCCGCGCATTGGTCACTTTGGTGTGGCGATTGGCGAGAGCATGACATGGTCCGTGGGTTTTCGTGCGCCTAAACACCGCGAAATGATCCATGATTTTGTGGAAGACATCGTACAATTTACAGCAGCAGATGCCCGTTATTCTGATCCTGATTTAGCACCGCGTGAATTCTCAGCTGAGCTCAATGATGATGACATTGATCGCGTGATGAAAGTGATCGAAGAAGGTTTGCATCACAATCGTGATCTAGTGGCAGATTGGTTTGGGCGCTTTATGAGCGAGAGCAAAGAAGGGCAGGAGCCTGAAATGCTTGAAGAAGAATTCAGTGCTGATGAAGTGTTAGGCTTATTAGAAGATGGTGCAGACATTGAGCGCGTGCCAAGTGTTGCCTTTTATTTCCGCGAAACATTGGATGATGTGGTGCTCTATGCCAATGGCGAGTGCTTTGCATTGGATAAAAAATATACCAAATTGGTGCAATTCTTATGTGAAAACCGTCAATACAGCCCAGGCAAAATGAAGCAGTTCTTGCGTGATGAAGTGGCGGCAGAATTCATTGTGGATTTAGTGAATCAAGGTTTACTCGCTTTCTTTGATGGTGATGATCACGACCATGATTGTGATGATGAGTGCGATCATGATCACTAAGCGCATCTTTAAAACGGTGATGCCATTGCTTGGGGCAATGGCATTGCTGCCAAGCGCGATGTCGCAGAGTTTTTGGCAGCCGCTCGATGAAGTGCATCCGCAATCGCACTTAGCATTGGCAACGGTTACCATCAATGATCAACCCATTCGTGTGGAATTGGCAACAAAACCGCGCGCCCAGGCGTATGGCTTGATGCATCGCTATATTCTTCCGGAAAATCAAGGGATGCTGTTTGTGTTTGATAAAATGCAGCCGTTGAGCTTTTGGATGAAGAATACGAAAATCCCTTTAGACATTCTCTATTTTGACAATGAAGGCGTGCTCGTCGATTATGCTGAAGCCGTTCCGTGTCTTGAGGATCCTTGTCCCTCTTATCCATCAAAAGCCCCAGGGCAATATGTTTTAGAGATTGGCAAAGGCGAGCGCGCACGATTGGGAATTAACATCGGGGATCGCCTGAAAAAAGTAGATTAAACTTTTGTTTTGGTAAATTTCTCGGTATAATCACCCACAATTATGCTGTCATCGCCATTGACAACAATTAATTTTATTTGGAGTTTTATTTTTTATGTTAACAACTGAAAAAAAAGCAGCCATTGTTGCTGAATTTGCTCGCGGCGAAAACGATACAGGTTCTCCTGAAGTACAAGTTGCGCTTTTAACAAACAACATCAATGCGCTTCGTGCTCACTTTGATGAACACAAAAAAGATCATCACTCACGTCGTGGTTTATTACAAATGGTTAACCAACGTCGTAAGTTGTTAGACTACTTAAAACGTAAAGATTTAGCGCGTTATCAAACTTTGATTGAGCGTTTACAATTACGTCGTTAATCAGCACACACATGATGCAGATGATTATGTAGTTTAGCGAGCCCTTGCAGTTGTGCTGTGAGGGCTTTTGTCATTGGTAAAAGTGTTTTGAAGGGTTCTGATAAAGCGTTTTATGTAGAATGTTTTGTCAGCTCCCTTGGATCAAAAGCTTTTACCGCAAATGTTTAATTTTGAGGTAATTATGGAATTAAAAGCAATTCAAAAAGAATTTATGTATGGCAACCAAAAGGTTGTATTAGAAGTCGGCGAAATGGCTCGTCAAGCGAATGCGGCCGTTAAAGTTGATGTTGACGGTACGGTTGTATTTGTCACATGTGTGGCATCCACTAAATTTGATCCATCGCGTGACTTTTTCCCACTCACTGTGAACTACCAAGAACGTACGTATGCAGCGGGTAAAATCCCGGGCGGTTTCTTCCGTCGTGAAGGTCGTCCTTCCGAAGGTGAAACATTGATCGCACGTTTGATCGACCGTCCACTTCGTCCGTTATTTGCTGAAGGTTTTACGAACGAAACACAAGTGATCGCAACCGTTGTTTCCATCAATCCTGAAGTGAATCCTGACATCCCTGCGATGATCGGTGCTTCTGCTGCGGTTTCTTTGGCGGGTTTACCATTTGCAGGTCCATTAGGTGCTGCACGTGTTGGCTATGAAAATGGCGAATACCTCTTAAACCCATCGAAAGAACAATTGGCAACATCTAAATTAGATTTAGTGGTTGCAGGTACGAAAGATGCTGTATTGATGGTTGAATCAGAAGCAGAATTGTTGAGCGAAGATGTGATGCTTGGCGCTGTAATGTTCGGTCACGATGCAATGCAAGTGGTGATTGAAAACATTAATGCATTGTGTGCAGAAGTGGGCGTGACAACATTTGAATATCAAACGGTTGAAAAAGACGCTGAATTAGAAGCAGCAGTGAAAGCATTTGCAGCTGATAAATTAGAAGCAGCTTACAGCATCTCTGTGAAAGCAGATCGTTATGCTGCAATCGATGCATTGAAAGCAGAAGCTGTTGAAACATTGATCACAGAAGACAATGGCTACACAAAAGATGCCATCAATGCTGTGATTGATGAAATGAGCTATCGTTTAGTGCGTGACCACATCTTAGATGGTAAACCACGCATTGATGGCCGTGACACAACAACCGTTCGCCCAATCAATTCACGCGTTGGTGTTTTACCACGCACACATGGTTCTGCATTGTTCACACGTGGTGAAACACAAGCATTGGTTGTGACCACATTAGGCACAGACCGCGATGCGCAAATCATCGATGCATTAGATGGCGAATACAAAGATAAATTCTTGTTCCATTACAACTTCCCTCCATATTCTGTGGGCGAAACTGGCATGGTCGGTTCACCTAAGCGTCGTGAAATTGGTCATGGCCGTTTAGCAAAACGTGGCGTACAAGCGGTATTGCCAAGCATGGATGAATATCCATACACAGTGCGTGTTGTGTCAGAAATCACTGAATCAAACGGTTCAAGCTCTATGGCTTCTGTGTGCGGTGCATCTTTATCCTTGATGGATGCAGGTGTTCCTTTAAAAGCGCCAGTGGCAGGTATTGCAATGGGCTTGATCAAAGAAGGTGAACGCTTTGCTGTCTTAACAGACATCTTAGGTGATGAAGATCACTTAGGTGACATGGACTTTAAAGTGGCAGGTACAACGGATGGTATTTCTGCCCTTCAAATGGACATCAAAATCACAGGTATTACGAAAGAAATCATGGAACAAGCATTGGCACAAGCCAAAGTTGCGCGTTTACACATCATTGATGAAATGAGTGCAACGTTGAACACTGCGCGTCCTGAAATCTCTGAATTTGCGCCACGCTTCACAGTGTTCCGCATCAACCCAGATAAAATCCGTGATGTCATTGGTAAAGGTGGCGTAACAATTCGTGGCATCACTGAAGAAACAGGCGCTGTGATTGAAATCGAAGATGATGGTACCATCAAAATTGCAGCATCGAATGCAGATCAAGCAGCAGAAGCAAGAAAACGCATTGAAGAAATTACCGCTGACATCGAAGTCGGTACAGTGTATGAAGCACCTGTTGTGCGCATCATGGACTTTGGTGCATTTGTCAACTTGATGCCAGGGCGCGATGGTATGGTTCACGTATCACAAATCCCTTCTGAAGAGCGCATTCAAAACGTTTCTGATTACGTTCAAGTCGGTCAAGTGGTTCGCGTTAAAGTCTTGGAAATTGATAAACAAGGCCGCATTCGCTTAACCATGAAAGATGTAGATGCAGCCGCTGAATAATCCATTCAATTGAATGAGTTACAAAAGCCGAAGTGATTTCGGCTTTTTTATTGCGTGCTGAAAATTGTAGAGCGCGTATAATCTATTTTTTCTAATCATTTGAGTGATCGAGGCAAGCGATGAAAAAATGTCATACGTGTGAGAAAGAGTTGATGGAAGCTTACTTTAATGCGCAATCAGGGGACGATTGCATTTTTTGTGCCAATGATCGCATCACGATCGAAAGCACAAAAAAACATGCATATGAAGAAGTGGAAGATAAAGGCTGCGCAGGCGGCGCTTGCACCTTGTAAGCTTGATCAAACGATGTAAAAAAAGCCCTGAGTGATCAGGGCTTTTTTGTGTTAGCGGGATAAATCCACCACGAGGCGGCCTGTGATTTTCCCATCGATGAGTTCATGCGCAGCATCTATGACGTCATCAAGACTGATGAGGGTGCGAATGTGCTCAAGGGCACCGGGTTGAATCAATGTGGCTAAATGATCCCAGGCTTCAATGCGATCAGGCAATGGACGCATGACGCTGTCAATGCCGCGTAGGGTGACATTGCGAAGAATAAAAGGCATCACTGTCCCCGGAAGATCATAGCCTTGAGCTAAGCCGCACGCGGCAACGCAGCCGCCATATTCTGTGCCGGCAAGCACATTGACCAATGTATGGCTGCCCACTGTATCAATCGCCCCCATCCAACGCATTTTTTGAAGGGGTTTACCGGGCTCACTGAGCTCTGAGCGGGCAATCATTTCTTTTGCGCCAAGGGCATATAAATAATCATGCGCACGCTCTTTACCCGTCACTGCAATGACGTGATAACCCAATTTTGCCAACAGATAGACGGCAAAGCTGCCAACGCCACCGGTTGCGCCGGTCACCAAAATTTTCCCAGATTCAGGTTTAATGCCATGTTGTTCAAGTGCAATGATGGAGAGCATGGCAGTATAGCCTGCGGTGCCAATGGTCATGGCATCAATGGCGCTAAATTGAGTGGGTAAGGGAATGAGCCATTCAGACTTTAAAACGGCTTTTTCTGAAAATCCCCCTGAATACAATTCGCCCACGCCAAAGCCATTGAGCAAGACTAAATCGCCTGCTTTAAAACGGCTTGAGTGGCTGGTTGTCACTTTGCCCACTAAATCAATGCCAGGTGTTAAGGGAAATGTACGCACCACCGGGCTACGATTGGTGATGACTAGGGCATCTTTATAATTGAGGGTTGATGCCAATACATCCACTGCCACATCGCCTTCTGGCAAGGCATCTTCCTCTAATGTCATGAGTGTGGCGGTATAATCAGGGTTTTTATCAATCACAATGGCGCGATGAGTCATGGTCACTCCTTATGTTTTATGGTTGAAGCTGAATGGATACAGTGTAGCAATATTGCGGGCAAGGGCATATAAAAAAACCCATGCATTGCACAGGTTTAGTGATCAAATTAGCTTCTGCTTCTCATACGAAAGAGAGAGCGGCGCACGCGTTGCTTCGGTCGAAACTCTGAACGCTTCTCATACAGAGGCTTTTCAGGAATTGGCATGCCTTTAAAGAGCGCTGGCGCTAACTCAACGAGCGCACGATTGTAAACTTTACGCTTAAAATAAATGACTTCATTGATGGGATGCCAATATTCCACCCATTTCCAATGGTCAAACTCTGGCGTGTCAAAAAATGCCAAATCAATGGCATCTTCATCCGCCGTCAGTTCTAACAGAAACCAAATCTGTTTTTGTCCAATACAGCGCGGAGAGTTATTTTTGCGAATCAGTCGTTGTGGTAAACGGTACCTTAACCAGCTTTTAGTTTTTCCTAAAATTTTTACATCATCAGAAGAGAGACCTACCTCTTCCTTCAATTCTCGATACATTGCCTCTTCGGGAGTTTCGTTATCATCGATCCCACCTTGAGGAAATTGCCATGAATCTAAATGCCCTATTCTATGACCCCAAAAAAGTTTTTTGTCCCGATTACACAAGATGATGCCAACGTTCGCGCGGTAGCCGTCATTGTCAATCATAATGTAAACCTTGAATAAATTTAATGGCTCTATTGTTCCACAAAGGCTACGTAAAACCAAATTTATTTGACGAAATCGCGGCGATATTTTTCAACCCATTGTAGGGTGCCACCACAAACTGCAGCCGGCATGATGAAGAGATTGATGATGGGAATCATGGTCACTAAATTCACCAACGCGCCAAAGATGAAATTATCTGTGCGATCCTGCATTAAGCGGGCGCGCATGGTGGGAAAACTCACTTTGTTGTTGTCAAAACTGTAATCATTATATTGAATCGCCATCATCCATGCGTTAAAGGCAAACAGCACAATCGGCGCGATGAAGGTGCCAATCACAGGCACTAAAAAGAGCAGTAAAATGCCAATCAGGCGCGGCAGATAATAAGCCAAGTTTTGCATCTCGCGCTGAAGGGATCGCCCGACATCTTTGGCTAAACTCATCCATGAATCATCGCTTGGCGTATGTCCTGTGAGCATGATCTCAACTTTCGCCGCAAGCATTGAGTTAAAGGGCGCCGCGATGATGTTCGCTAAGGTGCTAAAGAAGTAACCAAAAAACGCCACAATCGACAATAGAGCAATCGGCCAAATGAGGTAGCTCAGCCATTGTAGCCAACTTGGGACATAACCCATGACCCAAGTCATCCAGCCGCTCAATTGCGTATAGATGCCATAGAATGCGCCGCCAATGATGAGGATATTCACCAAAATGGGCAAAAAGACATAGCGCTTTAATCCGGGATGGAGCATTAAGCGCCAGCCTTCCGTAAAGTAGTGTAAACCGCCGCGATTGTGTGTGTTGTTTTGATTTTCGTTCATGATCAACAATTAAAAGTTATAGTTAATGCCAAGGGCGAAGCTAGAGAGGGCAGAGCGATTGGTCATGGGGCTATTTTTGACTTCGCTGGGTAAAAATTTCACCTGCACGCCACCAAAAAGATGGAGATTGTCTGTCGCATCAATCACCGTGCCAACGCCCACATAAGGTGTAAAGCTGCTGTCAGGATTGTATTCAGTGACGCCCGAACGCGCAGATTCCTCACGAGAGACGCCATAGTAATAATCATTGTGTTTTTTACTTGACCAAATGCCGCCAACTTTCGGAATCACTTTAAAGTGATCATTAAAATTATGGATGATCCCGCCGCCAGCATCAATATTAACGCCTTTGCTGCGCCCTAGAATGTCTGCATCAATGTCTGCACTCACGAAAAATTGGCTGGGGAAAATGTGCATTGCGCCCACACCGAGCTCAATGGTGGATTTACGGCGATTGAGATCACGCAATGCACCTTCTGAATCTTTTGGCTTAAAATTAAGGGATTGATAACGTAAATGGGTGTCCACTTTCGTTGTGGGCGTATCCACAATGAATAAACCTGCTTTTAATCCTTTGATGAAAAAGCGGCCATTTTGATATTCAAAGTGGGGCACAGGTACCCAGCTTGAATTGTCACCCACATACGGTTTTTGTTGATAGCCCACACCTAAGCCAAGGCTGTATTGTTCTTGCGCCATCGCGCTCATTGGCGTTAGAAATAAAAGGGCGAGTGCAATTTTCTTCATGGATCAATCCTCAAAATAATGTGATGTTGATCCCGTTATTGTAGCGTAATTGCGCAAGTTTGTGTCTTGATCGATGTGTTTTTGAAGGCAAAAAAAACGCCGCAGTGCGGCGCTTTTATACTCATCATTAAATAATGGATTGATGATATTTCTCTGAGCCTAATTCAGCGAGGAGTTCTTGTTGTGTTTCAAGATAATCGATGTACTCTTCGCTCTCTTCAAGCAAATGCTCTAACAAATCACGAGAGACATAATCCTCTTTCTCTTCACACAATTTGATGGCATCGATAAGCACTGTGCGCTTATTGTATTCACAGGCTAAATCGCTGTTTAACACTTCTGGCACATCTTCGCCGATGAGGATTTTGCCAAGATCTTGAAGATTCGGTAAACCTTCAAGGAGCAAAATGCGCTCGATCAAATCATCCGACTCTTTCATGTCTTCGATGGATTTTTTATAGATGGTTTTGCCCAATGACTCAAAACCCCAATTCTTTAAAATGCGACCATGTAAAAAGTATTGGTTGATGGAAATTAAGTATTGGCCAAGCACTTTGTTTAAGTGTTGAATCACCACGCGGTCAACTTTCATAGCGCCTCCTTAACCGTTCAATTGATCTTGAAGATAGTTCGGTAAAGAGATCGTTTTAATGAGGCGAAGTTGTTTTTCAAGCCAATGAGCATGATCTTCTTCCGTGTCTTTCAATTGCACCACAAGCATGTCACGCGTCACGTAATCTTGCTCTTCTTCGCACAATTTGATGCCTTTTTTGAGGGCGTCACGCACGCTGAGCTCAAGATCTAAGTCGCTTTGCAACATGGTTTCTACAGTGGAGCCAATGTTGATTTTTTCAGGCACCATGTTTGGCGTGGCTTCTAACAACAATAAACGTGCAATGATCAATTGCGCATGTTCGGTTTCATCTTGCATTTCGTGATGAATGCGCTCATACAATTTTTTATAACCCCATTCTTCATACATCGATGAGTGAATAAAGTATTGATCACGCGCGGCCAATTCACCGGCTAATAATACGTTTAAGTAATCAATGACTTTTTGGCTTCCTTTCATGAGTATTCTCCTTAGGTTTTCTTTAATTAACGCATCAATTATACATGATTGCCTGAAAAATCATAGCGGGCAAATAATATAAGTGATTGATAATATTATTACTTATTTGCGTATGATTATCGTCTAATAATGATGATTACTCGCATTTTATGTTTGATTCCGCCAAATCGCTTGACCATTCTTAATGGCATCAATGAGAAACAACTCTCATTCTCAAATTAATGTGGCGCATGGTGGGTAAATTTTGGGCAAAAAAAAGCCGAAAACTGAATTTCGGCAAAATAACCACCAAAGGAGGATATGGAGGAGAACATCCAGAATTTCTAGATGTCGAGTGATATATTATCAGGATATGCGTAAATGTCAATTTTTTATTGTGAGAAATGTTAATAAATGTATTTTTTTAAACATTTTCTGAGGACAAATTACACATAATTGGTCTGTTAAATTTATTAAATATTTGAAATTAAATAAAATTGCCGCCTTTACTTAAAAACTTGACCATAATTTTGTATTTAAAATGTAGTCAATTAATGGGTAAGCATGACGGCAATCATTTTAGAGTAATATCCATAAAAATAATAAATATCAATGATTTATTTTTTATTTTGTAAAGAGAGCATCACAAGTTTAGCTTGCTCATCCCCGCGATCTGCTGCAATTTTGAACAATTTTGCGGCTTTTTCGAGGTCAATTTCAGTGCCTTCGCCCTTCACATGCATGATCGCTAAGTTTACTAGCGCCTTCGTATGCCCAAGCTCGGCAGCTTTCTCAAAATACTTCAATGCTTTAGCGGGATTTTTGGGTGCGCCATCACCATATAAATACATGGAGCCTAAAATGAAGGCAGCATCCGGCTGACCGAGCTCTGTCGCTTGCATTAAATGATGGCGTGCCGCTGCTGAATCTTTAGGCGTGCCTTTGCCTTCTTTGTTCATCATCGCGATCAGCATTAAAGCATCCGGTTGTTCTTGGGCCGCGGCTTTAGAAAGGTTACGATACGCTTTTTTCACATCCCCTTGTTCGAGCTGAATTTGACCTAAAAAGAGTTGTGCGCTGCTGTTATTTTGTTTCAAGGCTTGATTGAGGTAATGCATCAGCGCCGGATTTTTTGGATCATTTTCATAATAATGCACCGCAAGATTGTATTGTGCTGCGGCTAAGCCCATGTCCGCTGCGGCTTTGTAATAATTTAACGCGCGCACTTTATTTTGTTTGATGGCAATGCCTTGATCATACATGACGCCAAGGGCATTGTTTGCCTCAGCTGAACCTTTCTCGCTGGCGGCTTCAAAATAGGCTTTAGCACGTTTTGGATTCACATCACGATTGATGGGGGAAAGCGCTTGCATCCCTTTATGATAGAGGCTATCTGCGGTTTCATCGGTCAATTCGTGGCTGGGAATGGATTGGCAGCCCGCGAGGAGCACTGCGCAAACAATCGGTAAAAGTAATTTTTTCATGGATGTGACCCGTCTTGGTGAGTTGTCCTTGTATTATAGTGGATCTCCAAAAAATAAAGCCATTCAGAGAATGGCTTAGCAATTAAATTAAAGATTAATAACGGGCATCTTTTGGTTTTTTACCATTTGGCCAGTCATTGACTTTGCCTGCAAAGTCAGGGCGCGGTTGATGGGTGAAGAATTCAGCCACATCCACAGCTTCTTGATCGGTCAATGTACCGCCATTGCCTTGTCCCCAATCACCGTGTGTGCTCACGCCCATGGGCATATTGTATTTCACAAAAGCGGCGGCCTTATAAGTACGCGCCATCCCTGCGCCGATGTTGAAGGATTCATCGCCCCAAAGTGGTGGGAAAATGATGTTGCCGCGTTGATCTTTTAAGCCTTCGCCATCATTGCCATGACAAGAGGCACAATGTTCAGCATAGATGCGTGCACCATTGACAGGATCAGGCACTAAAGATTCATCAATTGGCCCTGCATTCATGATTTTAACTTTAGCACCTTCTGGTTGAGAAGCGCTGAGCCATGTCATGTAAGCCACCATGGCTTTCATCTCTTTTGATTCAGGATCTAACGGTTTACCATTCATAGAGCGCTGGAAACAACCATTGATGCGTCCTTCGATGGTGACCAATTTACCTGCACGCGGCATCACTTTAGGATACTGATGCACCGTGGTTAAATAAGGCGCGCCATATTCTGCTTTACCTTCGTCAATGTGGCAGCTGTTACAGTTCATCATCGCGCCAACATTGTCAGGCAATAAACGTTTTGTGGCGTTTAAGAGCTCTTTACCGTAAAAGATTTGATCAGCATTTGGCTCTTTTTCAATGTCTAAATCGGATGGCACCACATAATCGGGTAAAGGTTGACCTTCTGCATTCACCATTGGATATTTTTGTGGATCAGCGGGGGTTAATGTATACGCAGATGCTGAAGCAGTCGCAACGAAGAGGGCAAGGGTGCTGAGTGATAAAATGAGTTGTTTTTTCATTATTTATCCTCCTTCACTGAGGAAATGTTTGGGGCTTTATTGGCAAGGAAATGACGAATCTCAGCCACATCTTGTGGGCTCACTTCAGGGGATACGTTGTTCCATGAGTTGCGGATGAAGTTGATGACCGTTGCCACTTCTTCATCGCTTAAGTGTGCAAATGAGGGCATGCCAAATGCCATGCGATCTGCCGGTGTTGCAGGCATCACGCCGCCTTCTAAGGTGATTTGAATGACCGATTGTGCATTTTGTGCCGTGATGGCAGTGTTTTGGTTCAACGCAGGGAAAATGCGTGGCACACCTTCACCATCAACGCGGTGACAAATTGTACAATGTTCCATATACAATACGGCGCCCGGCGCTCTGAATGTATCGGTTAAGAGAAGATCTGTTGTGGTATCGGGTTGAGTTTTTAACTCTAAGGATTTACCAGGCGCTGGGGACAATGTTTTCAAGTAGCTGGCCACAGCATTTAAATCTTGTTCTGTCCAATATTGCGAGCTGTGTTCAACCACATCGCCCATTGCACCAAAGGCAGCCACTTTATCTGTGCGACCTGTTTTTAAGAATTCCACAATTTCATCTTCAGACCAAGTTTTTAAGCCTTGACCTTCGCCGCGTAAACTTTTTGCACGCCAACCATCAATGAGTGCACCGGATAAGAAGAGATCACTTGAATCATTCGTGAGGGCTTTTTCTTGGTACGCAATGCCGCGTGGTGTATGGCAAGCGCCGCAGTGACCTGGACCTTCGACAATGTACGCACCATGATTTTCAATGCCACTTAATTCGCTGTTGCCTTTAAATTCACGGATGGGAGCAAAAAGCATCTGCCAATAAGCCACTGGCCAACGCATGCTCATGATGGCAGGGAAAGTTGTGGGTGCATTTTCTTGCTTCACAGCGGGCACCGCATTCATAAAGTATTCATACATCGCCACCATGTCTGAATCGGGCATGATGGTGTAAGAGGCATAAGGCATCGCAGGATAAAGCGGCGCACCATCTTTACGCACACCATGTTTGACAGCATTGGCAAATTCTTGCAGCGTGTAATTGCCAATTCCTGTCTCTTTATCTGGTGTGATGTTTGTTGAATAGATGGCGCCAAAGGGTGTTTGCATCGCTAAACCACCAGCATATTCTGTGCCACCTGGCACTGTGTGACACGCCGCGCAGTCGGATAACCTTGCAATGTATTCACCCTGAGCGATTAAAGCTTGTTGTTGTTCTGGGCTCGTGGCTTGTGTGGATGTGTCAATGTCATGGGTGCGGCTTTTAATGATCATAAAAGAGCCAGCCACCGCAGCGGTGACGCCGACAGCACCAAGAATCGCCAATCGGATGAGTAATTTTTTCATAGTTATCCTCATGTTTTTTGTTATCGAAATCAGCTATATGTATACCGTAATTTACAAAATTAATGGCAAATATTTACAACTTTTGACCTTTTATCCATCAAAAGTTGATGCTTGTCAAAATCCGTTGCTGTTACCGGGCTCGTGCGGTGTTGAGGACCATTTTTGTCCCCTTTGAAACAATGCTCAATAAATAATTTAAAAGAGAATCATAAAATATTATTGACAATCAGTGATAAATACTAATAATAAGCAAATAGGAATTAATATCATTTGGTATTCACTTTTAGTTACATTGAAGGAAAGTCATGCATCAGCGCACCATTTTGTTCACTGTTTTAATGTCATTGATCGGCACTGCCGCCGCAGAATCCTCAACCCCAAAAGATGTGGGCACCACGCGTGTTGTGGTGGCAGCCCTGAAAGATGAGCGCGTTGCCGAAGAAGCCGCAACGAGTTTATCTCAAGTGGACAGTGAAACCATGGAACGCGTTGGGGCAACGAATTTAAGCAATGCCTTGCGTTATGAAGCAGGCGTGAATGTGGACATGACGTCCACAGGGCGCATGGACAATGTGCGGATTCGCGGCGTGGGTGATGATCGCGTGATGATTGCCATTGATGGCGCACCGATTCCGATGGCATTTAAATTTGGCGGTGGTTATACAGACATGGGGCAAGGTTATTTTGATGTCGATGCCATGAAGCGCATTGACATCATTAAAGGCCCTGTTTCAATGTTATATGGCAGCAGTGCCTTAGCAGGCGGCATCTTTATGGAAACGAAAGATCCGAGCGATTTTATTCGTGAAGGGCAGCGCTATGGCGGTGAAGTTAAATTTGGCTATGGCACGGCAGATCGTGATCAATTGGTGACGGCAACGGCTGCGGCAAAAATCACCGATACTTTATCTGCATTTGTGCGCGCCTCATTTCGTAAACATTACGAGCGCCGCAACTATGAAGGCAAAGCCTATAGCGAAAATTTATTAGGCGCAGGTCGCACGCATCCGAATCCTGCAGAAGCGAATGTTAAAAATATTTTATCTAAAGTGGCGTTTGAGCCAAGTGATGCACATCGTTTTGCTTTAAGTTATGAGTATTTTAACAGTCACGCTTGGGATGATGCTGCCAATAGAATAGGTGAAAAGCCTATGGCATTTCCCGGCATGCCAACGTTTTCTGCGCACCATACAAATATGCTCAACATTCGTCAGCAAGTGAATGTACGTTATGACTTTAATGTAGAAACGCCAATGTTTGATCGTGGGCATGTGATGGGATATTACCAATCTACCAAAGCGCGTCAATCGGTGACAGAAGCGCGTGAACATACAGCACGCGGCGTTTTTACCGAAGATCGCTTCAGACAATCTCACTTTAAAAATGAGCAAGTGGGCTTTAATACAGAGTTCTATAAAGCCTTGGAAACGGGTTCAATCTCCCATGAATTGAGCTATGGCGCAAATTATAAACACACGAAAGTGAAGACTTTGCGTTTAGGTCACTCTTTTAATCGTCAAACAGGTGCATCCACAGAAACGCAAACCTTCCCGAATAAAAGCTTCCCAGATTCTAAAATTCATGAATATGGTTTATTTGCACAAGATCGCATCGGATTTTTAGACAATCGTTTAGAGGTGATTTTAGGGTTGCGTTATGATCATTATTCTTTAAAAGTTCAGCAAGGCGGACCATTTTTAGAAGCCAATCCGGGTGTATTGGCGCCTGTTGGCTTAAATAAAGGGCATTTATCGAAGCGTTTAGCGGTGCTGTATTATCCCCATGATCATCACACCATCTATGCAAACTATGCGGAAGGCTTTAAAGCCCCGAGTTTTAATGCGGTCAATGTTGGATTTTCGAACCTTGCCCATGGTTACACCGCGATCTCAAATCCTGATTTAAAACCAGAAACGAGCAAAACTTTTGAGCTCGGTTGGAACTTTAATGATGAGATCAATTCAGCGTCTGTTGCGGCGTTTTACACCAAATATGACAACTTCATTGAAGAGCTTAAAGTGGTGGGGCATCGAAATGGCGTGCGTTTACATCAATCTGTGAATTTAGATAAAAGCCACATTTATGGCTTAGAAGGTAAAGCGAGCATTCGTGTGCTTGAGTTACAAAACAACGATGCTGAGTTGCGCTTAAATCTCAATGCCGCTTATGCAAAAGGCAAAGACAATCAAACCAAAGAGCCGATTGACAGCGTCGAGCCTTTAACAGGCATCATCGGTATGAGCTATGGCTACAGTGATAGAGCATTTGTGGGGCTCAATTTAAAGCTTGTGGCACCGAAAAAGGCTAAAGATATTTCAACTGCGTTGCGTGACAATGGCGTCACCAAAATGCCTGGCTACGGAACGCTTGATTTAGTGGGCGAATATCGCCCGAATGATAACATCCGCATCAATGCGGGGATTTATAACTTATTGGATAAAAAGCATTGGAACTGGGGCAATCGCATGAATCAAACCACACCGCGTGATGTGGTGCGTGGGACTGAGCCTGGCATCAATGCAGGATTATCCGTCACCATCAGTTTTTAAGTGCAGAGATTACCCATGATTAAGACAATGACTCTTGCGGCTGCGTGTGCAGCGGCAATGCTCACCTCAAGTTTTGCCAATGAACGCATCATCACAACATCAGCCTACATTACACAAGTGGTGGAAGCTTTAGGCAAAGCGCCAGAATTGGTGGGTGCAGACACCACAAGCCGTTACAACGATGATTTAAAAGCGTTGCCAGATGTGGGCTATCGCATTGCCCTTTCGACAGAAGGGATGCTCTCTTTAAAGCCCACATTGGTGTTGTGGTCATCGGATTCAGGACCACAAACCACCATTGATCAGGTCAATGGCTCAGGCATTAAAAATCTCACCGTGAAAAAACCGGTGAACATGGCTGAATTAAAAACCATGGTCAGTCAAATCGGTGAAGCATTAGACGCCGCTTCACAAAGTGAACTGATCAATGCCGAGTTAGAAGAGAAACATCAAACTTTGCAAAAAGCGATTGCTGCGCGCGGTGAGAAAAAAGCCCTCTTTATTATGAATGAAATGGGGCAAGGCAAAAATGGCAGCAGCCAAAACTTTGCCGGCAATGACACAAGTGCAAATGCTTTAATTGAGCTCTTGGGCATGGACAATCCCTTTGCAAAACAATTCAGCGCTTATAAAGCGGTGAACGTGGAAACACAAATTCAGCAAGGGGCGGATATTGTCTTCATCGGCAAGCGCTATGATGGCAAAACAGAAGTGCCACCCATTGTGCGTTTAGACAGCGCTGCTTTAGGTTGGCCTGCGCCCGTTGCGCCTAAATGCGTCTATGAAGTGGACATCAGCCACATGCTCGTCTATGGCATCCATTTATATGATGATGCGCTCGCCCTCAATGGTTTAGTCAATGAGTGCCTAGGGGAAGAGTAGTTGTGGGGGAACGATCATTATCGTTGAGCCTGCTAATCATGGTGGGCTTGATCATCTGTACGGTTGTGATCTCAAGTTATGTGGGTGCGCTCAGCATCTCATGGTCAGAGATTTTTAACACAGGCAGTTTAGACAATTACATCTTCTGGCAGATTCGTCTGCCAAGGATTCTCGCAGCACTTTTAGTCGGTGGCGCATTTGCCATCTCAGGTGCTGTGATGCAAGGTTTATTTCGCAATCCCTTGGTGGAGCCCGGCATTATTGGGGTCTCAAGTGGTGCGGCGTTTTTTGTAGCGTTAACGATTGTTTTGGGTGGCAAGCTATTTCCTGCACTAATAGATTACTTAAACGATTATACGCTGCCTGTCGCAGCCTGCATTGGTGGGTGGGCTGTGACAGCTTTTTTATACTATGTCTCAAGACACAATCAAAATGTGAGCGTCAGTTCGATGTTATTGGTGGGGATCGCCATCAATGCCTTCATTGGCGCGCTCTTGGGCTTATTGAGCTTTGTGGCAACCGATGATCAATTGCGTTCTTTGACCTTTTGGTCATTGGGCAGCTTAGGTGGATTTGATTACTCAAAGCTGCTCGTATTATTGGTGATTCAGCTTGTGGTGGTGCCTTTTTTCCTTTTGAGAATTCGCGCGATGAATGCGATGCTCTTAGGTGAACGAGAAGCGCGCCATTTGGGCATCAATGTGGAGCGCTTAAAGAAACAGCAGATCTGGGGCGTTGCGATTCTAACGGGCAGTGCGGTGGCATTTTCAGGCGGCATTGGCTTTGTGGGCTTAGTGATTCCGCATTTAGTGCGCATGCTGTTTGGCTCTGATCACCGCTTTGTTCTGCCGCTCTCCTTTTTAATGGGTGGATTGTTGCTGCTGATTGCTGACAGTTTATCGCGTGTATTAGCGGCTCCCGCTGAAGTGCCGATTGGCATTTTCACCGCCTTCATTGGCGCACCATTTTTGGGCTATTTAGTCTATCGACAAGCGGGGCTGAGATGATGTTAGAGATTCATGATTTAACTTATGACATTAAAACCCGTCACGGCGTGCGCACTTTGGTGAACATTCCGCGCCTAAGCATTCAAAAGCATCAATTAACGGCGCTCATTGGTCCTAATGGCGCAGGGAAAACAACGCTGCTGCATTTGTTATCGGGCGATACTGAACCGACAACCGGGCGCGTTGAGTTAGATGGACGCAATTTACAGCATTATCCGATTGAACATTTGGCGAAAAAGCGCGCTGTATTGCCACAATTGCAGCACATTCCTTTTGCCATCAGCGTGATGGCGATTTTGTCGATGGGGTTAATGCCCTATGGCATCAATGAGCAGCATCCCCAAGGCAAAGCGCTCATTGCTGAAGTGGCAGAGAGTTTACAGCTCAGCCATTTATTAGATCGCACCTATCAAGCATTGTCGGGCGGTGAGCAGCATCGCGTGCAAATTGGGCGCGTGTTGGTGCAGTCGCTCTTTGAGCTTGAAACAGCCGGTGAGGATCGCTTGTTGCTGTTAGATGAACCTTTTAACCATTTAGATTTGTATCATCAAAAACATTTGCTGAAATATTTCGATTGCTTGCGGGCGCGCAAAATGACAATTGTGTGTGTGATGCATGACCTCAATCAAGCGCTGCATGCGGCGGATGATTGCATCATTTTGGCAAAAGGTGAATTGCAAGGTGTGTATCCTGCCGAATCCTTAAAAGATGGGGCGATTTTAGGGCAAGTTTTCCAAATTCCCTTCATACAATTGAACAATGCAAACCATCCTAATGCGCATGCATTATCCATTTTTGGCGGTGAGTGAGCCACTCATTGAAATTGTCATGGTACCTATGTGAATTACAGGCAGAAAATCCTATTTTGTGATATGATTTTGTAGTTTTATGGTTAATTATTACACAAAGGAAATTCAATGAGTGAGTTTGCCAAAGAGATAGTTTCGGTTAACTTAGAAGAAGAGATGAGAAAATCTTATCTCGACTATGCCATGAGCGTCATTATCGGACGTGCATTGCCTGATGTGCGAGATGGTTTGAAACCCGTTCATCGTCGAATTTTACACTCGATGAACCAAACTCATAACGATTGGAATAAGCCTTATAAAAAATCTGCGCGCATCGTGGGTGATGTGATGGGTAAATACCATCCACACGGTGACAGTGCAATTTATGATTCCATTGTGCGCATGGCGCAACCCTTCTCAATGCGTTATATGTTGGTGGATGGTCAAGGTAACTTCGGTTCGGTGGATGGGGATTCCCCAGCGGCGATGCGTTATACAGAAGTGAGAATGAGCCGCATTGCCCATACATTATTACAAGACATCGACAAAGAAACCGTTGATTTTATCCCAAACTATGATGGATCAGAAGTTGAGCCATCTGTATTGCCAACGCAAATCCCGAATTTATTGGTCAATGGATCATCCGGTATTGCGGTGGGGATGGCGACGAACATTCCGCCACACAACTTAACAGAAACCATCAATGCATGTGTTGCCCTCATTCAAAATCCTGAGGTGACAATTGATGAGTTGATGGAACACATTCCTGCCCCAGATTTCCCAACGGCAGGCATCATTAATGGTACAAAAGGTGTGCGTGAAGCGTATCACACTGGCCGTGGTCGCGTTGTGATGCGTGCCCGTTGTGACATTGAGATTGATGAAAAACGCAATCGCGAAGTGATTGTGGTTTCAGAATTACCGTATCAAGTGAACAAAGCGCGTCTCATTGAGAAAATTGTGGAATTGCACCGCGATAAAATCATTGAAGGCATTGCGCCTGATGGTTTGCGTGATGAATCCGATAAAGACGGCATGCGCATTGTCATCGAATTAAAACGTGGTGAATCTGGCATGGTGGTGCTCAATCAATTGTATAAGCACACAGCGTTACAAAGCAGCTTTAGCATCAACATGGTGGCGATTGATCAAGGTCAGCCAAAATTGTTGAACTTAAAGCAAGTGCTTGAAGCGTTCATTGCCCATCGCCGCGAAGTGATCACACGTCGCACCATCTATGATTTGCGTAAAGCGCGTGAACGTGCACATTTGTTAGAAGGTTTGACAGTGGCACTTGTGAACATCGATGAGATGATCGAATTGATTCGTTCTTCAAAAGATGGCGCGACGGCTAAAGTCAAAATGCTTGATAAAATCTGGACAGCTGGTGATGTGATCCCGATGCTTGAGCGCGCCGCAGAGCTCAATGAAGCCGCTGCCCTTGATCAAAATGGCGAATATGGTTTGATCGATGGCGGTTATCGCCTCACAGAAGTACAAGCCCAAGCCATTTTAGACATGCGTTTACAGCGCTTAACCGGTTTAGAGCAAGATAAGATTCATGATGAATACCAAATCTTATTAGAAGCGATTGCCGCATTCATTGAAATTTTAGTGAATCCTGATCGCTTAAAAGAAGTGGTGTTAGAAGAGTTAGAAAAAGTGCGTGCTGATTTCCATGATGCGCGCCGTACAGAGATTCGTCCATCCGCTGAAGACATTGACATTTTAGACCTCATTGCCGATGAACAAGTGGTGGTGACATTGTCTCACCGCGGCTACATTAAGTATCAGCAATTGGGTGAATATCAAGCACAAAAACGTGGCGGTCGCGGTAAGTCAGCTGCGAAAGTGAAAGATGAAGATCACGTTGTCAACCTCATCACCACAAGTACGCATGCACAATTGATGTGTTTCTCATCCATTGGGCGCGTATATTGGCTTCGCACTTATGAATTGCCAGAAGCAGGGCGTGGTTCATCGGGGCGCCCGATTGTGAACATGTTGCCATTGTCTGAAGGCGAGCGCATCACCTCCATTTTACCGGTGGAAGAGTACAGCGCTGAATTATTCATTGTGATGGCAACGCGCCATGGCGTGATTAAGAAAACAAGCTTAGATAAGTTTGCAAGCCAGCGTTCAACGGGTGTGATTGCCTTAACGTTAGATGAAGGCGATGAACTCATTGGCACAGCGATCACAGATGGTGAGAAAGACATCATGCTCTTCACCTCTGATGGTAAAGTCAATCGCTTCAGTGAAGCGGATGTGCGTGATACCGGTCGTGGTGCTCGTGGTGTGAAATCCATGAATCTGACGGATGCACAAACCATCATTTCCATGATCATTCCTGAAGCGGACAGCGTGATTTTGATCGCCACAGAAAATGGTTATGGTAAACGCACGCGCGCTGAAGAGTTCACGCGTCACCGTCGCGGTGGTAAGGGGATGATCGGCATTCAAACCTCAGAGCGTAATGGTTCTGTGATCAGTGCCTGTTTAGTGAAAGAAGATGAGGAAGTGATCCTCATTTCAAGTAACGGCGTATTGGTGCGCACGCGCGTTTCTGAAATCTCCATTTTAGGTCGCAACACGCAAGGGGTTCGTTTGATTCGTTTAGATGAATCGGATCAATTGGTGGGCTTAACGGCGGTTGAAGCTGAAGAAGAGATGGAAGAGATGCCAGAAGATGCAGCAGAAACACCGGATGCTGAAGAAGTGGTGACAACGAACGAATAAGATCGTGTCACAATTCATTTCCATAAGGCAGGGCAATCCCTGCCTTATCTAATTTTGAGGAGGTGACATGTTTGATTTTGTGAAAGTGATCGCGATGGTTTTCTTGATGCTGATTCCATTGGCGAACCCTTTGGTGGCGGTCACGTTGATGATGAGCCTTGGGGCACGACTCTCAACCGAAGAAAAACATAAGCAGGCAAAGGATGCTGCTAAATACTCGTTGATTGTGATGCTCATCAGTTTTTATTGTGGGCAATTGGTGATGCAGATTTTTGGTATCTCGATTCCGGGATTGCGCATTGCTGGCGGTTTAATTGTGATGGTGATTGGCTTTCAGATGCTCTTTCCGCCACAAAATTATGGCTCAACGCCTGAGCTTGAAAGTAAAAAAGATGAATTGAAAAACAGAGCCGCCATGAATCTTGCGTTCATCCCATTAACCATGCCGGGATTTGCAGGGCCAGGGACAATCGCGATGGTGATCTCCATTGCCTCAACATTGCCAAATTTTGGTGCGCCAACGTGGGTAACACTGACTGCGCCTGTGTTTTCCTTCATCGCATTGTGCCTATTTTTGTGGTTTTGTTTAAGAAGTTCAGAATTCATCATCCGTAAATTAGGACAAAGCGGCATCGAAGTGATCTCACGCGTGATGGGATTTTTACTCGTCTGCATGGGCGTACAATTTTGCATCAATGGTGTGGTGGAATTACTGCATCACACACAATCTTAAATCACCTCTTTTTGACGAGGACACTGCATGAAAAAAGTTTTTGTGGGCGCTGAATTTAAAGCGCTCATCTTCTTAGCGCTGCCCATTTTATGTACTCAGCTGTTGCAAGTGGGCATGGGCACCACAGACATTGCGATTACTGGGCATTTTGATCCCCTTGTGCAATCAGGTGTTGCGATGGGTGTATTTGTGTGGAACCCCATTTTACTTTTCTCATCGGGCACTTTGATGAGCATCACCATTTTGACGGCGCACTTTTTTGGGGCAAATCGCATTAAACGCATCCCGACAGTCTTTCAAGGCGGCACGATGATGGCGATGGTGTTTGCCGTGATTGCGATGTTCATCATGTGGCATTCAGAAGGCATTTTGCGCCTTTTTGAAGTGCAAGAAGCGGTGATTCCTTTAACGGTGGATTATCTGCGTGCGCTCTCTTTAGGTGTACCTGCAATATTCTTATTCAATACATTGCGCTGTGTGTGTGAAGGCGTGGCTAAGCCATTGCCTGTGACGTTGGTGACCTGTGTGGGTTTTGTGGTCAATGGCGTGATGAACTATTTTTTAGTCAATGGTTATGCCCCCATTGGTTTACCAAGTTTGGGCGTGATTGGCTCAGGGATTGGCACAGCGAGCGCAATGTGGTGCATGTTGATCTGTATGCTGCTCTTTTTTAGGGTGGAACCTCGATTAAAAGCATTGCAACTTTTTAAATATCGTGCGCGCATTTTGAAGCAAATTCGCGCTTTATTGAAAGTGGGTTTGCCAAATGGTGCCTCGATCTTTGCAGAAGTGGCAATGTTCTCCGTTTCAGGTTTAATTTTAGGGCGCTTTGGCGAGCTTGTGATCAATAGCCATCAAATCGCGCTGAACATCACAAGTTTATCGTTCATGATTCCCCTTAGCACCTCATTTGCTTTAACGGCTTTAGTGGGGCAACGCATGGGGCGCAAAGATTATGAAGGCGCAATGCGCATTGCACGCATGGGGCGTCGAACCTGTTTTGCCATCATGATTTGTACGGGCATCTATTTATACACCGCTCGTTTTTATCTGCCGATGGTGTTCTCAGATGATCCAAGCATTTTGGCATTGAGCGCGCACCTATTGATTTATTCCATTATTTTCCAATTGCCGGATGGATTACAAATTGCAGCCGCAGGTGGACTTCGTGGCATGAAGGATACCAAAGCACCAATGATGATTGGCATTGTTGCGTATTGGTGCATTGCGTTGCCCACAGGTTATTATTTGGCAGTTGTGAAAAATATGCAGGCTGAAGGGGTCTGGATTGGTTTGATTGTGGGCTTGACTTGTTCTGCGATTCTCTCGAATTTGCGCTTAGAATGGCAGTTTAAGCAATTGACCAAAAAACTCCCTTTGATTTAAATCAACGAGCACTTTGATTTTCCTGTGCGATGCAATTCATTTGTTACATTGATCATCTGTATGAATAATGATCGACAGCTATACAGCGGGTAAGCTTAGGACTATTTTAGTACCATTTCGGATCACTCAATTATTTTTTTTGTAGGATTGTTCAACATTATGAATAGCACTTCAACACCTTTGTATGATATTAAAGCCATTAAAGAGATCGAGCAGACAGCGCTTGAGACGTTAAACATTGCGTCCATCACCTTGATGCAGCGCGCGGCGCTCTTTATTTTAGGATATCTCTATAAGTCGTACCCGGATGTGAAAAAAATTGCCGTCATTGTGGGCGCAGGGCGTAACGGTGGGGATGGCTATTTCTTTGCACAGCAGGCATTGAGCGCTGGCTTTGATGTGAAGGTGTACTATCTTGCAGAGCCGAATAACTTAGTGGACGATGTGCGTAAAGCTTACTTAGCAGCTAAAGGCATGGGCGTGCCTTGTGAATCCTTTTCATCATCAAGTTTAGATGATGCAGATCTCATCATCGACGCCATGATGGGTACCGGTGTGAACCGTGCGTTGTCCGGCGAATGGTTAGGGGCGGCCATGCTCATTAATCGAAGCGGCAAACCTGTGATTTCCATCGATGTGCCATCAGGCATGAATGCGAACACAGGCGCGATTTTAAGTGAAGCGGTCAAAGCCACAGAAACCATCACATTCATTGCCCAAAAACCAGGTTTATACACCGGTAAAGGTCCTGAATATGTGGGGAAGGTGATCTGTTCAGATTTAGGGATCCCGCAAGCGTGCTTTGAATCTGTGCGCGCGGCGTCTTGCTGTTTTAATTTACCTGCGATGGCGGAATGGTTTCCGGATCGTAAAAAGTTCAACCATAAAGGCAATTTTGGGCATGTATTGGTGGTGGGCGGTTACATTGGCATGGCGGGCGCAGCATTGCTCGCAGGGCATGCGGCGCTGCGCATCGGTGCAGGGCGTGTATCAATTGCCACGCATCCACATCATGCCACAGCCATGATTCCTTATCATCCTGAATTGATGGTACATGGCGTACACAACAGTGAAGAGATGGCGCATCTGTTAGACATCGCCACGTGTATTGTGGTGGGCTGTGGGCTTGGCACCAATGAATGGTCGATTGATTTGATGAATGCTGTTTTGGCATCCGGCAAGCCACTTGTGATTGATGCCGATGGTTTAAACTTGATCGCCAAAGGCGCTGTGTCAAAAGAGTTATTGGATGAAAACATCGACAATATGGTGATCACGCCGCATCCTGTCGAGGCTGCGCGCTTACTGCATGGCACAGTCAATGATGTGGAAGCCGATCGCTTAGTGACGGCGAATCAACTCTCTTCGCGCTTTGGCATTACGGTGCTCAAAGGTGCCGGTTCATTGGTGTGCGACTCTGACTTTTTAAGCATCAATACAACGGGCAATCCTGCTATGGCAAGCTCCGGCATGGGTGATGCGTTAAGCGGCATCATTGGCGGTTTGATTGTGCAAGGCGTGTCCATTCGTCGTGCCACGCGTTTAGGTGTGTGGCTTCATGGTTTATCGGGCGATTTATGCGCGAAAGATGGTTATCGCTCTGTGATTGCAACGGATGTCATTGAGTTTTTACCTGAAGCAATTGCGAAATTAAAGGAGTAAATCATGGAACCAAAAATGATTGAATTACACTCTGAGGCGGACACCGCGGAAATTGCGCGTGCACTTGCGGTGCTCATTCAAGAGTTTCGTCACAACAGCATTAAAATTTATCTCTCTGGTGATTTAGGTGCAGGCAAAACCACCTTTTCCAAATACTTTTTAACCGCGCTTGGGGTGAATGAAACCATCAAAAGCCCAACCTATACCATCATTGAAAGTTATCAAGCCGGTGACATTGCGGTGGATCACATTGATTTATATCGCATTCATGAAGAAGATTTGTATGATCTTGGCTTTTTAGAAGATGATCATAAAGTGTGGCTGATTGAGTGGCCAGAAAAGGGCGGCGACTCATTGCCTGCGCCTGATTTATTGTTATCCCTTGAGCGCGATGAATTTTTGACGATGCATCTATTGCCCGAAACAGAGCTCGGGCAACAGGTGCTCAGCGCATTAAATGTCTAAGGCAAATTTAGACACTTTACGATCTAATGGAATGCTCACAAAACCTTCGCCTAAATAGGCGCGGGTTTTGGCATCATAAAATGCATAACGAAGATTTAAATCTTCGTTTTGTACTTTATAAACACCCATCACAATCACTTCTGAGTTGAAAATCTCAGCCGCTTTCGTGGCTTGAACTGTTGGGGCAACCATATGGTTGGCAACGGTGATCATGTCACGCTTGTAGCGAATGTATTTAGCTTGTGCTGTTTTACCAATCACATTTGTTAAGCCCATCGCAGAGATGCGGCCAGCTTTATCGCTTTTATTTAAATCATTCACATCCACAAATGCGCCCACTAAGAATGTCGTGTGATCATTGAAAATGCTTGGGTATTTTTTCTTCACGTCGATGACAGATTTACGCATCGCTTCTTGCATATTGTAAGAGGCTTGTGTTTCATACGCGAGCGCATTGCCGCCCATTGGCGTCACTTCCACCGCTTCAATGTTGAAGTTTTGATAATGCTCATAGTCATATTTAGGTTGGGCGGCGATCGGTAGATCATACGGCACGCCAAATACAGGGGCGCCTTCAACGGCCGGCCAAATACAACCTGTGAGCACAACCATGCTCGCAGCACATATGGGGATCATTTTTTTCATCATTATCCTGTCTCTATTCAATTATTAGATTGATCAATTACACTATTTTGAGAAGTCTTCAGCGCAAAAGTATATCACGGAAATTTATGAAATAACCGTCTCACATTTGACCGAGAATCAAGAGATGCAAAGGTTTATTTGAATGCCTCGTTCGAATTGGTTCTATTCATATTTGTTGTGCGTGGTAGAATGTTGCAATTGATTAGATGAACATTGAGGGTTGTATGAAAGAACAGATCATTAATGCTTTAAATGACGTTAAAGTGATTTATGACAACAAGCGTTTAGGTGAGCTTTTGCGCATCAAGTCTGTGGAGTGGCAAGAGAGTGATCAATCTTATACCGTGACGATCGCCCTCAACTTTGAAAGCAAAACGTATAATGATGCGTTGGTCAAAGCTTGCAGCGAAGCCATTGAGCCTTTATTGCAACGCGGTCAAAGCGCACGCTTTGTGATCAATGCAAAAAATGTTGCCCATAAAGTGCAAAACGGCTTAAAACCGATGGACAACATCAAAAACATCATTGCAGTGGGTTCAGGGAAAGGCGGCGTGGGTAAATCCACAACCTCCATCAATTTAGCCCATGCGTTAAAAAATGAAGGCTTTACGGTGGGTATTTTAGATGCGGACATTTATGGCCCAAGCATGCCAAAAATGTTGGGCACCAATGAACGTCCACGTTCACGCGATAATAAAAGCATGGAGCCGATTGATGTTGATGGCTTACAAGCAATGTCCATCGGCTTTTTAGTGGATGAAGAAAATGCCATGATTTGGCGTGCCCCCATGGCTGTGGGCGCATTGACGCAATTATTAAATGACACCATGTGGCGTGATCTTGATTATTTAATCATCGACATGCCTCCGGGCACTGGCGACATTCAATTGACATTGTCCCAAAAAATTCCGGTGGCGGGCAGTGTGATTGTCACCACGCCACAAGACATCGCTTTGATTGATGCGCGTAAAGGCATCGACATGTTCAATAAAGTGGATGTGCCAATTTTAGGCGTTGTGGAAAACATGAGCACGCATGTGTGTTCTCATTGTGGTCATGAAGAGGCGATCTTTGGCGCTGATGGCGGTAAAGCCTTAGCGGCAGATAGCCATGTGCCATTGTTGGGACAATTACCGCTTGATATTCGTGTGCGTCAAGCCCTCGATCAAGGTCAAGTGCATGTGTTAGATGAGTCCGATATCGCTTTGCGTTATCAAGAAATTGCACTTAAAATGGTGTCACATTTGTCTCAGCGTCCGAAGGATGTTGCCGGCAAATTCCCTAAAATTGTTGTAGAGAATCGCTAAATTATGAGCATTAAATCAGATCGTTGGATCCGCGAACAGGCCGAAAAATATGGCATGATTGAACCATTTGCCCCAGGGCAAGTGCGCTATGATGACAATGACAATCGCATCATCAGCTATGGTACCTCAAGCTATGGTTATGACGTCCGTTGTAGCAATGAGTTCAAAGTTTTTACCAACATCAACTCTACGATTGTAGATCCGAAAAATTTTGAAGCTGGCACGTTTGTCGATGTCGAATCCGATGTGTGCATCATTCCGCCAAATTCCTTTGCCTTAGCGAGAACCATTGAGTATTTTCGCATTCCGCGCAATGTTTTGACGGTGTGCTTAGGTAAATCCACCTACGCGCGTTGTGGCATCATTGTGAATGTCACGCCTTTAGAACCTGAATGGGAAGGGCACGTGACGCTTGAGTTTTCAAACACAACACCATTACCTGCAAAAATTTATGCAGGCGAAGGCGTTGCACAGATGCTCTTTTTTGAATCCGATGAAGTGTGTGAAACCTCTTATAAAGACCGCGGTGGTAAATACCAAGGCCAAACCGGCGTCACACTTCCTAGAACTTAAGAATAAGGATTGTAATGTCTAACATTAGAATTAAAACCGCAGAAGAGATCGCAGGCATTTGTAAAGCTTGCCGTTTAGCTGCGGATGTTTTGGATATGATTGGTGATTATGTCAAAGTTGGGGTCACAACTCTTGAGCTTGACAACATCATGAATCAATACATTTTGGACAATGGCGGCATCTCTGCTTGCTACGGTTATGGTGATCCAGGTTTTCCAAAATATACATGTATCTCCGTCAATCACGTGGTGTGCCACGGGATTCCGAGCGACAAAAAGCTCAAAAAAGGCGACATCCTTAACATTGATGTGACGGTGATTTTAGACGGATATTTTGGTGATAACAGCCGCATGTATACGGCAGGTGAAGTGTCAACATTGGCACGCCGTTTGATTGACACCACTTACGAGTGCATGATGCTTGGCATCGAAACTGTGAAGCCAGGCGCATCGTTCCGTGAAATTGGTCAAGCCATTGAAAAACATGCCCATGCGAACCATTTTTCTGTGGTGGAAGATTTCTGTGGCCATGGCGTTGGCATTGAGTTCCATGAAGCACCTTTAGTGCTCCATTATGATTCGCCAAAAGTGACGGATGTGATGGCGGAAGGCATGATTTTCACCATCGAACCCATGCTCAATGTGGGCAAGCACACCTGTAAAGTGTTGTCCGATGGTTGGACGGTTGTGACGCGTGACCGCTCATTATCCGCACAATGGGAGCATCAAATTTTAGTCACAGCCACAGGTCATGAAATTTTAACTTTACCTAAAAAAGCATAATTATGAACGATCATTCTAAGGTGTCATTTTGTGTATCAGGCGCAGGGCCCATTGGCCTTGCATTGGCGTTAGGATTGGGGCAAGCGGGCTTTAAGGTTACGCTCCTTGATCAAAAAGAGCGCATTGATCCGAAGATATTGTTAGATGATCGTCGCATGTTGGCTTTGTCCCATCGCACCGTTGCGTTTTTTAAGCGTTTAGGTGTGTGGGATCAATTATCGATGCATGCAACGCCGATTGATGCGGTGCATGTGTCGCAAAAACATTGCAAAGTGGAAGTGTTGATGAAGGCAAAATCGCACGACATTGATCACTTCGGCTTTTTAGTGCCCCAAGGGCGCATCATTTTGGCGTTGTATGAACATGTGATGCAAATGGCTGAGATTACCGTCGCCTTTGCCACATCGATTGTGCCAAGTTCAGGTTTAGCTGACGGTGATGTGATTCTTAAACACCAGGGGCAAACGCGCACAGAACATTTTGATTGGCTGATTGCTGCAGAAGGCGTGAACTCAGTCTTGCGCCAACACTTTGGCATTGAAACCTTCATTCGTGATTATGATCAAATGGCGATCATTGCGCGTGCAAAATTTGAGAAAAAACATCACAACATTGCCTATGAGCGCTTCACGCAAGAAGGACCTTTGGCATTATTGCCCGTCAATGAGCAAGAGATGGCAGTGGTTTTAATCACGGACCGCAAAGAGCGCGACCGCTGGCAGCGTGCCTCTGATTTAACATATGCCGCAGAAGTCTTGTCCCGCATTGGGGCGCGTTTAGGTGACATCACAGAGGTGAGTGAGCGCCAGATTTGGCCATTGACATTAATGGTACCCAAAAAAGTGGTGGAAGGGCGCCTATTATTGGCAGGCAACAGCGCGCATGGTTTGCACCCGATCGCCGGACAAGGGCTCAATTTAGGGATTCGTGATTGTGAGGCGATCGTGGATCTTTTTACACAAAATCATCACCCAAATGCCCATGATTTAGCGGCATTTAACGCAGTGCGACATAAAGACATTATTAAAATAGTGGGAGCCACGGACTTTTTAGTCAATGCGTTTGGTATCGAAGGGCAAGCCGCACAAACGGCGCGTTCTTTAGGTTTGCTTGGCGTCAAATTCCTCCCATTTGTGAAAAAGAAAATTGCCACAGTCGGCATGGGCTACTAGGAGATGCTATGCAAAAATTTGATGTCATCATTAATGGTGCAGGTTTAGTTGGTTCAAGCATTGGTTTAGCACTCGCATCGGCGGGTTTACAGGTGTTGATTGTTGAATATGCACCGATTGAAAAATTATACCCAAAAGATGATTACGGTTTACGCGTTTCAGCCTTCACTCCATCGAGCCGTAAATGGTTAGAGCATGTGGGCGTGTGGGATCAGTTGCTCCACAGCGGCCGTATGACACCATTTTTGCACATGTATGTGTGGGATGGATCAGGCAGTGGTGCTTTGCAATTTGATGCCGATGGCACAGGCTCAGATGCCTTAGGTTGGATTTTAGATAATGAAGCCACTCAAGGTGCCTTGATTGATCGCGTTAAAATGCATCAAAACATCGTCTTGATGGATCAAAGCAAGTTGGTGCGCTTTGAGAATTTTGCGGATCACGTTGTTGTCTATACAGAAAAAGGCGAAGCCTTTCAGGCGGAACTTGTGGTGGGCGCAGATGGTGGACGTTCCCTCATTCGTGATTGGGCAGGGATTGCGTGCACGGGCTGGAGTTATGGACAAAAAACCATCGTGGGGCAAGTGAAGCCAGAGCGTGGTCATGACAATACATGTTGGCAAAAATTCACTACAAATGGTCCAGTGGCACTCCTGCCTTTAAATGATGGGCGCTGCTCCTTGGCATGGCACACCACGCATCAAGAAGCTGATGAATTATTGGCGCTTGATCGCGAAACCTTTAGCCGTCGTTTAACCGAAGCCTTTGATGGTCGCTTTGGCAATATCGAGGCCAATTGGTCGCTTGGGGCATTTCCCCTTCGTTTGAATCATGCACGCAATTATTACCGTGACCATTTTGTCTTGGCAGGTGATGCGGCGCACAACATTCATCCGTTGGCAGGGCTTGGCGTCAATATCGGCTTTTTAGATGCCGCAACCTTGGTTGAAGAGCTCATCAATGCCCGTAATGATGGCATTGCGCTGTATGATGAATCCGTTTTAAAACGTTATGAAAAACGCCGCAAAAAACATAATTTATTGGTGATGGGGGCAATGGATGCCTTCAAACGCAGCGGCGGATCGGATCACTTTTTGGTGAACAAAATTCGCAACATTGGTTTGAGCCTTGCGGACAAAGTCCCTTTTGGCAAACGTGAATTGGCACGCTTTGCGATGGGTTATTACGGCGATGTCCCTAAATTTGTCAAACCTTAATCCATAAGGAAATGAGAATGATCGAAGAGAAATTCAAGTTATTAGAATCAAAAGTGTTTAAATTGTTGGGTGAAAATCAAACCTTACGCGCAGAATTGTTGGTGCTCAACACAACCCTCAATGAGCATAAATCAGAAGCGGTGGCGACGATTGAATCATTAAAACACGATGCGGCCGCAAAATTGGCAGCGTTTGAACATGAATCGGCTGAAAAGCTCTCTGCTTTAGAAGCCTCAACAAGTGAGAAAATTGCAGCCTTAGAAGCGGAGAATGAAAAGATTCAATCGCGCAATGTTGAGCTCAGTAACCATTTGAAAAAAATCATGAGCCGTTTAGAGTCTTTAGGCATTCAATAGGAGAAGAACGTGGAACCGATTACCATTACCATTTTAGGCATCGACTATAAAATCTCTTGTCCGCCCGACAAAGAGGATTCTTTAAAACGCTCAGCCGCCGCCTTAGACAGCCGTTTAGCTGCCATGCGCGCAAGTGGCAAAATGTCCCCAGAGCAAGCGGCAATCATGGTGGGCTTGCATTTATCGGATGAATTACTGCAAGCACAAGCGGATTTAGAAAACATTCGTTCAAGTTGGGTGGGTCATTTAGATTCTCTCAATGAGAAATTAGATGCGGCCTTAATGACAAAGGAAGGGTAATGATTTTAGATGCCCGCATTGAGCAAAGCACGTTTTTTGTGGCTGAATTGCCCCTTTGCAATGTCTATTTACAAAATGAGTCGCGTTTTCCGTGGCTCGTTTTGGTGCCGCGTCGTGATGATGTGGCTGAACTCATTGATTTATCGGAAGTGGATCAACAACAAGCCATGCGTGAGATGGCGCTCACCGCTCGCGTGATGCAAGGCTTATTCAGCCCAGATAAACTCAATGTGGCGAATTTAGGCAATGTGGTCAAGCAATTGCACATTCATGTGGTGGCGCGTTTTGCAACGGATGCTGCATGGCCAGATCCCATTTGGGGCAAATTCAGTGCACCGATTGCATACAGTGAAGCAGAGGCAGCGGCCTTAGTGAAAAAATTACAAGCGGCATTGGTTGAGGTGTTATGAAGTTAGTTGAACGTGCCAATGCATGGCTGTGGCAAGGTGAACATACGCCGCTCAAATGGAGTTGCCGTTTATTGTATCGTTTGCTAGAGAGCGTCTCTAAAGAGGGCATTCGCACGCAAGCCCAAGCTTTAGCTTACACCACGATTTTATCCATCGTCCCTTTTATGGCGGTGAGTTTTTCCATTTTGAAAAGCTTTGGCGTGTATCAAACATTTGTGCCGATGCTTCATAAAGGCTTTGATGCCATTGGTTTACACGATGCACAATTGATGGATACATTGATTGGCTTTGTGGACAATGTGCAAGTGGGGCTCCTTGGCAGTATAGGTTTTGTGGTGCTGTTTTATACGGTGGTGAGTTTGATGAGCACCATTGAAAGCGCCTTTAACTCTGCGTGGGGTGTTGAGAAAAATCGTTCTTTTGCGCAGCGTTTTGCCTATTATTTGGTGGCGGTGCTTTTTGGTCCTGTGTTGATTTTCTCGCTCATTTCGTTAATTTCAAGCACGGTGATTGTGCAGGCTTTTCAAGTGCCGGTACCGATGTGGCTCACAAAATATGCCAGTGAAGGGCTCACCATTGGATTGTTGACATTGGTGATTTCAGCGGTCTATTTTTTACTGACGAATGCAAAAGTGAAGATTGTCCCTGCGTTGATTGGCGGTTTAGTGGCGGCGATTGCTTGGCACTTTATGGGTAAAGTTTTTGCGGATTTTATTGCCACATCGAGCAAATATTCTGGCATTTATTCAGGTTTTGCCAGTGTGATTCTCTTCTTTATTTGGATGGATTTAACGTGGCTTGTGATTTTGTTGGGCAACCGCTTGACCTGTTTGTTGCAATATCCACAGCAGTTGATGAAGCAAGAGGGTGAGCAAAGCCGAAGTGTACCGCAAAGCATTACTTTAACCATTGCGCCAAAAGATAAACTTGGTGAAGAGTGGATCGTTCAATCGATTGCAACAGAGAAGGAGAAAGCCCTTGGATAAGCAAACACCTTTTTGGGAAGCCCCTTTAGAGACATTGAGCAGCGATGAATGGGAGCAATTGTGTGATGGCTGCGGTTTATGTTGCTTAAATAAAATTGAGGACATTGACACCGGCGACATCTACACCACGCGCGTGGCATGTGATTTGTTGGACTTAAAAAGCTGCCAATGCACCAATTATGTCAATCGTAAGCGCTTTGTACCCGATTGCATTAAGCTCACTTATGAGATGATTCAAGAGATTGAATGGTTGCCGGAGAGCTGCGCATACATTCGTCGTTATCACAATCAGCCTTTACCAAAATGGCACCATTTATTAACCGGTAGCCGTGACACTGTACGTGAATATGTGGATTGTGGGCAGCGCCTCATCCACGAAAAAGCGGCGAAAAAGCCATTGTATTACTATGTGATTGAAGGAGATTTGGTCCGTGAGTCATGATGAATTAACACACTTTAATCAAGCAGGCGAAGCCCATATGGTTAATGTTGCTGAAAAAAGTGACACCAAGCGCATTGCCATCGCCCATGGCAAAATCACCATGAATGATGTGGCGTTTAAAGCTTTAACGCAAGGCGAGAGCAAAAAAGGGGATGTGCTTGGCATTGCGCGCATTGCTGCGATTCAAGCCACAAAACAGACATCATTGTTGATTCCGCTGTGTCATCCGCTGCCTTTAACGCATGTGTCTGTTGAGTTTGAGTTGTGTGAAGGCAACACCTTAGAGATCATCGTGCAAACTGAAACGGTGGGCAAAACTGGGGTGGAAATGGAAGCCATCACAGGAGTTTCTGTGGGTTTAATGACCGTTTATGATATGCTAAAGGCTGTGGATAAATCCATGGTGTTGAGTCAAATCGAGCTCCTAGAAAAAATCGGTGGCAAGAGCGGACACTATAAACTCACTGAAAAGTGAAGAATTTTTGACAAAAAAATCAGCAAAGATTAGAATAGCAATCTTTTTTGAGAATATTAGCAGGGTATTTTAAGTGAAATACGCAGAGTTTCCCCTCAGAAAAACTGTCAATGAAGGACGGGTTTACGATGATGCGCTCGATGTCGAGCTTTTTCCTCGATTGAGAGATGCAGTGCATTCGGTCGATTCGCCCATTCGTTTTCGAATTCAAGGTGAAACCAATGCATTAGGGCAAAAAGAGATCAATGGTAATGTGGAAGTGACCCTTTCACAAATTTGCCAACGATGTTTAGAACCTTTCGAGACAAAGTTTGATTTGCCCATTCACTGGATTCCTGTCAAAGATGAGTCTGAGCAAGAGTTCATTGGCGATGACGAGGCCATTTTAGTAGTTGACGAAGATGATGTGAATCTCTTAGAACTATTAGAGGACGAGCTATTATTAGCTTTACCTTTAGTGCCAAAGCATGACCTAAATGAGGATTGCGAAGGAAAGGATTATTTAGAAAAGCTCCAACCGCAAGAGGAAACAAGACAACCTTTTGCAGAGCTTGCTGAATTACTAAAAAAATAGTTTTTCTTTAGTAAATTTTAAGAGGAAATAGACATGGCTGTTCAGAAATCAAAAGTAACACGTTCAAAGCGTAATATGCGTCGTGCACACGACTTCTTAACAAGTGCACAATTAAGCACTGATGCGACAAGCGGTGAATTACATCGTCGTCACCACATCACTGCTAACGGCTTTTACCGTGGTCGCCAAGTATTAAATTTTGATAAAAATGTACCAACTGTAGAGTAATTACGCTCAATTGTTGATAAAGTAAAACCTACGTAAATGTACATTTGCGTGGGTTTTTTTATTAAATAATTCTATTGGATAGTACGGTGCTTAATCAAAAAATTACGATTGCAGTGGATGTAATGAGTGGCGATAAAGGCTTAGCCGAGCTATTGCCTGCCGTTATTTCAACTGTTACAGAACATGATCAACTGACTGTGATTGCCGTTGGGCAAGAAGAGCAGTTAAAAGCGCACATTGGCAATCATCCTATGGTGACCTCAGGACGCATCGTGATTCATCACGCAAGCGAAGTGGTGGCGATGGATGAACAACCGCAAAGTGCGCTTAAGAACAAAAAAGATTCTTCAATGCGTGTGGCCATTAACTTAGTGAAAAATGGTCAAGCGATGGCATGTGTATCAGCGGGTAATACTGGGGCTTTAATGGCGACGGCGCGTTTTGTGTTAAAAACGATGCCCGGAATTGATCGTCCTGCGATTTGTACGGTGTTGCCATCGATTCGTTCGCCTTATAAACATGTGCATATGCTCGATTTAGGGGCAAATGTGGATGAAGAACCAAAACATTTACAGCAATTTGCCATGATGGGTTCGCTCATTGCAACGGCTGTGGATAAGAATGAAAACCCTAAAGTGGCGCTCCTTAACATTGGCTCAGAAGCCATTAAGGGCAACAGTTTAGTGCGCGAAACTGCGAAATTATTACAAAATACAGATGTTAACTACATTGGTTTTGTGGAAGGTGATGGCATCTTCTTTGATGATGTAGACGTTGTCGTTTGTGATGGTTTTTCGGGCAATGTGGCATTAAAAACATTGGAAGGCTCATGCAAATTGGTGGCGAAGTATTTAGAAGCCTCCTATAAACAGAACATCTTCACGAAAATGGCAGCCTTGATTTCAAAGCCTGTCTTGCGTTCTTTAAAGAGCAAAGTGGATCCGCGCAATTATAATGGCGCGAGTTTATTAGGGTTACGTGGTATCGTGGTTAAATCTCATGGAAATGCCGATCGCATTTCATTTGCCAATGCCATCAATATTGCCATCAAGCTTGCAGATCAGGACGTTGTGGGCAAGATCGAGAAGCAATTTTCAGTGGAAGATGGTATAACATCCGATTCGGAACAAGTTAAAGGTTAAAGCATGTACTCTAAGATTATTGGAACAGGTCACTACTTGCCAAACAACGTGGTCACCAATCATGACTTAGCAAAAAAGATTGAAACAAGTCATGACTGGATTGTAGAGCGTACAGGGATTCATCAGCGCTACATCGCAGAGGAAGGCGAAACAGCGACAAGTTTTGGTGCCAATGCGGCGCGTTCTGCATTAGAAAATGCAGGTTTGAGCGCAGAGGACATTGATTTAATCGTTGTGGCAACTTCCACACCCGATAAAGTGTATCCATCGACTGCAACATTGATCCAAGCAGAGTTAGGCAACCATTTTGCACCTGCATTTGATGTCACCGCAGCATGTTCAGGTTTTATTTATGCCTTGAGTGTTGCGGATAATTTCATCAAAGCCGGTTCAGCAACACGTGCCTTAGTGATCGGAACTGAGGTCTATTCACGCTTATTGAACTGGGATGATCGCTCAACTTGCGTGTTGTTCGGTGATGGGGCAGCAGCCATTATCTTAGAGGCGAGCGAAACCGCTGGCGTATTGTCCACACACATCCATTCCGATGGTCGCCATGCAGATTTATTGATGGTGGATCGTCCGTATGTCGATGATGTGGATGGTAATCCGTATGTACAAATGAAGGGCAGCGAAGTGTTTAAGCACGCGGTCTCTAAATTGCATCAAATTGTCTCCGAAACATTGACGCACAACAATATTGACCCAAGCGAAGTGGATTGGTTGATTCCGCATCAAGCCAACCTTCGCATCATCAATGCGACGGCGAAAAAAATGGGCTTAGATTCCAGTAAAATCGTCATCACTGTGGATCAGCATGCGAATACATCCGCAGCGAGCATTCCATTGGCATTAGATGCGGCGCGCCGTGATGGTCGCGTCAAAGAAGGACAATTGGTTTTATTAGAAGCATTTGGCGGCGGGTTCACTTGGGGTTCTGCCCTCATTCGCATGTAATACAAGAGGTTTTTATGATTCAAAATGATTTGGCTTTTATTTTTCCAGGACAAGGCTCACAAACAGAAGGCATGCTCAGTGATGTGAAAGATCATCCTGTGGTGGCTGCAACGTTAGCAGAAGCAAACGAAGCATTGGGCTTTGATTTAAGCACCATTATTTTGGAAGGCTCAAAAGAAGAATTGAGCAAAACTGTGATCACGCAACCGGCTATTTTAACGGTGAGCATTGCATTGTGGCGCTTGTGGTGTGAATCCACAGAAGTTCGTCCACAATTTTTAGCCGGTCACAGCTTAGGTGAATACTCAGCGATGGTGGCGGCAGGCGTTTTATCGTTTAAAGATGCTGTGCAATTGGTGTCTAAACGTGCATCATACATGCAAGAAGCCGTGCAACCAGGTGAAGGCGCAATGGCTGCGATTTTAGGCATGGATGATGCCGCAGTGGTTGCCTTGTGTGAAGAAGCGGCCCATGGCGATGTTTTATCAGCGGTGAATTTTAACTCACCCGGTCAAGTGGTGATTGCAGGTACAGCTGCTGCGGTTGAACGCGCAAGTGTTTTGGCCAAAGAAAAAGGCGCACGTAAAGCGATGCCATTGCCTGTGTCTGTGCCTTCTCATTGTATGCTGATGAAACCTGCGGCAGATCGTTTAGCTGTGGACATGGCAGCATTGACTTTTAATGCACCAAGCATTGCAGTCTTACACAATGTGGACGTACAAAGCCACACAGATGCACAAACCATTAAAACGTGCTTAATTGAGCAGCTGTATCAACCAGTGCGCTGGACAGAAACCATCGAAGCGATGGCCAAAGCTGGTGTGACGCGTTTAGTTGAATGTGGCCCAGGTAAAGTATTAACAGGCTTAAATAAGCGCATTGATAAGGGGCTCACCTCTTATAACATTGACAGTGAAGCAACATTGAATGAGGTTGTAGAGAATTTTGCGTCGAATTAATATTCCACAAATTGCCCTCGGTGCAACATCGGTTGCATTTTTAGCAGCATTCTTTTTTGGTGGTAAAGATTTAATTTTTGCCACGAAAGTTCTACTCATCAGCGCAATTGTTGCGGCTGCAGCTTGCGTTGTGTGTTATCGTCAAACGAATATGAAAACTTGGGGCATGCTGATCAGCTTGTTATTGTTTTCAGGTTTGACGGTCTATTTTGACAATGAAGCCTTCATTAAATGGCGGCCAACGGTGATCAATGCAGTGCTCTGTATTGCTTTGTTGGTGATGTATTTTTCTAAAACGATGCCATTTAAATACTTCTTTGCCAAGCATTTAGAGCTCAATATTCCTGATCATGTTTGGCTCAAACAAAACTTGATTTGGATGACCTATTTCTTCATCAGCGGGCTCATTAACACTGCATTGGTGGTGATGAATGTGTCAAATGAAGGTTGGGTGCTCTACAAAACCGTGATTGGCCCAATTTTAGCCACAATTTTCTCATTGGTGATGATCGGTTATCTTTACCGTGAGAACAAAAAACACAATCAAGCAAAGGAGTCATAAGCATGAATGTTCAAAGAGTTGAGCGCATTGAAGCGTTACTTCGTGAAAATTTATCCCCAGAGTTCCTTGAAATTGAGGATGATAGCCACCATCATGCAGGACATGCTGGCGCACAAAATGGTGCAGGCCACTTCTCTGTGAAGATCTGTTCGCGTGCATTTATTGGGCAAACCCCCATCAAACGTCACAGAATGGTCTATGCAGCGTTAGCGTCAATGATGGACAGCGACATCCACGCATTGAGTATTGATGCAACCGTTCCGACAGAATAAGGACATGATTATGAAAAAAACATTGATTAGTGCAGCATTGGTAATGAGCAGTTTTGTAGGCGCAAGCTTTGCCCAAACATTCGAAGTGCCAGATCCTGTGGCGATTGTTGATGGTAAGCCTTTGTCTAAAGCAGCGTTTCAAGCAGCCATTGAACCGGTTGTGGGTACGGATGATTTATCTTTTTTACAAAACTCACAGCAGCTCAATGATTTGATTGCACAATATGCATTGCAAGAAAAATTGGCCGCTAAAGCGAAAAAAGAACAGTTAGATGAAACCCCTGAGTATAAAAAATTCATCGAACATGCAGAGCGTTTAGGTTTATCCCAAGCGTATTTGAAAAAAACATTAGACAGCATTCAGATCTCAGATGATGAAATGAAAGCTGAATATGACAAACAAGTCAAAGCCCTTGATAAAAATGAGTATCGCGCGGCGCACATTTTAGTGGATTCAAAAGAAGAAGCCGATAAAGTGCTTGCTGAGTTAAAAGCGAAGAAAAAATCTTTGTCTTTTGCAGAGGCTGCGAAGAAATACTCTAAAGATCCGGGCTCAAAAGCAAATGGCGGTGAACTTGGTTGGTTCCGTGCACAAGTGATGGTGCCTGAATTTGGTGAAGCGTTACAAACCATGAAGCCAGGTGAGGTGTCAGCTGAACCTGTGAAAACACAGTTTGGTTACCACATCATCAATTTAGAAGAAGTGCGTGAAACCCCTGTAGCCACTTTAGATGAGTCTAAAGATCGCATCAAAGAATCCCTCACAGAGCAAAAGCTTCGTGATAAAATTGAAGCGATTCAGCAAAAAATTAAAATCGAGTATAAAGCGCAATAAGCATTGCTTGAGTCAATGACACCGAAAAGCCTGAATCCTTGATTTGGGCTTTTTTATTGAATAACACAAGGAGCAGCGAGTGGATTTTTTAGCCAACTATTTTTTATTTTTCCTAAAGCTCACCACCATTGTTGTGGCATTGGTGATGATTTTGATTGTGCTCAAAAGTGGCCGTGATTTAAAAAAGAAAAAAGGGGAGATTCAGTTTGATGATCTCTCAGATGCTTTTGAAGAATTAAAAGCATCTTATCAAGATTTGATTGAGGATGAAGCGGTAGAGGATCTACAAAAGCCACATAAAAAATGGTGGCAGTTTTGGAAAAAATCGCAAGAAGCGGCCGACTCTGAGAAAAAACCACAACCTAAGCTCTTTGTGATCGATTTTGATGGTGATACCGCTGCACACGCTGCACAAAACTTAAAGCAAGAAGTGAATGCCGTGCTCAGTGTGGCAAAAGCTGAGGATGAAGTGTTGGTGCGTTTGACAAGCCCAGGTGGCGTTGTGAATGGTTATGGTTTAGCCGCAGCGCAGCTTGAACGCTTTTCTGCCAAACAACTCAATTTAACGGTTGCGGTGGATGAAGTGGCAGCCAGCGGCGGCTATTTAATGGCATGTGTGGCGGATCGCATTGTGGCGGCACCGTTTGCCATCATCGGTTCCATTGGCGTTGTGGCGCAGTTGCCAAATTTCCATCGCTTATTGGAAAAATACAACATTGATTATGAGCAATTCACAGCCGGTAAATATAAACGCACCGTTACGATGTTTGGCGAAAACACAGAAGAAGGGCGCGAGAAGTTCAAAGAAGAGCTAGAAGATGTGCATGTAATTTTCAAAGAGTATGTGGCCAAGCATCGCCCACAAGTGGACATTGAGAAAATTGCTACGGGTGAACATTGGCTCGGTTCTCAAGCATTGAATTTAAACCTTGTGGATGCGTTGCAAACCAGTGATGATTATTTATTGTCGAAATTGACAGATTTTCGCGTGATTCATGTGGCGTATGTGGAGCGTAAAAGCCTACGCAGCGGCATGTTGAAGATGTTGGCGAAATTACAATCGCGTTTTTCGTACTGATATGATTGTTCAAGTTGCGGTGCCATGCCCGCTGTATTCGCTCTTTGATTATGAAATGGCGGTGGAAACAGCGCCCATTGGTCATCGTGTGAATGTGCTCTTTGGTCCACGGCGCGTGGTGGGCATTGTGGTGGGCACGGTTGAAAAAAGCGAATATGATCGGCTTAAAACAGCAGAATGCTTGGATGAATCTGCCGCGTTTACCGAGGATTTATTGCGCCTTGGGCAATGGATTGCCAACTATTATCATGCGCCCATTGGGCTTGTGTACCGCATGATGCTCCCACAAAAGCTCCGTAAGCTTGAGCTCTATCAGCGCAGCGTCGTGACGCTTCTGACACTCAGTGAGCAGTATCAAACATGGATGGCGAACAATGCGGGCAAAACTGCAAAAGTGACGCTGTTAGAAACGCTCAGTCCTGTAGTGCCCATTGAACGCACAGCGTTTTTTAAAGCGCACAGTGCACTTAAATCCCATGAGAAATTGTTGTTAGATGAAGGCGTCATCATTCATCAATCGGCGTATGCGCCAGCGGTGGATCATTCAAATCATGCCTTTCCTCCCTTGCCATATGTGCTTAATACTGAGCAGCAAACGGCCGTCGATGCATTACAGCTGAAACAATTTTCCACCACGGTATTAGAAGGCGTGACAGGCTCAGGGAAAACGGCTGTTTATTTAGAATGGGTGAAAAAAGTTTTAGCCGCAGGGCAGCAAGTGCTGATTTTAGTGCCAGAAATTGGCCTAACGCCGCAATTCATTGAGCGTGTGGAACGCATTTTAAACATTCCGTTTGTGGTGGTGCATTCTGAGGTCAATGAAACGCAAAAAATGGCAGCGTGGGAGGCAGCGCGCCATCATACGGTGCCGTTGGTGATTGGCACACGCTCAGCGCTCTTTACGCCGTTTGATAATTTAGGGCTCATCATCATTGATGAAGAGCATGATGGCTCTTATCGTCAGCGTGATACGGTGCGTTATTCTGCTCATGATGCTGCCATTACGCGTGCCCATTTTTTAAAGATTCCCATTATGCTCGGTTCAGCGACCCCCATTTTAGAAACGGTGAATAATGTGGCACGCGGACGTTATCAGCATCTATCCTTAGCTTCGCGAGCAAAAGGTGCACCGCCAAAATGGTCAGTTGTGGACATGAATGAAGCGATGGTGATGGATGGCTTGTCCTCTGAGCTGTTAGATGCCATTGAAGAGACATTAGCGCGCAAAGAGCAGGTGATCATTTATATCAATCGTCGTGGTTATTCGCCTGTATTGATGTGTGAATCCTGCGGTTGGGTGCCAGAGTGTACGGCATGCCAATACCGTTTGACGGTGTACCGAAAATCCCACAGTTTGCGCTGCCATCATTGTGGGCACCGTGAACGTTTACCGCAGACGTGTCCATCGTGTGACAGCCATCTGTTAAAAATGATGGGGCAAGGCACGGAGCGCATTGAAAAAGCATTGTCTGATGCATTTCCGCAGGCGAATGTGGTGCGCTTTGATCGTGATCAGCTGCGCACAAAAAATGCCTTTGCGGCGGCTGTGAATGATGTGATCGATGGCACAGCAGACATCATCATCGGCACACAAATGATTGCGAAAGGTCATGACTTTGCAAAAGTGACCTTGGTGGGCATGCTGGATATTGATGGCATTTTGTATTCGTCTGACTTTCGTGCGGAAGAGAAATTGGCGCAAACGTTAATGCAAGTCTCAGGCAGAGCAGGGCGCGATGTGTCTCATGGCCGCGTGATGATTCAAACCCATTTTCCCGATCATGCACTGTTTACAGAGCTTGCGAAAGTGGGATATGGCAAATTTGCCAAAACTTTATTGGCGCAGCGTGAAGACTTTGAGTTTCCACCCTTTGCCCATCAAGCATTGTTTCAGGTGGAAGGGGTGAATGAAGCCGAAACATTGCGGCGCTTTGAAGCATTGATGGCCTTCATTGAAGGGCAAAATTGCCCCATCACCATCACGCCCGTTTATCCGAATGCTTTGTCAAAACGGCAGAATTTTTATCGTTTTTATGTGGTGCTGCAAAGTGCGGATCGCCGAGTGCTGCATCAATGGATTGATTATGTGATGGCAGTGGCGGCTCAGCAGTTGCCAAGCCACATTCGCCATTTTTGTGAGATTGATCCTTGGGATTTTGATTAGTTGTACCAAGGGCGATAATAGCGCGGCCCAAAACGTGGACCCCAAAGCCAAGGATCATCATCCCAAGGCTCAAAGCGTTGATTGGTCCATGTGCGGTAATCATCGGCGGTCATCTCGACAATTGTCATCGGGTTGCCGGCAATGTCTAGTGATTGCACTTCTTTGACAGGGCCAAGTGCTGCTAAGCGATCACCAATGGTGAGATCATAAAAGTTGATTTGCACAGACATTGGAATGTTCACAAAAATGCGTGCATTTTGTTGATTGGTGCCGGCTTCTGGGTAACCTGAAGCATTGATGTGCCGTGCCACAAGCTCAATTTGTCGCTTAGCACGATCAATGGTGACGATCTGCCCGCCAAGATAAGCCATTTGTCCGATCACCTCTTTTTTCGGGAGATCAGCGATCGCCTCATAACGCAGTGCGTTGCTTGCATTTGCTTGATTGACTAAGAAATTTGAAGCACAGCCTTGTAAGAGTAACAGGGTTGCGATGAGCCAATATTTTTTCATGCTGTCACCTTATGAATCAATTCATGAGAGAATTCCATCATAGCAAATTTATGCAAAAAACGGCGTCAATGGTATAGTGGTGCGTTTAAAATTCTAACAATCATGCACAAACTATGAGAAACGAACCATCAAACCACACAAATAGAAGACCATACAATCAACGCTCAAATCGCGCAACTTATGGGCAAAATAGACGCGCTTCGCCACCAGTAAAGCCTAAACGCTTGTTGAGCAATGCATTAAAAATGATTTATTATCTGTGCGCATTGACCGTGACAAGTGCGGGCGTTTACACCTTTTATGTTCAGTATGGCATCACATGGTTACCGATTGTGTATGGCGTTGCGAGCGTCATTACGCTGATTTTATACGCAAAAGATAAGAAAGCAGCCCGTACAGAACAATGGCGCGTGGCAGAAAACACGCTACACCTTTTTGAGTTATTCGGTGGTTGGGTGACAGCATTTTGGGCGCAATGGTTTTATCGCCATAAAACTCGCAAGGTGAGTTATCAAGTGGTATTTTGGGGCATTGTGACATTGCATTTACTGTTTTGGTCAGACGTTTTATTCTTTAAAATGCAAGGCATTCAAACCATCGTGGAGTTTGTGAATCTCAATTTGCCTGACAATTTACGTGTGTGGGAAAAACAACCAGCGCAAGGTTATGAATTTTCGATGCCTAATGGCACCATTGAATGGGCGAAGTGATCACGCCTCTTCAAAGCGCACTAAACCTTCGAGCACTAAGTGCTTATGGACATAAAACTGCGTATTTGGTGGCAATACAGGCGTCAGAATGGATTTAAGCCATTCTGCGCGGCCACCGGATAATACAATGGCTTCAATGTGCGGCAATGTTTGATACAGCGCGAGCACTGAGCCGACAATCGCGTAATGAATGCCTGAAGAGATGCATAAGCTTGTATTGTGCCCTAATTCACTGGTGTAGGGTAAATCTGTAATGTCGCGAATCGCCGTATCTTTAATGAGGGCATCGCGCAGGGATTTAATGCCAGGCAAAATCATGCCACCTTCAAATTCCCCTTCTGCGGTTAAATGATCAACCGTAAGCGCTGTGCCCAAATCTATCACCAAAGAAGATTGATGATAGAGATCCCAAGCGGCAATGAGAGCCAACCAACGATCCACGCCAAGTGCTTTCGGCTCATAATAAGTATTCGTAACGCCAAGGGCAGAGGCTTGTGATGTTGCAATCACAGGCTCTAAATCCGTATTCTCTTTGAGAATTTCCACAAGCAGATGCAGGCGCTCTTTTTGTGTGACGGAAGCAATTTTAATGTTGTCTGGCTTAGGATACGCCTCAAAAAGCTGCGGAATGAACGTCGGCAGCGCCGCATAATCTAAAAATTGATGATCCGATAACCCATTTGCCTCGTCATATAAGGCGAATTTAATGCAAGTGTTACCACAATCAAACAGAAATTTAGGCATAGGCACGCAGCGAAAGCTCTCCGGAAAAATAGTGCGAAACAGTATCATCTTCATGTTGAATCAGAAGCGCACCGTTATCTGCAATGCCCACTTCTGTCCCAATAATTTCGCGCAGTGGAGAGAACAGGCGCACTTTTTGATGATACAGGGCGCTGTTGTGGTTCCATTGCTCAACGATATTGGGCACATTGAAGGACTCATAATCATCTCTGAGTTTAGAGATGATCTCAATAAAATCAACAATAATTTGGTTGCGGTCTAAAGAGTGACCAAGCACTTCATAAATGGAAGTGGGGCGATTTTGTGTCACGCTGTCATCGGCAAGCGGTAAGTTATTGAGGCCAATGCCAATGATCATCTCCACATCGTGCTCTGATCTTGCGTGCGTTTCGATCAAAATTCCCGCCAATTTTGCGCCATCGACCCAAATGTCATTCGGCCATTTGATTTTCGCGGGCACATTTTGGCGCTGTAAATATTCCACCAATTGAATGCCAAGTGCAGGGCTAAAGCTTGTGAGATTGGCAAGGGCTTGCGCTTTAAATTGGATGCGCATCGAAAAATAGAGATTGCGCGCTAAAGGGGAAATCCACACTTTGCCATTGCGACCGCGACCTTGCGATTGCATCTCGCTGACCATCACCAGTGATTGATTGAGGGGTAATTTTGCAATCTCTTCATTGGTGGAACCGACATCTAACAGCACAATGACATCGTCAATGGTGCCAGAAGGCAAGCGGCTTAAAATCGCATCACGATTTAAAGGAATGTAGGGAAAACGCGCTTTATAACCTTGTCGGCCAATGGTTTCAACAAGGTGGCTACTTTTGAGCTCATTGATGGCTTTCCAAATGGCTTGGCGCGTCACATTAAAGCGCTGCGCTAAGGCTTCGCCACTGTGTAATTCGCCGGTTTGAAGCAAGTAAAAGAGTTCTTTTGCAAGTGGGGACATAAATTTTTCTACAGTCAATAAAAGAAAAAAGTGCCAACAAGCACTTTTCTCTGTGTCACTACATCTGTCTTAGCTGAAGAAAACTACAGAAAAAACAGCGATATAACCAACAATACATAGCGTCCAAATAATGGTAAGAGGTAATTGGTTTTCAATAAATTTCATCATACATCCTCCGATGCCATAAGCGTTATAAAACTTTGATAATAGCATGCGCTGCTAATGTTATATTATACTCGTTTAAGGCGGCAATACAAATTCTGCCCGTATCTAAGATGTATAGACCTTCTTCACTGCGCAGCTTTTCTGCTTGTGCTTTTGTTAAGCCTGAATAGCTGAACATGCCTTGTTGGGCTTTAATGAAGCTGAAATCTTTTTTCGTTTGACCTTGATTGAGCAGTGCCACAAATTTTTCACGCATGGCGTGAATGCGTTGGCGCATTTCGCTCAGTTCATCAAACCATTCTTGGCGAAGGGTCGGATTGCTCAATACGTGACCCACGATTGCCGCACCAAATGCAGGTGGGGATGAGTAGTTTGCACGCACCATTTTTTTCAATTGTGAGGTGACGCGCACTTGTTCATCACTCGATGTGGTCACCACAGACAATGCACCGACGCGCTCGCCATATAAGGAGAAGGATTTAGAAAATGAGTTGGCGATCAATACAGGTAAACCTGCATTGGTCATGATGTGGATCGCTTTGGCATCTTCTTCAACGCCTTTGGCAAAACCTTGATATGCCATATCTAAAAATGGAATCAACTCTTTTTCTTTAATGAGCTGGGTAAGCGCTGTCCACTGTGCTTCATTTAAGTCCGCACCGGTTGGGTTATGGCAACATGCATGTAAAATTAAGATGTCATTTTTTGGCAATGTTTTGCAGTAATCCACCATGGCTTCAAAATTCACGCCGCCTGTGGCTTCATCAAAATAAGGGTAAGCTTTAACCGTAAAACCTGCCCCTTTAAAGATGGCTTTGTGATTGTCCCACGTTGGGTCAGACACATGCACGGTTGGCAATTTATCTTTAAACAATTGGCTTAAGAAATCTGCGCCCACTTTTAATGCACCGGTGCCACCTAATGTTTGCACAGTGGCTAAGCGGTTTTCTGCAATCACAGAATGATGCTCTTGAAACAACAAACGCTGAACAGATAAGTTATACGTTTGTAAACCATGCATTGGCAAATAGATGTGTGGTTTTTCTTCTGCAAAAAGCGCCGCTTGGGCTTTTTTCACCACATTAAGCACTGGCACTTTTCCATTTTCATCGGCATAAATACCGATGGTGAGGTTAATTTTATCCTCGCGTGGATCTTGTTTGAATTTTTCCACCAATCCTAAAATAGGATCATCCGGTGCCAATACAACATCATTGAAAACGCTCATATCGATTTCCTTATTAATAAACATCGTGAGATTTTACGAAAGCGGCCACACCCACAATAATGTTGGTGTAACGGTGATAAGAATTAATATATCTAAAATTAAGCCAACACGCCAATAATCACCAAATTGATAACCGGCAGGCCCCATCACTAAGGTGTTTGAATGATGGCCAATCGGTGTATTGAAGGTGCAGGAGCTCGCAATGGCAATGCCCATCAAATAAGCATCGGGATTGTGGCCAAGCTGTTGAGAAACGCCATAGGCAATCGGACACATGATCATTGCGGCGGCTGAGTTGTTGATGATGTCCGTCATCGCTAAGGTGATGACCAAAATGGCACCTAAAATGAAAATGTCTGGTAGATCACCAATCAAACCCACCAATTTTGCGGCCAAGATTTCTGTGGCGCCCGTTTGTTGAAGGGCAGCGCCCACTGTAATGAAACAGCCTAATAACATGATTAAAGGACCTTCTTGGCTGCGGTACACATCGCGAATGGGTAAAAGCTTAAAGATCACCAATAAAAAGACCGCCAATGGAAAGCTGATTTGTGGTGGCAATGTTTGTGTGGCCACCAAAATGATGGAAGCTGTGAAGATGAGCAAAGTTGGCATTAAGCGGTAAGAGGCTTTGAGGCTAATGTCGCGTTCAGCGAGCGGAAAGCAGCCTAAATAACGCAAGGTGTCTGGCAATTCATCGGCATGACCTTGCACTAACAGCACATCGCCCACTTTTAATGTGATGCGGCTAAAGCGCTTACGGATGTTTTCACCTTGACGGGCAACACCAATGACATTGAGGCCATATTTTTCTCTAAACTGAAGATCAGATAAGGTGTGATCCGCCATGCGCGAACCAGGGTTGATCACCACTTCAAGCACTTCTAATTTATCGTGGGGAATGTTTTTATTGGCGCTGCTGCGTGTGAGATTGAGCCCTGTTAATAACTCTAATTGCTTGAGTTCTTCAGGTTGCCCTTCAAGCAATAAAGTATCATTGGCGCGAATCAACTCTTCTTGGCTTGGGGCGATGATGCGGCGCGCACCACGAATGATCACCACCACTTTGACGGTATTTTCAGAGATTTCCTCTAAATCCGCCACCGTTTGATCGGCAATTTTATTGCCTTGTTCCACTTTGGCTTCGAGGAGATAATTATCCGTGGTGAATTTATTGTGGGCGCTTTCTGAGCGGCGATTGGGAATCAATCGCCAGCCAAATGCAGCTAAATAGATGAGCCCCACAATGGTGATCACGATGCCTGTGGGCGCAAAGTCAAACATGCTAAAGGCTTTTAACCCGATGGATTCACGATAGTTTGAGACAATGAGGTTAGGCGGCGTCCCGATCACGGTAATTGTACCGCCTAACAGGGAGGCAAACGCCATGGGCATCAATACCTTAGCTGGTGAAATGTCATAGCGCTGACACAGCTGAATGGCAATTGGCATGATGAGGGCAAGGGCACCAACGTCATTCATAAAGGCAGAGAAAAATGCCACAAGCCCAGCCAATGTCAGAATCAGCATCGATGGGCTGCTTGAAAAATAACTCAATCGCTTTGATAAATGATAGGTGATGCCCGTTTTACCAATGGCGAGACTGAGCACCAAAACAGATGCAACAGAAATCACCGCAGGATGGCTAAAGCCTTTAAAAGCATCCGGAATTTGCACAATGCCCAAAATAACGAGTGCGAGCAGAGCACCAAGGGCCACAAAATCATAACGAATGCGCCCGGATAAAAAGGCTAAAAATGCCAAAATGAGCACCGTCAAAGCGGCCAACTGATCATTGGTCAAATAGGGAATAAGCTGTACATGGAGATAATTGAGCATCGCAAATCCTAACGTAGACGTTTTTGTATCAAACGATGTTGTAATGAGGTTTGTGGATCAATGGTGACGGCTTGATGGTAGTGACCGGTTTCACCCTCTAAACACCAGGCACTTTGATCCTCTAAGCACCACAATAACCCTTCTTCAATTAATTGTTCACGAATCACTTTATCAAAAATGGGCACCGCAATCTCTATGCGACGAAAGAAATTGCGATTCATCCAATCTGCACTTGAAATATAAGTGTGATCTTTGCCGCCATGATAAAAGTAATACACGCGTGAATGCTCTAAAAAGCGCCCGACAATGGAGCGCACGCGAATGTTTTCAGAAAGCCCAGGAATGCCAGGTTTTAAGGCGCAAGCACCACGTACAATCAGATCAATTTCAACGCCCACTTGAGAGGCATTGTAAAGGGCAGTGATGACAATCGGTTCCATCAACGCATTCATGCGTGCCACAATGCGCCCTTTGCGGCCGGCTTTGACTTCATTCATCTCAAATTCGATCTCTTCTAATAAACGATCAATGAAGTTAAAAGGCGATTGCCATACGGTTTTGAGTTTCGGGATTTTCGCAAGGCTCGAGAGGTTTAAAAAAATCTCCGAGATGCTTGCCGTGATCTCTTTATTTGAGGTCAATAAGCTGAAATCAGTGTATAAGCGCGCATTGCCTTGATGATAATTGCCCGTGCCTACGTGCGCATAACGGCGCAGATAATTTTCGCCTTTATGATTTTTCTGTTCACGGATCACAAGGAGCATTTTTGCATGCGTTTTATAACCAAACACGCCATAGACAATTTTAACGCCGGCTTCTTCTAAGCGCGATGCCCACGATAAATTGGTGGCTTCATCAAAACGCGCCATCAATTCCACCACCACATTGACCTCTTTACCAAGGCGAGCGGCGCGTACCAATAATTCCATCAATTCAGAATCATCGCCTGTGCGATACACTGTCATGCGAATGACGCGCACATCAGGATCTTCAGACGCTTCGCGTAAAAAATCCACCACCGGTAAAAATCGATCATAAGGATGATGGAGCAAGATGTCTTGGCGATCAATTTCGCTAAAAGCATCGCGGCGCTTTTCCCAACGATCAGGGATGTGGCGCTCAATGGGCTCAAAGACTAAATGTGGTTTTTTATCAATGTAATCGAGCACATTATAGATTTGGGAAAAATCAAAATAATGGGGCAGTGCATAGAGATCTTCGGGGGCTAAACCAAATTCTTTGAGCAACAGGTGCTTTAAGTGAGTCGGGCAACTGTCATCAATCTCTAAACGCACCGCATGCCCAAAGCCGCGCTGTTTCAACTCACCACGCAGCGCTTGATGTAAATTGGTCAGCTCTTCTTTATCAATGTATAAATGGCTGTTGCGGGTGGCTCTGAATTGATAGAGCCCAAGGATCTCAAGCCCTGGAAAAATGTCCGACACAAATGCCGCCATCACAGATTGGATGGTGGTCAATTGCGTGCTGCCATCTTCGGAGGGTAGCTCAATGATGTGGGGTAAATTCTCAGGAATGGGCAAAATGGCAGTGTCAATGTTGCGGCCATAAGCATCCACGCCTTTGAGATCCACAATGAAATTTAAGGATTTATTGGTGATGTGTGGAAACGGATGCGCCAAATCCAAGGCAATGGGTGTAAACACAGGCAGCATGTTTTGCATGAATAGATGATACAGCCATTCATGTTGTGCATCGCTCCACTGATTTTCATCAAGCAAGGTAATGTGCTCATGCGCCAATAAGGGCAGTAAATCATCAAAAAAGAGTCGATGTTGCTCTTTGGTGATGTAAAGGGCATATTGCTGAATACTTAAGCGCCATTCGTGCGCCGATTGATTCTCCACGCGGTCAAGCCCTGATTGAATCTGCTCTTGCATGTTTGCCATGCGCACTTCAAAAAATTCATCAATGTTTGAGGCCACAATGGCGATGAATTTTAAGCGTTCTAACAGCGGCAGTTGTGGATTTTTCGCTTGTGCAAGCACGCGTTCTTGGAATGCAAGAATCGAGCGCTCCCGATTGATGAGCGGCACAGAATGCGGTGTGAGCATGCTAAGAGAAGTATCCACAACGACCTACTTATGATGAGTTAAAGAACAACGCATTATAATAACTGACCTATTGCGTCACTTGCAATGTATAGGTGAGGGCTTGTTGTGCTTTTGCAGGCACAATGATCTGCCAATTTGCTTGATCACTGCCTTGCGTTGTCACGGCGATGGATGATGCTGTCACTTGCCAAGTATTAAAGGGAATAAAATCGCTGTAATCGACGGTCACGGCTTCATCTTTGGCATTGTTAAACACCACTTCATAGCTGTATTGCGTGGTCTCTTTACTAATCTTGGTGACCTTGGTGCGTTTTTTCGTTAAAGAGACATCAAAAGCTTGTCCCGTGGCCACTTTAAACACCTCATTTTCTGCCGTGTGCTGAATGCTGTCTTCGCCCACTAACAATGCATTGCCAGATTGATCATTTTTATACATGCGGAGGATGCCTTTAGGCAAAGGCATGCCTAAATGGTTCTCTTGGCTGTTTTTAAAGCGGTAAAGGATGCTCGCTTTTAAGTTTTGTCCTTCAGCGGTGGTGGCATCAAAATATTGATTGAATTGATACGTTTTTTGTACGGGCACGTGGCTGGCATTTAACAGCGCCACTTGCTTGGTTTGCTGGTTGTTTAAGTCCGTTTTAAAGGGGATTTTATAGAGATGATAATCACTGAATGCTTCGCTTTCGGGCATCGTGTCCATCTCCATCATGGCAACAGGCATGGCAGATTTATACATTGGGCGCACCATGTTTTGTTGCACTTGATGGATGTCACCGGCCACCAATTGTAGATGGGCATTTTTAAAGCTGGTGCCGCTTTGATTGTTTAATGTGATGAGTCCTGAGAGATCCACAAAGGTTTCATCCGGTGACAGCGTTGCTGTGTAATCCGCACGCCAACTGAATCCACCACTTAAATAGGTGAGCTGCACTGTGTTGTTGCCGGCGCGTTCACTGTTGAGCACCATGGATAAGGTGGGGTGGCTGCGCAAATTTGTGGGCAGGGACGAGAAGGCAAAATTGTCTAAATTGCCCACTTCGATGCGATCGGCAAATTGTACGATCGGTTGGCCATTGTTGGATAAAAGGGTTGCTTGTTCACGCGTGGTTTTCCCCGTTTGAGGGTCGCGGGTGATCACTTCAATGGTTTGCCCAACGCTTTTGTCTAATAAAGTTTGTGGGGAGAGCAGATCGTAATCAAAGTTTTGTTCGATCACGTTAAAAGGCATGTCAGACAGTGAGGTTAAGTGTGCAGTTTCTGGGCGAATGTGTGCTGAGACATGTTGCATCTCAAGGCGATTGAGGCCGCTTGTCATGGGAACGGTGCGTGTATCATTGATTAAAGCGAGTGCATCATTATAAATGGTGATGGAAAGCGCTTCTCGTTGCTGATCTTGACTGATGATCACGGAAGAATCAGCGAATGCTGAGGTGGACAATAAAACCATTGCGGCAAGTGGGGCAGACTTCAATCGACTCATGATGCACTCCTTAAATGGATAATAGTGGGTTGATTATACCTGTACAAACAAAGAAAAAGCACAGGAACTGTGCTTTTTCTCAAAGATTAATGGCGTGTGATGACCCTATTTTTTCTCAGGGGCATCATCTTCCACGATGATCTTAAAGCGGCTCTCTTCAGGTTCGCTTTTTGGAATCACAACGGTTAAATCTTCTTCAACGCTGAGGGTGGCTTTAGGTGCAGCAGGTGCTGTGACCACTTCATCTTCCACCACGATTGTGGGTTCAATCACGTCTGCGACATCTTTTTCTTCAGGCGCACTTTTTTCTTCTGGTGTGTCCACAATGGTGTGTTGAATCACAATTTCCGGCTCAACTTCAGCCGTTGCCGTAACATTGGTGGTTTCAACGCTTGGCGTGTGCTCAATGATGATCTCTTCCACAGCTTCTGTGGCAGCTTCTACCGCAGCGTCCACTTTTGCTTCCACTTGATCAACCACTTCCGTCACGCGATCAGAAGTCGTTTGAATGGCTTCAACTACGGTCGCGACAGGTTCTGCTTCGATCACCGCTTCAACCGCAGCTTCAACTTTAGCGGGTACAGCTTCAATCACAGTTTCAGCCACAGCATCGGCCACCACAATCACTTCAGGCTTTGCAGCTTTTGGGGCTGTTTCTGCTTTTGGTGCTGGCGCTGTATCTGCTGGCGTCATGGTTTCAGGTGCAGCCTCTTCAACACGAGGACGACCCTTACGCACACGGCGCTTACGAGTTTCGCCATTGACTTCAACTTCTACAAATTCAGGACGTGGCGTGCGTTCTTGTTTCACCGCATCATTGCCTTTGTCTTGCTTGTTGTTTCTGTCCGTGCGTTCAGCACGTGGGGCACGCTCTTGTTTTGCAGGCTTTTCTGAAGTTTCAGGTGCATCATTTTTTACGTCAGTTTTTGCATCACCTGTGTTTTGGTTGTTGCGATTGCGTGAGCGGCGATTGCGAGATTTAGGTGCTTCACCATTGTCACGGTTTTCACGCGGTTCGCGATTCTCACGCGTTTCATTGGTGTTGCGTTTCTCTTTTGTCTCAGCTTTATCGGCAGGCTTGTCACCATTTTTTCCAGAAAAATCAGGGCGATCTTCCGTAATGCGTGTCACTGTGGCAATCTCATTGTGCTCAGGGGCATTTGCACGCGTTGTCACACGGCGATTGCTCTTGCGGCGCGGATTAGTGCGTTGGCGCTGTTTAGGTTGCTCACTGCGTTTAACCGTCTCTTTTTTCGCTTCTTCAGGATGACTGAGTAAGGATTTTAACCAATCCACAATCATCTGCCAAAGGGTGGGTTGCGCTTCAACCGGCTTTTCAACCACAGGTGGCGGCGTTGCTGGCACCATGTTGCTCACCACAGGGATGTTCTTTTGTGGCTTTGCAGGGTTGTATGCTTGATTGACAAGCGCTTCGTTCGATGGTTGCTCAATGATGCTGTGCTCATTGCTCACTTTGTTGTTCAACAATGCTTGATCTGAACGATGGCGTGAGATTTCAAAATGTGGCGTTTCTAAGTTTTGATTTGGAATCATCACAATGCGTACATTGAGGCGATTTTCGATGCTTGACACATCTTCGCGTTTTTCATTCAACAAGAAGATGGATACATCCACTGGCAATTGCACGATGATTTCGCTGGTGCGCTCTTTTAAAGCTTCTTCTTCAATGAGGCGAAGCACTTCTAAGGCCAATGATTTGATGTTGCGAATTGTACCGTGACCCGAACAGCGTGGGCACACAATGTGTGTGGTTTCATCTAACGATGGACGAAGACGCTGACGAGACATTTCTAATAAACCAAAGCGTGAAATGTGCCCGGTCTGAATGCGTGCGCGGTCTAATGATAAGGCTTCATGAAATGTGCGTTCCACTTGGCGTTGATGATCTGACTCGAGCATGTCGATAAAGTCGATGACCACTAAACCACCTAAGTCACGCAATTTCAATTGACGAGCAATCTCTTCTGCGGCTTCTAAGTTTGTGTTTAATGCCGTCTCTTCAATGTCAGCTCCGCGGGTTGCACGGCCTGAGTTGATGTCAATGGAGATCAAGGCTTCTGTATAGTCGATGACCAAAGCACCGCCGGATGGCAATTTCACTTCACGTTGGTAGGCAGATTGAATTTGGTTTTCAATCTGATAACGGGTGAACAATGGAATTTGATCTTCATAGAGTTTAATTTTTGGGCGAATTTGTGGCATGGTTCTGCTCACAAACAGTGCCGCTTCTTCAAAAATCTCTTTGTTGTCGATCAAGATTTCACCGATGTCATTGCGATAGTAATCGCGTAGGGCACGGATGATGATGTTGCTCTCTTGATAGATCAAAAACGGGGCTTTCTCTTCAGAGGCAGTTTTAATCGAACCCCATAAGGTTAAGAGGTAATCTAAGTCCCATTGTAACTCTTCGGCTGTGCGGCCAAGGCCAGCGGTGCGCACAATGACGCCCATCTCTTCAGGAATGGTTAAGTGGCTCATCGCTTCACGAATGGCCACGCGCTCTTGACCTTCAATGCGACGGGAAACACCGCCCGCTTTAGGGTTATTTGGCATTAAGACTAAGTAACGACCGGCCAATGTAATGAACGTGGTGAGTGCTGCGCCTTTATTGCCGCGCTCTTCTTTTTCCACTTGGATGATCACTTCCATGCCTTCTTTTAAGGCTTCTTTGATGGAAGGCTTAGAGAGACTTTTTGCCTCTTCTGTATAGTATTCTTTGGACACTTCTTTGAAAGATAAAAAGCCGTGACGCTCTGCACCATAGTCCACAAAACACGCTTCTAATGAAGGTTCAATGCGGGTGATGACGCCTTTATAAATGTTGGCTTTTTTCTGAATGTTCGTTGCGTTTTCAATGTCTAAATCGTATAAGCGTTGGCCATCCACTAACGCGACGCGCGTCTCTTCGGGTTGGCTCGCATTAATTAACATGCGTTTCATTCTCTTCTCCAGGCCTTTGCAATGAGCATCACAGAGATCACTCTATAATTCTCAATAATATAATGTACGCCATCATTTATTAATATGGTTAGTGATGCACGCAGTGATTGATATTAGTGCTGTCATGTCTCTTGTCGTGGCCAAATTTTTTAAATTCTGAAAAATGCACACCATTTTTTGAGCACAGCTCAACCCATCCATCACAAAGGATGGATAGGCAATGATGTGTGAAATTTGTGAGTGATCATTCAAAAGATTTATTGAGCGTTTCTCATCGCTTCTTGAGCACCTGCGGTATCTCCTTTTGCTTGACGAGCAGAAGAGATGACGCGCCAATTCTTATTGACTAAATCTTGATTACCTTTAGCAAAGCTGATGGACTTGTTTGCTAACTGTTCAGATTGTTCATATTTTCCTTGGTGCAGGCGAATCTGTGCTAAATCGTACCAAATACTTGCGTTGTTTGGTTCTAATCTAACAGCACGATTCAATGCAGTGGCAGCTCTTTCTAATTGGTTGGCTTTAACAGCTGAATTTGCCTCATCTAAGAGAGATTGCACCGCATTGTTTTGATTCTGTGACGGTTTGTACGTTCCTTTATCTGCCGATGCAGTGGTTGTGCTCTGGCCAGGAATCATCGGCGCATTTGGCGCGTAGGTTGGCTGTTGAGTGGTTGTGGGTTTTGGTGCAGAAACGGGTGCTTGCGCTGTATTTGGAAAGACAGGGGCTTGCGGCGCGTTCGGCGCTTTAGGGGTTTCTACAGGGAAGCCTGAGGATTGGTCCATCGGGTACGATGGGAAGCGCACTTCATTGGTACCGCCATAAGGTGTGGCTTGTGCAGCGGGTGCACTGCCATCATCTAAAGGAATGCCGCTAGGAATGGCGCCAGACGTTGAAGATGCCGGTTGGTTAGGTAACGGGCGGACACGCGCACCACCATCGGTGCGAGAGGTACAGCCACTGATGACAATAAGCGCTAATATTAGAAAGGTGGTAGTTCTCACTATATTTTCCTATATAACGATGTTTTAAATTGGGTTAGATCTCAAAAATCAGAACCGCTAATTTATCACAAATTCAGTAAAACGAGTAGCTGCATTATTGCGGATATCCACTATTGAAAATCATCAAAGTTGAATTCGCCAAATGCATCATCGAAGTTAAAATCAGTGTCCGGTGGATAAAAATCACAATCCCCAGGATACGTAGGTTGATAGCCACGAATGAAAGGTAATGTCATGGTTTTCATATCAGGGCAAGCATAATTTGGTGGTGGTAAGCCCGTTGCCGTGTTGATGCGCACATTGACAATGTCTTTAGGTGGCGTGTTTGAAATGTCCTCTAAAATGAGGTTTTTCATGGCAGCAGCCCAAACAGGCAAGCCACCTGTGGCGCCACCAACGCGGCCAACAGGTGTGTTGTCATCTTTCCCAACCCACGCAACGGCTGTACGATCACCCGAGAAACCTGCAAACCATGCATCGCGGTAGTTGTTTGTCGTCCCTGTTTTACCTGCCACGCGTGCTTTGATGCCAGCGCGGCGTAAACCACCGCCTGTGCCTGCATCCACAACATTTTGCATTGCGCGTGTGATGAGGTAGTTCGGTCCTGGGAAAATCGCTTGTTTCGGTGCCACTAAGTTTTGTGCCAGCACCGTGCCATCTGTTTGTGTCACTTCACGGATCGCTTTTAATGGAATGTAATAACCATCATTGGCAATCGTTGAGTACATTTGCGTCACATCAAACACCGTGATGTCAATGGCGCCAAGCAAGGTTGATGGCACCGCAGGGAAGTTGTATTCAGTCGGATTTAAACCTAAGCGATATAACGTATCAATCACGCTGTCAACGCCCACATCTAACCCTAAACGAATGGTGGGGATGTTGTATGATTTTGCCAAAGCTGTGATGAGTGGAATCCAACCATGCAAACGGCGATCATAGTTTTTCGGTGACCATTTTTTGCCGCCTGAGTTCATCTCAAAAGGCGTTTCATCGTCTAACAATGTGGCCAAAGAGAAGCGCTGCGGCTCTTCTAACGCACGCAGATAAATGAAGGGTTTAATGAGTGAACCAATTTGACGTTTAGCGCTCAATGCACGGTTAAAGCCCGCTTGACGCACTTGACGATCGCCCACTAAAGCTTCCACTTCACCGGTATTGTTTTGCGCGATGATGATGGCGGCTTGAATATTTTTCACGCCGCGTGTTTTTTCAATCACGGGCAATGTGTCAATCACTGCTTTTTCTGCATAGGTTTGCACAATCGGATCAAGCGTGGTGAAGACTTTTAAGCCTTCAGTGGTTAAATCTTCACTGGCATATAACTCTTTGAGCTGGCGGGTCACTAAATCCACAAAGGCTGGATATTTTGTGATGCCAGAAGAGGGCGCTTGTTCTAACACATCAAGCGGCTCTTGCTTTAAGGCTTCCACTTCTGCTTCTGAGAGAAGATTTTGTTTGGCCATCACATCTAACACTAAGTTGCGGCGTTTCAGGGCAAGTTTAGGGTTCTTGCGTGGATTATACGCCGAAGGACTTGGAATCACGCCCACTAATGTGGCAATGTTGTTAATGCTGAGTTCTGTGACGGGTTTACCAAAGAAAAATTCGCTCGCAAGCCCAAAGCCATGAATGGCGCGTGCACCATCTTGACCTAAATAGATCTCGTTCATATACGCTTCAAGCACATCATCTTTCGGATAGCGCCAGTCGATGATGAGGGCATAAAACATCTCTTGAATCTTACGCTCATACGTTTGTGCGGGCGTTAAGAAATAGTTTTTGATGAGCTGTTGGGTTAATGTTGAGCCGCCTTGTTCTTTGCGTCCCGCCTTCATGTTCGCAACCATCGCACGAATGATGGCTTTAGGATTGACGCCCATGTGATCGTAAAACTGGCGATCTTCCATCGCAAGTAACGTATCCACCAATAATTGAGGGATTTCTTCGCGCTTTAATAAAATACGATCTTCATTGTGGGCAGGATAAATGGAGGCAATGTGTAAAGGTTCCACGCGAATCAAGTCAATTTTCTTGGCTTGATCTTCTTGGTTGCTCTTTAAATCTTTAACCGTATTGCCTGCAATGGTCACTTGAATTTTTTGTGCAGGATCGTGTTGATCGCTGTAAGTGAATTCACGTAAGTAGATATTAATGGTGCCATCTTTATCGTTATATGTGCCCGGTTGATTGAGCTGGGCGGTCTTTTTGTAATGGAGCATTTCAAGCTCAAGCAATAGATCCGCTTTTTTAATGGGTTTACCCACATACAACTCTAAAGGACGCGCATAAACACGCGCAGGAATCGACCAACTGCGATCCTCAAATTGTGTGCCCAATTCTTGATTGGTTTTGATGAGATAATAAAAGAAAATGGGGACCATTAAAAATGCACCACCCACGATCATATAAATGACAAGGCGCAAGAAATAACGCAGGGCTGCGTTGATCCTTGATCCAACTGTTCTTTTCTTGAGCGTTAATTTCATGATAAAAGTATGAAGTAGTTTAAGGAGTTTTGCTGTGAATAATTGCTTGCTATACTAGACGAAGTTTAAGGTGAAAGGGAAATTTAATCTTTCATGCCTTAAATCGCTATTCAAATAAAATAGTGTAATTTTATCATTTTGAGGAAAAAATAAAAATTATGTCAGACGATCCTTCGCCGAGCCGAAAGAGTTGGTTATCTCGATTAGGATTAGAACGTAAGAATGTTACATTAAATAATTGGAATACAGAGCTGACCTTGCTGCAAAAGGAAGGGAAGATTGATTCAGAAGCGGTGAGCATGATCCGCTCTGTTTTGTCCTCGCAAACCCTCACTGTGCGTGACATTATGGTGCCGCGTGCCCACATGATCTCTGTGGCGATTGATGATGACTTTGATGAGTCATTACAAAAAATCATTCAATCTGGGCATTCTCGCATCCCTGTGTTAGCGGAAGATCATGAAGAGGTTCAGGGCATTTTATTGACCAAAGATTTGTTGCATAAAATGCGTGATCCAAGCATTGATGTGGCCACATTATTGCGTCCTGTGGAATATGTGCCAGAAGGTAAATATGTGATTGCCCAGCTCAATGAGTTTAGAGCGAAACATTCACACATGGCATTGGTGGTGGATGAATATGGCGCGGTGTCAGGTTTAGTCACCATTGAAGACATCATTGAACAGATTGTCGGGGAAATTGATGATGAGCACGATTTCATTCCCGCCGATGAAGAGATTGAAGTGGAGCAAGTGGATGAAAATCATTACATCGTGGATGCAAAAATGTCCCTTGAAGAGTTCAATGAGCGCTTTGGCACGCACTTTGTGAAAGATGAAGTGGAAACCATCAGCGGGCTTGTGATGACACAAGTGGGCTTTTTACCGAATGCCCATTCAGAAGTGGTGATTGATGAATTAAAATTCAAAGTCTTACCGTATGATGGCAAGATGCTGGATAAGTTAGAAGTGGAACCGAATAAGCAATCAAACAATGATTCTTAGTGTTGTATAAAAAATAATCAATTGAAAATTTGACAACCTTTGAAAAATAGATATAATTGCAATCCTTCATTCCTCGATAGCTCAGTTGGTAGTAGCACTTGACTGTTAATCAAGGGGTCCCTGGTTCGAGCCCAGGTCGAGGAGCCAAATTAAAGAAACCTAGCTTTGCTAGGTTTTTTTATTGCCTGTCAGAAAAAAATAACACCGCTCTGCTACAATGATTTACAAATCCACTGCTATAATCGGCAGAGAGTCAATCATTATGGAACATGACGACAATGACAGAACAAAAAGCCTCCGTGTTTCGCTTACCGATTCGTGTCTACTATGAAGACACCGATGCCGGTGGTGTAGTTTATCACTCAACGTATTTAAATTTTATGGAGCGTGCCCGCACCGAGTGGATGCTTGCCCGAAACATTAACTTAAACACGTATGCTGCCACTGAACATAAGATGTTTGTGGTCAAATCCATTGAGGTGGACTATAAACAGCCCGCGCATTTATGTGATGATTTAGTGGTGGAAAGTTCGATTGAAAAGCTCACCGCAACACGGGTATATTTCAAACAACAAATCTTCAGGGGTGAGATGCTTTTGACATCTGCGCGCGTACAATTGGTCTGTTTAGACACCGATTCACGCCGCCCAATTCCATTGCCACCCATTTTTTCATAAGGATACACATGAACGCACATTCACAGTTAAATCTATGGACCCTTGTGGTCGAGGCGAACATCATCGTACAAATCGTGATGTTGTTGCTGGTTATGATGTTGATTTCCGTGATCTTCATCGCTTGGCGCAAGTGGATTTTGTTAAAATTAGCGCTGCGTGATGCGAAAAAATTTGAAAATAAATTCTGGTCAGGGGCGGACATTCAAGAGCTCTATCACAATGCGAGCCAAAAAAAATACACCGAAGGTTTAGAGTACATTTTTGTTTCAGGCTTTCATGAGTTTAATCGTTTACGCACCACGCCCATTTATTCACCTGAATTTGTGGTGGACAATGTGCGCCGCGCAATGGAAGCGAGCGCCCAAAGAGAAGAGAATAGTCTTCATAAATCTTTATCATGGTTAGCAACCACAGGTTCGGTTGCCCCTTATTTTGGTTTATTCGGTACGGTGATCGGTGTGATGAACTCATTTGTGGCGCTTGGCGCGGTTAAACAAGTGACATTAAGCCAAGTGGCGCCCGGCATTGCGGAAGCATTGATTGCAACGGCGCTTGGCTTATTGGTGGCGATTCCATCGGTGATGATTTACAACTCCTTTGTCAATGCGATTGGCAAAATCTCCGATGCTTATGATGTCTTCATTGAAGAGTTTGCCAATATTTTGGCAAGACAATATGGTCAAATGCAGATCAACCGTCAAAATGGAGCGCAATAATGCGTCGATCACGTAGAAAGGGTAATGGCAAAGGCCTACAGGCAGAGATGAACATTGTCCCCTATGTGGATGTGATGTTCGTGTTACTCACCATTTTTATGGTCACCGCAACGACGATTCCATTAGGTGTAGATATTGATGCCCCAGAAATGGAATCGGATTCTGATTATGAGGAAGTTGTGGATGATTACTTGATGGTGAGTATTGATAAATCTGGACAATATTATTTCAGCGAGCTAGAAGAGCCTGATCAAGCTTTGAGTCTTGAGCAGCTTACAGCTGAAGTTCAGTCCTTTATGCAGCAAAAGCCGAATGCACGAATTTTCTTGCAGTCTGACAAAGATGCGCCTTATGGTAGCTTGATTGATGCCATGAGTCGCTTAGGTCAGGCAACAGGAAAAAATGTTCAATTGACAACGCCAGTGAAATAAATCGCTATGAGTAATCCTAAAAGAACAGTTTTTGCAAATATTGTCAGTACCGTAATGACGAGTGCTTTAGTCATTGTGACTGTGTGCGTGATTTATTATATGCAGAAAAAGGAGCTGATGTTTTTTATGTCTGATGCTTCATCTCATAATGAAGCGCCAGATTTACCTGAGTTATTAGCACCCGCATTAACAGCTGAGTTAAATACAGTGGCTCAACATCAGACTGCAATGAATCAGCCGGATCAATATCAAACCGATGATTATTTCAAAAAGTTTGCTTTTAGGGATAAATTAGAAGAGAAAAAGCGCCTAGAAGAGTTAGAGCGTAAAAGAATTGCTGAAGAAAAGCGCAAAGCCGCAGAGGCTGAGAAAAAGCGTTTAGCTGAAATTGCCGCAAAGAAAAAAGCAGAGGAAGAGGCGAAACAAAAAGCCATCGCTGCTGAAAAGAAACGCCTAGAGGAGATTGCCTTAAAGAAAAAGCAAGCCGAAGAGCAGAAGAAAAAAGAAGAAGCTGAGCGTCAAAAGCAATTGGCAGATCAAAAAGCAGCTGAAGAAAAAGCGGCAAAAGTGGCGGCTGAGAAAAAACGTTTAGCGGATGAAAAGGCCAAAGCTGATAAAGCCGCGGCAGACAAAGCAGCCGCTGAAAAGAAACGCCTGGCAGATGAGAAAGCAAAAGCCGATAAGGCAGCTGCCGACAAAGCCGCCGCTGAGAAAAAACGCATTGCCGATGAAAAGGCCAAGGCCGATAAAGCAGCAGCGGATAAAGCTGCGGCAGAACGTAAGGCAAAAGCCGATGCAGCCGCGGCTGCGGAAAATGATCGCATTGCCACTGCTTATTTGATGAGCGGCGGATTTTTAGGCGCGATTCAAAGTGCACTTTATAGCCATTGGCGTGTGCCGACAGGTTCAAGTGGTTTAACCGCAACGATCGTATTTTATGTGGATGCCCAAGGCAACATCACAAAAATTGATGATAGAAAATCAAAATATAGCGGCAATACTGCCTTTGATGATTCTGTCAAAGCGGCGATTTTACGCACCGGCAAAATCCGCATGCCAGACAATCAACATGCCATCAATAAGCTTGTGAAAGAGGGCATTGAGGTGACATTTGATCCGAAAGAGTTTTTCTAGGAAACGTGATTTAAAAAATTTTTGACAACAAGGTTGTCGAATTGTTGTAAAATTACTGTTTTCTTATCGGTGGATTGCTATAATTTTGAGCGATAAGACTATAAATGATGAATTTTAAATTTTGGAGCCCATAGCTTTATGAAAAAGTTACCTCTTTATCTTATGTTAACAGCGGTGCTCAGTGCCTGTTCACTTGCGCCAGATTATCAGCGTCCGCCATTGCCTGTGGCCAATAGTTTCCCGGGTGAGCCTGCGAAAGCCAATGAGATTAAAGTGAAGGCTGCCGAAATTGGTTGGAAACAATACTTTAAAGATCCTCGTTTACAAGAATACATCAGTGCGGCATTGGCAAATAACCGCGACTTAAGAATTGCGATGCTCAATGTAGAACAAGCTCGCATTGCGTATGGCATCACCATCAGTGATCGTTTACCGGGCATCAATGCACAAGGTGGCTATTCACGCGCTAAAAATGGGGATAATCCATTAACGGGTCGATCAAATATTACAGATGGCTACAAAATTGGCGGCGGTATTTCTGCCTTTGAATTGGACTTCTTTGGTAAGTTTGCATCCTTAAGTGATGCGGCACAAAACCAATATTTAGCCTCTGTTGAAGGGCAAAAAGCGGCGCACATTGCATTGGTGGCACAAGTGGCACGCAGCTACATTCAATTGAAAACGGCAGAAGAGCAGCTCAATCTTGCGCGTGAAACATCTCGCACTTATAACGCATCGTATCAATTGGTGAAACAACAAGTGGAGGCAGGGATTGCCAATGATCTTGACTTAGCACAGTCTGAAGCACAATTGTATTCATCTAAAGTTGCGGTCGCGAGTGCTGAGCGCGCGGTATTGCAATTAAATAATGCGTTAAATTTAGTGGTGGGTAAAACCATTGCACCGCATGCACGTGGTTATGCCATTGGCAGCCAGAAAATCTTGGGTAAATTGCCAGCAGGTTTACCGTCAGAAGTGTTGTTATCCCATCCTGATGTGATGGCAGCAGAATATCAATTGATGGCATCGAATGCCAACATTGGCGCAGCGCGTGCGGCCTTCTTCCCGAGCATTTCATTGACGACGACGATTGGTTCAATGTCAGAAAAATTCTCTGACCTCTTTAAATCACCCGGTGAAACATGGAGCTTTGTGCCACAAATTTCCATCCCGATTTTCAACTGGGGCAAAATTAAATCGAATTACGACTTATCTTTAGTGCGTAAAGATGTGGGCATTGCCACCTATGAAAAAGCGATCCAAACCGCCTTTACGAATGTGGCCAATGGTTTGCAGTCCCAAAAACCGTTGCAACGTCAGTTAGCGGCACAAGTGAAATTAGTGGCCACCACCAAAGAGAGCTTGCGTTTAGCTCAATTGTTATATGATAACGGGATTGCAAGCTATTTGAACGTATTAGATGCACAGCGCTCACACTTCCAAGCGCGTAATGGTTTATTGAGTACCTATCAAGAACAAATTTTAAATGGCATCTCGTTGTATGTGGCGCTTGGCGGCGGCTTGTACGAGGATACGGTCTCAAATACTGAGCCCATGTTTGAAGAAGTAAAGTAGCTCCTGATTGCAAAATTAAACAGACACTGTATAATACGCACATAACGGGGTATGGCGCAGTCTGGTAGCGCACTTGCATGGGGTGCAAGGGGTCGTAGGTTCAAATCCTGCTATCCCGACCAAATCTAGCCTTAAGATCATCTTAAGGCTTTTTTAATTGTCAACATTTTGCCTTATAGGAAATTATGTCTAAAGAAGATCATATCGAAATGGAAGGCGTTGTAATTGAAACGCTTCCTTATACAACATTTAAAGTAGAGTTAGAAAATGGCCACGTTGTGACGGCTCATTTATCTGGAAAAATGCGCAAAAACTTCATTCGTATCTTAACCGGCGATAAAGTACGCGTAGAATTAACACCTTACGATTTAAGCAAAGCGCGCATCGTATTCCGCGGTCGTTAATATCAAGCTTCAAAGTTCTTTAAAAAGATTAGCTTTCACTCACTCTGTGTTCTGCCATAATAATTATCATAAATGGCTAATCTTTTCTCATCTTCAAAAAAATATAAGGGTTTCTCATGCGTCCGTCTAATAGAGCATTCGATGAAATGCGCTCCGTAGAATTCATTACTGACTATACAAAACATGCAGAAGGCTCTGTGTTGGCATGCTTTGGCGATACAAAAGTATTGTGCACAGCATCGATCGAGCACAAAGTCCCCTCTTTCATGCGTGGTGAAGGTCGTGGTTGGATTACGGCTGAATATGGCATGTTGCCACGTTCAACTCACTCAAGAATGGCGCGTGAAGCGGCAAAAGGTAAGCAATCGGGGCGTACGCAAGAGATTCAGCGCTTGATTGGTCGCTCGTTGCGTGCTGCGGTGAATTTAGAAACCCTTGGCGAATTTACCATTACAATCGATTGTGATGTTCTACAAGCCGATGGCGGCACACGCACCACAGCGATTTCTGGTGGTTTTGTGGCACTCAAAATGGCGATTGATTCAATGCTTAAGCAAGGTTTGATCACAGAAAATCCCATCATCTCAAATGTTGCCGCAATCTCTGTGGGCATCTATGAAGGCAATGTGATCTCTGATTTAGAGTACATTGAAGATTCAGCCGCTCAAACAGACATGAATGTGGTGATGAATGGCGAAGGCCGCTTCATTGAGCTACAAGCAACAGCAGAAGAAGCAGCCTTCACCGATGAGGAATTGGCAAAAATGATTGCCTTTGCCAGAGCAAGCATTGCCCAGATCATCGAAAAACAACAGGCGTGTTTTGCATAATGGACTTTAAAGTTCCTTTACAAAAAGCCACACTATTAAAGCGCTATAAGCGCTTTTTAGCTGATGTGGTGCCGGAAAATAGCGATGAAACCATCACCATTCACTGTGCAAATACTGGCTCGATGCTCAATTGCTTTGTGCCAAACGGTGAGATTTGGTATGAGCCTTCTCAAGATCCGAGCCGCAAAACGAAGGGCAGTTGGACATTGTCAACAACGCCTCAAGGGCGCACAGCGTGCATTAACACACACTTAGCGAATGCGTTGGTGGAAGAGGCGCTTAATAATGGCATCATCACGGAACTTACGGGCTTTACGCGATTAAAACGCGAAGTGAAGTATGGCGCGGAAAATTCTAAAATCGATTTTTATCTCGAATATGCAGATGGGCGCACCGTGTATCTTGAAGTCAAAAGCGTGACGCTCGGTTTTGAAGATGGCAACATTGCTGCCTTTCCGGATGCGGTGACAACACGTGGCGCTAAGCATTTGCGTGAACTCATGAACATTCAGTCAGACACAACGGAGGCTTACATTCTCTATTGTGTGAATTTATCGGGCATTGAAGGCGTGCGTGTGGCATCAGAAATTGATGCCGCTTATGCAAGCGCGTTTAATGAAGCGGTGCGCGAAGGCGTTAAGCCCTTGGTGTATGGCACCACGATGGATGAAAGTGGCATTTCCATCACGCATCGATTGCCATTTGTGGGCGCATCCGATAACGTAGGGTGAATCATCAACAAAGGTAATGGATCATGAATGATTTAAGAGGACAAACCATCGGCCTTGCCGGTGCGATGCAAAGCGCGATTTTAGTGGATCGCTTTGCAAAAGATCACGAATATTTAACCGAATACGCCACAGGCTTGATTCACAGCATTTTTGAGACCGATCCTGATGGCTTAGAAGCTGTGTATGGCAACTATGCCAACATTGCCATGGGGCTGCATGCTTTAGCGAGCCAAGAGAAGTTATCCCGCGAGGTGATGACGTACTTTAATGCTGTGCTCGTGTTGCAAAAGCGTTTGCGTCAAAATGAAGCATTGCTCAACATCATGAGCAGCGGCATTGAAAACATCAAAGGGCGCTTGGTGCATTTTCCGATGATGCATGAAAACATTCAAATGGCACTGGCGGATTTGTATTCTCAAACCGTCAGTAAACTCAATCCGCGCATTTATGTTAAAGGCTCAGATCAATCTTTTCTCATGAGTGAGCGCAATGCCGCGATGATCCGCACGCTGTTATTGTCTGGCGTTCGTTCGGGCATTTTATGGCATCAATATGGCGGCACGACTTTTAAACGCCTCTTTGGGTATCACAAAGTGGCCAATGAGGCACGTCAGATTTTAGTAGAGATCACACAATAATCAAAAGAGCGGTTTTTTGCCATGTGGAATCTCTTGGATTAAAACTGGTACACAAATGCCAGACAGTTTCAGCCGTAGTTCTCGAATGAGGGCCACGGCTTTTTCTTCGGGCACGCGAAAGTGGCTGGTGCCGCGGGCAAAGTCGAGTTGGTGTAGATAATAGGGCTTAATGTGTACGGCAATGAAGCGGCGCATGAGGGCGGCAAGCGTCTCAAAATCATCATTGATGCCGTGCAGCATCACTGATTGAGAAATGAGCATGATGCCATTTTGTTGTAAGCGCTTCATGGTTGCGGCAACGGTGTCCGTCAGTTCATCGGCATGATTGGCGTGAATCACGATGGTCAGCGTTTTGCCCATCGCTTGAATCTCTGAAAAGAGTGAGAGTAATTCATCGGTGATCATCTCTGGGGCAACCACAGGAATGCGCGTATGAATGCGTATGTTTTGTAGATGGGGCACGCGAGCTAAGCGCGTTAAAATGTGCGTCAAACGATTGACGGACAAAATGAGCGGATCGCCACCGGTTAAAATGATCTCCCAAAGCTCAGGATGGGATTCAATGTAGGTAAAGGCATCCTCTAATTCATCGCGGCTTAAAGATTCCCCATATTGACCAATCATCTCTTTACGAAAGCAAAAGCGGCAGTAAACAGCGCACAGCTGCGTCACTTTCAATAAAGCACGATCTTGATAACGGTGCACAATGCCGGTGACTGGCGTATAAGGAATGTCCCCAATTGGATCACTGACTTCATCTTCTAAAATGATCCCTTCTTTGCTTGAGGGGATGAATTGCTGATGAATGGGATTTTTGGCATCGCCATCCATCAATGCTTGCATTGCAGGAGAGATGCGAATTTGAAAGTGTTCGGCAACGCCTGAAAGATCCGCAGGGTTGTCAATCATGTTTGCTTGCTGTAAATCTTTGAGGGTTGTCCAGTATCGAGCCATAATCGTCTGATGAGGTTTATTGTGAAAGGAAAAAATGATACAGTCCATTTTCGCAACTGTATAGTCTAAACCGATATTATGCCGAATTTTCCAGTTATTTTCTTGATGGGGCCGACGGCTTCCGGTAAAACCGACACCGCACTCGCCTTAGCTGACCATTTTCCTTGCCATTTAATCTCCTGCGACTCTGCGCTCATTTATCGTGATATGGACATTGGCACTGCAAAGCCAGATCGCGCAACCCTTGAACGTTATCCTCATGCATTGGTGGACATTTTATCCCCAATGGCGCGCTATTCTGCGGAGCAATTTAGGCAAGATGCCCGTGCTGAAATTGAGCTTGCCCGTGCGGCAGGCAAAATGCCGGTGATTGTGGGCGGCACATTTTTATACATGAAGGCGTTGATTGAAGGCATTTCGCCGATTCCGCCCGTTAAAGATGATGTGCGTGCGGAGTTGTTACAGCGTCATCAAACAGAAGGTATTGAGCCTTTGTATGCTCAATTATCATTGTTAGATCCTGAAAGTGCCGCGCGTTTAGCACCTGCCGATACGCAGCGCATTCTCCGCGCTTTAGAAGTGGTGTTGAGTACAGGGCAAACCTTGAATCATTTCTGGCAATTGCCACCGAAAGAAGCATTACCATATCCATACCTTAAATTTGCTTTAACTTATCAAGACATTGCGCGGGCAAATGCGCGCATGGCACTGCGTTTTGAGCAAATGATGGCGTTAGGCTTTGTGGATGAAGTGGTGCATTTACGTGAGAAATATCCTGAACTCAATGGAGATTATCCATCGCAGCGTGCGGTGGGTTATCGTCAAATTTGGGATTATTTAGAGGGTTTAATGACGAAAGAAGATGCCATTGAGCGCGCCATCATCGCCACGCGCCAATACGCAAAACGCCAGCGCACGTGGCTTAGAAGTGAAACGGAGCTGTTGCCGGTGAATGTGGAAACCTTAAATTTCCATCAAACCATCATTCAGCGGATTGAGGCGGCGCTTCTTCCGTAACGGGCGGCAATTTAGGTGCGAGATTTTCTCGCATCTGCTCGATCATTGATTGCCCTAACGGATGGAGTTTAATCGGATTGATGTCGTAAGTATCCACAATGGTTTTCGGCGTGATGTTGGTGCGCACCGTGGTTAAATTGATCTCATCCTCAATGTGCTCAAGGCTCTCTAACACGGCATCGGTCACATCTGGCGTTGGATTGACCACCAAAAATGTGCGTGAACGTAGTGTATTGATGTCTTTTGGCATGCGCCAATACATGCCTTTTGGAATGGTGCCAGGGTACAGCCCAAGGCTGCTTTTGATGATCTTTTGGATTTGATCATCGGTAAACGAGAGAATTTGTCCATCGCAACTGGTGGTGAGCTCGCGCACCAATGCACTCGATGGATTGGACATGATCATCACGCCATCAATGGAAAAGCTGCAAAACAGATCAGAGAGCTGGGATAAACCATTGCTGATGGGAAAATAGACATCTTTTTCCGTCAATCCTAAAGATTTGGCCAACGGTTTGCCACGGTGTTCTTTTGTGGCCCAATCGGTGACGCCAATGGTGCGATCGCGAAAGCTTGCCACAGATTCGAGCGTCACATCATGGCTGCCCACCAACAGAAGATATTGCTGATAGAGCGGGGTAATGATGATGGGTTGGCGCTTTTGTTTTTGATTGGCAATGAGCACCTCTTCAGGCATCAAAGCAATTTGAATGTCGTTGTTCATGAGTCGATCCCACATCACTTCAGAATCCACAAATTGTGTGGCGCAGTGATTATTCGGGTGATCGGCTTCAAAGCCAAAGCAAACAAGGTTTGTGGCTTCTTTGGTGATGTCTAATGTATCGCTGTAGCCCACTGTAATGTTTCGAAGCTCATCGGCATGTATTGGCGCAAAGATGAGGGTGCACAGTGCAGCAATCGAGCGAATTTTTTTCATCATGATTATCAACCTCAGACAACTCGAAACATCAAATTTAGCACGATGGCAAATTTGGCGCAAAAAAAAACCTAGCTAGGCTAGGTTTTTTAATTTGGCTCCTCGACCTGGGCTCGAACCAGGGACCCCTTGATTAACAGTCAAGTGCTACTACCAACTGAGCTATCGAGGAATTAAGGATTCGCATTATAGCCATTGTGTGATGAATGTCAACACTTTTTTAAACGTCTGACGAAAAATTGTCATTAAAAATTTTCTATTGGGAAACAAAAAAACTACCAATGACTGCCCAATGAACGGTGTAAAGTAAAATATAAATAAATTATTTGGAAATTTTTTTAAAATAAATGAAAAAAATTATTTTATTTGGACAAAACTCAAGATAAAAATGTAGCTTTTTAGTAATATTGGGCGTTTATTGTATTCAAAAAAGCTAAGGAGCAACTGATGGCGGAGCCTAAAGTTAAAGATCGATCCGTGGGATTGGTCAATAAATTTCTCAATGGCATTGAGTGGGTGGGGAATAAATTGCCCTCACCCTCATTGTTATTCTTTTATTCGATGTTGTTGATCATGGTGGCATCGTGGCCATTGTCCTACGTGAATTTCTCGTTTTCGATTGCCAATGCTTCCGGTGAAATCAATACTTCTGTGGAGCATGTACATAATTTATTGTCTGGCGAGAAAATTGTCTACTTCTTAGAAAATTTTGTCAAAATCTTCATTGGTTTTGCACCGCTTGGCGTTGTGGTTGTGGGAATGCTCGGCATTGGCGTGGCAGAACGCACCGGCTACATTGATGTGGCATTGAAAAAATTACTCAACATTACGCCAAACAAATTGTTAACACCGATGGTGCTTTTTGTGGCGATGCTCAGCCACTTTGCGGCAGATGCCGGCTACATCGTCGTGATTCCAATTGGCGGGATTTTATTCTATGCAGCAGGTCGTCATCCTGTGGCGGGGATTGCCGCAGCATTTGCCGGTGTGTCTGCGGGTTTCTCTGCAAACTTGATCCCTTCAACAAACGACATTTTATTGCAAGGCATTACAGAACAAGCCGCGCGCATCATTGATCCTGAATATACAGTAAACGTGCTCTCTAACTGGGCATTTGGCAGTGCATCGGTCTTTTTCTTGGTGATTGTGGGCTGGTTTGTGACGGATAAAATCGTCGAACCTCGCTTAGCAGGCGTTAAAATCGACGGCGACACACAAGCTGAAGAGCGCCGTGATGTGACGCCAAAAGAGAACCGTGCATTCTGGATTGCCTCTTTCGTGATGATTGCAATTTTAGCGGTTTTCACCATTTGGGCGATTCCGGCAGATTCATTACTGCGTACAGAAGGCTCTTTAACAAGTGCGCGCGCACCTTTGATGCGTTCGATTGTGGCCATCATCTTCATTGGCTTCATCATTCCGGGCATTGTGTACGGCTATTTGGTGGGCTATTACAAAAAAGCGGATGATGTGATCGCATCGCTCATGGAAAATATGAAAGACATGAGCAGCTTCCTTGTGATGATGTTCTTTTGTGCGTTTTTCATCGAAGCATTCACGCAATCAGGTTTAGGACGCATCATTGCATTGGCAGGCGCTGAAGGCCTTCAAGGTTTACGTGTGGGGGCTTATACCACCGTTGTATTGGCGATTTTATTCATCGCATTCATTAACCTATTCATTGGTTCGGCTTCAGCAAAATGGGTATTGTTGTCCCCAATTTTGGTGCCAATGATGATGCATTTAGGCATCGCGCCAGAATTGACACAAGCGGCCTATCGCGTCGGTGACTCCACAACGAATATCATTTCACCATTGATGACATACTTTGCCTTAGTGGTGGTGTATTGTCAGCGTTATGTGAAATCAACAGGCGTTGGGACATTGATCTCCACTATGATTCCATACACATTGGCATTCTTAGTGACATGGATTGTTTTTTTGTTGGTGTGGTGGGGCTTAGGTTTACCACTTGGCATTGAAGGTGCATATTTATATACGCCAGCGAGCTGATTCTAAAATGAATGAAGCCCTGCATTGCAGGGCTTTTTTTATGGGCATTTATTGAGTGGTTAGGCGGCGAAGCTCTAACTCATAGCGCTTGCCTTTATCGTAGTAGACGATGAAGGAGGGCACAAAGTAGAGATTTTTTGCCAAACCCACTTCAATCTTTTTATCGCCTTCACCGCCGACATAATAGGCAGACACCTCTTTTTTATTGTTCACATAGTGTTGCTTGTCGGCTTTTTTCTCAAGGGCTTGCAGGGCATAGAGTTTTTTACCATTGGTGGCATGGGTGCCAGCTTTAGGGGCATTTTGGTTGATGCTCATTTGCCAAGCGATGGAGAATAAATCTTGGGTCAATTGTGGCAACGACTCACTTTTTTGCGTGGGCAATTTGCCATATGTGATGGTGCCTTTTTGATAATCAAATTGCGCCGATGAATAGAGATCATTACTGCGATAGACGCTGTATTGCGTCGGCATCAATTGATCATTTTTAATGATGCCTTTGGTGACAAATCGCATGTTTTTAAATGGAATGTTGATGTTGGTGATGATGGTGTAATTTTTATCATCGTGTTGAAATTTTAAGGTGGCCGGAATGCCATAAGGGCCGCTGTATTCAAGCGTCATCTCTTTAGGCAACTCAAGGGCGATGCTCAATTGCGTCAACACTGCGAGGGATAAGAGGGTGCGATAGAAATATTTCATGAATCTCCTTACATTGTTCAATGACTCATTAGAGTATGGTAGCGATTTGATGAAAAAGGGGAAAGTCATCTTTTATTTTTCAAATCATCAAAAAAATGGAATTGCCTATTCTTTAACCGAAGATTCCTTGCTACATTATGATGTTCAAGGAGGAAAATATGTCACAAAAAAGTATTTCGGTCGGTATCATCGGTGCCACGGGATATGCAGGCCAGCAATTGGTTTGGCTCTTGCATCAACATCCTAACGTGGTGATTAACTTTGTCGCATCGCACAGCCACAGTGCAAAACAGTTTTCGGAAGTGTACCGAAACTATGAATCATTTTTTGATAAACGACTCATCAATTTAGAAGAGGTCGAGCCACGACTGCGATCCATCGATTTACTTTTTTTAGCGTTGCCTCATGGTTTATCAGAACCTTTGACAAAAAAAGCTTTAGAAGCTGGCATTAAGGTGATTGATTTAGGCGCAGATTTCCGTTTTGATGACGAGAAAATCTTCGAGAAATGGTACAACACAGAGCATGATGATCCTGCCATCAATCGTCAAGCGGTGTATGGCTTGCCCGAATTGTATCGCGATGAGATCACCGATGCCAATTTAGTGGCATGCCCGGGTTGTTATCCAACTTCTGCCATTTTAGGCGTTGCGCCGCTCTTAAAGACAGGAGCAGTGAAACCTTCTGTGATTGTTGATGCAAAATCTGGCGTCAGCGGTGCAGGGCGCAGCGAGAAATTAGAATTGATCTTTGCAGAGCTCAATGAAAATTTTAAAGCTTACGGTTTATTTTCTCATCGTCATACGCCAGAGATTGCCCAAGAGATGAGCAAACTTTTGCATGCACCCATGGATGTCACTTTTACGCCACATTTGTTGCCCATTAACCGTGGGATTTTATCGACGATCTATCTAGACATCACAGAGCCCATGACAGAAGCCGAGGTGTATCAGCAGTACATCGCGATGTATAAAGATGAGCCATTTGTGCGCGTTGTGAATCAGTTGCCACAAATTTCTCATGTGAAAAACAGTAATCTGTGTGAAGTCGGTTTACGCGTCGATGAAGCACGCCAAAAAGTGATTGTGGTGTCCGCGATTGATAACCTCATTAAAGGGGCGAGTGGGCAAGCGGTGCAATGCATGAATTTGATGTTTGGCATTAAAGAAACCACCGGTATTCATCAACTATCGATGTACATCTAACATAACAATGGAATAACAATTATGAAAATCATTCAAGAGGGGGGCGTCACATCTGCACTCGGCTATGTGGCCGCAGGTGTGAAGGCAGGCATTAAGGCAAGCGGTAAGCTTGACATGGCTGTGATCTATTCAGAAGCGCCCGCAGTGGCTGCTGGCGCATTTACGCGCAACGCAGTGCGTGCAGCGCCGGTACAAGTGTCTGAAGCGCATTTGAAAGATTGTAAAGTGCGCGCGGTTGTCATCAATAGCGGCAATGCCAATGCATGTACAGGGGAAGCGGGTATTCATAATGCACGCACCATGTGTGAAGTGGTGGCCAATGGTTTAGATTTAGCCACCGATGAAGTGGCGGTGGCTTCAACAGGCATCATTGGTGTTCCATTGCCGATGGATAAAATCATTGCAGGAGCAACGGCGGCACTTGATCAACTCTCGCGTGATGGCGACAATGCCACGCAAGCCATCATGACGACAGATTTGACGCAAAAGCACATCGCTGTGGAAGTCATGATCAAAGGTCGCATTGTCACCATTGGCGGTATTGCTAAAGGTTCGGGCATGATTCATCCGAATATGGGCACGATGCTGGGTTTCATCACAACCGATGTGGCGATTGATCCATTTTTATTGCAAAAAACCTTTTTAGAAAGTGTCGATGAGAGCTATAACATGGTCTCTGTCGATGGCGATACGAGCACAAATGACTCTGCCATCATTTTAGCCAATGGTTTAGCAGGCAATGCGCCGCTTGTGTCTGAGCAAGATGCGGATTTTGAAACTTTCCGTGCGGCCTTGCGTTTTGTGAATCAAACCCTTGCCATGAAGATTGCTGAAGATGGAGAAGGCGCCACAAAACTCATCGAAACGCGTGTTTACAATGCCAAAACATTAAATGATGCCCGTAAAGTGGCTAAATCAGTGATTGGCTCAAGCTTAGTGAAAACAGCCATTTTTGGCGGCGATGCCAACTGGGGACGCATTTTGTGTGCAGTGGGTTATTCTGCGGCAGATTTATTGGTGGATCAAATCGAAATTTTTGTCAAAGGCGGCGATGCGAGCGTGCAAATCGTGGCACAAGGTGCGGGCATTGCGTTTGATGAATCCCTTTTGGCAACGATCTTTAGCGAAAAGAAAGTTGAGATCGAAATTCATCTACACAACGGAGATCAACATGCCGTGGCTTGGGGCTGCGACCTTTCCTACGACTACATTAAAATTAACGCAGATTATAGAACTTAAGGATGGATCATGGTTAGCAATACAGAAAAGGCAGCCGTTTTGGTGGAAGCACTGCCTTTTATTCGTCGTTATCACGGCAAAACAGTGGTCATCAAATATGGTGGCAGCGCAATGGTGGATGAAAAGATTCGCCAAGAGTTCATCAAAGATGTTGTTTTGATGAAATATGTGGGCATCCACCCGGTGATTGTCCATGGCGGTGGGCCTGAGATCAATCAGATGCTTGAGCGCGTCAATAAGTCTACAGAATTCATCGAAGGGCTGCGCATCAGCGACAAAGAGACGGTGGAACTTGCAGAGATGGTGTTGTCCGCAAAGATCAACAAAGGCATTGCGGCAGACATTCAGCGCCAAGGCGGCAAAGCCATTGGTTTAAGTGGGAAAGATGGTCGCTTGATCACGGCGCGTAAAAAGTTTGCCCACAAAGCGGGTGAACAAATTGACATTGGATTTGTGGGGGAAATTGAATCCATCAATCCGGATGTGATCACCACAATGGCGCGTGAAAACTATATTCCTGTCATTTCATCGATTGGCATGGATGAAGAGGGCAATACCTATAACATCAATGCCGATTATGTGGCAGGGGCAATTGCCGCGGAGCTCAATGCCTTTCGTCTCTTTTTCTTGACGGATGTGGATGGCATTATGATGGATCACACAGATCCCTCCACATTATTGCAAGAAGTGACTTACGATGAAGTGGAAAAACTCATTGATGATGGCATCATTTCAGGCGGAATGTTGCCAAAGGTGCGCACATGTTTAGATGCCATTGATCGCGGCGTGAAAAACGTCATCATCTTAAATGGCAAAACATTGCACGCCATATTGTTAGAGGTGTTCACCGCAGAAGGGGCGGGCACTTTGATTAAAGAAGCTAAAAAGGAAGCGACAACATGTTAATGAATGCATACCAACGCTTTCCTGTGACATTTGTGCGCGGGAAAGGTCCATTTTTATACAGTGATCAAAATGTGGAATACATCGATTGTGTTTCAGGGATTGCGGTTAATTGTTTAGGGCATGCGCATCCTGTGATGGTTGCAGCGGCAAAAGAGCAAAGTGAGAAGCTCTTTCACATCTCAAATTTGTATCACAATGATGCACAAACGGCATTGGCGCAAAAATTGATTCGCAATAGTTTTCATCAGCAAGTGTTTTTCTGTAATTCAGGCACAGAAGCGAATGAATTGGCGGTGAAGATTGCCCGTAAATATGGCCATAAAACTGCGCCAACAAAGAGCAAAATCCTTTACATGAAGGATTCCTTTCATGGCCGCAGTACAGGTGCTTTAGCCATTACTGGGCAAGAGAAATATCAAGAGCCATTTCGTCCGTTGATGGGCGAGGTGGTTGAGTGTGAATTCAATAATGTCGAGATGGCCAAAGCTTTGGTCAATGATGACTTTTGTGGCATTTTCATTGAGCCCGTGCAAGGAGAAAGCGGCATTCGTGCAGCCACACCAGAATTTTTACAAACATTGCGTGATTTAGCGGATCAACACGATGCTTTATTGGTGTTCGATGAGATTCAATGTGGCATGGGCAGAATGGGCACACTGTTTGCGTATCAGCAGCTTGATGTGGTGCCAGATGTGGTGACGCTAGCGAAAGCCCTTGGCGGCGGCGTGCCGATAGCTGCTTGTTTAACGAAAGACAAAGCGAATGATGTGATTGTACCGGGTGATCATGGTTCCACATATGGCGGCAATCCCTTTGTATGCGCGATTGCCAATGCCGTTTTGACAGAATTGGTGGATCATGGCGTTGTGGCAGCAGTCAAAGAGCGCGGCTCATATACACAAAAGAAACTCAATTTATTGCGCGTGCGTTATCCATTCATTCAAGAGATTCGTGGCACAGGTTTGTTGCTTGGCATTAAATTTGATGAATCGGTGGTCAAATCTTCAGATGTGGTGAAAGCTGCGTTTGAGAACCGTTTATTGCTCGTTGGGGCAGGCGATAATGTGGTGCGCTTCTTCCCACCTTTAAACGTCACGCTTGATCACATTGATGTGATGGTCAGCCGTTTAGAGCAAGTGCTCGAAACTTTGGTGCCACAAGCTTAATTGTATGAGGCATGATAAAAACCCGCGATAGTAATCTATCGCGGGTTTTGTCATATCCTCTATGTAGTTATTTTGCTTAAGATCCTGAAAGAGCTTTTATTTAGGATCTCTTTGTTCAGGAGCTACATATAAATTACCACTTCTGTGGCACTTGTCAAACTTTTTTTGATCGGTATCAATTTTTGCCTTGAATCGGTGCAATAATCTTATCCGCAAAAAAGCGCGGTGAGATATACTGAATAATTGAACGCTTTTCCTGATCTAAAGAGACATCAACACCTTTCTCTGGGTAGAGAAAGTGCTGAGTGCCTGTATTTTTCCCCTCAAAAGTCTCCTCGATGATTAAAGCAGGTTCCCCAAAGCGACCTTTGACATCCTCTGGCGTTAAGACCACATGCGTGGGAATGAAGGCTAAGCTAAAGAGTGTATCGGTTTTGAACAAATTCGCCAATTCCGGCGGAACTTTGTAGCTATTATGTCGGCTCATCGGTGCCTTCTCAGCTTCGGCTTTTTCTTTAACTTCATCCATATGGATGGGATCAGCATTGAGCGTAAACGCCATTCTGCCCACAAATGGACCGACTTGTGTCTCTCTGAAGTAGCCTTCCACTTGATCGCCTTGATCCGTTTCATAGAGCGTTAAGGTGATGCGATTGCCAAAACGGTCGATGGCATCTTGCAATGTCGATGAATTCAAGGTGAGGTCAAAGACTTGTAAATCCTGCTGTTCTGACAAAGAGGTGGACCAAAAAGGTTCATGGCTCGGGTTCGCAATGCGCGGGGTGAACATGGGCAAACCAAAGTAGGCAAAAGCAGCCACAAAAATAATACAAGCAAAGGTAAATAATGTTTCTTTCTTCATAATCATAAAAATGGCAGCTTGCGCTGCCACTTGTTTCTTTAGAGGTGATTAGCTCAACGCTTTAAAAATGCGCTGACTGATTTCGTTCACTTCGCCAACGCCTTCAACCGTTACAAGTTTACCTTGTTTGGTGTAGTAATTGATGAGTGGTGCAGTTTCTGACTCATAGACTTTGCGGCGTTTTTCGATGGTTTCTTCAGTATCATCTGAACGACCACGAGACATCAAACGCTCTTTGATGATGTCAAATGGCACATCAAAGAAGATCACTTTATCAATCGGCTCACCGATTTGTGCAAGCAATTCGTCTAACGCTTCTGCTTGATTTAAGTTGCGTGGAAAACCATCTAACAAGAAACCACCTTCGATGGATTCGATGTTGTTTTTGATCATGCCTAATACGATGTCATCGGATACCAATTGACCTGCATCCATGATTTTTTTCGCTTCAACGCCAAGCGCGGTGCCTGCACTGACTTCTGCACGCAACATATCTCCAGTGGAAAGATGAGTGATGCCATATTTTTCGACTAAATTGGTGGCTTGAGTACCTTTACCTGATCCTGGCGCGCCTAATAATACGATACGCATGTTATTCTCCTAATTTCATATTGATATGTAGTTCATACATATTATTCATATTACACTATTTTTTTATTCCCACTCAATTGTTGCTGGTGGTTTATTAGACACATCGTAGACAACGCGTGTCACTTTTGGGATCTCTAACATGATTTTTGTAGAAATCTCTTCAATGAATTCATACGGTAAGCGAGCTGCGCGTGCCGTCATGAAGTCAATCGTTTCAATGGCGCGTAGGGCAATGGTGTATTCATACGTGCGTTTGTGATCTTTAATGCCCACAGATTTCACAGGTAAAAACACCGCAAATGCTTGGGAGGTTTTGTCATACAAGCCATGTGCGCGTAAACCTTGAACAAAGATGTCATCGGCCACACGTAAAATGTCTGCATACTCTTTTTTGATTTCGCCCAAAATACGCACCCCAAGGCCAGGACCTGGGAATGGATGACGATAGAGCATTTCAGCCGGCAAACCTAAAGAGACACCGAGTTCACGCACTTCATTTTTAAAGAGATATTTAAGCGGTTCGATGAGCTCAAATTTCATGTCTTCTGGCAAGCCGCCCACATTGTGATGTGATTTGATCACATTGCTTGCGCCGTGATGATCGCCCGATTCTAAAATGTCAGGATAGATGGTGCCTTGTGCGAGCCATTTGGCGTGAGAGAGTTTTTGTGCCTCTTCTTCAAAGATTTTGATGAAAAGTTCACCGATGATTTTGCGCTTACGCTCAGGATCATTTTCACCGGCTAATGCCGCTAAATAACGATCTTCTGCATTCACACGAATCACATTCACGCCCATGTTCTCATGGAACACTTGCATCACTTGATCGCCTTCGTTTAAGCGCATTAAACCTGTGTCCACAAAAATACAGGTCAATTGTTTGCCAATCGCTTTGTGTAAGAGTGCTGCCACCACAGAAGAATCCACGCCGCCAGAAAGGGCAAGGATCACTTCATCTGTACCTACGATCTCTTTTAAACGTGCAGTTTCAAGTTCTGCAAAGGCTTCAACTGTCCAATTAGGCGTCAATGCACATGTGGTTTTTAAAAAGTCCGCGATCTCTGTTTTTAAGTGGATGCTGTTTAAAGCATCTTCTGTCACTGCGAATGTTTTTTCGTTCGGTAAATGGCTGGCATCACTTAAATTGATGATGGCTGGGGCTTGATCAATGGCGGCTTGATCCGCTTTGATGGCTGGCATCAATTCACAGTAAAAATTGAGGGATCTGACCATTTGGGCGATGGTTTGCGCATGTTGGCGATTTTGATAAACCACCAAAACGGCATCGATTTGATTGCTCATAATGCTTTTATCCAAGGGTAAATGAAGGCGCCCATTGTATCAAAATGCTTACAAACTTACTCACAAAGTTATCCACAGCTCAAGGCTGTGGATCACTCAAACGATGGGCTTAAGCAGGGCCAAGCGGTAAACCTAAGCTGTAATAGATCAAAAATAAAATGCCCCAAGTGATGAGTAAAATGGTGGCATACGGCATCATGATGGATAAAAAGGTGCCGAACTTGAATTTCGGGTTGTATTGCGCAATCACGGCCAATACCATTGGCAAATAGGGATTGGTGGGAGAAATGACATTGGTGGTGGAGTCGCCAATTCTGTAGGCCATTTGAATGGCGGCAGGTTCAATGCCAAGGAGCACAAAGAGCGGAATGAACACAGGTGCCATCAACGACCATTGAGCAGAGCCACTGAAAATAATGAGGTTAATGAAGCCTGCGAGCACCATTAAAAGCGCGAGCATAAAGACATTGGGCACTGCAATGGCTGAGAGGATATTTGCGCCGCCAATGGCTAAATATAGGGAGAGATTCGTCCAATTGAACCAAGCGATGAATTGCGCCACAAAGAATACCAAAATGATGTAGCCGCCCACGTTTTTTAGGGATTGTGTCATTAAAATGGGCACATCATCTAACCGCGTGATCTTTTTCGCAAGGATGCCATAGACAATCGAGCAGCTGATGAAAAACGCCATAATGATGGGAATCATGCCACTTAAAAAAGGCGAGGGCACCAATCCACCATTACCATTACGAAACGGTGAATCTGAAGGTAAAATGGCTACGATTAAACCCACAATGAACAGCAACGCATAAATACCAGTGAATTTGACGGCACGTTTTTCAATGGGCGTCACTTGATAGTGATCAGTGGCTTGTTGAAGATGGGCAGCATCAATGTCATCTTTGGCAGAAAAACGCGGCTCGATGATTTTTTCAGTGATCCAAGTGCCTGTGATCATTAAAAATGGCACAGAAAGTAGCATGAAATACCAGTTCGCAGCTGGCGTGATCTCTTCGGTGGAAACAGTGACAAGCACTTCATTGGTCACACTCGACAGGAGCACATCTGTGCCTGCAATGAAAATATTGGCGGTAAAGCCTGCGGCGACCGCCACAAAGCCTGCACAAATTCCCACAATCGGATTGCGTTTTGTGGCCGCAAAAATGATGCCGGCTAAAGGTGGTACTAAGACAAAGGCCGCATCCGAGGCAAGATTGCCCACGATGCCCACAAAAAAGACCATCATGGTAATGAATCGCCTCGGTGCATTGAGGAGCAATGTTTTAATGGTGGCATCCGCTAAGCCCACTTCCTGCATGATGCCAACGGCGATCATCATCGAGAGCACCAAGCCTAAAGGCTTGAAGTTCACAAAGTTATTGACCGTTGATTGCAGCACATACACTAAGCCTTCATGGCTTAAAATGGTGCGAATGGGCACCACTTGATCATTGACGGGGTTAATTAAAGTGGGGTTAAAGAGGCTCATCACCCATGATGTGATGGCAATGAGGGCGCATAAGCCCACAAACAGATACAGAGGGTGCGGGATTTTATTGCCAAGGGTTTCAAGGCGATCAAACCAGCTGTTGGTGGAAAGTTGAGTCATAAAGGCTCCTTTAACAATCTATTGGGAGTGTGCAAAAATGAGCGCCACAAAATAGGCAGCGCCAAAGGGAATGATGTCATCATTAAAATCGTAATGGGCATTGTGAAGATCAACGCTGTGGGGCTTTTCTATGCCATTGCCAATAAAGCCATAGCAGCCCGGTCGATGATCTAAAAAATGGGCAAAATCCTCTGCTGTCATCATTGGCGTGATCTCTGTGAGGACATTTTCTGACCCCACAATGCTTGCAGCAGCCTCAATCGCGCGCTCTGTCTCTGCATCACTGTTATAAGTGACGGGATGATGAATGGGACCCAATTCAAGGGTGGCAGTCATGCCAAAGGCTTCTGCCATGTGTGTGACCAATGTGGTGAGTTTTTCAATTAAAGATTCGCGCACCGCTTTTGAGTGAGTGCGAAAGGTACCAGAGAGCTTTGCTTCATCACTGATGACATTATTGGTTTGCCCGGCATGAATCTGCGTGATGGAAACCACAAGCGGCTCTAAAGGATCAAACATGCGGCTCACTAAACCTTGAATGCCTTGGTAAATGTGTGTGGCCACCAATAGAGGGTCTTGCGCTTTATGAGGCAAGCCCGCATGGCCACTTTTACCGCGAACCGTGATGAACAAGCGATCAGAACTGGCCATGATGTTGTGGGTTTTAAAGGCAAATGTGCCAACAGGTAAACCCGGCCAATTGTGCAAAGCGTAGACTTCATCCACAGGATAGTGATCAAACACGCGCTCTTTGACCACCATGGTTTCCGCGCCGCCATGGCCTTCTTCGCCCGGTTGAAAAAAGAGCACCACGCGCCCGCTAAAATCATTGAACGTGGCTAGATAACGCGCCGCCATTAATAACATTGTGGTGTGACCATCGTGCCCGCAGCCATGCATGCAATGGTCGATGGTGGAGGCGTGGGCAAAGGTATTGCGTTCAGTCGTTGGTAAGGCATCCATATCCGCCCTTAAGCCAATCGATGGCCCTGGGCGATTGCCGTTGATCACAGCCACGACCCCTGTTTTGGCAAAGCTTGTGTTGATCTCTGTGATGCCATAACGCATGAGCTCCGAGACAATGAGGCGCTGGGTCTTGAACTCTTCAAAGCCAATTTCAGGGTGCATATGAATCGTTCGTCGGATTTTGATGGCATCAGGTTGCCATGCTTTTAACTGTTCCAAAATCATGGGGGTCCTCCTTAGGTATTTTATGGGATATTATTCTTGAAATTAGCAGATTTTATTGAGATAACCTACTGAAAAAAGGTGTTTTAATGAAAAATGCACAAAAAAATCCCAAAGCCGCAACTTTGGGATTGAGATTGATTCAGTGGATGATCTTAGAATTTAGGCGCAACGTGATGCGGATGTAATAAATTCTCTTCAGATAACAATTCATCGAGTTCAGCTTCAGTCATTAAACCGCGTTCAAGCACCACTTCTTTGATGCTTTTACCGGTCTGGGCACAGATTTTACCCACAATGTCACCTTCAGCATGACCAATGACAGGATTCAAATAGGTGATGATGCCGATGGAGTTGAGCACAAAATCACGGCAGCGATCGGTATTGACGGTGATGCCATCAATGCAACGATCACGCAAGTTGTGGCAGCCATTGTGCAATAAACTCATGGATTCATACATGGCTTGCACGATCACAGGTTCCATCACATTGAGCTGTAATTGTGCAGCATCAGCGGCGAGGGAAACGGTGACATCATTGCCCATCACTTTAAAGCATAACTGATTGATCACTTCTGGCAAGACAGGATTGACTTTTGCAGGCATGATGGAGCTGCCAGCTTGCAATTCAGGAAGGTTGATCTCTTTGAGTGCCGTGCGTGGGCCTGACGTCAGTAAGCGTAAATCGTTACAGATTTTGCCTAAACGGATGGCGCAGCGCTTGAGTCCTGCATGCAAGGTGACCAAGTCTGAGCAATCGTATGTGGCGGAAAATAGATCTTCTGCGCTGCGGCAAGGTTTACCCACCAATTCAGATAAGTGTTTGACCACTGTTTCTGGGTAATTTGCAGGTGTATTGATGCCTGAGCCAATGGCGGTTGCCCCTAGGTTAAAGGTCAATAAATCATCGGCGGCGATGGATAGGGCTTTGATTTCTGCGTTGAGCATCGCCGCAAAGGCATTGAACTCTTGGCCAACGCTCATTGGTACAGCATCTTGCAATTGTGTGCGACCCATTTTTAATACATCTTGATGCTCTGCGGCTTTAATCGCTAAGCCATCTCTTAAATAAGCAAGGGCAGTGAGTAAGCTCTGCATTTTTTCATAAAAGCCAAGGCGCAGGGCAGAAGGATAAGCATCATTGGTGGATTGGGAGAGGTTGACATCATTGTTTGGATTGATGATGTCATAGCGACCTTTCGCTTCCCCTAACACTTCAAGGGCAAGATTGGCGATCACTTCGTTCGCATTCATGTTTGATGAGGTGCCCGCGCCCCCTTGAAACACATCAATGGGGAACTGATCTAAACAGCGCCCTTCATTTAAGATTAAATCACATGCAGTGACAATCGCATCGGCTTTGTGTGGCTCAATGACGCGCAATGTTTTGTTCGCGAGCGCCACCGCTTTTTTCGTGAGCGCTAAGCCACGCACGATTTCTGGCATATCGCTGATGGTTTGATTGGAGATGTTAAAGTTCTCCATCGCCCGTTGTGTATGCACGCCGTAGTAGCACTCATCTGATATTTCTTTGCTGCCTAATAGATCGACTTCTGTACGCATGTCTTCCCCTTTATGATGGATGATTTGTGTGGATAAAATTTCAGCGCTCATTATTGTAAGCCCTTTAATTTTATTGTCATCTGGAAAAAATGCGAAGTTGCAAAACCACTACAAATAATACATATAATCAGCATTGCTTTTTTGGGCATTTTGCGCGAGCATCTCTAAAGTAATGCCTTGTAATGTGCTCACAATGGCTTGATCAAGGGGCGCATAAATGAGTTCTTCAAGCGTATTTTCAATGGTGGGGGCGATCTCTTCGACAGTGGCATCATTTTTGGCAAATAATGCAGGTTCAACGCAGCTTAAAACGTCGTACAATGTTAAGGCGCTTGGCACATCAGTTAAAAAGTAACCGCCTTGTGAGCCCTTAATGGCAGAGACAACGTTGCCTTGCTTGAGTTGAGAGAAGACGCGCTCTAAATAGATTTTTGAGATGTTAAGTTCCGTTGCAATTTCTAACACCGTCATGGTGGCTTTTGAGTCATATAATGTGGCCATTTTGATGACGGAGGCTAACGCATAACGTGATTTTATTTTGCAGACAGTTTCATAAGATCCCCTAAAGATTATTCGATTGACAATCGAGCTGATGATTTGGTAAATTAGTATACATACAAAGCATATATTAAAAGTATGTTTGATCAGATGCAAGTAAAATTTTATAGCGAGGCAATAGTGATGGCAAGAATTTATGACAGTGTAACGGAGTTGATTGGTCATACCCCTTTATTGAAATTGAATCGTTTTTCTAAGGCGCAAGGGCTCGCGACTCCCATTTTAGCAAAATTAGAATATTTAAATCCGGCCGGCAGCATTAAAGATCGCGTGGCGCGCGCGATGATCGAAACGGCAGAAGCTGCGGGCATTTTAAAAGAAGGTTCTGTCATCATTGAGCCGACAAGCGGCAATACAGGCATTGGTTTAGCTTCTGTGGCCTCTGCAAAAGGGTATCGCATCATTTTAACGATGCCGGAAACCATGAGCATTGAGCGCCGCAATCTATTGCAAGCTTATGGTGCAGAGTTGATCCTCACTGAAGGCAGCAAAGGGATGAAAGGGGCGATTGCGAAAGCCGATGAATTGGCACAAACCATTGAAAATGGCGTGATTCTCGGGCAATTTGTCAATCCTGCGAACCCTCAAGCGCATGTGGACACCACAGGCCCAGAGATTTGGGAAGACACCGAAGGCAAAGTGGACATTGTGGTGGCAGGCGTTGGCACAGGCGGCACCATCTCTGGGATTGGTCGTTATTTGAAAGCGAAAAATCCAGCCATTGAGATCATCGCGATGGAACCGGAATCCTCACCAATGTTGTCAAAAGGCAGCGCAGGCCCACATAAAATCCAAGGCATTGGCGCGGGATTTGTGCCAGAAACATTGGACACAAAAATTTATGATGAAGTGGTTACGGTTTCTGACAGCGATGCTTTTGTGATGGCGCCTTTAGTGGCCGCGAATGAAGGTTTATTGATTGGCATTTCAGCCAGTGCCGCCGTCAAAGCCGCCGTTGAGATTGCCAAACGCCCCGGCAATGAGCATAAAAACATTGTGGTGATTTTGCCAGACAGCGGAGAGAAATATCTCTCAACGCCGCTTTTTGAACGCAAATAAGCGATTGTATTTAGCATGAAAGCCCGATCATCTTCGGGCTTTTTTTATGGCAATCATTTATGGAGGGTGATTGACAAGGGGGCAAATCTTCTGTTACTTTATTAGATCTTAACTAAACATATATATAAAGTATGTAATAAAATGATGATGGATGCCTTGCAACATGTTTTACCTTTAGTGCTCAGTGCATTATGGGTGACTTTAAAAATCTCAGCCTTGGGCATTGTGATTGCCTTGGCATTGGGCTTAGTGGTGAGCCTTGTGATCTTTTTGCGTGTGCCAATCTTGCATGCGCTTGGCAATGGTTATGTGGCCTTTTTCCGCAATACGCCGCTGTTGCTGCATCTATTTTTTCTCTATTTTGGTTTGCCGCGCGCCTTTGGCATTTTATTGAGTTTTGAAACCACTGCATTATTGGGCTTATCCCTATTAGGCGGCGCTTATATGGCAGAAGCTTTTAAAAGTGGTTTATCCGCCATTGCACCGATTCAGTTAGATGCGGCAAAAGCCTTGGGATTGAATCGCTGGCAATTGGTGCGCTATGTATTGGTGCCGCAAGCTTTATCCTATTCTGTGCCAGCGCTTGGCGCGAATGCCATCTTTTTGTTTAAAGAAACCTCCGTATTCACCGCAATTGCAGGGACAGACATCACCACGGTGCTCATCAATCAAATCAGCAGTGTTGGGCATACGGATCTTAATTTAACGCTGCTTGTGTTGTCTTATATGGTGGTGATCATTCCGATGGCAATGCTCCTCCATATCATTGAAAAGAGGGTGCGCCATGCAGAATTTGGGGCTTGATGTTTTAGATTGGATCACCTTTAAGCGCTTAGCGGTGGGGCTTTATTACACGCTAGAAGTGGCTGTGATCGCGATTGTTTTAAGCGTGGTTTTGGGCATTGTCTTTGGCTGGCTCAGGACTTTAAACAATTGCCCATTGAATTGGGTATTTAAAGGCTATTTAGAGATTGTGCGCATTCTACCCACGTTGGTGATTTTGTATGTGCTCTATTACATTTTGCCAAGCGTATTGCATGTGGACATCAATGGGCGCGTGGTGGGCATCATTGCCTTCACTTTTTGGGGCGCTGCTGAAATGAGCGACATCATTCGCAGTAGCCTCATCTCCATTCCAAAACATCAGCGTGATTCAGGTTTGGCATTGGGCTTAAATCAGCGCGAACTCTTTTGGTATGTATTGCTGCCCCAAGCGCTGGTGCGCGCATTGCCGGCTGCTTTGAATTTAGCGGCGCGCATCATCATGACCACATCATTGTTGGTGCTCATCGGCGTGCAAGACATCACGAAAGTGGGTAAAGAGATCATCGAATACGCCACCATGATGAATAATCCCATGGCGCCTTTTTGGATTTATGGCGTCATTTTGCTCACTTTTTTCTTGATCTGCTATCCGTTGTCACGTTTAGCTGCTCGTTTAGCCCGCACAACGCATGAAGGATGATATGACTCAGCTCTCGATACATAATTTGCATAAAACCTTTGGGGATCGCGCCATTTTAAAAGGTGTGGATTTAAGCGTGACGCAAGGCGAAGTGGTGGTGATTTTAGGGCCATCGGGCTGCGGCAAATCTACATTATTGCGTTGCATTAATGGATTAGAAGCGATTGATTCAGGTGAGATCATCTTTAAAGATCAGCGGCTCGATGCAAAAACTGATTGGACAAAAGTGCGCCAAGCCATTGGCATGGTGTTTCAAAGTTATGATCTGTTTCCGAACATGACAGTTTTAGAGAACATTCTCCTTGGGCCTTTGAAGGTGCAAAAGCGCAATCGCGCAGAAGTGATGGCAGAAGTGGATCAATTGCTGACCAAAGTGGGGCTCATTGATCGCAAAGGTGCCTATCCGCGTCAATTATCTGGCGGGCAAAAGCAGCGCATTGCCATTGTACGTGCTTTAGCGATGCGCCCAGAATTGATGTTGTTTGATGAAGTGACCGCCTCCCTTGATCCTGAAATGGTGAGGGAAGTGTTGGAAGTGATGCAAAATTTAGCCACCGATGGCATGACGATGTTGATCGTCACCCATGAGCTCAATTTTGCCCGTAAAGTTGCCGATCGCATTGTGTTTATGGATCAAGGCAACATTGTAGAAACGGCTGCGCCTGAGAAGTTTTTCTCATCACCCAAAAGTGATCGCGCCCGTCAATTTTTAAACGTCTTTGATTTTTAAATATAATTTATGAGGAGAACACCATGAAACATCGTCACCATAAAGCTGCATTGTTATTGGCAGGCGCTGCCTTTTTATCCAATTATGCTGTGGCAGAAGACAACAGTTTACAAGCTGTTAAAGATCGCGGAGAGCTTCGCGTGGCAGTATTCAGTGATAAACCGCCCTTTGGTTATGTGGATCGCGAAGGGCAATCCCAAGGTTATGACATTGAGCTCGCTAAAGCATTGGGCAAGGCACTCTTTGGCACCGATGGTAAAGTGACATTTGTGCTCACAGAGGCACAAAGCCGCATCAATGTGCTAGATGCCAACAAAGTGGATGTGACGCTTGCGAACTTTACGGTGACACCTGAACGCAGCACGCAAGTGGATTTTGGTCATCCTTATATGAAAACAGCCATTGGCATTGTGTCCCCTAAAAATTCGCCAGTGACGGATGTTGCGGCATTAGATGGCAATGTACTCATCGTGAATAAGGGCACCACATCAGAAAGTTATTTCACCCAGCATCACCCAAAAGTGACATTGCAAAAGTATGATCACAACTCAGAGGCCTTTGCTGCCCTTAAAGATGGCCGCGCAAAAGCATTGGCGCATGATAATACTTTGCTGTATGCATGGGCGAAAAACAACCCTGAATTTGATGTCTCCATCCAAGTGATTGGCAATGAAGATGTGATTGCACCTGCGGTGAAAAAGGGCAACACAGCATTGTTAAATTGGATCAACGATGAGATCAAAACCCTACAGAGCCAAGAATTTTTCCATCAAGCATATGACAAAACCATGAAGCCTTTTTATGGCGATAACATCAACCCTGACAACATCGTCATTGATGCGAGCAACCAATAATTTTTTGCTTGAACCATTCGATACAAATCCCTAGTTTGCCCAATTGTCGTGATTGGGCTTTTTTTTACATGCGATATTTATGGGCGCGCATATGGTTACGGACGGGAAAGGAGAGGGAGCGAAATTGTTCTTGGTACCAAATGGTCATTTCGCGGCAAAAGCTTTTGATTTTCTCATCTTGCCATAATTTTTTTAAATCTGCTTTGGATAAACGGTGCTTAGCACTCTCTTGATACTTTGAAACGTACACGCGGCCGGTGTAGGGATCGAGCTTTGGCCACGGCTGCTTAGGATTTTTATAATAACCAAAGGGCACAGATGGGTAAGAATTCGCTTCATCACGGGTAAAGAGCCATAACCCCATACAGAGGAACGATTGCTGTGTATCGATGGCTCTGAGCATTCGGCTCTCGCCAAGTAGCGAGATAAATTCTTGGTTTTGTGGTTTTTCAGTGGGCGATTGTCTTGGGTCATTGTCATCGTATTTGCCGGAGAGCCACAAGGCAATGCTTAAGCGTTCACTGTATTCATCATGGCCAATCAGGCCGAGATCGTAATGAATTTCTGCCAGTGTGATGAGCGTATTTTCCATCGTTGTCCCTAATTGATTAATGATTAAAATTTGATATAGGTCAAGGTTTCGCAATCCTAACGCAATTGATCAAAATAAACAATTTAAATCATGAAGAAATTAGAGTTTTTCTTTGGGCATTTCTTATAATGGACGCTGCAATCGGTTATGTGGGTTAAATGATTTTGAAACAATATGATGTGGTGATCATCGGTGCAGGCGCTTCTGGCCTGATGACAGCGTTTATGGCGGCGCAGCGTGGGCGCTCTGTGTTGGTGCTTGAGAAAGCGAATAAAGTGGGCAAAAAGATTCTGATGTCTGGCGGTGGAAAATGTAACTTCACCAATTTGTATGTGACGCCAGAGAACTATCTCTCACACAATCCGCACTTTGCCGTTTCGGCATTGGCGCGCTATACGCAGTGGGATTTTTTGGGTTTGATCAATGATCATGGCATTGCCTATGAAGAGCGCAAACATGGGCAGTTATTCACGTTAGAGGGCGCTAAACAGATTTTAGCGATGCTCCTAAGAGAGTGCGAAAAAACGCGTAATGTCACCATTGAAACCCATGCCGAGGTGACAAACGTCACGCATCAAAACGGTGGCTTTGTGGTGCAATCAAGCATTGGCAATGTGCAGGCAGAATCTTTGGTGGTGGCTTCAGGCGGTTTATCGATCCCAACGCTCGGCGGCTCTGGCATTGGCTATGAGATTGCCAAGCAATTTGGGCACACGGTATTGCCGCGCCGTGCAGGCTTGGTACCCTTTACATTTTCTGATGGCTTTAAAGCATTGACCAGCCGTTTAAGTGGTACAGCGGTGGATGTGGTGCTCAGCAATCAGCGGGCAAGCTTTGCAGAGGCATTACTGTTCACGCATCGTGGATTGAGTGGGCCTGCGGCCTTGCAACTCTCAAACTATTGGCAAGATGGTGAACCCTTCACGATTGATCTATTGCCAAGCATTGATGCGGTTGATTGGCTATTGTCCATTAAACGCACGCACCCTAAATCTGTCTTGAGAACGCAATTGACGGAACATTTACCAAAAAGTGTAGTGCTTGAGTTGCAAGCGCTCATCTGGGCAACGGCGCGTGATGAGCCTTTAGGGCAATGGAGTGATGAGCGCTTAAGAAGACTTGGGCAGCAATTGCAAGCTTTTGAGGTGAGACCTGCAGGCACAGAAGGCTATCGCACGGCAGAAGTGACGTTAGGCGGCGTGGATACGACAGAAGTCTCTTCAAAAACCATGGAGAGCAATCATCAAAAAGGGCTCTATTTTATTGGCGAAGTGCTCGATGTCACTGGGCACTTAGGCGGCTTTAATTTCCAATGGGCATGGGCTTCAGCGCATGCGGCCGCAGGATATGTTTGATGTTTTTAATGATGTAAGGAAAGAGTGAAACATGTTGTTATCAATGATGAAATCAAAAATTCACCGCGCCACCGTCACAGAAGCGAATCTTAATTATGTGGGCAGCATTACCATCGATGGTCAATTGCTCGATGCGGCGAATATTTTAGAAGGTGAGAAAGTTCAGGTGGTCAATGTCAATAATGGTGCCCGTTTAGAAACGTATACCATTCGCGGAGAAGCGGGATCTGGCGTCATCTGTTTAAATGGCCCGGCGGCGCGTTATGCACAAGTCGATGATGTGGTGATCATCATTGCTTATGCCCTTGTGACGCCTGAGGAAGCGAAAACATTGCAGCAACAAGTGGTGTTTGTGGATCATGACAATCGCATTGATGATGTTGCCCATCAAGAAATCCACGGGCAGACGCATCCGGTATAAGTTGCAATTGTCCACAATAAACGCTATAAATGAGGCAGATTTCACTGGGGGTGTCCACGCTGTGGGCTGAGATTAAGGCAAATGTGCTTTTAAACCCTTTGGACCTGATCTGGCTCATACCAGCGTAGGGAAGTATATCCGAACGACTCGATGAGCCTTGTTTCCACTGGGAAGCGGGGCTTTTTTATTGTCTAAAAATCATCGTTCATATTTCATTACGTTGCCAGACTCTCGTCATTTTTGTTTTGACAATTAGATTATGGAGAGTTTCATGACAACAACCACCAAAATTGAGATTAAATCGAGTTTTCCGCGCAGTCAAAAAGTGTATGTGGAAGGCTCTCGCCCAGACATTCGTGTGCCAATGCGCGAAATCACGCTCGATCCAACCTTAGATACGAAAGGGCAAATCATCGAGGAAAATGCACCCTTTCGTGTGTATGACACCAGTGGTCCTTATACAGATGCCAATTATACAGTGGATTTAACGCAAGGTTTACCGGCACTGCGTCGCAATTGGATTTTAGAGCGCGGTGATGTTGAAGAGTATGATGGCCGCGAGATCAAAGCGGTGGACAATGGTTATAAAGACATTAATGATCCTCGTAACTTTGAAGGCTCATTTCCGGGCTTAAAACGCAAACCTTTACGCGCAAAAGCGGGTAAAAATGTGACGCAAATGCATTATGCGCGCCAAGGCATCATCACGCCTGAAATGGAGTTCATTGCGATCCGTGAAGGCATGACGCCAGAGTTTGTGCGTGATGAGGTGGCAGCAGGGCGCGGCATCATTCCAAATAACATCAACCATCCTGAATCTGAGCCGATGATCATCGGTAAAAACTTCCATGTCAAGATCAATGCCAACATCGGGAACTCTGCAGTGACTTCTTCCATTGAAGAAGAAGTGGAAAAAATGACGTGGGCAACGCGCTGGGGTGCAGATAACGTGATGGATTTATCCACAGGCAAAGACATCCACAAAACCCGTGAATGGATCATTCGTAACTCGGCTGTGCCGATTGGTACAGTGCCAATTTATCAAGCCCTTGAAAAAGTTAACGGCATTGCTGAAGATTTAAACTGGGAAGTGTTCCGCGATACATTGATCGAGCAGGCAGAGCAAGGCGTGGATTATTTTACGATTCATGCGGGCGTTTTATTGCGCTACATTCCAATGACGGCAAAACGCGTCACTGGCATTGTTTCCCGCGGGGGTTCGATCATGGCACAGTGGTGCTTAGCGCATCATAAAGAGAACTTCATTTATGAGCATTTTGAAGAGATTTGCGAGATCATGAAGCAATATGACATCGCCTTTTCATTAGGGGATGGCTTGCGCCCAGGTTCGATTGCCGATGCGAACGATGAAGCACAATTTGCAGAGTTGATGACATTAGGCGAGCTCACCAAAATTGCATGGAAACACGATGTGCAAACCATGATTGAAGGTCCGGGACATGTGCCCATGCACAAAATCAAAGAGAACATGGAGATGCAAGAGAAGTATTGTGATGATGCGCCATTTTATACCCTTGGCCCACTGACCACAGACATTGCACCGGGTTATGATCACATTACCTCAGCCATTGGCGCGGCAATGATTGGTTGGTATGGCACAGCAATGCTGTGCTACGTCACGCCAAAAGAGCATTTAGGCTTGCCAAATCGTGAAGATGTGCGCGTGGGCGTGATCACTTATAAATTGGCAGCGCATGCGGCTGACTTAGCCAAAGGTCACCCAAATGCACAAGACCGTGACAATGCACTTTCTAAAGCGCGCTTTGAGTTCCGTTGGGAAGATCAGTTTAATTTAGGCTTAGACCCTGAAAGAGCTCGTGAATATCATGATGAAACATTGCCGGCAGCCGGTGCGAAAGTGGCACATTTCTGCTCAATGTGCGGCCCTAAATTCTGTAGCATGAAAATCTCTCAAGACATTCGCTTAAAAGATCAAGATGGCACTTTTGCCAAAGAGGCGATTGAAGAGGGCATGAAAGAGAAATCAAAAGAGTTCTTAGACAATGACAGCCAAATCTACAGCTAAAGATTGATCATAAAAAAGCGCCCGAAATGGGCGCTTTTTTGTTGCCATCAACGCTGTTTTGCCTCGTTTGCAAGGCGCTCGATCACGTAATTGATCTTTTGGCGAATGTCGCGTTCTGCCGCTTCACACAAAGCTTCTTGGCTCATGAATTGGCCATTGGTGTAACCTTTGATGTGCGCTGGCACATTGCCACTGTATTGTACGCGGGTTTGCTGATTGCGCAGCGTCGTGCCCACTGTTTGTTGATCATTGACGAGCCCGCGGCTTTCAATGGTGGCACGAATGGTAAAGGCTTGTGCGCGGCTTGTGGTGGTGCGGTTGTAACGCCACTCTTTGCCAGCTTGATCCACATAGCTTTCGATCTGATTGTCTTGGTTATTTTGCTGATCTTGATAATCCATCGTGTAATTAATGGTGATCATCCAATCGGGATTCGCGCCATACGTAAAACCTTCGCCTTTGACGGTGTTTTGAATCATCTGCCCCAATTGATCCGAGACGCGATTGCCATAAAAACCACATTGTGCATTGCCAGAATAAGCATTGATGCGGTAATTGTAACGCACAGTGCCTAAATTACGATATTGATTGGCTAAGCCTTGGCTGCCTTGATAGTCGCCATAAGGTTGATAGATGTCGGCAGCTTCTTGATAGGCTTTGGCCATTTGGCGGTAACCGGCTTTTTTGCCATAGCTCGATTGCTCGATGGATTTTGCTTGCATGATGGCTTGATCTGCACGGGCTTTGCGCCATTTTTGGTCATTGGTGCGAAATCGCTGCGATGCATCCTTATAATTGCCATGGGCTTGATAAGCGTTAAGCGCCTCTTTAAAAGCTTCGCTTGCCGCTTGATGATTTTGCTCGCGCTCAAGCATCACACCGCGTTCGTAGGCGCTTTTTGCCACGGATTGATCATAAGACAATTGATATTTTTCAGCGAGCTTTTGCATGTTTTTATAGTTCGCCAATGCCGCGCCGCGCCCGTACACTTGGGCACGTTTTTGATCCGCCGCTTGATCATTCCCGGTGATGGATTGACCCCAATCATAATAGAGTTTAGCCAATTGGTTTTTAAGCTCATTTGTCTGGTAGCGTTCAGTAAAGCTTGCAAATTCTGTGCGATAAAAACCTTGCTCAAGGAGCGTGCGTGCTTTGAGCAACAGCTCTAAACGGCGCGTTTGCTGCTCAAAGGAGATTTGTGGCATTGCCTCAATCTGCTCGATGGATTGATTAACAAGTGTCACCCAGCGCTGTTTTGTGCTTGCAGAAGGATAAGATTGGCGCTGATTGAGATCTTTTGTGATGGCCTCAATTGAGCCAATATAATTGCGTTGTTTAAAGAGGGCTTCGGCATCGTTAGAGGCACAGCCTGCCACAATTAAAGCCGCTAAAATTGGCGTGCATAACGCTTTTAAAGTGCGTTGTGTCGAAGTGTTCATTCATCACCTCACATTGCATGAAATATCGGGCGCACATTTTATGTTATTTTTTGGGGATGAGAAATCTTTTTATGCAAAATCCACAAAAAAAAAGAGCAACTGAGTTGCTCTAATTAAATGATTTATGGGCACTTTGTGTTGATGAATTCCATTGTATGCTCACCTCGGCGGCATTTATAAGCATGCTCAACGCCCATCACCGCCCAACCTTGTTCGCTTTTATTGACAAAGTAGGTGTTTTGCGTGGCTTCAATCGCATCATCTGGCAGATTGCTTTCTGTTAGGGTGATGATGGCTTCGGTGGGGTTTTCCACGGCATTGATGCTTTGAGTCAGATTTAGGCTAGAAAGCTCAGCTTTCTCATGAATCGGATCGAGACTGAATACTGCCAACAGTGGTGTCGGTGCATAGCTCACTGCAATGGGTGCAAGGTTTTTGTCTTGATAAGCAATGTCCTCTGCAATGGCGTGGGTAAAGAGGCTCGATAAGCAAAGGGTGATCAACAACTGTTTTTTCATGGCAACTCCTGATGGCTCAGTCAATACAATATTGAAATGAATATGCTATAGTGAATACATATAATATTACTGTTTTATTTAATAAAATACATAATATTATATTTTAACTGTTTTCTTGTAAGTATAGATTGATATCGAACAATCCGATAATAATAAGGAGCTCGCATGAAAAAATTAGTTTTATTGACCGCTGTACTTTCTGTTGTGGGTTTAGGCATGGCCAATGCTGAAACCGCTAAAGTGAAACCGAATAAACCGTTGTTTGAATGGACGTGTGCTGACTTTTTAGAAGTGAAAACCGATTATCGCCCTGTGGCGGTTGCTGTTGTGGACATGCTCAATAAACAGGGCAAAATTGAAGATGCCATTTTAGATTTAGAAGGCATTGAAAACATCTCTTCACAAGTGCGTACAGTGTGCGAGAGCGATCCGGATGTGCCTTTTGCTTTGACCTTAAAAGAGATTGCAGATTCCCAAGCAATCATGGCAGAGCGTCAAGCAAAAGAAGCAGCGCAAGCCCCTGCAAAATAATGGATCATTCTTAAATGCATGATGCCACACCTTCATCAGTCATTGATGAAGGTGTTTTTGTCTGTGCATCAAGAGGATGTTTTAAGGTGCTATACTCAAAGCATTGGCATTGACTTTATCAAAGGTGATTGTATGAAAAAATTTTCCCATCGTTTAGTGGCCACCGCACTTTTAGCGGCGAGTTTAACGGCAACTTTTTCCCATGCTTGTACGCGCGCAGTGTTTTTAGGTGACAATGATCGCGTCATCACCGGTCGATCCATGGATTGGAAAGTGGATGTGGGCACCAATTTATGGATTTTGCCCAAAGGCATTCATCAACACGGGGGCGCAGGCCCGAACTCGATTGAGTGGACATCGAAATATGGCAGCGTGATTGCCTCAGGTTTTGACATTGCCACCACGGATGGCGTCAATGAAAAGGGTTTGGTGGCCAATATGTTGTGGCTTGTGGAGTCTGAATATCCAACGCCCACAGACGATAAAAAATTGCTCTCCATTTCCGCTTGGGCACAATATGTGCTCGATAACTTTGCCACAGTTGAAGAAGCCGTCAATGCATTGGCAAAAGAGGAATTCATTGTGGTGACGGACAATGTGCCCGGTGAAGATCGTAAAGCCACTTTGCATCTCTCCATTTCAGATGCTACGGGCGACAGCGCCATCATTGAATACATTGAGGGCAAACAAGTGATTCATCACAATCGTGATTATCAAGTGATGACCAACTCTCCAACTTTTGAGAAACAATTGGCGCTCAACACTTATTGGCAGCAAATTGGCGGTACAGTGATGTTGCCGGGCACCAATCGTGCGGCGGATCGCTTTGCGCGTGCATCGTTTTACATCAATGCCATTCCCAAAGATCAAGACATGCGCACATCGGTTGCGAGCGTCTTTAGCGTGATCCGCAATGTCTCTGTGCCTTATGGCTTGAATACAGAAAATGAGCCGAACATCTCATCGACCCGTTGGCGCTCTGTGGTGGATCAAAAATCATTGGTGTATTTCTTTGAATCAGCCTTAACGCCAAACACATTTTGGGTGGATTTAAAGCAAGTGGATTTCAGTGAAGCAACCGGGAAAGTCAAAAAGTTGGATTTAGGAAAAAATCAAATGAACATCTTCTCAGGCGATGCCACGGGCGAGTTTAAAGATGCTAAACTTTTCAAATTTTTAGGCATCAATGAAGGACTCAAGCAGCATGATTAAACAGTGGTTATGCATTGCATTATGCAGTGTGAGCATTGCGGCGGCGGACATTAACATTCCGCCCGCTGCACTCAATGAGATCGCAGGTAAAATCTATCGCAACGAAACAGGTGGCAAGCGCGAAAATTTAGTGGTTTGGAACAATGGAGAGAATTTTCCATCCCTTGGCATTGGGCATTTCATTTGGTACAAATACAATGAACCTGAGCGCTTTGAAGAGAGTTTTCCTGCGCTTGTGACGTTTTATAAAACTAAAAACATCGAGTTGCCGTGGCTGTTGCGCATGTATCGTTATGCGCCGTGGAAAACGCAAGCCGAGTTTTTAAGTGCCAAACACAATGATCCTGCTTTTAAAGATTTAGAAAACTTTTTGTACAACACGCAAGCGGTACAAATTGAGTTCATTGCGGAGCGTCTTAATGCATCATTGCCCAAAATTTTAGCGGCAACTTCGCAAAAAAAACGGGTTAAAGAGAATTTTAATCGCCTATTGAATACGCCAAGCGGCTTATATGCGCTCATTGATTACATCAATTTTAAAGGTGAAGGCATCAATCAAAATGAGCGTTATCAAGGGCAAGGCTGGGGATTGTTGCAAGTGTTGGAAACCATGGACCCTAACGTTGCCCAAAAAGATTTGATGCAGAGCTTTAGAACGGCGGCGAAAACGGTCATGAGTAACCGCGTGAAAAATGCCCCAAAAGAGCGCAATGAAGAAAGATGGTTGGCCGGTTGGCACAATCGAATTGATACATATCAATGATTCTACTGTATAATTTCTGAATTATTCAGTATAACGATTTTGCATGGATCATCACACTTCTACTTTTTGTACGCAAATTGCGCCCATTTGGCGCATGATTCAGCAGCATTCGCGCATTGTGATGACAATGGTGATGCTGCCGATGATTATTTTTGGGTACGGTTTGCCGTATCTATTGACCATTAACCTGCCAAAAAGTGCGCGGGTTGATGTAATTCAGGAGCGTCCGCGCGCTTTAATGCAAGTGGACATGAGCCGATTTTTTGGTTTAACGGGCGCGCTTCGCATGCTGCATGGGCATGATTTAGAGATTGCTCACAACACTTTAGATAATATCCAATATCGCCACTCATTGCGCCGCACAAAGCGCCAAATCATGACGCGATATTTGGTCAATAATTATGGCATTGATGAGAAAAATGCGCGCATTTTAGTGCGCAGTGCGCAAAAAGCTGCATGGGCAAATCAGCTTGACTTAGAGTTTTTGCTCGCCATCATTTTTGTAGAATCCACCTATAATCCCGCTGCGAAAAGCAATAAAGGCGCCATTGGGCTCATGCAAGTGACGCCAAAGTGGCATTTAGATAAAATCAGCCAATATGGCGATGTGGATGTGTTGTATGACATTCCAACAAACATTGAGATCGGCACGGCGATTTTGGTGGAATACCTTAAAAAAGAGGGCAACATTCGGGCGGCACTCCATCGTTACAATGGCAGCAAAGATGATGCCACCTTTAAATATTCAAATCGTGTATTTGATAAGTATGTCGCTCTTAAAAAACGCACTTATTTAGAGAATGTGCGTTTATTTCTCAATTTTGACATTGTGAAGTCGATGGATGCGTGTGCAATTGGCGATAGCGATCTGGTGTTGTGCCAGAGAGTGCCTGAAACATTGCGATGAAACTCGACGCTGAACGATAGCCCACTTTAAAGGCGATCTCTTCAATGGTTTCGCCTTGTTCAAGCAAGGCGGTGCCATGAATAAAGCGCAGCCTTTGGCACCATTCATTAAAACTCATGCCAAGCTCCTTTTGAAAGTGGCGCGCGAGCGTGCGCTCGGTGCTAAAGACTTTGTGCGCCCACTCTTTTAAGGTCAAACGATTGTCGGGCGCTTGCTCTAAAGTCGTTAAAATGGGCTTTAAGAGGCGGTGCTCTGAGGTGGGTAAATAAGTGTGCCCAATCATTGCACCTTGCAATTCATCAATCAAAACTTGGGCTTTGCGCTGATCTTGCGGTGTGATGGGCATCTGTATTTTGGCATCAAAATAGTGATCGACAATGCCAAGCGCAATGTCGCTGAATTTTAATAGGGAAGGGTGATCGGTTAAAAAAGCCGAGGCATGCATGGAAAGATTGATGGCGCGAAAGCGCGTGGGTTGATGGCTGTGGCATGCGTGCGTACAGGCCGGCGGAATCCAAATGGCAAAGCCAGGCGGTGCAATGAAACGCTCACCCTCAACTTCTAAGGTGATGACGCCACATTTAACAAAAATGATCTGCCCCCAATTGTGCTCATGGGGGAGATATTCACTCGCTTCATTGATCTCTTCATCTGCAAGGGCGATGAGTTGATCGGTGTGAAATTCGGTGGGACGCATGCAAAGTTGTTTCATATTTTAATGGATTGTCAGAAAAGTGGATCAAGATGTCTGATTACCATTATATACTTTATATCTGACAATCTATACTCTCAGACCCCGAATGAATGGAGGAAACTATGAATTGGGCTGCAATGCTGTATCCATTAGTTGCGGTAATGATCTGGGCGATGAATGCGGTCGTCAATAAATTGTCTGCGGGTGTGATTGAACCTGCGGCCATCTCTTTTTATCGTTGGGTGTTGGCTTTTTTAATTCTGACACCTTTTTGTATTGTGGGCACATGGCGCAACTGGCAACAGTTAAAGCCATTGCTATGGAAGTTCGCGGTGCTGGGTTTTCTTGGCATGGCGGTGTATCAGTGCTTAGCGTATTACGCGGCGTACACCATTTCCGCCACGATGATTGGGATATTCCTTTCCTTGACACCACTACTCACCATCATTTTGAGTTTACTTATCCTACGTACGCCATTGACTGTCGGATTGTTGGTGGGTAGTGGGTTGTCTTTTTTTGGAATTACATGGTTAATCAGCGGGGGCAATCCTGCGATTTTACTGGACATCGGCATTGGTAAAGGTGAATTGATGATGCTGATTGCCGCCTCTGCTTATGCGCTCTATGGCGTATTGACCATGAAGTGGAAGATTCAAGCGCAAGTTTCAACATGGCAATCTCTCTATTGGCAGGTGATTTTTGGTGTGTTGATTTTAGTGCCGTTGTTTGCGATGACGGACAATGTTGCCATCACGCGTGAGAATGTGAATTTGATTTTATTTGCAGGCATTCCGGCATCGATTATTGCACCATTTTTATGGTTACAAGGTGTGGCGCGTTTAGGTGCGAGCAAAACATCGCTCTTTATGAACTTATCGCCGCTCTTTACAGCGATCATTTCGATTCTGTTTTTGCATGAAAACCTTGAACCTTATCACATCATTGGCGGGGCGATCTGTTTGATCGGTGTGATCATTGCCCAGCGCGTCAATAAAGTGGTGAGCTTAGAAACACTGCGTAAGCGCGCAAATAAAAAAGCTTTTGAGTAACTCAAAAGCTTTCTAAAACATCAGTCACTGAGGAACTTATGCAATCGGCGCATCCGCAACATTGCAATGAGGATACTCAGTGGCTTTTTCTTTTTTGATTTTAAATGGTGCGATCACTAAGATGGCGATCAACAATAAACCTAAGTAACCGATCAATGGGTAGAAGTACGCCACTAAACCTGTAAAGCCCGCGAAGCTTGCCACAAAGCCCACCAAACCTGTAGCCCCTGCAAACATGTAAGAGCGCTTCGTTTGCATGGTGGTAAAGCGCGCCACAAATGCATAGTACATGGCAACGCCTGTGTTGTAGATCATGCCGAATAACACAATCGTCATCATGATGCCCAACGTTGGGGATAAATCTTGGATGATTTTCAATAATGGTAAGCCCACATCTTTGACATCATGGATGTTTAAGAAGATGGCGTAATGAGCCACCACAATCAATGCACCGATCAATAAGCCACCGATTAAACCGCCCCATGTGGCAATTTTTTCGTTCTTTTCACTGCCACCCATCACAAGTGCCATACCCGCACCCACCGCCACGTTAAAGGAAACGTAGTTAATGGCAGCGATGAACCAGTTTGGCAATGAACTTTTCACGGAGGTTGCCACAGGCTCTAACTCTTCAATGGTGGCGTGATGTGTAAATAAGCTATACACGCAGATGATGGCAAGCGCGATGATTAAAAATGGTGTGATCGCACCAATCAATGCAATCACGCGGTTGATTGGCAATAGAACCGTTGAAACCACCATGATGGTCATCAATAAGCTGCCTAACCATGCTGGCACGTCATATTGTTGATTGAGCATGCTGCCTGCACCAGCGACCATCACAACGCCCACACCAAAGAGTGTGAAGATGATGATGTAATCCACTGCTGTACCTAAGAATTTGCCGCTTAATTTGTAGATGGCTTCATCATGCGAGGCTGTTTGTAAGCGGCTGCCCATTTTCATGAGCATCATGCCCAAATAGGCAAATAAACCTGTAGAGACGGCGGCACCAAATGTGCCCCAGGTGCCAAAGCTTGTAAAATATTGCAAGATCTCTTGGCCAGATGCGAAGCCCGCACCGACGATCACGCCCACAAAGGCGAACGCCATTTGTATAATCTTAAACATGAAACTCTCCTCCAGTCGAATGATACAACCATTTATTATTTTGGTAGTTATTTTGTAGATATTTAAAGCACATTTTTTTGTTCATCACAAATTTGCTGAGCTTTTCAAGCATCAATGCACCATAAATAACCAGTATGCAACATACAATACAATGGATTTTTGAATTAATCTAGGGCTGAAACGATAATTTTGTAATCTTTTTGTAGATCAATATTGATAAATAGATCAATGTATTTAGCGCTGTTTATGCAGTGAATAACGCTAAAACATTTTGATTTTGATGGAAAAATTCACAGTGCCAGATAAAAAAGTACAAAAGGCAAAATATTCTCAAGCAAGCCTTGAATTTTGTAAAAATTTATAGGAATAATGAGGATCGATTTGAGATCGAGTTAATAATTAATGAATTACGATTAGGAAAAATACAGTATGTCAGCAAGCAGCGAAACGACCATGGGCGCCCCCTCAGCGCGTCCGTTAAATAAAGAAGATTATAAAACATTGAGCTTAGCATCTCTTGGCGGAACTCTGGAATTCTATGATTTCGTCATCTATGCGCTCTATATTGAAACCGTGGTCAAAAAGCTGTTCCTGCCGGCTGATCTGCTGGGCACCGTTTGGGGAGATGTATATGCGTGGGGCGGTTTTGCCGCCGGTTACATCGCGCGTCCGATTGGCGGGATCATCATGGCGCATTTTGGGGACATTTTGGGTCGTAAGAAAATGTTTACGTTAAGCGTTGCAATGATGGCATTGCCAACATTTGTCATCGGTGTGATGCCAACGTATGAAAACATTGGTTTGTTGGCACCTGTGATTTTGATTTTAATGCGCATGTTCCAAGGCGCGGCAATCGGTGGTGAAATGCCGGGTGCTTGGGTTTTCATTGCAGAACACACGCCGAAAAACCGTTATGGTTTGGGCATTGGCGTATTGACAAGTGGCATCACAGGCGGGATTTTACTCGGCTTTTTAATGTCCATTTTGATCGATGTTGTCTACACGCGTGAAGAAATTTTAGATTACGCATGGCGCATTCCATTCATCGTGGGTGGCTTATTTGGTGTGTTGTCTGTCTATTTACGCCGTTATTTATCTGAAACGCCGATTTTCCAAGAGATGGCAGAGCGCAAAGAGTTATCTAAAGAGATTCCTGTGGTCACCGTGATGAAAAAGCACAAATGGGCGTGCATCATTGTGGCATTGCTCACCTGGTCATTGTCCACAACAGTGATGGTGGGGATTTTGATGACACCTGTGAAAATTTTGGGCGGCATGTATCAATTGCCACCGATTGATGCGCGCATTACAGGTTGCATCATGGCCTTGATGCTGACATTCGGTTGTATTTTGTTTGGTTATCTAGAAGATGTGGTAAAAACTCGTGCAGTTTCCATCATCGCATGGGGTGGATTGGCGATCTCATCATTTTGGTTTTACAATCTATTATCAGAGCAACCCACCATTGAAATGATCTACATTGGTGCGGGGATTATGGGCTTATTCACAGGGGCAATTGCCATTACGCCAATCATTGCAACGCGTGCATTCCCTGCAAAAATCCGTTATTCAGGTTTATCCTTCTCTTATAACTTAGCCTATGCAGCTTTCAGTGCTATTACGCCAGCCTTGACGATTTGGTTATTGGGTCAAACAGCATTAGGTGCGGCTTGGTACATTGGTTTTGTAGCGATCGTGGGCATTGTGGTGGCATTTTTACCCTTGGCCTATAAAGGCTATCAAGAGTAATGACCTAACCTAAACATAATGAAAGCGGCTTTGGCCGCTTTTTTTATGCTCAAAAACAGTGGGTTGAGTGTTGCATGTAACTTTTTTTGATGTGAGCCCCAAAACTTTGGTAAGTTAATTTAATCGATCAAACACACAAATAACACCGATCGAGTACCGAAGGAATGGAGGAAACATGAGTCGTTTATATTTACCGACAACGCATACCATGCGTTGTTTTCAGGTGTCGGCTAAGCATTTGAGTTTTACGCTAGCGGCAGAGGAGCTGAATCTGACGCAAAGCGCCATCAGTAAGCAAGTGGCGCTGTTAGAGAGTAGTTTACAGGTGCAATTATTTGTTCGTCATCGCCAAAAGCTTGAGTTGTCACCGGCGGGCAGCACCTATTTATCCCATGTGAATTCAATTTTAAGAAAAATTGAGGAAACCTCAAAAGAGATGCTCTCTTATGGCGTTTTTGAAGAGGTGATCCGCATTGCATCGCATCCATCATTGTGTGCTGCGTGGCTTGTCAAAGCGTTAAAGGGATTTACAGCCCATTATGGTGATGTGCAACTCTCATTTTATGAACAAGTGATTCCGTATGATCCCTCGGATGTGGATGCCGATGTGGCATTTGTCTATGGCTATGGCGGCTGGCATGGCATGGAAGCGGTGGAGCTTTTTGATGAAGAGATGGTGCCTGTGTGTCATCCGGATGTATTGGCAAATAATGCAGGACAAGAGGAGATCGACATCTATTTTAAAACACGCCTCATTGAGTGTCGCTCCCGTTTAAATACGTGGGATCAATTCTTTGAGCGCTTTAATCAGATTTATCCCAATGGTTATCGATCACTGTTATTTGAACGTTGGTCATCATGCATCAGCGCGGCAAAAACAGGATGCGGCATTGCTTTGGTGCCCAAAATTTTGGTGCAACCTGATTTAGATGCAGGGTCATTAGTGGCAGCTTCAAGCCACCGTTTGACGGGGTTAGGCTCATATTACATGGCTTATTTAAAGAGCCATTCAGCCGAGCCAAAAGTCAAAATGGTGCGCGATTGGGTGCTCAATTATTTGGGTAAGCCCAGCGAATTGGCTAAAATTTAAAGACTTTTTTAAGAAAAAAACTCATCACCTCATTGCTAAATTTCGTTTTTCTTTATGGGGAGGGCTCGTCATACTAAAGCTCTATCCCATAAGGAAAAAGCCCTATGCATGAAACGAGAATGCCGCGCACAGGTGGTGAAATATTGGTGGATCAGCTGCTGATTCAAGGCATCAAGCAGGGCTTTTATGTGCCAAGTCAGAATGATGATGCGCTGTTGATGCCATTACAGGCTGCCATTGAGCTCATCACTGCTTGGCAAACGGACGCAGCCTTAATGATGGCAGAAGCCTATGGGAAACTCGCCAGTCATCCTGGCATTGCCTTTGTGATGAGTCATGATGGGATGTTAGATGTCATCAATGGGTTTCACATCGCGATGCAAGCGGCCACGCCTATGATTGTATTTGTCAAAACACGCACCCATGAGCAAGGCTTAACTGTATTGAACGATGTCTATCCTGCCGTTAAATGGGCTGCCATCATCGATGAAGCTAGGTTAATGCCTGCCATCATTGGGCGCGCATTTCATCAAGCATCTTCCGGGCGCTGCGGGCCTGTGGTGGTGATGTTGCCCGAGAATGTACTCACTGAATGCGCCTGCATTCCCGATGGCATTCCGATTGCCCCTGTAACAATTGCCCCCTCTATGAATGATTTGGCGCAATTTGAACAGATGCTCAATTTTGCTCGCAATCCCATTTTAATTTTATGTGGCAGCCAATGGCATGAAAACGCAGTGGCGCGTATTGAGCAATTTGCCGCGCGCTATGCTCTATCCACTGCAGTGGAAGGGCATCACTCGGTGCTGTTTGACACCACGCATGAAGCATTCATTGGTGAAGTGGGGCTTGATCATCCAGCCTTAATGGCGCGCATTGATCATGCCGATTTGGTGATCATATGTGGTGGCACCCTGCATGATGCGTGGCTCAATGCGCCGGTGCCTTTACAAACCTTGATTCACATTCATCCGGACATCAATGCGCTCAATGCTGTGTATCATGCAGATTTAGCCATCAATGCAACGCCAGAAGCCTTCACACAGGCATTGCTGGGCATCCGTTTATACAACAATTGGCTCGACATTTTACAAAAAGATCGTGCCGATTATGATGCGTGGCAGTGCAATCGAACAGAAGATCATGATGATGTTTCCATGGATCGCTGGATGCAAGCATTCAATACAGTATTGCCAGATGATGCCATCATCACTCATGGTCAAGGTGCGTATGTGGCTGCATTGCACCGCTTTTATCATTTTAAACATCCGGGCACACATGTTGCCCCAGCCTTAAAAACAACAGGTTATGGCATCGCTGCGGCAATGGCAGCTAAAGCATTGCATCCGACGCGCACTGTTGTGTGCTTGATGGATGATCATGAATGCTCAGTGTCATCAGAAGCATTATTGAGTGCTCAAAATCATGCTCTTGGAATTGTGATCATTGTATGTGGGCAGATGTCTGTGAATGCGGCATATGTTTGTCATACGATGGATGAATTTTTCGCCGCTTCGGCAGCTGCCATTGAACGGGCAGCGCGTGGTACACCTGTGATCCTCCATTGTCTATTCACAGATGATGCCAGAATGCCGCTGCATACACTCACCGATGGATGCAACTTAATACAAAAGGAGGTGATGAGCTCATTATCCCAATGATAAGCGTTCCCCTTCGCTTATGATTGTCTCTGTTTTAGACGTTGTGATGACGTGTTGCCGAGGTGAATGCCTCGGCTTTTTTTGTTCATCATCTTGATAATAAGTACAAAAAAAGGCCCAATCGAAATTGGGCAAAAGGGGTCGATGGATTGGATGAATTTAGCGAATGACTTTTAAGCACTGACCTAAGTGATACAAGGTAAAGCCTGACTCAATGAAGAGGGATTTTGCTTGTGCATAGTTGCACTTTGATTGATCCACAGCTGAATAAAATGGCACAGGAATGGGCGCAGCCTCAGTATCTGTTAAATGCTCTGCAAAGAGTTTACCCATCAATGTGCCCGTTGTGATGCCGCGGCCATTGTAGCCAATCGCTGCAATCAGCCCTTTGGCCGGTTCAAAGATTTTTGGCGTATGGTTATCCGTAAAGCCAATGCGCCCACACCAGCTGTATTCCCACGTCATGTGTTTGCCAAGTTGTGGAAAATAGTGCTGCTGAATGCGATCTGCCCAAGTTTTCAAATACCAAGCTGGTTTATTGATGGCTTTGCCCATGCTGCCTAAAATGAGGCGTCCGTCTTTATCCAGGCGAATGCTGCTGAGCACCAAACGTGTATCCCAAGAGCCTTGCTTGTATGGCAAAACAGTTTTGCCCGCATCGCCCGTTAAAGGCTCAGACGCCACTTGATAGTAATAGCCGCTGTAAATGGATTGTCGATACGTGGCCAAATCCCCTTCGGCATAAGCATTTGTGGCAATGATCACTTTTTCAGCCTTGATGGTGTGATTGAGCGCAGTGACGCTCCATTGTCCGGGCGTTGTGCAATTGACGGCAGAGACAGGGGAATTCTCATAAATCTTCACGCCAAGGGATGCGGCGGCTTTTGCTAAACCTGTGGCATACGCATAAGGATTGACCGTGCCCGCACGATGATCTAACAGTGCTGCCGGAATTTTTTGGCTGCCAGAATATTCTGCAATGCGTTCACCTTTGAGTAATTCCACATTCACGCCGCGGCGGGTGAGTTGCTCATAGCGATCTTCAATCTCTGCAATGCCTTGATTGCTGTGTGCCATGTGCAGCGTGCCAACTTCTTGCTGTTGGGCATCGATGCCATATTTATGGATGAGGGAGAACACAAGCTTTGGCGCATCACCGAGCGCAGAAATGAGGCTTTCGCCCATCTCTTTACCGAGAATTTGCACCATGAAATCAGGTTTATTCCATGTGCCTGCATTCACTAAGCCGACGTTGCGACCGCTGCCGCCATATGCCACATGATGGGCATCGAGCACTACGACTTTTTTGCCTTTTTCCGCCAAATGAATGGCTGCGGATAAACCGGTAAAGCCTGCACCCACAATGCACACATCTGCGGTGTCATCTTGATTGAGGGCTGGGAAATTGACTTGATCTGACACCAATGTGTGCCAAAGATTTTCATGTTTGAGGGTCATATCGCCTCCTTAAAAGATTCAGTGCGAGGATGGATGAGGGCTTTGAGTTCTTCAATGAGATCATCATCGAGGGTGAGCTCGCCTGTTTGTAAGTTTTCATCGCGGGCAGTGAATCGTCGTTCGGAGGGCAATCGCACGCCGTGGTGGGTAAATTGGTTGAGGTAATCTTCAGCGCGCGCGCTTGCTTCACTGTATTCATCCCCAAGTAAAAGGGTCGGATCAATCGCAATGATGAGCTCACCGCCATAAGGCAATGCGGCGCCATTTGCTGATTGCTCTGAGCCTTGGCTCGTTAAATCATTAATTAAAGGACCCGCCATCAATTCAATCATGGTGGCAAGGGCTGTGCCTTTGTGTTCGCCAAAGGTGCGCATGGCGCCTTTAAGGGCAGCATGAGGATCATTGGTGGGATTGCCATCTGCATCAATGGCGCAGTGATCTGGCAACGGTTGATTGTGTTTAGCTAAGAGCTGAATTTCACCGCGCGCTGTGGCGCTGGTGGCAAAGTCAAAAATATATGGGCGATTTTGATCCGCACGCGGCCAAGCAAAGGCAAAGGGATTGGTACCAAGGAGCGGCGTTTTACCCCCACAAGGGGCAACCCAAGCATGGCTTGTGGTCATGCATAAGCCCACAAGATTGGCTTTGGCCAGCATCTCAAGCTCAACCCATAAGGCAGAAAAATGGATGGAATGATTGATGGCAAGAAGCGCAATGCCAAATTCTTGAGCGCGCTCAATTAACAAGGGCATGCCCACATGATGACCATATTGCGCCGCTGCCATTTGGCAATCGATGCGAATGATCGCCCCTTTATTGTGAGTCACAATGGGCACAGCTTCTGTGTTTAACATGCCTTTATCTAAATTATCCATCAGCGCGATCAAACGCCACACCCCATGAGAATGGCATTCAGCAATTTGTGCCGCCATCAGATTATCTGTGATGGCATCGCGGTGCGCGCGTGAGAATCCTCGACTGTCTAAGATCTCATGCACCAATGTTTGCAATTGATCAATAGAGATTTTCATGCTCTCCTCCTTGGTGATTAGTATGCTTTGGCTTTGTTGAAGCTCTTTTTAATAAGCCCAGAGGGCACAAGAGATGGCAAAGCCATCTCTCGGTGTCACAATTTGAGATTAATCGAATTTCACGCCTTGTGCGAGTGGTAATTCACGTGAATAGTTGATGGTGTTCGTTTGACGGCGCATGTAGCCTTTCCAAGAGTCAGAACCAGATTCACGACCGCCGCCCGTCTCTTTTTCACCACCAAATGCACCGCCAATTTCAGCGCCACTTGTGCCAATATTAACGTTGGCAATGCCGCAATCGCTGCCGGCTGCGCTTTGGAAGAATTCAGCTTCGCGCACATCGTTTGTGAAGATGCAAGAGGACAAGCCTTGTGGCACATCGTTGTTCATCGCCATGGCATCGCTGAAGTTTTCATATTCCATCACATAAAGGATTGGGGCAAATGTTTCTGTTGCCACCACTTCATTTTGTGTGGGCATTTCCACAATGGCAGGTTTGACGTAGTAAGCATTCGGCATTTGATCCGCTAAGACGCGCTCGCCACCATGCACAACGCCACCTGTGGCTTTTGCATCGCTCAATGCTTTTTGCATGGCGTTGAAGGAATCCTCATCCATGAGTGGCCCCACAAGATTTTGTGTGTCTAATGGCGAACCCACAGGAATGGTGCTGTATGATGCTTTGAGGCGTTCGAGCACTTGAGCTTTGACAGATTTATGGATGATGAGGCGGCGAAGCGTGGTGCAGCGCTGTCCTGCTGTACCTACAGCACTGAAGACAATGGCACGAACCGCCAAATCAAGATCCGCTGATTCTGTCAAAATCATGGCATTGTTGCCACCTAATTCTAAAATGGAGCGGCCAAAACGCGCGGCGACTTTTGGCCCCACTTCACGACCCATGCGCGTGCTGCCTGTGGCGCTGACTAAAGCAACTTTGTGATTTTCCACCATGGCATTGCCTGCATCACGGGCACCGACCACTAAACGGGCGATGTTTTTCGGCGCTTTGCCAAAGCATGCTAAAGCTTTTTCAAACACTGCTTGGCAGGCTAAAGCCGTCAATGGTGTTTTTTCTGAAGGTTTCCACACCACCGCATTACCACAAATGAGGGCAAGCGCAGTATTCCAAGACCAAACCGCCATCGGGAAGTTAAATGCAGTGATCACACCCACAACACCGAGTGGATGCCATGTTTCACGCATGTGGTGACCCGGGCGTTCTGAGGCAATCGTCAAACCATAAAGCTGACGCGATAAACCCACCGCAAAGTCACAGATGTCGATCATCTCTTGGACTTCGCCTAACGCTTCAGACTGAATTTTACCGGCTTCTAATGTAATGACAGTGGCCAACGCTTCTTTGTGTTCGCGAAGTAATTCACCTAACACGCGCACCAATTCACCGCGGATTGGGGCAGGCACTGTGCGCCATTGTAAAAATGCATCGTGCGCTTCATCAATGATGGCATTTGTTTGTGTGGCATCAATGAAGGCAAGTTTTGCCAATGTTGAGCCATCAATCGGGCTACGAATGGCGTGATCGCCGCCATTTAATAATTCGTTAGACAGACCTAATTGGTTGAGTACAGAAATATTCATGGTAATCATCCTTTTCAATTCAATGGTTATGACGTGAGTGATTCGTTATTGTGATTTGCCAAATCAAGGCATGAATCGATGCTACATGGAAGCCCATCGGGCTGACAAACGAACTAAATGCACAGCTTCATTCCTTTAAGGAATAGTTTTAGTGCACGAAGAAAATGGAAAAAAATTCATTACCTTCTGAATTCATATCTTTTGACACTTGTTGGTCATAAAAGCGACTATCAAGGCAACCCCATTGATACCGTTTTGTATAAAAACTGTATTCATAACAAATAGATGCTTGATGGCATCCTGCAAAAAGTATCTGGGACACATCACTTAGGAGGATTGAAATGAAGAAGGTTTTAGAGGTTTTAATCGTGGCATTTGCATATGCCAGTGTCGTTGTCGGAGCAGGAAATGCCTCAGGCATGGAGCCATTTTTTTACTACACATCTTTTGGCGTTGAAGGCACCGCTGGCGTCATTTTAGCCACAGTGCTTTATGGCATTGTGGGCTATTTTGTCACAGGTTTAGGGCAGCGCTTACAGTCAAAAAACTATAAGGAAGCCGCTTATTTAGTGGGCGGTAAAGCCGTGGGCGGTTTTGTGGATGCATTGATCATCATCATGATGCTTGGCACGGGTATCATCATGCTCTCAGGCAGCGGCTCGCTCTTTCTGCAGCAGTACAATATGCCATTGTGGCAAGGTTCTCTCATCATGACATTGTTAGTGGTGGGCACATTGATGTTGCGTTTACGTAAAATCATTTTGGTGATTGGCATGATCACGCCGATATTGATTGGCTTATTGTCCATCGTGATTTATCAGGGCTTATCAAATCAAACGGAAAGCTTTGCAGAACTCAATGATTACGTCATTGCAGTGGGTGACACATTGCCAGATACTTTGCCAAATTGGTGGGTGGCTGCCATTAACCATGTCACGATGATGACGGTTGCAGGCGTTGGCATGTCATTGGTGATTGGCGGGGAAGAGAAAGATCCAAAAGTGGCGCGTTGGGGCGGTGCATTGGGTGGTTTGATCATTGGCGGCGTATTGGCAATGGGTCACTTTGCACTCTTTGCACAGATCAAAACGATTGCGCCCACGGTGGATACGTTGGCACAAATGCCATCATTACAGATCATGAATACATATGTGCCGCATTTAAGTGGTTTACTCACCTTGGTTGCCCTTGCGATGATTTATAGCACAGCGGTGAGCATGTTTTATGTGTTCATCTCTCGCTATGTACCGATGGAAACGCCAAAATCACGTTGGATTGTATTGGGTGTATTGACGATGGGTTATGGCATCAGCTTTGTGGGTTTCATTCAGTTGATGGGTTACTTCTATCCAATCGCAGGTTATGTGGGCATTGTATTGATCGCGTTGATTTTCTACGGGCCATTTAAAATTAAGAAATTGGAAGGCACAGGTTTGTTGGCAAAAGTTTCTTATAATTAATTCATGAATGATTTGACATGAGCCTAAAAAAATCCCCCGCATTGCGGGGGATTTTTCATTGTATGATCTATTTATTTTGCACAAATCCAATCGTGGTGCCTTTTGATTCTTTGAGTTTATTTTCTTTGACCAATTGCGTGATGATCTCTTCTGGCGTTGTGATCACGCCCAATTTTGCCTGACGGGCAGAGATGGCAAAATCCCCCGGCGTCAAACGCGTCATTTTCTTAAACTCAGCCTCTAAATTCATGTCCACAGATTGAAAACCTAAATAACGGCATTGCTCGTTAAAGAGGAGCCAAGCTTGATCCGCTTTTAGGTAATCAAACTTCACTTTAAAATCAAAACGGCGGAGCATTGCTTGATCAAGATGATCCATTAAGTTGGTGGTGGCGATGAAAATGCCAGAGAACTCTTCCATTTGAGTGAGCATCTCATTGACCATCGTGATCTCGTAATTTTGCTGAGCAGAGCGGCGATCTCTTAAAAAGCTGTCCACTTCATCCATCAATAAAATGGCGCCTGTGGTGGTGGCTTCATAAAAGGCTTCGGCGATTTGTTTTTCCGTCTCGCCCACATATTTATCCATCAAATCAGACACTTTTTTGATGAGTAATGGCTTATTCAAATAGTCCGCTAAATAGTGCGCAAATGCAGATTTACCGGTGCCGGAAGCACCATATAAACAAATGCGCGCTTCGTTGAAGACTTTTAAGCGTTCTGCAAGGAGCGCTAAATTTGAATCCGTATTGGTGAAGGCAGGATTATAAATATCACTGAGCCCACCAATTTTTGCCACGCGAATTTCAGGATTGCCTTGGGCTTTTAAGGTGCCATTGATGATTGTGGTGGCCGCTTCATCAAAGTTTTCTGCCACGTCATCATAAATGGTGTTGAGCACTTTTGCCGTGCGATCAATGATGGCAGGCACCAATGCTTTAGAAAGGGCAAGCGTATTTAATGTATTGGGGCTGAGTTTGCCTTTTAAGGCAGATTCAAGCATCGCTTTACGTTCAGACTTTGGCGGAGAAGCTAAGTGGAAAGTAAAGTCAAAGCGGCGAATGATGGCAGGATCAATGTCGTACGTATCATTACAGATCCAAATGGTGGGGATCTGATTGGTTTCTAAAATATGGTTGAACCACGCTTTAGAGAAATTTGGTAATCCATCTGCGCCTGCATCAAAAAAGACATCTTCAATTTCATCAAAAATGATGAGCGATTTTTGATTACAAAAGAAGTTTTGTGCCGCTAAATAAGCATATAAGCGTTGCTCGCCTTTTTCCACGCCTTCGCCATGAATGGATTCAGACACCACTTCATAAGCCGCCACTTTAAAGTGTTCCACCAACGTGCGCGCAAGCTCTGTTTTACCCGTGCCGGGCTCACCATAAATGAGGATATTGACGCCTTTTTGGTTGTGATCAAGCGCGTGCTGTAAATAAGGCACTAAAATATTGAGTTCAGTGTTTAAGTAACCAAAGTTGTTTAAAGATAAAGCCGCAGGCTTACTTTTCGACACCACATCTTTTAGGATGTTATAAGGCGTCGTTTCATGGGAGAACATCGCTTCAATGAAATTGCGGGACAACAAATCAATTTTGCCACGGAAAAAGAGCGAAGGACCATGATGCACGCGCATTAAACCTGTGCGGGCAAGGGCACCATTTGAGGAGAGCGCCGCTTGAATTTCTTGCGGCGTTTTTTGCAATAAAAATGCCAAAATGCGATTGAGTTGATCTGAGCTGATTGCGCCAAGTTGATCTAACGCATTATTAAGCAAAGGCTCATTGTATGTGATGAGCGTGAACTCTAAGAGCGCACATTCCACATCCGATAAATGAATGAGGGCTTTGAGATTGTCTAAGTTGTGGGTCAGATCAAGATTGTATGGCGTGGCAAACGTTGCCGGATCATTCAATAATTTTTGTTGTTGATCACGCAATGTTTTGAGGATGTCCGCACGATTCAACGGCGGCTTACAGTTGAGCCATTTATCTAAGCCGATGGCGGTGGCGAGTTGATCATCACTGAAAAAATCTTTATGGATGAATTCACGGTGCCCACCTAAATCTAAAATGGTGGTCAAAATCCAAGCATGCACAATTGGCGACAATTGTTGTGGATAGTCCAAAGCGGGCGTGGTAGTTTTTTTGGTTGTCATGTAACACTCGAAATTTTAATGAAGACTGATGCGTAACGCAAAAGCTGTAATCAATGGTGCAGCAGCAAGGGCGATCAAATCAAGGGCGGCGAATACGGCATAAAAACCAACCACAGAATGGCCTTCGATGATGCGTAATGTGGCTTGCACACCAAAAATTAAAACAGGTAAAAAGAGCGGCAAGGCGATGATGCTAAGGAGTAAACCTGCGCGCTTTAATTGTAGGGTGAGTGCGGTGCAAATGGCACCGATGCAGCTCAAGACAGGTGTGCCAATGAGCAGTAAAAATGTGGTTTCAAGGGCATCTGGCACCGAGAAATAGAGCATTAAGCCCAAAATCGGGGAAACAATGATGAGGGGCAGCGCCGTTAAACACCAATGGGCAACGATTTTAGCGAGCACCACAACCACAAGTGGCGAGCCTGAAATCATCAACTGTTCAAGGGAGCCATCATCATAATCACTTTTAAAAAGGCGATCCATAATGAGCATGTTTGAGAGCAGCGCGCCAATCCATAAAATGGCGGGCGAAACTTCATGGAGCACTTTTTGATTATCTAACCCTAAACCAAGCGGAAAGAGACTCACCACAATCAAAAAGAAGATTATGGGGGTGAGCAATTCCGAGCGTTGGCGCATGCCTAATTGAAGGTCACGCTTGATGACCGCAGTAAAAACACTCATGAGGCTGATTTATTTCCTATAACTCTCTATCATTTCGTGCTTATTATACACACCTTCTGAAGGCGTTTGATGAGAAGTGAAGAGGATTGCGCCATTTTGTTGATGATGTTCTGTAATGGCGGCTTCTAAAATCGCCACAGAGCGCTTATCTAAAGCGGTGAAGGGTTCATCTAAAATCCAAATGGCTTTTGGCTCAAGCCATAAGCGAGAGAGGGCAACGCGGCGTCTTTGTCCTGCGGATAAGTAACGCATCGCGCGGTTTTGTGTGGGGATCAATAACGTTTCAAACACCGATAAAATCTCCGCCTCAGAGCGATGAATGCCCTGAATTTTGAGCATTGCATCGATGTTTTCATAGGCGGTGAGATCATCTTTTAAGCCAAGGGCGTGCCCGACATACAAAATGTGACGATGATATGTGTGGGCAAGCTCTTTGCGATTGAGTCCATTGAAGCTGATGTCACCTTGATAGATGCTGTTTAAACCTGCAATCACGCGTAAAAATGTGGTTTTACCTGCGCCATTTTCTCCTTCAATATAGACGCTGTCGCCATTTTTGAGGGTCAAGGTGACGGGGGAAAACACTTTGCGATAATTGCGCGTTGCGCTCACTTGATCAATCTGTAAGGTGAAATCAGCAAACATTATGGGGCCACCGGTGAGGTTTTAGAGGTTTCACGGATTTGATCAAGCATTAAAACAACGCTTGAATGCTCAGGTGAAATCGGCATTTTCACGCTTTCGATGTCACCGGTTTGACCAACGGCTTCAGAGCCTTGGCTTAAACGCGCGCCCACGGTTAAATTCGGGGTGGCAAATAAGCTTGGGTTACCAGCCATTAAGCGATCTTGATCCGTGATCTCAAGGGTTAAAGGGAAGGTTAAGCTGTTCGCTGAATCAATGGCTTTTGCGGCAAGCGGCATGCGTGAACCTTCTTGGGAAATGAAGAGGGTTAAACGTGCGCTGTCAGGCAATGAGCTTAAATCCACATCCGGCGCATTGATTTGCACTAAATAACGGGCAGCCGTTTTTGCTTTTGCAGCATCGATGGTTTTTTGCATCACATCATTGATGGCATCGGCTTCACTGCTTGGCATGAAGGCAACTGCGCTTTCATAGGCACCTTTTGGCAATTCAACCACATCCGTGAGATAAAGAATCTCATCATTATCGATGGGCTTTAATGTACCAAACACAGCTAAATGCTCAAAATTACGAATGGGCGTCGTCACTGTATCAAAGCGGTTAAAGTCATTGAGCACTATCATATCAGGCACTGTTTGATTCGGTGCAATTAAGCTCTCTTTAAAGGCAATCGGTGTATTGTCCTCAAAGTCCATCATATACAGCGTCATGATGAGTGGGGAAGTGATGTTTTGCCAATCAATCGGAGCATCAAGCACAGTTTTGACATCAAAGTTACGCACTTGCGCTGTTTCCATCATGCCTTGTTCGATTGAAGCAATGAAAGTGTCCAAAGTTTTGAGCGCTTGCTCACCTTGCGGATTGCCTTTGGCGCTTTTTGCCAATAAGTCACGCATCTCTTTCCATTGGGCGATGGACTCTTTAAATTGTCCGCGCTCATAGAGGGCTTCTGCGTACAAAATGCGTAAATATGTGTCGTTAGGATACATGGTGAAAAAGTGATCTAAGCGCTCAACAAGGCGTTTAGGGATTTTCTTTTTCGCACTTTGAAGGTCAGCTTCTAACACAGAAACATTGGCGATGTAATCGGTGGGTGAAAGCTCTAATACACGGTTATAAGCATCTAAAGTGCCCGGTGTCCATTGTGCGCTGTATGCCAGTTTACCGAGCAATTTTAACAACTTTGGATTGTCATGGGTCTGTTTTGCACTCATGTAAAAGAGCGTTGGGAACACATAACGCAAATCTTCAAACAATTCAGGTTTAGGTGGCTGAGGTTCAACTTCCACGATGCTTTTGAAGGTTTCTAATTCGCTGTCTGGAATGCGATCTAACCACGCTTGTAACTCAGGCGTGAGTTCGCCACGTTTTTGATCATATTCTTGCACATCTTGTGTATATGAATGCGCCCAAAAGCCGCCAATGGCTGCCACAGGGAAGATCAATGCCACCACAGAAATCACAGTGCGCGCACCATTTGACAATTGACTTTGATGTTTTTTCGTGAGTTTTAATAAATCACGGGCAGCTTCCGCTTGCTTTTGCTCATACTGAGTTTGCGTGATCACGCCATTGTCTAAACTCTTTTTCAAGCGCGTTTCGGTGGCCAGATAATTTTGGGTATAGATATCTTGCAGCGTCGGCTCTGCGGCTGTTTTGTGTTGAAACAGCGGATAAAAGATGATGAGCATCGTCAAGACAAATAGGATGATGGAAAAGAGAATCATTGGTGCGAATCCTTTTTATTTAACAGCTCAGAAAGTTGCTGGGCTTCTGAAGGTGATAAGGGCTGAACAACTTCCTCAGTCGGCTTTTTACGGCGCGCAAAGACGATGATGAGCACAAGTAATAAGATCACCGCAGGGCCAAACCATAAAAACCAAGTGATGGGTTTGACAGGGGGCGTATAGAGCACAAAATCACCATAACGATCCACCATAAAGGTGAGGATTTCACTGTCGCTGCGGCCATCGTTGATCATCAAATAGACGCGATCTTTTAAATCTTTTGCAAGCGGTGCATCTGAATCCGCTAAGTTCTGATTTTGGCATTTCGGGCAGCGTAAATCTGTGATTAAGTGGTTAAAGCGGGTCTCTTGCACTTTGTCTGAAAAGTCATACACATTCACATTTGCCAAGGCAAAGCTGCTCATGAGGAATAGCATTGTTAACAATCGTCTCATTAGGATGGATCTCCTGTTTGCATGATCTCTTCATAGATGGCTTTAAGCTGCGTGTCCCAAATCTCCGGCAAAATCGCGCCCACGTGACGATAATGAATCACGTTGTTTTGATCGATGAAGTAAGTTTCAGGTGCACCATAAACGCCAAGCTCGATGCCAACTGCACCGCTCATGTCTAAAAAGTTAAAGAGATAAGGATTACCTAGCTCTTCAAGCCATTCGTATGCTTTTTCAGGATCATCTTTGTAATTGACGCCATAAATTTTGACGCCTTGATCTTTTAACACATTCAAGGTGGCATGTTCATCACGGCATGTTGGGCACCATGTTGCCCAAACATTGAGTAGGGCAGGGCCTTTGATGTCCTCATTGGTGATGATTTCCGCAATGTGCCCAGGTTCCACCAATTTACTGGCACTGAATTCAGGCACTTGTTTACCTTCACGCGTGGAAGGCAATTTGCTCGGATCATTGCCAAGGGTGATGAAGAAGAAGGCAAAAATCACAACCAATACGCTCGCGGTGATGGCGATGATGACAGGCTTTTTCATACAATTCTCCTATTTTTCCGCACGTTCAGGACGGCGCAATGCCAACATGGCAAGCAATGCTGCAATCGAGATGATCACGCCGCCTAACCAAATCCAACGAATGAAAGGTTTGACATACAAGCGAATCGCCCAGCTTTGACCGGGGCGCTCTTCTGCCAATGCAATGTAGAGATCATCAAAGAGGGAAGCGCGCAACGCAACTTCACTGATGGGCATGCCACTTGCGGCATAGATGCGTTTTTCAGGATGCATCATGCGTAAGAATTTGCCCTGATAGCTCACAGAGAATGTCCCTTTGGTGGCAAAGTAGTTTGGCCCTTTGATGTTTTCTAAATTCTCAAGTTTAAATTCATAGCCTTGCACCACTTCCGTTTGCCCAACTTTGAGTAAACGATCCGCTTCAACGCTGTAGTAACTGGTCATCGTGATGCCCACGATGGTGACCACCACACCTAAGTGACCTAAGTTCATGGCAACGCGGGACATTGACTGCGTAAAGAAGCCTTTGATGAAGCTGGCATTGCGGGGTTTATGCATCGCAATTTCTGCCAAAATGCCGAAAAATACCCAGTAACATAAAATGAGGCTCAATGTCACCATCGGGTTGATGAGCGGCATGCGATCAGCATGACCTTCTGGCAATAAACCATTGACATATAAAACATAGGCAGCGTTCGATAAAGGACCCATAATCACCGCAGCAATCGCCATGATGATGAGCGGTTTACGAATGCGGCTCAATTGATCTTTCTTGTAGCGCACAAGTGGTGTGATGCCAAGGATCACCAATAAAATCATCGCTAATGGATTGACGGTTTTATTGAAGAAGTTTGGTCCCACAGAGATTTTACCGATTTGTAACATGTCCACAATGAGCGGATAGAGTGTGCCAAGCACCACAATAAAACAGACCACAGATAAGAAGATGTTATTGAGTAAAATGCCAGTTTCACGCGATAATAATGCGACACCATTGTGCTGACGAATGCGGCTTGAGCGCATGAGTAACAACGCAATTCCGAAGATCACAACACAGGCTAAAATGATGAGGATGATGGCACCGCGGCGAGGATCGGCAGCAAATGAATGCACCGAAGTCAAAACGCCTGAGCGCACTAAGAATGTACCCAAAACGCTCAATGAGAAGCAAAGAATGGCCATCAGCACAGACCAAACGGAGAAGACTTGGCGTTTTTCTGTGGTGATCAATGAGTGCAATAAAGCGGTGGATAAAATCCAAGGGATGAGGGAGGCATTTTCCACAGGATCCCAGAACCACCAGCCGCCCCAGCCCAATTCATAGTAAGCCCACCAACTGCCAACGGTGATGCCGAGGGTTAAAAAGCCCCAAGCCGCCAATACCCAAGGGCGCAACCAACGCACAGTGGTGCGATCAATGTAACCATTGATCAAAATGGCGCACACAAATGCATATGGAATGGCAAAGCCCACATAACCCATATAGAGTAAAGGCGGATGGATGATGAGCCCAACGTCTTGCAACAATGGATTTAAGTCACGGCCATCAAACACAATGCTGTTGATCGCGCGTTCAAATGGATTCGATGTGAAGATCACAAAGGCGATGAAAGAGGCGATGATGGCGCCTAAAATTGCTAGCGTGGTTGCCGTCAATTCGATGGGCAATTTACGCATAAAGAAGATCGCCACGAACATCCATAAAGAGAGCGTGAAGACCCACAATAACATCGAGCCTTCATGGCTGCCCCAAATCGCTGTTAGGCGGAAAATGGCGGGCAGTTGCGTGTTTGAGTTGCTGAACACATACGCATAACTGAAGTCATTGGTATAAAAAGCATAACCTAAGCTCACAAACGAGGTGAGCAGCAGCACAAAGAGCCATAAGGTTAGAGGTTTGGCCGTTTGCATCAGTTTTGTGTTGTGTGTCACAAGTCCGATCAACGGCAGAAAGAGCAATAAAAGCGCTGTCGCGAGCGCAACGTAAAGTGTTAATTCACCAATGGGTAGCATGCTTATTCCTTCGGAGCGCCGGGGTGTCTAGAGTTTTCATCAATCACGATGCCAGATTTTTCAAGTGAAGCTTTCACTTCAGGTGGCATATAAGTTTCATCGTGTTTTGCAAGGATTTCTGTGGCGGTGAAGTGATGATTGTCATCTAATACACCTGTTGCAATCACGCCTTGGCCTTCGCGGAATAAGTCTGGCAACATTTTGTCATAGGTGACATGCACGCGATCTTGACCATCCATGATGTCAAACGCCACGTCAATCACTTCGTCACTTTTCACCAATGAACCCGGTGCCACAAGTCCGCCAATGCGAATTGAGCGATCCACCGGCGCTTTGCCTTCTTTAACTTCCACAGGCGAATAATAATAGTTGAGTTCACTTCTTGATGCATAAATGAGTAAACCAATGGCGGCTAAGGTAATCACCACTAAACCCACCACAATGATGGCACGTTGTTTTTGCTTTGGCGTCATGAGTCAATCCCCTCTTGTTTCATAGTGTTGCGTAATTTTTTATTCTCGCTCAATAGCGGAACCACAAGGCTGAGCAGACAGATCAAAAAGAATCCGTAGCTTAACCAGACGTAGAGACCATGCTTCCCCATTTGCAGAAATTCTGCAAAGCTCCCAAATGCAAATGTCATAGATACTCCGTGGGTTATTGATTTAAATAGTGCTTCATGAGTTTCTCTTTATAGATGAGGTTCACGCTCTTTTTGAGCACATACCCTGAAGTAAAGAGGCCATAAGCTAAGATCATTAAAATCAGTGGTAAAAACATCTCCATCTGAATCGACGGTCCGCCAGAGGCAAAGACTGTACTCTTTTGATGAAGCGAGTTAAAGAAAAAGACAGAAACTTTCACCAAAATGGCCACCGCAATGCCGATCACTGCGAGGATGGAGGTGAAAATGTCTGCTGTTTGGCGATCTTCGATCGCATGGTCAAAGGCAATGTAGCCAATGTAGAAAAAGAGTAAGAGCAACTCTGAAGTTAAGCGAATGTCCCAAACCCACCAAGTGCCCCAAGTCGGTGCGCCCCAAATGGCACCGGTGACCAAGGCGATGAGCGTACAGGTTGCGCCCACAACGGCAATGCTTCTGACCACTAACGTTAACAGTTTAACGCGCCAAATCAAAAAGCATAAACTCATCACCGCCATGGTGATGTAAAGTGCAGTAGAGAGCATCGCGGCAGGCACATGAATGTAGATGATGCGAAAACTGTTGCCTTGTTGATAATCAGCTGGGGCAAAGCCTAAGCCCAATGTTAAACCCACAATGCCCAAGATTAAACTGAGCCATAAGCAATAAGGCGCAATGGCATTGGCCAAGGGCACATAGTATTTATAGCTGGCATATTTCTTATACCAACTGACTTTTTTGGTGGTCACAGCCATAATTCACTCGATTTAAAAACATAATGCACAATTATAGCGAAGTTGCTAAATTTTGCAGTAGCTAAAAACGGATTCCCCGTCAATTTACAGAAGGTTTACAAATTAGTTTTGTGAGGGAAAATCCCAGATTTCAAAGGTGAATGGGTGGGCATGTTTTTCATCCATAAGATGATGCTCACGGCTCACGAGTGTTGCCGTTTCAAACGGTAAATTAAGGATTTCAGGCAGTTGTGTATCGCCCACGATGTCCGCATCCACACGCGTGACATATAAGCGATTCATCATCGGGATGGCTGCGCGATAAAGCTGGGCGCCGCCAATGATCATGATCTCAGGCGCGTCATTAAAAGTTTCTATCGCCGTCATTAAATTTGTAAAGTAATGGACATTCTCTGGCAAATTTTCAGGGGCGCTTTGCGAGCTGATCACGATGTTTGGGCGCTTAGGCAGCGGACGACCTAGGGATTCATAGGTTTTGCGACCCATGATGATGGGTTTACCCACAGTGTTTTGTTTGAAAAATCCTAAGTCATCGGGCAAATGCCAGGGCAAACTATTGTTGATGCCGATGGTGCCATTGTTGGCAATCGCTACGATCAAAGAGAGGGTTGAAGACGACATATGATCCTCATAAATAATGGGTGAGGCGCGATTATACTGAAGTTATGCTGAAAATATAATGCCGATGCTGGGCAATTAGATTACAGTGCTTGCATGGAAAGGTGGCCGTAAAGGCAAAAAATCTTTAAATAAACATTGATTAATATTTAGAATCTTTTAAACTAAACACTGTTTTATTATTCTGCATGGTCAAATTTATGAGAACAATTTTAAGAGTCATTTTTAAGCTTTTCTTTAACATTCAAACAAAGCTCGACCCACAAGCATGTCAAACCCATGGCGTTGTGGTGTGTAACCATCAGTCCTTTTTAGATGGTGTACTTCTTGGCGTCTTTTTGCCACAGCGCCCGTTGTTTGTGATCAATACAGACATTGCCAATCGTTGGTACTTTAAACCCTTTTTAAAATTCATTGACCATGTAACTGTTGATCCCTTGCACCCGATGTCTGTTAAATTGCTGACAAAAGTGGTGGCCAGTGGCCGCACCATTGTGATCTTCCCTGAAGGGCGCATTACATTAACAGGCAGCCTGATGAAAATTTATGAAGGGGCAGCCTTTGTGGCGAGTAAAGCAAAAGTGCCTTTGATTCCTGTGATGCTTGAAGGCGCAGAATACTCATATTTCAGCCGCTTAAAAGGATTGGTGAAGCAGCGTTTATTTACGCCAATCACCATCACAATGGGCGCGCCGATTAATGTGCCAACGCCAGAGCATTTACACGGCAAAGCGCGCCGCCAATATTTGGCAAAATACACGCATGAATTGATGATGGACATGCGCATTGAGATTTTTGCGCCCACCTCTTTATTTGACATGGTGGTGCAATCGGCGCGTCGCTTTGGCATGGATGCCATCTGTTTAGAAGACATTCAGCGTAAACCTGAATCTTATGGACAATTGATCACCAAAATTTTAGGCATCAGCCGCATTGTTGAGCGCTTGACAGAAAAACATGAACATGTGGGCGTATTACTACCAAACGCCAGCGGCTCAATTGCGACGATTATGGCGCTGAATTTAACGGGGCGCGTCTGTGCATTATTGAATTACACCGCGGGCGTGGATGGGATGAATGCTGCGATCACAGCCGCGAATGTGAAAACCGTGTTAACCTCACGCATCTTTTTAGAGAAAGGCAATTTAACCCATTTAGTCGCGGCATTTCCTGAGATCCATTGGGTGTATGCAGAAGATTTACGTAAAGCGATCACAACCGAGGATAAACTTTGGGTGGTGAAAGCAAAACTCATGCCCAAGCGTTATTTACCTGAGCCTGATCCAGATGCAGAAGCCGTGATTTTATTCACCTCAGGTTCTGAAGGTAAACCTAAAGGCGTTGTGCATACCAACCGCTCATTATTGACGAATGTGGAGCAGCTCTTTACGGTGGCAGACTTTACAACTAAAGATATCTTTTTCTCAGCATTGCCCATCTTCCATGCTTTTGGTTTAACGGCAGGCACGCTTTTGGGGTTGCGTTCGGGTTGCCGCATCTTTTTGTATCCATCGCCGCTGCATTATCGCGTCATTCCTGAAATGGTGTATGACACAGGCGCAACGGTGCTGTTTGGCACCTCCACATTTTTACAAAATTATGCACGCTTTGCCAATCCGTATGATTTTCGCACGCTGCGTTATGTGGTGGCTGGGGCAGAGCGCTTATCTGAATCGGTGCGTGATGTGTGGTCAGAAAAATTTGGCATCCGTATTTTAGAAGGCTACGGCGCAACTGAATGCTCACCTGTGATCTCGATCAATGTGCCGATGAGCTATAAAGAGAATACGATTGGTAAAATCTTGCCGGGCATGCGCGCCCGATTAGAAACCATCGACGGCATCGCAGAAGGCGGACAATTGATCGTGCAAGGTGGCAATGTGATGAAAGGTTATCTCTTTTACAATGCGCCGAATCAGTTGGTGCCAACGGAATATCAAGGTGAAAAGGGTTGGTACAACACAGGCGATATTGTGGCGATGGACGATGAAGGGTATTTAACCATCAAAGGGCGCGTCAAACGCTTTGCGAAGATTGCGGGTGAAATGGTGACATTAGAAACCACAGAGCGATTGTTTAAATTGGCATATCCTGAGCATGATCATGCAGCTGTGGTGCGTAAAGATGCGAGCAAAGGTGAGGCGATTGTCTTATTCACAACAGCGGATGAAATTGATCGCAAAACAGTGAGCACATTGGCAAAAGAGCTCGGTTTATCTGAATTGTCAGTGGCGCGAGATGTGCGCGCTGTGAAAGAAATTCCGCTGTTAGGTTCTGGGAAAGTCGATTATGCAGGCTTAACCGAACAAGTGATGGAAGAGGGTGCATGACAATGGTGTCGGATCGTTTGTTCAATCGGGGCGTATTGAGTGTGGTCAATGCGCAGTTTTTCTCAGCATTGGCGGACAATGCACTCTTTTTTGCCCTCCTAGAATTGCTCGACCATTTAGGTGCATTAAAAGAGAGCACATATCTATTGCAAGCGTGCTTTTTAGCGGCATATATTTTGCTTGCGCCCTTTGTGGGATTATTTGCGGACAATCAGTCAAAATCCAGGGTGTTAATGCTGGGCAATGGCGCCAAACTATTGGGTGTCGCACTGTTATTTGTTGGGGCATCACCATTTGTGGCATATGCCATTGTGGGCATTGGCGCGGCGATCTATTCACCGGCGAAATTTGGCATTTTAAGCGAATTGGTGACAACGCGCTTGTTGGTCAAAGTCAATGGATTGGTGGAAGGCTCGACCATTTTAGCCATATTATTGGGCGCGTATGTGGGCGGCTTATTGGCAGAATGGAACATGACGATGGCCTTTTTATTTGCAGGCTTAATGTATGGCGTTGCTTTAATCTTTAATGTGTTCATTCCGAAAATTAAACGTGCGCGTCATGACAGCTTTACGCCTAGCGCATTGCTCAAAAGCTTTGGTGAGATTTTATGGCGCTTACTGAGAGATCCTGGCGCGCGTTTTGCCATTTTGGGCACCAGCCTTTTTTGGGGCGCTGCCACCACGTTACGTTTATTGCTCAATGACTGGGTGCGCGAAGTGTTAGGCGGTGGCACAGAAATGGTGGCCGCTTTAAGTGCGATTGTCAGCATCGGGATTGTGGTGGGTGCACTCCTGGCATCATTGTTCATAACAATTGAACGCTTAAGATATTGTTTATGGGCAGGTTTGATGATGGGCATTTTATGTGTGGTGTTTGCGTATCAGACTGACACCATCATGGTGTATGGCTTATTGATCTGCATTGGTGCGATGGGAGGATTATTTGTGATTCCCATGAATGCATTATTGCAAACCCGCGGTCAATCCTTTGAAAGTACAGGCACGGCGATTGCTGTACAGAACTTTGCTGAAAACAGCGTGATGATCATGATGATGGTGATCTTTGGCGTGCTGGCGGCGCAACAGGTGCCCGTGTTGGCACTTATGGTGAGCTTTGGTCTCTTTTTTATGCTCGGCGTTGTGGGGCTGTTCATTCATTTAAGATGTCATTGCACATGAAAAGACGCTTGAGTTTAGGTTTCATGCTGAGCATGTGTGCGCCTCTTAATGCGTTGGAGGTTGAATTGTCCATCCATCATTATCCTGTGGTGATTGAGTCGGGGCAATCGTTAGATGATGCGATGCTTAAAGCAGCGCGGTCAGTGCCTAATCTAGCGGCGTCAGATCTTGGGCATGATCACCACGCTGTGAGCAGTTATGCCGCATCGGTGGCCCTTCAATCCCTAGATCATCATTATGATGCGCAGCATCAGCGTTGCGTCTTAACAGATTTAACACTGACCCTCGATGGAGAGATGGTGTTGCCCATGTTAAAGAAGGGCTCAATTGATGAAAAGGCGTTTGCAAAAGAGTATGCTGCCCTCAAAGCCCATGAGCTGCATCATCAGTCATTGTGGGCACAATCATTGCGTGATTATGAGGCTAAGTTTCGTGGGTTGAGCCTTGAAGATGATGAGGGATGTGGCGCATTATTTCATGAGATAAATCAAGAAATGAGCAAAACCTTACGGCAAATTGAGGCGGTGAATCTTGCCTATGATTGCGACAGCTATGGTGTGGCATTTGATCTTTCATTCTGTGAGCGTCACAGTGATGACGAAGGTGATTAATTTTTGTTATCATAGCCGCCGTATGCCGAATTATACTCAGAGGGTAAGATGACAATAAAAAGACAACAAGGCTCATTTCTGTTGGAGTTTTTAATCTCGCTGGCCATTTTTTCCATCGCATTGGTGGGGCTTGTGAAATTACAAAACAGAGCAGTCAAGGATCTTGGTGAAGTTCGCACAGAGATGGCAGTGCCCATTTTGATTGCCGATTTTACAGATCGCCTCAATTTACAGCCAAAAGACAATAATGTGTTAGATCCTGCGTCGGTTGCGGCACTGAAAAAGACGGCCAATGCATTATTAAAAGATGTGACAGTGAATGGCCCAACCATCACCATTATTGATTTAGATGATCCCGCCATTAAAACACCTTATACAGTGGTGCTTGATGATAGCCGTCGTGAACCGGAGCCGAATAAATAATGCGTATACTTCAAAAACAACAAGGATTCATCTTATACATTACGTTGATCATGTTGATCATTTTTGCCATCATTGGTTTAGGTTTGTATCAGCAAAACACCAGCGCCACTCGAAGTGTTCAGTATGTGAGCTTTAAGCAAGAGACGGAAGATCTTGCGATGCGCGCTTTGAATCAGATTGAAGAGACTCAAATCAGCGTAGACAATGCATGGAAAGCGTGCACAACAAAAACAGGTGTTTTGTGTGATGCCATTTCAGAAAATGCACTCAATAAAGCTGTGACAGAGATGCGAGAAGGTAAAGCGCCTTCAAAGATTGATAATGGTGGAGAGTGGAAAAACCTCGCGATGAAAGGGACGTTTTCTGGCAATGGACAAGTGTATTATGTGATCCAAAATTTGGGCTTAAATCCAGATGAAAAGCGTTATCGCATGTATCGCACCACAATCATTGCGCAGGTGCTCGATACCTTTACTGTGATCAGTTCAGTGATGGCAGCGCCGGCTCAGCCAGCGAAAAAACCATAATGTGGATAAAAATTAACCCCTATGTGAGGGGTTAATTGTTTATTTAAAGAAAATTTTTGGCTCTTCGTGATTGCGCTTAAACAAGGTGATCACGTTGCCGATGTGTTGAATCATCGTTGCGCCTAAGGCTTCCGTGATTTGTGCAGCAATGGCTTTTTTCGCATCGCGATCATCGCCAGCGATACGAATTTTGATCAATTCATGGTATTCTAACGCACGTTCTGCTTCTGCTAAGAATGATTCTGTCACGCCTTTCTCGCCCATGATTAAAACTGGCTTCATGGAGTGAGCAAGACCTTTTAAAGAGTGAATGTGTTCTTTGGTTAATTTCATTTGAGTCATGAGTAACGATCCTAGTCAAAAAAAAGTGGAGGCAAGCTTATCGCAACCTCACAAAATCCAACAGCTTTTCTTAAGCTTAAGAATGCTTGCCGTGACATTTTTGGTTGCGGGCATAATCTTGGTGGCCATTTTACCATTCTTTTCTTTATCAAAACGAGATGAATTCATTCTATTGATCTTTTATGGATTGGTCAGTGGCGGTTTCTTAATGGCCAGGGCGCGTTCTTTTACATTAAAACAAAATAAAACCTCGAAACATTAATGAGATTGTTTCAACTGTTGTTAGATGGCGGCTACGCTAAAAAGCGCATTCATCAATTGTTTAAAGGGGGCAAAGTCCTCATCAATGGTCGATGTGTGTATGATGATGCCATTGAAGTGGATGGGCAATTGCATGAGGTTTTAGTAGATGGCGCGCCTTTTTCCCTTAAACAGCATCACTATTATTTAATGAATAAACCTAAAGGCGTTGTGTGTGCCGTCAAAGATGCTGCGCATCCGACGGTGTGTGATCGATTGCCAAAAGGCGTTGTGCCCATTGGCCGCCTTGATCGCAATACAGAAGGCTTATTAATTTTAACGGACAATGGACAACTGTGTTACCGCTTGCCATTGCCACAATATCATGTGACCAAAAAATATCGCGTGGTGGTCAATGGTGCGTTGACTGAACAAATGGTGACACAATTTATGCAGGGCATTGAGTTTATCGGCGGGATTTGTTGTGCGCCTGCTAAACTTGATATTATAAGCAGCAGTGAAACGATGAGCGAAGCTTTTGTAACCTTAACAGAAGGCAAATTTCATCAAGTGAAAAAGATGTTTCTAGCGGTTGATCGTTACGTGCTAGAGCTTCAACGCATTGAGTATGGTCCACTTTGTTTGGGCCATGATTTACAACCGGGACAATTTCGGGCATTGACGCCAAGTGAGGTCAAAATGCTCTGGGATTGTGCCCAATTGCAATATTAAAGTGAATAATTATGGGTAAAAAACGTACGCCAAGCAGTTCAAGATGGCTTAAAGAGCATCATGATGATGAATATGTATTACGTGCACGCAAGGAAAACTGGCGTTCACGCGCGATCTATAAACTTTCAGAAATGGATGAGAAAGATCGTTTATTTAAACCGGGCATGACGATTGTGGACTTAGGGGCAGCGCCTGGCAGTTGGTCGCAATACGCGATGCATAAAGTGGGGCACAATGGTAAGGTGTTCGCCTTAGACATTTTGCCAATGAATCCTGTGGCAGGCGTGGACATCATTACTGGAGACTTTCGTGAAGAGAGCGTCTTACATGAATTAGAAGCCTTATTAGATGGTCGTAAAATTGATGTGGTGATCTCGGACATGGCGCCAAACACAAGCGGCATGAAAGGTGTGGATCAGCCGCGCATGATGTATTTGTTAGATTTAGCGTTTGATTTCTCTTATCACCATTTAAAACCGGGCGGCGATTTCTTAATGAAAATCTTTCAAGGGGAAGGCTTTGAGGAGTATTTAAAGCAATTGCGCGAGAATTTCGACAAAGTCCTCACGCGTAAGCCAAAAGCCTCACGTGCTCGCAGTTCAGAGATTTATTTATTAGCGCGCGGCTTTAAAGGTCGCAAAGAGTAATGCAGCCATTGAATTTAATATATTTAGCCCCATTCATGTGTCAATGGTGACTAAATTCAAGATATTCGGTATAGTTGCAGTTTGAAATTTATTCTCATAAACCACAATTTTTTAACTTAGCAAGAGGTTAATCTTTTGAAATATAACGGAAGAGATATCATTGTTTTGATCGTCGCAATACTTGGTGTATTGTTGGTGTTTCAAAACTTTGGCAGCACCCCAGGGCAAGGCATGGCGTATTCAGAGTTCTTGAATGCCATCGATGACGGGCGTGTGAAAGAAGTGACAATTGCAGGACCGGAAATCAATGGTACCTACAGCAGCGGTCAGCGTTTTACCACATATAATCCTGAAACCAATAATGGTATGTTGATCGATTTGTTGCGTGCAAAAGATGTAACGATCGTGGGTAAAGAGATGCGTTCACGCGGAATTTTGCTCTCCATTATCTTGAATTTATTGCCTGTATTGATTTTATTTGGCCTCATCATGTTCATGATGCGTCAATCAGGGGGCGGTGGTAAAAACCCGATGAGCTTTGGTAAATCTAAAGCGAAGATGCTCAACGCCGATGAAGTGAAAACCCGTTTTTCAGACGTTGCGGGCGCCGATGAAGCGAAGCAAGAAGTGGGCGAAGTGGTGGAATTCTTACGTGATCCCACTAAATTCCAGCGTTTAGGCGGTAAAATGCCCAAAGGTATTTTGATGGTTGGCCCACCTGGAACCGGTAAAACCTTATTGGCTAAAGCCATTGCCGGTGAAGCGGGCGTGCCATTTTTCACGATTTCAGGCTCTGACTTTATGGAGATGTTCGTGGGCGTGGGTGCGGCACGTGTGCGTGATATGTTCGAACAAGCGAAAAAACATGCCCCTTGCATCATCTTCATCGATGAAATTGATGCGGTCGGTCGCCATCGTGGCTCAGGTTTAGGCGGTGGTCATGATGAGCGTGAACAAACCTTGAACCAAATGCTTGTGGAAATGGATGGCTTTGGCGATAACTCAGGCATCATCATCATTGCAGCGACAAACCGTGTGGATGTCTTAGATCCTGCATTGTTGCGCCCAGGTCGTTTTGACCGTCAAGTGGTTGTGCCATTGCCTGACATTAAAGGCCGTGAAGCGATTTTAAAAGTGCATTTGCGTAAAGTGCCGTTAGCTGCAGATGTGGATGTATTGAGTTTAGCAAAAGGAACACCAGGCTTTTCAGGTGCGGATTTAGCAAACTTAGTCAATGAAGCAGCACTCTTTGCAGCGCGTCAAAATAAAAATGATGTGGGCATGGATGATATGGAATCTGCCAAAGATAAAATCTTCATGGGGGCAGAACGCCGCTCATTGATGATGACGGCAGATGAAATGCGTTTAACAGCGTATCATGAAGCTGGGCATGCCATTGTGGCGTATCGCTTAAAATCTGATCCTGTGTATAAAGTGACCATCATTCCGCGTGGCCGAGCATTGGGTGTGACTTGGACATTGCCAGAAAATGACAGCGTCAGCAATTCACGTCAATGGCTCAACAACAAAATGGCGATGATTTTTGGTGGCCGCATTGCCGAAGAGCTTATTTTTGGTTATGACAAAGTGACCACTGGCGCAATGAGTGACATTCAGCATTCCACCAACATGGCGCGTAACATGGTGACAAAATGGGGTTTATCTGACAAGTTAGGTTTCCTATTTTATGCACCCGATGGTGATGGTGGCATGATGGGTCGCCCATCTCAAGGTCAGGATACAATGTCAAATGAGACAGCGTTATTGATCGATGAAGAGGTGCGCCGCATTGTGAACGAAAACTATGCCCGTGCGAAAAAAGTGTTAGAAGATGACATCGAGCGCTTACACCGTATGGCGAATGTGTTGTTAGATGTGGAAACCATCGATGCACAGCAAGTGGATGACATCATGCATGATCGCGAACTCAGTAACTCTTCATTAAACAGTAAGCCAAAAGATGATGGCGGTTCAGCAGCTGAGCCGACACCACCGACTTTAGACTTTGTTTAATGGATGATGAAAAAGCGCCGAAAGGCGCTTTTTTTATGCTGCTAAATTGGCAAACTGTGGGTAAGTTTGACGGTATCCATCGGCACATCAGTTTTGACACTCAAAATCGCTTTGATGGTGGTGAGCTTATTGGCATGAAAATGGCGATAACTGTCCAAATCTTTTGTCACAATGCGAAGCCATGCATCACATTCGCCCGCCATTAAATGACACTCGATGATCTCTGGCATGTCTTGAATGGCATCAATGAAACTGTCGATGGTTTTCGCATCTTGTGCTTTAAACCACACGCGGGAAAAAAGGGTTAAGCCTGCATCCACTTTTGCGCCATCAATGATGGCCACATAGCGCTTAATCACGCCAGCTTCTTGCAGTAATTTCACGCGGCGCAAGCAAGGAGAAGGGGATAATCCCACAAGTTTGGCAAGATCAGTATTCGCTAAGCTTGCATCCTTTTGTAATGCCCTTAAAATGCGGCGATCAATGCTGTCTAATTTTATCGGTGTCATATGCTAATTTTTCATCAATATTTGAAATAAAATGGCAAAATATCATTGATGAATGATAACTACAATCAAAAATTTCAACAATGAAAGACTACAATAGCAGCCGTTTTGTATTGGGGTGGAACTCATGGCTTTTGATAATGTGTTGTTATTTGGGATCGCGGTTTTTCCTTTGGTGTGTACGCCAGGGCCCGATGTTTTATTCATTGCTTCTCAAGGTTTAACAGCAGGGAAGCGCGCGGTGATGATTGCCAATGTAGGGATTTTAACCGGTTATTGTGTGCATGCCATTTTAAGCGCCCTTGGCGTGGCGGCATTGGTGGCAGCCTCCCCAATTTTATTTAATGTGATCCGTTGGGTGGGCGTTGCGTATTTACTATATTTAGCGGCATGCATGATCCGCTCTGCCATGAAGCGTGGGATTTTAGAGATTGCCAAAGATGCCAAAATCACGCAGCACCTTTTTCGTAAGGGCTTTTTAACGAGCTTTTTAAACCCGAAAGGTTTGCTCATTTATTTGGCGATTTTACCGAATTTTATTAAATCCTCAGAGCCTTATGCATTGCAAGCCTTAATGCTCGCAGGCATCTTCATTGTGAGCTGCGCCGTTGTTTATAGTTTAATCGGTTTAAGCTTAGCGAGCCTTGGCAATAAGGGTGCGCCAAGCGATACGCGCCGCAGAGTCGTGGAAGGATTTTCAGGGAGTTTATTGCTAATTGCGGCAGGTTTCATTGCCATCAATTGATGGATTTAATGGTCAATTAAGGCTGCAATCTTCGGGGTTGTGGCTTTTTTTTATGATTGACTTTCGAAAAAAGAGGCATAAAATACGAAACTTATTTTTCACTGAATACAGCGCACAAGGAAGAAAATGTTCTATCGCATTTTGATACCCCCAAAGATACCGCGACCGCGGGATCAGCATCGCTGTATCCTCCTCCTTTCTAACATTCGCTAGGCGACGCTAGATTAAATAGGTGAAGGAGGTGACTTAAAGACATACCCATAAGAAAAACAAACTTAAGTTACCTTCTCGCGCATCACACATGATGCAACATCTATTATCTAGGAGTCACCCGTGTTAGCTTTTATTGAGCGATACTTTGAACTAAAGCGCCACAATACATCCCTCAAGCAGGAACTCATCGCTGCTTTCACCACCTTCATTACGATGGTCTATATCGCGTTTGTGAACCCAAAAATCTTGGGCGCCGCCGGTATGGACACACAAGCTGTTTTTGTCACCACGGTGTTAATCACTGCCATTGCCTCTGTGTTGATGGGTGTGGTGGCAAAACTGCCAATTGCGCTCGCGCCCGGTATGGGCATCAATGCTTATTTTGCGTATGTATTAGTGGGGTCAAATGGCCTCACTTGGCAAACAGGCATGACGCTCATTTTCCTAAGTGCCGTCTCTCTTTTTCTATTGTCGCTTTTTAAAATCCGTTATTGGATGGTTTCAAACATTCCTCACTCGCTGCGCATTGGCATCAGTGTGGGTTGTGGGCTATTGATCACGTTGATTGGTCTGCATAATGCTCACATCATTGTGGCGAATCCTGACACGATGGTGGCACTTGGTGATCCAAAAAGTTTGTCATTCATTTTGGGATCTTTAGGTTTCCTGATTGTGATTGCCTTAGCGCAGCGCAATGTGTATGCCTCTGTATTGATCTCCTTTGTGGTGATCACAGCCATTGCTTTAGTTGTGGATCCTGAAGTCTCTTATCATGGTTTAGTCAGTATGCCGCCTTCCATTGCGCCAGTCACCGGGCAATTGGAATTTAAAGAGATCGCAAGTTTCTCTATGGTGGGCGTCATTGTATCCATCATGTTGATTAACTTATTTGAATCATCGGGCACGTTCATTGCCGTGACCACCAAAGCCGGTTTAGCCGATGACAAAGGGCATTATCCAAATCAACAAAAATCCCTATTGATTGACAGTAGTGCTTCTGCTGTGGGCTCATACATGGGCACATCTGCGGTGACGGCATACATTGAAAGCGCCTCAGGCGTTGCGGTCGGTGGTCGCTCTGGTTTGATGTCTTTTGCAGTGGGCATTTTATTTTTGGCGCTCCTCTTTTTCTCACCCCTTGAGAAGATGATTCCCCTGTATGCCACCACAGGGGCATTGCTTTACATTGGCGTTTTGATGATTTCCGAGCTCTCTAAAATTGATTGGGATGATCTTACAGAAGCCACCCCCTCTTTTGTCGCAGCTGTTGCGATGCCCTTTACATTCACCATCACAGAAGGCATTGCCTTAGGTTTCATCACGTATGTGGTGCTGAAATTGGTGGCAGGAAAATTCAAAGACATTACGGTTTGTACCGGTTTAATGGCGCTCTTATTTTTGTTGCGCTACATTTTTTTATAAGTATTGATTGTTAGGAGTTCATAATGAGAAAAGAATCCATTCAAGAAATGATTGATGCAGGTGCTGCAAAAATCCCCGCAGATCGTGTCATTAAAAACGGTTTATTGGTGAATGTTACATCAAGCGAGATTTATCCTGCGGATGTGGCCATTTACAAAACACAAATTGTTGCCACTGGCAATGTGGATGCTTACATTGGGCAATCCACAGAAATCATCGATGCCAAAGGCAAATATTTGGTGCCGGGCTTAATTGATGGGCATTTGCACATTGAATGCAGCAAATTGTCCATGACCAGTTTTGCTAAAGCGGTGGTTCCACATGGAACCACGAGCATTGTCTCGGGGCTTGATCAATATGTGGTGACCACAGGTTTAGAAGGCATCAAAGAGGTTTTGGCAGAGATTGATGAATTACCACTGCATGTGTTTTGGGGCTTACCTTTTTTCACGCCGTATACATTGCCGCAAAGCAATGTGGCGTTCAATGTGACGGCAGAAGTGCATGAAACGGTACAAAAATGGCCAGAAGTGTATGGTGTTTGGGAAACTGTGTCCGAGTTTGTGGAAAATAAGCATCCGGATGTGATGCGTGCTTTAGAGCTTGCGCGTGAAAATCGCTTGCCCATTTTTGGTTGTGCGCCCATGAATCGCGGCGAGAAACTCAATTCAGTCTTATGCGCGGGCGTACGCCTTGATCATGAAAGCTATAATCATGAAGAGATGATGGAAAAAGTGCGTAAAGGTATGTTTGTCATCATTCGTGAATCCTCCATTTCTCACTTTTTAGAAGAGAACATGAAGATCGTCACCCATTTAAATCCACGTGTGGCGCGCCGCGTGAGTTTTTGTACGGATGATGTGGTGGCCTCAGAAATCTTGGCCAATGGGCACATGGATAAATTGATCCGCATGGCCATTCAAAGCGGCGTTGATCCATTGACTGCCATTCAAATGGGCACCTTGAACTCAGCCGAAGCTTATCGCATTGACCATTTAGTGGGTTCAATCAGCCCTGGGCGCTATGCGGATATTCTCTTGGTGGAAGATTTGGTGAAATTTGAGATCGATGGCGTGATTGCCAAAGGGGAAACAGTGGTCACCGATGGCAAAATGAGCAAAACATTGACGCCGCCCGTGCGTAGCCCTCTCTTATTGAACACCATGAAGATGCAACCTGTTCAAGCTGTTGACATGTGTGTGCGCACAGAACTTGAGAGTGACCGCGTGCATGCTTTATCGCTCGCTGTGGATTTTGATGTACCCTTTGTGCGTAAAGCCCGCGATGTGGAATTGAATGTCGAAAATGGCATCGTCCTGCCAGACATTGAGCAAGATGTGTTATATGCCACGGTGATTGAGCGCTTTGGCATCACGAATGTGAAGCCTGCGGTGGGCTTTGTGTCGGGTTGGCAATTGAATGCGGGCGCAATGGCAAGCTCGTGTGCCCCAGATGATAACAACGTGGTGTGCATCGGCACAAACAGCGAAGACATGGCATTGGCCGTGAACCATTTAGCCAGCAATGGCGGCGGGCAAGTGATCGTCAAAGATGGCGAGATTTTAGGCTTCTTACCCTTACCGATTGCCGGGATTGTCTCTGATTTAGAGCCTGAAGCGATGGCTAAAGAAGAAGAAAAGCTCTTAATGCTTGCCCGTCAATTAGGGTGCAATTTGCCGGATCCGCTTTTTTACATGTGTTGTTTACAAATTACGGCGATTCCAGATTTTGCCATTACGGATTTAGGCGTCATTGATTTTGCTGCCCAAGCGGTGACAGAACCTGTTTTAAAATGTAGCTGTAGCCATGGCCGCATCAAAGGTTAAGGAGGAGAATATGTTGGATAAAGAGAATCTCAATGCTGTGATTGACATGGCAGCCGGGCGCATGCCGGTTGATACCCTCATCATCAATTGTCAGGTGGTGGATGTGTATAACCAAAGGTTGATGCCAGGACCGCTCGCCATTGGGCGCGGTAAAATTGTGGGCGTTGGCCATGATTATGATGCCAAAAACATTGTGGATGCCAAAGGTGGCATTGTGATGCCAGGGCTCATTGATGGGCACGTGCACATTGAGTCTTCCTCATTAACGCCTGTGCAATTTGCACGCACCATTTTACCGTTTGGCACCACAACCATCATTGCCGATCCGCATGAAATTGCCAATGTATGCGGCGTGAAGGGCATTCAATATATGCTCGATGCCAGCCGCAATTTGCCGCTGCATGTGAAAATTCAATTGCCATCTTGCGTGCCTGCCACACCTTTTGAATCTGCGGGCGCTGTGTTAGAGGCAGAAGATCTTGAGCCACTGTTTGCCGATGATGGCGTATTAGGCTTAGGCGAAGTGATGGATTATCCAAGCGTCACGCATCATGAAGATAAAATGATGAACAAAATCATGATGGCGAAGCGTCACAATCGTGTGATTGATGGTCATAGCCCCGGCATGAAAGGGCTGGATTTAACGGCGTATGTGGCAGCGGGCATCATGACGGATCATGAGTGCTCGGACACAGAAGGCATGTTAAAGCGTTTGACGATGGGGCAATACATTTTGCTGCGTGAAGGTTCAACCTGTAAGGATTTATTGAATCTATTGCCCGCAGTGACGCCAAGCAATGCGCGCCGCTGCGTATTTTGTACGGATGACCGTGAGCCTGATGACATTTTAACCACAGGGCACATCAACAAAAGTCTGCGTTTAGCGGTGGAATATGGGATCGATCCTTTATTGGCCGTGACGATGGCAACCCTCAATGGCGCTGAATGTTTCCGCTTGTATGATAAAGGTGCGATTGCACCGGGTAAGGATGCGGATCTATTGATCGTCAATGATCTGATAGAGTTTGCGCCGCGCCATGTGTTTTCCATGGGGCAAGAAGTGGCGCGCGATGGCAAAATGTTGGTGGAGTTGCCGGAATATCATTGTGAAGATGTGCTCAATACCATCAACATCGCGCCCATTTGTGAAGCGGATTTTGCTTTGTCTTTAACGAGTGATCAAGTGCGAGCCATCGGCGTGATTCCTAAAAGTGTGGTGACCAAAAATCTCACATTAACAGTCGCGCGTGATGCAGCCGGGCAGTTTCAGGCTGATCTAAATCCTGGGCTCAATAAGTTGGCAGTGATCGAGCGCCATCATGCCACGGGCAATATGGGGCTGGGTATTTTGTCTGGTTATGGCTTGAAAAATGGTGCGATTGCCGTTTCTGTGGCCCATGATTCCCACAATATTGTGGTGGTGGGCGACAATGATGCAGACATGCTTTGCGCCGTTAAAGACATTGAAGCCATGGGCGGCGGCTTTTCTTTAGTACAACATGGGAAAGTGTTGGCGCATTTACCCTTACCGATTGGTGGCTTGATGACAAATCAAAGTGCAGAAGCCGTGGCGACTGTGATTGATCATCTCATTCACACAGCGCGTGAAAAATTTGCCCTCTCGGATGCTTTTCATCCTTTGATGACGCTCGTCTTTATGACATTGCCAGTGATTCCTGAGATTAAACTCACGTCCAATGGTTTATTCGATGTGAAAGCCTTTGAGCTTGTGGATGTGTCCATTTAGTTTAAGAGCGATAAAATTAAACCGAGCTTAGCTCGGTTTTTTTATACAAAAAATCCATCAAAAGCGCTATCGGTGACCATTGATTTCATGGATAATCAATGGTCATTTTTATTGGAATCAGGTCATGAAATTAATTAAAATCAGTGGTTTAATGTTGTCGATCACGCTTGTGCTGGGTGGATATGCCTCAGCCGTCGCACTGACTGAGTGTGCAAGTCTTAAAGCTGCGGCTGATGCTGGCAATGCAGCCGATCAAGTGCGTTATGGGCAGTGCCTTGCAGACAATACGCCCCGTGAATATGTGGAGTGTGACGCCGATACATTGTGCAGTCATGCGGATTATCTGGCAGGGGAGCAGTGGTTCAGTGCCGCCGCTCAGCAAAACAATGCAGAAGGGTGGATGGGTTTGGCACATGCACACTTTCAGCAAGCCGAAGGCATGGATGACGCATATCAAGCGGGCATGGCAGCACTGCAAGCCGCGATGGCATTGGGCTCAACCGATGCTGCGTATGAATGGGCGCGCGTGCAATATTTTAATGTGGAAGCTGACATGCGATCTAAAGAAACAGATCAAAACATTCTCGCTGTGTTAGAAAAAGCCGCTCAAGCAGGAAATTACAATGCAGAACGCATGCTTGGCATATTATATGCAGAGGGGGAAATTGTGCCCATGGATCTTAAAAAAGCTGATGCTTTGTTTGAGTCCTCCGCTAAAATGGGCGGCGCCCCTGCAATTGATCGCTTAATGTCACTCTTTGCATGGAGCCCGGATTGGTATTACCTCAATCCTTTAAATGATGGCAGTGAGATGGATGAGGAGCGTTTTTATACGTGGCTTGAGCGCGCCGCCGAAGCGGGTAACGTTGATGCATTAGAGCGCTTATTGACAGAAACCACTACGATCAATGGCACAATCCGAACCGTTGCCCCGAAACATCAAGCATTGTTGGCCACGCATTTAGCCAATATAGTGAACAGCAGTGATCCTTCAGCATTGATGAAAACGTATGAAGCATTGAGTGGTTATGTCTTCAGTCAAAATGATGTGGCGATGCAGCAGCAAATGTTGAGCATTGTGGAGAAGGCGGCGAATCTCAACCATGATCCCGCCCTTTATCATTTAGGCGGATTATATGAAATGGGTACGATTGTGTCGCAAAATGCAGACAAAGCACATGCGCTGTATGAACGCATTCAGTCCCCAGAGTGGCAATACAATGTGGCGATTGATGCTTTAATGATTGATGATCCCACCATGCAGCAACAAGGATTGATGTTTTTGAAAAAAGCTGCCGCTGGGCGGTATCCACGAGCCATGATGCGCTTATCAAGATATTACATTAATGGTGAAGGCGTGGCACAAGATCTTAAACAAGCGCTACATTTGCAGGAAGGGGTTGCAACATCAGACGATGTCACTGTCAAGCATGAGTTGTTGTCTTTCTATTTAGATCAAGAATATGGGGAGCATTTTGATGCAGAAAAGGGTATCTATTTTGCCAAACTGATGAAGTGCGATGTCGATGATGATGCGTGGTATTGTTATCCATATTATGCATTCTTGCGTGAGCATTAGGGCTTGGGCTTAAAATCACGTAAAATCATCGCCAACATTTAAGGAGAGAGAGATGCAAAATTCTACCGTTGATCAGCGTTTAAACAGCGCTGAAGCTTTATTGCATGAAGAGAAATATTTTGATGCCATTGCACTATTGAGTGATTTAGAGACTGAATTTCCCTTTGATTCTGCGCGCCGTTATATGTTGCTTGGCATGGCGCATGCGAAAGCTCATGATGCAGAATCTGCCTTTGTGGCCTGGCGCATGATTGAGATGAGTTGGAGCTTACCCATTTATGCGGTGGCGCAGCTTTATCTTGGGGATTTGGCAGAATCTGCGGGCGATTTAGAAGGCGCAGAATATTATTGGCAAACCATTGCATTAGATTGGGATGCCACTTGTTATGCTCGCGCGCAGCTCAATTTAGGCGAGCTTGCGCTTGATCGCGGTCATGAAGCTGAAGCGATTCACCATTGGCAATCAATTGATGCCGAGTGGGATCGCAATTGCTATGCCAAAGCGCTTTTCCATTTAAGTGAGTTAGAAGAGCAGCGCGGTAACCTAGAGAAAGCCGAACATTATTGGCGTGCCATTCATCGAGAAGATGATGCACAATCCTTTGCTTGGGCACAACTCTATTTGGCAGATTTGGCAAAATCAAAGGGCAATATGGTAGACGCTGTGCGCCATTGGCAAGCGATTGCCCTTGAGGATCAAGCATGGTGCTTTGGGCAGGCACAATTGAATTTAGGTAAACATTATCAAGCGCAAGGTGATTTAGCAGCAGCGCGTGCCCATTTGAGTAGCATCCAACCTGAATGGAATGATACGGCACACGCATGGGCTGAGCTTTATTTGAAACAATCAGCGCAAGATTAATGTGAGCTTTGCGCCGCCCCATTCACTCTTATTGACTTCAATGGCGCCTTGATGGGATTTGGCAATGAGTTCCACATACGCAAGCCCAAGGCCGTGGCCGCCGGTTTCTCGTGTGCGGCTGTTGTCTAAGCGGGAAAATGGGCGGAAAATCTCATCATAAGCCTCTTTTGGGATGCCTGCGCCATCATCACTGACGGCGATGTGTAATTCATCATCCACCGTGAAGATGGCGAGTTTCACGCGGCTTGATGTGTATTTAAAGGCATTGAGCAGTAAATTATTCACAGCGATGGTGGCCAATTTTTGATCAAGCATAAAGGTCGTATCCTCAATCGCTAATGTTGCCCGTACATGGTGTGGCTTCATGGGTGAGAGGGCATCACACAATTGATGTGCCCATGTGACGATGTCCACCGGTTGCTTATTGGGCAAGACATCTTGCTGCTGCATTTTAAAAAAGTTGAGACTGGTATTGATGAGGGCTTCGAGCTCCTCTAGATCATGATGAATGCCGGGCAATTGGCGGTTAAATGCCTCTTTATTGTCTGACTCTGCCATCATGGTGAGCCCAAAACGCAGGCGCGCAATCGGAGTACGTAGTTCATGCGCCATGGCATGGAAAATGATTTTACTGTTGCGCACTTGTTGATCGAGCCGATCTGCCATGGTATTGACCACTTCTGTCAGTGTTTTAAATAACCAACTGTGGGCTTTAGGTGCACGGGCAGAGAGATCACCAATGGTGAGTTGGGCTGCCGTTGAACGTAGGCGCATGGCATCTCGCCATAAGGGCAGCAGTGCCATAAAGAGCAAACAGACAAAGATCAAAGCGCTGACCACAGAACAGACCAAAATAAAAATGAGCAGGGCAGAAGTGTCCGCATCTAAAATGTCATTGTTGGCAAGCGGACCAATTTGCAGCAATTGGGCATTCGGACCATAACGAAGATAGAGCGTATTTAAGCGATCATCATAAGCTAAATTATCCCCGTTGAATTGGGCTAAAACGTCACTTGATAATTCAGTGCCAAGCGGCAGAATCTCCACATTGAAGTTAAAGCGATTGGCGATGGTATTAACGACTTCTTGATCATGAATAGGGTCGCCAGTGAATTGCTCTGCGAGCAGCTTTGCGCTTTCGCCCAGCATTTTTTGATAGAACTCATAATCTTCACTGAGCCCCGTCCATTCGTGGGGCAATGCCACAAAAATATGGAGCGCGCCATATACAATGATGCTTTGCGCCACAAGCATGATGAGTAAATACAAAATGATGCGTGAAGTGAGGGATGGCTGCTGAGAATATTGTTGTGATTTGCCCATGCGATCCTTATGAAACATTTAATTATCTAGGGTGAAGAGATAACCTTTACCGCGCACCGTTTTGATCCACGTGGGATTGTCCGGATCTTCCTGTAGCTTTTTGCGCACGCGGGAGATTTTTGCATCTATCGAGCGATCATCACCATCAAATGTAATGCCACGCAGATCATTGAGCAGATCATCGCGTGTTAAAATGGTGCCCGCTCTGCTCGCAAGTAACCATAAAAGATCAAATTCCGCCGTGGTGAAATCTAAAAGCTCATGGGCGATTTGCACGGTGCGATTGCTGCCATCGATGGTTAAATCACCAAACACTAAGCGCTGTGGATGATTCGGCACTTGGCGGCGCAGCAATACACGGATGCGGGCCAATAAGCGGCGAGGTTCTACAGGTTTGGTTAAATAATCATCCGCCCCAAGCTCAAGCCCAATGATTTCGTCAATGTTATCTTCACTCGCCGTTAAGATTAAGATGGGCTGCGTGTAAAAAGGGCGCACATCGCGGCAGATGTCAAAGCCTGATTTACCTGGCAATAGCACATCTAAAATCACCAAATCCGGTGATAAATGTAAAATCGTGGCTTCAGCTGTATCGCCGCGCGCATGGCACGTCACGGTAAAGCCGTGCATTTGTAAGTATTCACTGGTCAATGCTGCAAGCCGTGTATCATCTTCTATAATGAGGATATGTTTAGACATAATGTTTCTCGTACTCGATGATTTATCGTCATGTTATCCATTGAGTATAGCACATCACCGATATGCTCTCGCTGATGAATGGTTACACAAACTACACAGAACAATCACAACAGCTGGCGGATTTTTTAGGATAATACAGCACAATTATTATTCAAATAGGACAATTACTTGTGACAATCAGCAGCATTTTTTTGTGTGATTTTGATGGCACCATCAGCCTCAAAGATGTCACCGACACATTGATCGAACATTTTGGGCAAGCGGGATGTGATGAATTAGAAGCCGCGTGGGAAGCTGGTATGATCGGCTCACTTGAGTGCATGAAAGGGCAAATTGCGTTGCTTAAAGCCGATACAGCGGCGCTCAATGCATGTTTAGACACCATTGCGATTGATCCCACATTTGTAGATTTTTTGCAGGCAATGGCCAAAGCTGAAGTACCCGTTGCCATCGTCAGCGATGGTTTAGATTACGCGATTGACTATATTTTACAGCGCCATGGCATCACGAATGTGCCGATCATTGCCAATCACTTGGTGTATGATGGGGATGAAGCTTGGCACTTAGAATTTCCGTATGCCACCACATTTTGTAAGAAACAGAGCGGCAATTGCAAATGTCATCAAGCGGACATTTTGTATCAAACTTATGATCAAGTGCTGTATGTGGGCGATGGCACTTCAGACTTTTGTGTCTCCCATGTGATCGACTTTGTCTATGCAAAAGGCAAACTCATCCATTATTGTGATAAACATGGATTGCCTCATCACGCCATTACAGAATTTGCGGACATTTTGCCCCACGTCGCGCCGCTGCTAAAATGATTAAACATCAATACACAGATAGATAATAGAGAAAAGAGAGTAGAAGTATGATTGAAGATGTGAGCTTTATGCTCGAAGGTGATCGCAACATTGGCGTGTTATTGATTCATGGTTTAACAGGAACGCCGAATGAAATGCGCATCATTGCCAAAGGACTCAATAAAGCAGGATTTACAGTGTATGCAATGCAGCTTGCTGGCCATTGCGGCACAGAAGCCGATTTGTGCAAAACCACATGGCAAGATTGGTATCAAAGCGTTGAAACGGCCGCAGAATTATTAAATGATAAAGTTGATCATCTATTTGTGGCAGGTTTATCCATGGGCGCAGTGTTATCCCTGAAATTGGCAGAAGAGCGCCCTGATATGATCAAAGGCGTGATGACTTATGCCACAACCTTCCGTTACGATGGTTGGAGCTTGCCGTTTTATGCCAAGCATCTATTTTTCCTTTTAACCTGGTTTAAAAAACTCGGCATTTTTCAGCACAAAGCCTTTTTTGAAGAGCCCCCTTATGGCTTAAAAGATGAGAAAATCCGAAAAGTGGTGTCAGACAGCATGTTAGGCGGCGATGCTGCATCTGCAGGTTTAGCGAGCAATCCATACCCAGCATTGGCAGAGATGCAGTGGTTAGCGAGAGATGTACGTAAAAATCTGCCTAAAGTCACAGCGCCATGCCTCATCATGCATTCAAGCAATGATGACATTGCGAACATCAATACCAATGCCCGCGTGATTGAGAAAAATGTCAGCGGCCCGACGGTATTCATTCCATTAGATGACAGCTATCACCTCATCACCATTGACCGTGAGCGCAAAGTGGTGATTGAGCAATCAGTGGACTTTGTAGAACGAGTGGTACAAGGAGAATTATGACCGGATTGATCTTTGTTTTATGGATCGCAAATGTTGCCTTTGATACGTTAGGGCAGATTGCTTTTAAATACGCGGCCACCATCGAAACGAAAAATGACACCATGGCGAGCTATTGGCAAGGATTGTTGCGTCAAAAATGGCTGTGGATTGGCGTGATTGCCTACATTGTGGAATTCTTTTTGTGGTTGGCATTTTTAACGTTGGTGCCCTTATCAAAAGGCGTGTTGCTTGCGGCGATGAACATCATCACCATCATGATTGCAGGGCGCTTATTGTTCAATGAAAAACTCATTCCGCTGCGTGTGATTGGCATTGCCTTCATCACAGCTGGCGTTGCCATTGTGGGGATCTTCTGATGAAAAAATTCTATTTGATTGGTTTTGGCATTTTGTTGCTCTTTGACACCTTAGGGCAAACAAGTTTTAAATTGGCGGCAACGGCCGCAGAACCTTTAGCGATGAGCATGGATTGGGTGGTGCGCGTCTTTACGAATGTTTGGGTGTATGTGGCGATCTTTGGTTACATTGTCACCTTTCTAGCATGGATGACATTGCTGCGCCATGCGCCCGTTGGTCCTGCATTTGCGGCTGCCCACATGGAAGTGGTCACGGTGATGATTGTCTCCATTTGGCTCTTTAATGATCACATCACGTTTGGGCGATTTTTAGGGGCGCTTTTGATTGTGATTGGCATCATCTGTTTGGCCTTTGCAGAAAAACAAGCGATGGCGCTCGAAGCAGCTGAGAAAGCAAAAACTTCCGCCGATTAAGGAATTAAGCGATCTAAAATGTTTTGGTTAAAGGCGTTTTGGGTCGCTTGCCATGCTGTGAGTTTGTCTAAAGGAATGGGCGCTTGTTGATCTAAACGGCTCAATAAGCGTTTCCAACCGGTTTGATACGTGTATTCAGAGACATCTCCCGTGACATCCGAACCGATCAAACGGGGTTTGATCGCATCAATCACCGCCATCATGTGGTGCGCCTCTAAAATTCCTTGATCCCAATTGGTTTGCACCACCTGATCACTCAATGCATCTTTGTCAATCGAGAGATAAACAGGGCGCGTGCTGTTCGCTTGCGTTTGCAAAAATGTATTGATCAAATCATCACTTGTCTCAAAGGATTGAAACGATTTTTTCAGCCCCATCCATTGAGCCCAGCGCGTATTGACCTTCATGGACCAATAAGTGAGTTTATCGCCATAAAGTGGGCGCAAATGATTTTCCCATGAATGGGCAATGCCAATGTCATTTGAGGTGATGCCCAACACATGAATGTGATGCACTTGGGGTAATTTTGCAATGTGCGCCACCCATGAGCCACAGTGAATGCCAAAGGGAAAACGCATGTTGTCAGGGTGATTGTCAAAGATCACCACATCAAAAGGTTCATTGATGGGCATACGCTCAATCAATAGCGTACTGATGTGATGATAATCGCCGCTGCCCATGAAAACGGTGCCATAGTTAGATGGCAAAATGCGCGCTAAATAGTGGCTCAATTGTTGATATGTTTTCAGGCTTGAGCCAAAGCGGATGGCTTCTTGCCAACTCGATAAATCAATCGTTGTGGCGTGTTCAAGCGATACGCTGTGATCAAAGTCGAGAATCAATGGTGTTTTCATGGGTTCTCCTGATTGAGTTGATCCAAAGTTTTTTGATCACTCTCAAAATAGCGGCTCAAGCGGCTCAAAATGGCACGCAACATTGGGTTTTTAATGTACACAGCATGTTCTGTGAAGGTGAACTGGGCACCAAGATACGCTTTGATTTGCGGATCCGTCCAACCGGCAATGTAATGGGTCAATTGATGCTGTGCGGCATAATCTAAATTGTAAAACCAGCTGAGGTAATACAAATTGTGTTCGCGCGCTGCAGGATAAACAAAGCCTACATATTTATCCACCAAGCGCTGATTGAGCACATAGCAGATGTTGTACCCAATCAATTGATCATTGTGATGATAGGTGAAAATGATGCCGCCACTTTGTGCATCTTGCAAAATGGTTTTGAAAAATTCACGGCTCAGTTGATCAAAATGGATCTCACTTTGATGAAACACATTGAGATACAGATCATAATATTCATTGAGGATGGCGTCATCTTGAAAGATGGCATCCCCGGTTTTGATTTCGCGAATCTCAATGTCCGCAAGACTTTTGAGTTTGCGGCGCATGTCTTTTCTGCGGGATTTAGAGAGGCGCGCGATGTATTCTTCTGAGTTTTTAAAATCAATTGGCACCCATGCTAAGGCTTGGCCAGAGAGTGTGATGAAATTTTCTGCCATCAATGCGGCTTTTAATTCAGCGGCTTTTTGGTTGGCCTCATCACTCAATAGGGGCGACTGATTCGGAATGTCTTTGACAATGGTGAGTGCGGTTTTTTGACCATACGCAGCACGAATGGCGCGAGCGATTTGTGTGGCATCGTCATCACCGATTAAGCAATATTCAGACACTGTGGTGCCAATAAACGTGGTTTGCCACGTCAGTGCCCGGTGGATCAGCTTTTGGAGTGGCAGGCGCGCAATTTTTTTAAGGGCATCGGCCTCAAGCGTGGTCAATAGATTAAAGGGTGCGCGAAAGGCAGGCACATTGGGCACGTCCGTTTGCACCACAAAATGGTAGGGCGGAGATTGCTCAAAGGCTCTGATGAGTGAATCAGGTTCTAATTGTGTGAGGTACTGCACTGTCATCCCCCTTGTTGATGGTTCTACAATGCAAATGGATCATAAGTGACTTATGATCCATCTGAAACGCGTCAATGATTAGCTATTTTTAGCGCGTGTTAATAATTGATCTAATAAGGCTAAACCTTGATCAATCTCTTCTGTTGAAATATGAAGCGATGGCGCTAAGGTGATGACGTTTTTATAGTAACCGCCCACATCAAGCACTAAGCCCATTTTCTTACCATTCCAATCTAAGTCGCCGGCTAAACCGATGTCCACCATTTTATCTAACAATGGTTTGTTCGGTGTAAAGCCATCTTCTGTACAGATTTCTGCACGAAGCGCTAAACCTAAACCATCAACATCACCAATTTCTTTGTGACGTTTTTGTAGATCACGCAAACCTTCTAAGAAGTGTTCCCCTTTCTTCATCACCATGGTTTCATAGTCAGTTTCTTGGGTCATCTTCATCACTTCTAAACCAAGGGCAGTACCAAGTGGGTTAGAGGCAAAGGTTGAGTGTGTTGAGCCTGGAGGGAAGACATCTGGGTTGATGAGTTCTTCGCGTGCCCATAAGCCGCCAAGTGGATTTAAACCATTGGTTAAGGCTTTGGCAAATACTAATACATCTGGTGTCACATCAAAGTGCTCGATCGCCCATAATTTACCGGTGCGGTAAAAGCCCATTTGGATTTCATCCACCACCAATAAAATGCCGTATTGATCCAAGACTTTTTTCAAGCCTTTAAAGAAGTTGCGTGGCGGAATCACATAACCACCGGTGCCTTGAATCGCTTCAACGTAAAATGCTGCATATTCAGCTTCTTTAACTTTAGGATCCCAAACGCCGTTGTATTCTGTTTCAAAGAGGCGTGCAAAATCATTCACACAATGTTCGCCATACTCTTCTGCCGTCATGCCTTTCGGGCGACGGAATGGGTAAGGGAATGGAATGAATTGTGCACGTTCACCAAAGTGACCATAACGGCGGCGATAACGATAGCTTGATGTGATGGAAGATGCACCTAATGTACGACCATGATAGCCGCCTTCAAAGGCAAACATTAAGCTTTTACCATTCGTTGCATTGCGCACCAATTTTAAGGAGTCTTCAATACACTGAGAACCGCCCACGTTAAAATGTACGCGGCCTTCTTTACCAAATTTGCGTTCCATATCGGTGGCAATGGCTTTGGCCAATTCGATTTTTGTTGGGTGCAAATATTGGCTCGCCATTTGTGGCAATGTGTCGATTTGATGTTTTAACACATTGTCTAAGCGTTCGTTTTTATAGCCAAAGTTAACGGCGGAATACCACATTTGAAGGTCAAGGTATTGCACATCGTTGGCATCATATAAATAGCTGCCGTTACAATCCGTGAAAATTTTTGGGGGATTGACATAGTGAACAGTGTCGCCAAATGAGCAGTATTTCGCTTCATCTTTCAGTAATTGTTGTTCATCGATAGAATGTTTTTCCATGTGCAAAGCTCCATGTTGTCAATGAATGAAATATTGTTATTGTTGCCAATTGTTGTTCTAAAACCGCACCATTATCGGAAATATGGTGCGGTTTGTGTATTATGATTGTGTGTGACTTTTGTAACATGACCCCAAAATTGGGTTAAAACTCATATGCAACGCCGAGTTGAAATGAGTATAAATCGCTTTTATCCACCATTGGGCTGTGGCGAATGTTTTTATGCAGGTGATCATAACGGCCGGTGGCCATAATTTCCCATTTTGGCGTCACTTGATAACTTAAATTGAGCTCTAAATAGGGATTAACACCTTGTTTACTGGTGTATTCAGGCAAGCCAGAACGCATCGATTCACTGTGATTGATGCCGTAATAATAGTTGTTGTAACGCTTATTGTGCCACTCAAGCCCAACCACAGGCATTAAGGTTAAATCTTGCATCGTTAAGGCTGCGGAATAATTGACGGCAAATGTTGTGCCTTTATTGCGGCCAAGCAGATCAGTATTGAGGGTTGCGCCAAAGCCGCCAAAATCTGTGATCAAAGTGTAATCAAGGGTTGCCATCACGCTTTCTTTGCGGCGATTGAGTTGCTTCATGCGCCAATCATCGCTGTCTTTTGGCTTAAAACCCGTTTGATCATACAGTGCGCCCAATGTCAGTTGCTGCGTATCTGAATGGAGAATATAAACGCCCGCTTCTAAACCATCGATGTAAAAAACAGGACTTTCATAGTTGATGTAAGGCTGCACGCTGTTGTCATGATCGATGCCTTTATAGGGTGAGCGATCAATTTCGCCTAAGACACCCAGTTTAAATGAATCGGCAAGGGCAACGCTGCCGATGCTGCCGATGAGCGCAATTGTGCATAAACGAGAAAGTAACATAATCATTATTCCATTAAAGTGATGAAAATGATGGGTTATGGTTATTGTACTGAATTTTCTCTCTCTTCGCTAAACTCATCGACAATCATCATGTTTGGCAGCTGCAAAAAAGCATCGGGAAACAGATATTGACCTTGAAAAGGCCCGACATCAATCGATTGCCAAGTGAGCTTAAGCTCAGGTTTTAGGCTCATCAAAGGCTGCTCAATGAGCGTGGTGCAATAAAGATTCTCTTCTGTGCGTGCTTTGAGCACATACGGGCTGCCAAGTTGCCTTTTGATGTGATGGCTCAACTGCACGCGTTCAGATTCTGACAAAAAGGCAGGGCGCATGATCACATAATCTTTGGCCATGTGCGCAGCTAAGAAATCTGGCAGTGGCGTTGTGATCACTTGATTGAGATGCATCGGATCATCATCGGTGGTGGAATGTGTGACCATCACAGGATTGAGATCGGTAATGATGCCAATGTGGGAAAACCTACCGCCACTTAATTTTTGGATGATCAGGCTATCAACATTATTACCAGTACGCAGCACAATGTCCCCAAGGGCAAGTGTTTTCGCACTGACGCTTGGGCATAAAAAAAGTGCTGTGAGGCTCACAACACTGATTTTAATCCATGATGCAATGATCATCTTAAAGTGCGATTTTCCAGCCTTTGGCTGTTTTCACTGTCGTCATGTCGCCAGCGTCTTCTTCACCTTTTTTGAATATCACAACAAAATTCACAGTGGCGCGTGATTGATCGTCATTAAGATATTTCACATTTTTGATGTCAATTTTAGAGATGCCGCCTTGTGCTTCGCTGTTTGCTTTAGCTTCAGCCGCTGCCATGCTCATTTTACCGACGATCATTTGTTGAACCATAGGATCTTCGCCATCTTTACCTAAATCTAATGCTTTAACCATCGCTTCAGCATCGCCTTTATAGGTGCTTTCGATGAAATGCTTGGTGATGCCTTCAGGAGAATTGTCATCTGAACAGGCAACAATGAAGAATGAAAATAAGATAACCAAAGGATATAAAAGGATTTTTTTCATGTTTTGACACTCGTTGTATATAAAATTAATGACTGAGCGCGCATCATATCACGGTTGTTAATTTTATATGCAGCAAATATATCGCTATTCTGTTAAATGGTATATAATTAATGGTTTGTTAAATAGTCAATCCGTGGAGTTTTGAATGGTTGTTATTACCCTGCCAGATGGTAGTCAAAGAGAGTACCCAAATCCTGTTTCAGGTTTTGATATTGTAGAAAGTATTGGCCCAGGTCTTGCAAAAGCCGCTGTGGCAATGGTTGTTGACGGTACCCAAAAAGATCTCTCCACGGTAATAACGGGAAACGCAACGGTCAAAATTCTCACGCCGAAAGATGAGGAAGGTTTAGAGGTTGTTCGTCACACATTGGCAGCGCAAGTTTTAGCGCGTGCTGTGAAAACCTTGTATCCAGATGCATTGCTGGCCATTGGCCCAACCATCGATAATGGTTTTTATTACGACATCGATTTTAAAGCGCCCATCACGCCTGAAGATTTGCCTGCCATTGAAGCAAAAATGCGCGAAATCATCAAAGAAGGTTTAGATGTGACGCGTGAAATGCACCCACGTGCAGAAGCGATCGAATACTTTGCCGCGCGCGGTGAAACTTATAAAGTGGACATCATTACGCGTGCGCCAGAGGATCAAACAGAAATCTCCTTGTATCGCCAAGGCGACAATGGGGAAGATGTTTTTACAGATTTATGTGTGGGTCCGCATTTACCTAGCATTAAAAAAGCGAACATTGCATTTAAATTGATGAATGTTGCGGGTGCTTATTGGCGCGGTGATTCAAACAATAAAATGTTGACGCGCATTTATGCGGTGGCATTTGCCTCTGAAAAAGAGTTGAAAGCACATTTAGCCTTCTTAGAAGAAGTGTCTAAGCGTGATCATCGTCGCATTGGTAAAGCACAAGAGTTGTTCCATTTGCAAGAAGAAGCGCCAGGCATGGTGTTTTGGCACCCTAATGGTTGGCAGCTTTGGCAGATCATCGAGCAATACATGCGTGAGCGCCAAAAAGAAGAAGGCTATTTAGAAATTAAAACCCCAATGGTGGTTGATCGTTCCTTGTGGGAAAAATCGGGTCACTGGGAAAACTATCGTGAAAACATGTTCACGACGGCTTCTGAAAACCGCGATTATGCCGTTAAACCAATGAACTGCCCATGTCACGTTCAAGTGTTTAACCACGGTTTGCACTCTTATCGTGATTTGCCTTTACGTTTGGCTGAATTTGGTTCATGTCATCGTAATGAACCTTCGGGCGCTCTTCACGGCATTATGCGTGTGCGTGGCTTTGTGCAAGATGATGCGCACATTTTCTGTCGCATTGATCAAGTGGTGAGCGAAGTGGAAAACTTCCACCGTTTTGCCATGAGTGTGTATGATCGCTTTGGCTTTGAAAACATTGCCATCAAATTGAGCCTTCGCCCTGAAGAGCGCGCGGGTTCTGATGAAGTGTGGGATAAAGCCGAGGAAGGTTTACGCATTGCATTGAAAGCTGCGGGCGTTGAGTGGGAAGAATTGCCAGGAGAAGGCGCATTCTATGGCCCGAAAGTGGAATACCACATCAAAGATGCCATTGGCCGTTCTTGGCAAGTGGGTACAATTCAGTTAGACTTTGTATTACCAGAACGTTTAGACGCAGAATTTGTAGATGAAGATAATACGCGTAAACGTCCTGTTATGCTTCACAGAGCAATTTTAGGCTCATTTGAACGCTTCATTGGCATTTTAATTGAGCATCATGCAGGATCTTTCCCATTCTGGTTAGCGCCAGTCCAAGCATTTGTGGCAGGGATCACAAGTCATCAAGACGACTACGTCAAAGAGATTGAAGCGAAGCTCAAAAAAGCGAACATCCGTACGAAAATTGACTTGAGAAATGAAAAGATTGGATATAAAATCCGTGAAGCTACGATTGGTCGAATCCCTTACCTTTTAGTTGTCGGTAAGCGTGAGGCAGAAGAAGGCTTAGTGTCCGTGAGAACTCGCGAAGGCGAAGATCTTGGCACGATGACTTTAGAAGCTGCCATCGACTTAATGAATAAAGATTAATACTTAATGGAGATAGAGTTATTAGCACACAGAATGAACATAGGTTAAATGACGAGATCACTGCACGTGAGGTTCGTTTGATCGATGCAGAGGGCGAGCAAAAAGGGGTTGTTCCACTTGCGGAAGCCCTCAATATGGCTTATGATAGCGACCTTGATCTTGTGGAGATTTCTCCAAATGCCGCTCCGCCTGTTTGCCGAATTATGAATTATGGTAAATTCAAATTCGAACAACAGAAAAAGCAACACGAAGCGCGTAAAAAGCAGAAACAGATCCAGGTCAAAGAGATCAAGTTCCGTCCAGGAACTGATGAAGGGGATTATCAGGTAAAACTACGCAACCTGATCCGTTTCCTTAGTGATGGTGATAAAACCAAGATCACGCTGCGTTTTCGCGGCCGTGAAATGGCTCACCAAGAGTTGGGAATGAAGCTTCTGAACAGAGTTGAAGAAGATTTGAAAGAATATGGTGTGGTTGAACAGCGTCCTAAATTTGAAGGTCGTCAAATGGTTATGGTTTTAGCACCTGCTAAGAAGTAATCTACCCGTCTATTTTGTTCCTATTTGTTTTAATTATTGATTGAGAAATGCGAGTTAAAAAACTATGCCTAAAATGAAATCAAACAGCGGCGCTAAAAAGCGTTTCCGCAAAAACGGTGGCGGCAACTTTAAGCGTCACGCGTCACACCGTAGCCACATCTTAACTAAGAAATCAACTAAGCGTAAACGCCATTTACGTAATGCTTCTGTTATCAAGAAAGTAGATACAAAAATGGTTAACCGCATGTTGCCTTACGCATAATTGAAGGAGTTTAGATCATGGCAAGAGTAAAACGTGGTGTTATCGCTCACGCGCGTCACAAAAAGGTTTTAAAGAAAGCAAAAGGTTACTACGGTGCACGTTCACGTGTTTATCGCGTTGCTAACCAAGCAGTTATCAAAGCGGGTCAATATGCATACCGCGATCGTCGTCAGAAAAAACGTGATTTCCGTTCTTTATGGATCGTACGTATCAACGCAGCTGCACGTGAGTGTGGTTTGTCTTACAGCCGTTTCATCAATGGTTTGAAAAAAGCAAACGTTGAAATCGATCGTAAAGTATTAGCTGATATTGCTGTATTTGAAAAAGAAGCATTCCGTGCTTTAGCAGAGCAAGCAAAAGCAGCTTTAGCTTAACTGTCAGTATTGATACTGAACCTTCAAGATTGATATTATCAAAGGAAAAGTAAGCATAGCGCTACTTTTCCTTTTTTTATGGATATAAATATGTCACTAGAAAACATTCTTAAGACAGCATTAAGTTCAATTGCTGATGCCAAAAATTTATCAGAGATCGAAGCCGTTCGTGTTGGGCATTTTGGTAAAAAAGGTGTGATCACTGCATTAATGCCTGAGCTTGGAAAGTTAAGCCCAGAAGAGAAAAAGGTTAGAGGGGCTGAAATTAATGCCGTTCGCCAAGAAATCATCAGCGCATTAGAGGCGAAAAAAACAGCGTTAGAAGATGCATTGTTGCAAGAAAAATTAGAATCTGAACGTGTGGATGTGACGCAGCCGGGTCGCGGTCAAATGATGGGCGCAGCACACCCGATCACCATTACGCTCAATCGCATCAAATCGCTCTTTGGCTCCTTAGGTTTTGAAGCTGTAGAGGGCCCTGAAATTGAATCGGCGTTCTACAACTTTGAAGCTTTGAACATTCCTGCGCATCACCCTGCGCGCGCAATGTTTGATACATTCTATTTTAATGAAGATATGTTGCTGCGCACACATACTTCAAACACTCAGATTCATGTGATGCAAGCCCAAAAGCCACCCATTCAAATGATTGGCTATGGTCGCGTGTATCGCTCTGACTCAGATCAAACACACAGCCCGATGTTCCATCAAGTGGAAGGCTTAGTGATCAATAAAACTGCCACGTTCAGTGACTTAAAAGGTTTATTGACTGAGTTCATGCAAAAATTCTTTGAAGAGGATTTAAAACTTCGTTTCCGTCCATCATTCTTCCCATTCACTGAGCCATCAGCAGAAGTGGACATTGAATGTGTGATGTGTCATGGCGAAGGTTGCCGCGTTTGTAAACAAACAGGTTGGTTAGAAGTTTTGGGTTGCGGCATGGTTCACCCAAATGTCTTAAAAGCTGTGAATATTGACCCAAATGAATATCAAGGCTTTGCATTTGGTATGGGCGTTGAGCGTTTGGCAATGCTGCGTTATCGCGTGAATGACTTGCGTCTCTTTTATGAGAATGATTTGAGATTCCTCAATCAGTTCAAATAGTCATCCGAATCCTAAATTTTAAACAAAGAATAATCGTATGAAAATATCTATCTCATGGTTAAAAGAGTGGATTGATGAAATTCCACAAAACATTTCCAATCATTTGACGATGCTTGGTTTAGAGGTTGACTCAGAAGCGTTGGCAGCACCTGCTTTCACAAACATTGTGGTGGGTGAAGTTTTAACGGTTGAACCGCATCCAGATGCTGATAAATTGCGCATTGCCACAGTGAATGTGGGAGAGGCTGATCCATTACAAATCGTGTGTGGTGCGCCAAATGTGGCAGTGGGCATTAAAGTGCCAACGGCTGTGATTGGTGCTGTATTGCCGGGTGATTTTAAAATTAAAAAATCCAAATTGCGTGGCGTTGAGTCTTACGGCATGTTGTGTTCTGCCCGTGAGTTGGGCTTAAGTGATGATCACGGCGGCTTGATGATTTTGGCAGAAGATGCGCCAATTGGTAAAGATTTCCGTGAGTATTACAACTTAAATGATGAAATCCTCGAAATCGATTTGACGCCCAACCGCGGTGATTGCTTAAGCATTTATGGTGTTGCGCGTGATTTAGCATTGAGCACAGGGGCAGCTTTAAAAGCACTGCCACAGCATCATGTTGATGCCGTGATTGCGGATCAAGTTGCCGTGAATGTTCAAGACAAAGTGGCTTGCCCACGTTATTTAGGCCGTAAAATTACCGGCTTAAACATGAGCGCGCCTTCTCCGCTTTGGATGACAGAGCGTTTGCGCCGCGCAGGCGTGCGTCCTCATGGAATTTTAGTGGACATCACCAACTATGTGATGTTAGAGCTTGGCCAACCTTTGCATGCGTTTGATGCAGATAAATTGGTGGGTAATGTCCATGTTCGTCAATCTGCACAAGGTGAAAGCGTTACTTTGCTAAATGGCGATACAGTGACATTAAAAGCGAACACATTGTTGATTGCTGATGATGAAAAAACTGTGGCGCTTGCTGGCATCATGGGTGCCGATAACAGCGTATGTGATGACAACACCACTGCAATTTTCTTAGAATCTGCATGGTTCAATCCATTGGCGATTGCGGGTCGTGCGCGTGAATATGGCTTACATACAGATGCATCGCACCGCTTTGAGCGCGGTGTAGACTTTAATCTACCGATGATTGCCCTTGAATATGCCACCCATTTATTGGTGACATTGGCAGGTGGACAAGCAGGCGCTGTAACCGTTGCTGAAGATGTGGCTTTATTGCCAAAACGTGAAGCGATCACTGTGCGTTTTGCACGCATTAGCCAACTTGTGGGTCGTGATTATGCCATCGAGCGCATCACAGAAATCTTAAGCCGCATTGGGGACACTCAAGTGGCAGAGGATCATGCTGTGGTGGTGCCGCCTTCTCATCGCTTTGACATTGAAATTGAAAATGATTTGATCGAAGAGATTGCGCGCATCGATGGATATGACAACATCCATTCGCATTTTAATAACCGCATCTCCACCATGACGCCAATGACAGAGTACACAACGCCTGTGAATGCGTTTAACAATGTGTTGGTGGATCGTGGTTATAACGAAGTGATCACCATGAGTTTTGTGGCGCCAAAATGGCAAGCCATCATTGACAAAACTCAAGCGCCGATTGCGTTGAAAAACCCAATCTCCGCCGATCTTTCTGTGATGAGAACAACGCTTGCAGCAGGGCTCATTGCAACGATTGATTACAACTTAAAACGCCAACAAAAACGTGTGCGCATCTTTGAAACAGGTTTAACCTTTAAAGGTGAATTGGCAAACGTGACGCAACAAGCCTATTTAGGCGGTGCGGTTGTGGGCGATGTAGTCTCAGAACAATGGGGCGAAAAAGCGCGTAAAGTGGATTTCTTCGATGTGAAGAATGATGTGGAAGCGTTGTTAGCTCTATCCGCTCACGAGAGCGAAGTGCAATTTGTGGCCAAAGCATTTGATTTATTGCATCCTGGCCAAAGTGCAGAAATTTTTGTACGCGGTGAATCTGTCGGTTACATGGGCAAGATTCATCCGAAAGTGGCAAAAGAGCTCGACGTCAGCGCGGACATTTATTTGTTTGAATTAAATTTAGCTGCCATCAAAACAACACAACCCACAGTCTTTAAGCCTTTGTCTAAGTTCCCACAATCACGTCGTGACTTAACATTGGTGGTGCCTGAGCACATGACTGTCGCTGCTGTGATTGATGTAATGCGTCAAGTTCAATCGCCACTCCTTCAATCCATTCAACTCTTTGATATTTATCAGTTGGCAAAAGAAGACAAAACAGAAAAATCATTCAGTTTTGGCCTGATTTTCCAAAATGATATGGAAAATATCAAAGATGAAGAGATTGATACTATACTAACCAATATACTCAAGAACCTCGGTGAGGTTCAGGTGTTTTTGCGTCAATAATTCGTAGGGGGTAAAATGGCGACTTTAACAAAAGCTGAGATTGTGGAAAATCTGTATCATGATTTTAATCACATTCAGCGTGAAGAAGCGAAACAATTTGTTGAAGATTTTTTCAATGAAATTCGTGAAGCTTTAACTAAAGGCGAATCTGTCAAATTGTCTGGTTTTGGTAGTTTTGAACTTCGTGACAAAAAGGAACGTCCTGGGCGTAACCCAAAAACTGGTGAAGACATTCCAGTTTCTGCGCGTCGTGTGGTGACTTTCCGTGTCGGTCAAAAGTTAAAAACTCGTTTATCTAGCATCAGTGTTGACGAATAAAGATCAGCTGTAAAAAAACCCCGAATTTCGGGGTTTTTTATTGTCTACATTTAGGCCAATTTGACTTGTTCAACAAAGGCTTGAATATCCTCTAAGAAACATTCATCCGTTAAACGCACCATCTCAAGCACTTCATTGCGTTCACCATGCTCTAAAAATTCATCGGGTAAACCAAAGGCTTTGAAGGGTTTATAGATGAAGTGTTGGGCTAAAAGCTCTAAAATCGCGCTGCCAACGCCACCTGTGACAACGCCATCTTCAATGCTGATGAGATAATCATGGGTTTTAGCCGCCTCTAAAATCAAGGCTTGATCAAGCGGTTTAACAAAGCGAAGATCAATCAACGTGGCATTTAACACTTCTGCGGCATGTTTGGCCACATGCAGCAATGTGCCCGTTGCAAAAATGGCAATTGTGTGACCTGATCGAATTGTACGCCCTTTACCAAAGGTGATGTCAGAGGTTTCTGTTAAGGCAACGCCTTGAGCGCTGCCACGTGGATAGCGCACAGCGGTTGGGTGATCAATCGTCAGCGCTAAATTGAGCATGTGATATTGCTCATTTTCATCTGAAGGCGCCATCACCACCATATTGGGAATGATGCGTAAATATGCCAAATCAAATGCGCCAATGTGTGTCGGGCCATCCGGGCCTACAACGCCTGCGCGATCAATTGCAAACACAATCGGTAAATCTTGTAAAGCCACATCATGAATGAGCTGATCATATCCACGTTGTAAAAAAGTGGAATAGATGGCAACCACAGGCTTTAAACCTTTCATTTGCATGCCAGCGGCAATGGTGACGGCATGTTGCTCAGCAATCGCTACATCAAAAAAGCGCTTGGGAAAGCGTTGTTCAAATTCCACTAAACCTGAGCCTTCACGCATGGCAGGCGTGATGGCGACAACTTTATGGTCACGCGCAGCCGCATCACAAATCCATTGGGAGAAGATTTGCGTATAGGTTTTAGGTTTTGCTTCAACAGGTTTCGGTGTTGCAGGTGCAGAGACCGCATGGAATTTAATGGGTGCAGATTCAGCGAGCGTATAGCCTTTGCCTTTTTGTGTGATCAAATGCAGGAGTTTTGGGCCACGCTTTTGTTTTAAATTATTGAGAATGGCGATCAATGAGGGTAAATCATGCCCATTGACGGGTCCAAAATATTGGAAATCTAGGGCTTCAAATAAACCGCCATCACCAGCGACCATACTTTTAATCTGTTCTTCGGTGCGCTTTGCAAGCTCTAAAGCATGCGGCAGCGGCAATTTTTCTATGAGTCGCTTACTCTCTGTGCGCAAAGATTGCAAAATGGGGTTCGACAATGTCTTGGTGAGCATGTTGCTCAGTGCGCCCACATTTGGGGAAATGGACATATTGTTGTCGTTTAAAATCACCAACATATCCGCTTTGATGGCGCCAGCATGATTGAGGGCTTCAAATGCCATCCCAGCCGTTAATGCACCATCGCCAATGACCGCCACGGCATGATGGGGATTGTGCAAAAGCTGATTGGCAATGCTCATGCCAAGGGCAGCACTCACGGATGTTGAAGAGTGCCCAACGGTAAAGGCATCATAACGACTCTCTTTCGGGCAAGGGAAGGGCTTTAAACCATTCTTTTGGCGAATGGTGTTGAGCTGTTCGCGGCGCTCTGTCAGAATTTTATGGGGATACGCTTGATGCCCCACATCCCAAATGATGGCATCATTCGGCGCATCAAACACATAATGCAATGCCACTGTCAATTCAATGACGCCAAGGCCAGAGGCAAAGTGTCCACCACTTTTCAACACGCTGTCGATCAAAAATTGGCGCAGCTCAGCCGTCAGCTGCTCAAGCTCTGGCATCGATAAGCGTTTAAGATCTTGCGGTGTTTGAATTTGGTTCAAAAGTGACATATCAATTCTGCCTTTCGATCACATAATGAGTAAGAGTGTTGAGGGCATCGGCCGCGGCATCAAAGGGCGCGAGCATCGACAAGGCTTCTGTCGTTAAGCGATTCATATAATCTTGTGCCGTTTCAATGCCAAGAAGATTCACATATGTGGCTTTTTCTTGTGCCGCATCTTTACCGACACTTTTGCCGAGCACTTCTGCGGTGCTTGTGGCATCTAAAATGTCATCTTGAATTTGGAACATTAAGCCCACTTTCGCTGCATAAATTGCCAACTGATCAAAGGCTGCACGGTTAAATTGCGGACCCACTAAATGGCCCATTAAAATGCTCGCTTTGATGAGTGCGCCGGTTTTATGGAGATGAATCTCTTGCAAGCCTTCTAATGTGATCGGTTGATGCTCCGCTTGCATGTCCAAAAATTGACCTTTGATCATGCCAAGCGCGCCGGAGGCTGTGCTCAATAGTTTAAAGAGTTCAACTTTTTGCTCAGCACTGTAAACATCCGCATGGGCAAGGAGGGCAAAGGCTTCGGTCAATAATGCATCGCCCACTAAAATGGCGGTGGCTTCATCATAGGCTTTGTGGTTACTGAGTTTGCCGCGGCGATAATCATCATCATCCATCGCAGGGAGATCATCGTGCACCAATGAATAGCAATGGATCATTTCAATGGCCGCGGCAATTGGCAATAGCGCGGTATTGTCTGCACCGCTCAATTGTCCGCCCGCAAAGACGAGCAATGGGCGAATGCGTTTACCACCATCGAGTGCACTGTAGCTCATCGCTTCTTTCAATAAAGGCACGGTGGGCAGTTGATCTAAGTATTGTGCTAGATAGCACTCGAAGGCTTCTCTAAATTCGAACATGGTTATACTCAAAGGCTATCTCATTAAAAGGGAATGTCATCATGATTGGCGGAATCATCAAAGATATCATCGCTAAAAGGTGGCGTGATTTTTGGTGTTTTGTCAGCATCTTTTTGGGTGATGGCTTCAATTTTCTGAGCCGTTTGATCTAATAATGTGCGGCAATCTTGAATGAGCAGTGTGCCATCTGTGAAGAGTTTTAACGACTCATCTAAACTCAATTCACCAGACTCAAGCTGCTCAATCATCTGTTCGATTGAGGTGAGTTTACTTTCAATGCTTTCATCGCCAGTTTTGCGTTTTGCCACAATATTCCTCGGTTAATTGTAAAGTAATGGAATGGTCAAAAACATATGTCATGACAGAGTTAAACTCTGCAATTTTACTCAAATGAAGTATATAATACTAGCTCTTTGTCTTTTTGCTTTAGAAAAAACGAATAACGCAATCATTATCGGGCGCTCATATTTTGAATAAGGTGGTTATGTGAACAAAAGAATCGTGGCTTTGCTATCCTTGATGTTCTGTGGATTACTCATTGATCTGCCTACGAATATTGCGATGAGCCAAGCGTTACCCATCAATACGATTCTCAAAGATGGTTTAGGGGGCGAGAAGAGCGAAACCAAACAACATGAATTGCCAGATCCCTTAAAGCTCAGCGCCACATGGTGGGGATATTTTTCAAGTAAAAATGAAGATGATTTAAAAGGGGCAATTGAGGCTTTCACCAAACATGTGAGTGAGCAAATTGCTCAATTGCCCGCAGAAGAGCAAAAACAGTATCAAACGGTGGTGAATCAAATTTCTGCAAACTTAACGGCCTATGAAGCGTTTAAACGTAAGTCTGTGAAGAAAACCAACGTTGCTAAAATCGTCATTGCTCAGCAATACAGCATTAAACAGCTCATTGATTTGATGCATCAGGAGCGGGATTTAGAGGGCAATGCCCAGCGCCTTCGCTTAGAAGTGAGCGAATATGAAAAGCAGTTGCGTGCCCTTGATCGTCAGCTCAACACCAGTTTAGCCCGTTATTTAGAAATGACGAGCACTGACAGTCACCGCTTCCATGAAGGGCTCAACATCATTCAGTTACAAACAGATGCTGTGTTGATCGATGAGCGCTATAAAGCCATTAAAATTGAGCTTGAAGGCATTTTAAAGCAGTTAGATGATGTCAAAATGGTGATGGGTGTTGCGGTCAATAGCTTGGTCACCTCAGAAACGGAGATTCAGCAGCTGCGTGATGCCATCAATCAATCCGAGCAGCGAATGCAGGAGTTGTCGGCTAAATTGTCCCGTGAGCAGCAATTTGCCGCCTTGATGGATTCTTCTGGCACTAAAGAAGATGCCGCCGTTGCCCGTTATCGTGAGTTACGTGTCCTCAATACACAAGTGCATTTGGCCACCATTCAAGCGCAAATTGTGCTGTATAAGATGGAAGAAAATCTCCTGCAATTGCTCTTTGATGGCCATTCAGACAATGAAAAAGCCATGAAAATGGTGCGCCGATATGATAAAGAGCTCAGTGAGCTCAATGCCAAAGCCATCAGCCGTACAGAGCAAAATGAGATTGAGCGCATTCGTTCCACAGAATTGTTGGCTGAATCGCATGCCGATGGTGAGCAATCCCTCTTTTTGCGCAACATCATTCAAGATCGCTCAAATCTCATTCAAGACACCTCCATCACTTTGCAGCGTTTGAATGTGTTGATTGAGGACAGCAATTATGTTTCGCGCCTGACTAAAGAAAAGGTCTTAGCCTTAAGTGGCGGCTGGCGCAATACGTATTACAAAGCGCGCTTATTTTTAAGCGATGCTTGGAAAACGGCTAAAGAATCTACTTCCACATCCCTCTTTAAAGTGGGTGAAACGCCCGTGACGGCAAGCGGTTTGGTGCGCTTTGTGGTGGTATTGTTCGTCTCTTGGTGGATTGCCTTTTGGCTCAATAAATTGTTACTGCGTGTGGGCAATCGCAATGGCGGAGATAAATTGCCTGCCTTCTATTTAACAGGGCGTTTAACTTATTATTCCATCATTTTGGTAGGATTTTTAGGTGGGCTCACCATCATTGGGATTGACTTTACGAACTTTGCTTTGGTTGCCGGTGCGCTTGCAATCGGGCTGGGTTTTGGGTTGCAATCGATCGTCAATAACTTTGTGTCAGGCTTGATCATTTTGTTTGAGCGCTCGATTAAAGTGGGTGACTTCATTGAATTACAAGACCGTAATTTGCGTGGGGAAGTGCGCGCGATTAACGTGCGTGCCACAATCATTGCGGACAATGATAATGTGGAGATTGTGATTCCAAACTCAGAGCTCATCAACACCAAAATGCTCAACTGGACGCTCACAGAGCCCCATCGCCGCATTCGTTATCCATTTAGGGTGGCCTATGGCACGGATAAAGAATTGGTGCGTGAAGCAGTGCTTAAATACGCAGAAGAGGTGCCGCACACTTTAAAAGGGATTCCAGGGCGCAATCCTGCCGTGTGGCTCAATCGCTTTGGGGATTATTATTATGAATTTGAGCTCGTTGTGTGGCTCACCGCGCGTGCAGTTAAACGCCCAAACAGCGTACATGCTGCATATATGTGGGCGATTGATACTGCATTGAAAGTCAATAACATTGAAGTCCCTGTGCCACAAAGTGAATTGCGCTTTAGAGATAAGAGTGCAATGGCCATTAAGCCCTTTGAAGATGATACAGTGGAGAAGAGTTTTAAAGATGATCTGCGCGAAGTTCAGTTATCATTGTTCAAAAAAAGTGATTAAATGGGGTTGAACTCGCTATAATGTCGTCAATTTTTTAAGGTATAACGGAATTATGTCAAAAGTATTAACATTTCAGGAAATTATCCTCAAACTACAAACATTCTGGGCAGAACATGGCTGTGTGGTTTTACAACCTTACGACATGGAAGTGGGCGCAGGTACATTCCATTCAGCGACATTCTTACGCTCATTAGGCCCTGAGCCTTGGGCTTCTGCTTATGTGCAACCCTCTCGTCGCCCAACCGATGGCCGCTATGGTGAAAACCCTAACCGCTTGCAGCATTACTATCAATTCCAAGTGGTGATCAAACCTTCGCCTGCGAATTTCCAAGAGCTCTACTTAGAGTCGTTAAATGTGCTTGGCATCAACACCAAAGTGCATGATGTGCGCTTTGTGGAAGATAACTGGGAATCTCCAACGCTTGGCGCTTGGGGCTTAGGCTGGGAAGTGTGGTTAAACGGCATGGAAGTGACGCAATTTACCTATTTCCAACAAGTGGGCGGCTTAGAGTGTAAACCTGTAATGGGTGAAATCACCTATGGTTTAGAGCGCTTGGCGATGTATCTACAAAATGTAGAGAGCGTTTATGACTTAGTGTGGTCAGAAGGTCCATTTGGCATCGTCACGTATGGCGATGTGTTCCATCAAAATGAAGTGGAACAATCGACTTATAACTTTGAACATGCGGATGTGGATTTCTTATTAACGGCATTCAGTTTTTATGAGAAAGAAGCCAAACGCTTGATTGAAGCAAAATTGGCATTGCCAGCGTATGAAATGGTGTTAAAAGCATCGCATACTTTTAACTTGTTAGATGCGCGTAAAGCAATCTCCGTGACAGAACGTCAATCTTACATTTTACGTGTGCGTGAATTGGCCAAATCAGTGGCAGAAGCATATTACAACAGCCGTGAAGCTTTAGGTTTCCCGATGTTGAAAGATTAAAAAAATCTGAACATGAAAAAAGCGATCCATGGATCGCTTTTTTATTGCCGAAGAATATTAGACTTGTAATGCGTAGATCAAATCGATCATAAAGGCAATTTCATCTTTATTTTCAAGGATTTTCCAATCCGTGACGCCAATATCATCTAAAATGGATTGACCATTGGGCAAGTTTTTCATCTCTTTGAGCACTTGTTTGATGGGCTCTGCAAACTCAGCCATTTGTGGTGAGAGCACAAAGCAATGGGCAACGCTTTCGATGTCACGTGCTTGGGTTGATACCAACGCTTTAAGATCATTGGCAATCGTTTTACTGAGGCCATTGAAAATTTTAGTGGGAATCATCGCAATGTCCGCTTTGCCAGACAATAACGCTTTGATGGCTAAAATATGGTTGCTCACATCCACAAAGGTAAAATCTTCTTTAGTCAGGTTCGCAGGTTCTAATAAAATGGCGCCTAACATGCGAAGATCCGCATTGTCTGCCGCTGCAACATTGACACCTTTTGGAATATTCACCACTTCTTGAATGTCACCATTGACCTTCGTCACGATGGTCACTTCTGCCACATCACTTGTCGGTTGGGCTAAGGCAATGAACTTTTGTTCACGCACAAGCCAGCCAGCATCGTATGGATTGGCGTATAAGAAATCTATTTTGCCATCTAATAACGCTTGTTTTTGTTTTTCGAAAGATGAGAAGTCAGTCGTTGTAATGGGGGTGTTGATCTGTTTTGATAGCCATGTCGCAAAGATATACCAACCTGGTAGACGTTGTGGCGCGATGTCTGGTGCTATTGAAAAAGAGATTGTTGACATATAATACTCCATGTAATTTTTATCTTTTTACATTTGTCTGTGAAGAGTTGGTCTCAATTCTAACAGAAAGTAAAAAAATGATCGTTAATTTTGTGCTTAATTGGGCAAGGTAATGTCATTTTGTCATAGTTTACATCTTAATATTGAGGAAAATATGGAACAGTTTTTAAAGGTTGCACTTTTAGCCGCACAAGAGTCTAAAAAAATGATTCGTAAAGCGTACGAAGCACAAGGTTTTAACATTACGATTAAAGGTGATTATACACCAGTTACCGAGGTCGATGTTAATGTGGAAACCCTGATCAGATCAATTATTGTTGAAAATTTTCCTGAGCATGGATTTTGGGGTGAAGAAGGTGGCATGATCAATCCAGAGTCCGATTATCAGTGGCTCATTGATCCGATTGATGGGACTAAAGCCTTTATTCGCCGCCGTCCATTTTTCTCCACACAAATTGCGTTGATGTACAAAGGTGAGATCATTTTAGGTGTGTCATCGGCGCCATGCTTTGGCGAAGGAGAAATGGCTTATGCCACAAAAGGCAATGGCACATTCATCAATGGTGAGCGCGTACATGTGAGCGACATTACTGAATTAAAAGATGCCGTATTTTCCTCAGGCAACATTAAATCATTGGCAAAAGACAGCACAAAATGGCAAAACTATGGCCAATTGCTCTTAGCGATCAACAGCACGCGCGGCTTTGGCGACTTCTTGCATTATCATTACACAGCTGCTGGCAAAGTGGACATTGTGGTGGAATCTGATGTGACGATTTTAGACGTTGCAGCACTTTCCATCATCGTGACGGAAGCGGGCGGAAAAGTGACAGATTTAGCGGGTCAGCCTTTGAGCTTAGAGAGCACAAACATCGTGGCAACAAATGGCGCATTGCACGATGCGGTATTGAGTTATCTTCAATAAATACGCTCGCCATAGGATTGTATGAAGAACATTTTAATTTTGTGCTGTGTGTGGATCATTGTCGCATGCAGCACACCTTCTCGTGCGCCGTATATGACGGATGCACCCCTTGAGCAGCGCTTAAAGAGCATTCGTGCGAAAAAGGGTGATCCCATTTTTGTGCGCATTTTTAAAGAAGAACGCATGCTTGAAATTTGGTATGAAAAACATGGCAAATATCAGCAATTGACCAATTATCCCATTTGCTATTACTCAGGTCCTTTAGGGCCAAAGAAACGGCAGGGCGATAAGGTATCTCCTGAAGGTTTTTATCAGGTGACGCGTCGCGCGCTCAATCCCTATAGCCAATATTACAAATCATTTGATTTAGGTTTTCCGAATCAATATGACCGTTTTAAAGGTTATACGGGCGACTATTTGATGGTGCATGGCGATTGTGTCTCTGTGGGTTGCTATGCGATGACTGATCAGCAAATGGATGAGATCTATCAGTTGGTGGCCGCTTCATTGAATCGTGGTCAAAGCTCTGTGCCGGTGCATGTGTTTCCCTTTAAAATGACGGATGCGCGCTTGAGCCGAGAGAAACATTCGCCCCATTATGCTTTTTGGTTAGAGTTGAAAGAAGGGTATGATTATTTTGAGAAATATCATAAGGTTCCGAATGTCGGCATCCGAAGTGGTAAATATACGATCAACCAATAATTTGCTATTTGGTTTTAAATCGGGTATATTTCTGCCCTCAAGCATTAATGGAGAAGTGGCCGAGTGGCTGAAGGCGTTCGCCTGGAAAGCGGATATACGTTAATAGCGTATCGAGGGTTCGAATCCCTCCTTCTCCGCCAGATAATGTAATTAAGCCCTTGTTTCAAGGGCTTTTTTATTGCCTAATATTTAAATTTCATTGTGACACAATGATTTCTGTGCCAAATGGACAGATCATCTTAAGGAAAAAAAGAATGACAACTGCTGATTTTTATATCTATAAAATTAAAAAAGATGCTCAAGGTAACATTGCAGGCGCGAGAATTCGACGTGTCGATGTTGATCAAGCGGGCAAAATTTCCGTGAAAAGTTCACGTTACGCCATCAAATCATTGTTGTGTGATCTATTGAAAACACAAAAGATTGCCTTTGCCACGGCGCATTATGCGAAAAATCAAAAAGTGTGGACGCCAATGCACGCGGTGAATTTAGTGATCATTGGAGATGCGGAATATTTACGCATTGATGACGCTGAGATTGCCAAAGATGATTTAGGACAATTGCCTGAATTTTTATAATTGAACATATATTTAAGATGATAAAAAACCTCAGCATGCTGAGGTTTTTTCATATGGCTTTAAAGTTTAGCAATTAATTGAGCTGCAATGATTTTTTAGATTCCATTAAAAGATCAATCACATCTGGCGCTGTGATGATGAGGGCATCTTTGAGTAAATCCTCTTCTTTGATGCCATTGTGGATCATGCAAGTCTTACACACTTTCAGTTTGCCGCCCGCTTGTAAAAAGGTAGGCAAGAGCTCATGCAGCGCTTTAAAGGGTGCGCCAATGTCAATTTTCTCATCATAGCCTTTTTGTGCTAAAGCCACAGCATCCGAGAGCAGCACAATGTCCACGCTGTAGCCTTTATTTAAGGCTTCATTGCCCATCGTAAAAGCGATGGTGACATTGTTTGCATTCGATTCGTGTTGCGTTAAAGTGATCAATAAATCCGCCATAACATTACTCCTTAGGGTTGATTGCATGGTCGCAGCCATGCGCTAATTGCGTACAGATTAAACGGGTGACATTGTGAACCATCTCATCTTTGGTGATCAAGCCATTGAGCAGCATGCCGCCTGCGGCATTGGTGGCGCCATAGATCATGATCAAAGTGAGCTTTGGAATTTGGTAGCCTTCGGGTAAAAATGGGGCAAGGGAAGATTGAAGCGTATTGCAATAAAAGTCTTGGACTTCTAGATCAATCTGTTCATATTCAGGATACGCTTTGAGGGCAGAGATGATGGCAGAGAACTCTTTGCCATGATTGTCCATACAATTGATGCAAGTGCCGGCAAAAATGCGCACCGCATCTTTAAGGCAAGTGGCATCTTTGAGGATTTGTTGCTGCATGGTTTCAGCCACTTGTGTATAAGTTTGCTGAAAAAGGATGTGAAGCAGCGTTTTACGATTGCCAAAATGACGATAGGTGATGGGTTTTGTGACGCCTGCTTTATCCGCTAATGTGATCAAAGTGAGGGCTTCGGTGCCTTCTTCACGAATGATCTGATTGGCAACCGACAATAACTGTTCATGGCGTTCATCTTTGTGTAAACGTTGGCTTCTCAACTGCTGTATCCTTATTGATCAATAAATGATGATTCCCTATTATAGGCACAAATACGAGAAGCACATAATTTTGTGGGGATAAATTCTCAAAGATCGCGCAATATGTTAGATTATGAGCATGTTACAGCATTAAAATGTTGAAGGAATGAATTCAATGAGTAAAAAAAGTAAACCTGCGTTCAATCCGCAGATTGCGGCGAATAAAAAGGCTTTTCATGATTATTTCATCGAAGAGAAGATCGAAGCAGGCATCAGCTTAGAAGGTTGGGAAGTCAAAAGCATTCGCGCCGGCAAAGCGCAGATGAAAGAGGCGTATGTCACTTTTAAAAATGGTGAGGCGTTTCTCTTTGGGGCGCACATTGCACCGTTGATGTCGGCATCGACCCATGTGCATCCTGATCCGATCCGCACGCGTAAATTGTTGCTCCATAAGCATGAGATTGATCGCTTGATGGGTAGCATGGATCGCAAAGGTTACACCATCGTGCCATTGGCAATGTATTGGAAAAAAGGCATGGTGAAGGTGGAAATTGGTTTGGCGAAAGGTAAAAAAGATCATGACAAACGCGCAACCATCAAAGAGCGCGAATGGAACATCGAGAAACAACGTGTGTTAAAAGGAAGTGTGTAATGGTGACGATGTCAAAAAGTCGCTTAGATGAAATTGTGGCAAAAGCGAGAAAAGAGGCGGATCAGCGTGCCGCAGGTTATCGTGAACGTGCCCTTAAAATGTACTCGTGGATTTGTGGTCGCTGTGCGCGTGAGTTTGATCGCAGCAATCTATTTGAATTGACGGTGCATCACCGCGATCATGATCATGACAACAATCCGCCTGATGGCAGCAACTGGGAATTGTTGTGTTTGTATTGCCATGACAATGAGCATCAGCGCCAAGAGGAAGCTTTGCGTGCAAAATATCATGTCAGCGAAGATGAAAAAGTTGAGGTAAAACATAATCCTTTTGCAGGATTGGCGGACATGCTCAAAAAATAGGCGCAATAAAGTTTGACAGCGCCGGAGATTACGCTATAATGAGCCCCTCTTTTGAGACAAGCGCCCATAGCTCAGCTGGATAGAGTACCTGGCTACGAACCAGGCGGTCGGAGGTTCGACTCCTTCTGGGCGCGCCAATTGATAGAAACCCTGCACGAAAGTGTAGGGTTTTTTGGTATTGAGCGGATGAAAAATGATCGAAACATTTGTTTGACAGATTTAAAAATCACGCTATAATGATTGCCTCTTTTGAGAATGCGCCCATAGCTCAGCTGGATAGAGTACCTGGCTACGAACCAGGCGGTCGGAGGTTCGACTCCTTCTGGGCGCGCCAATTGATGAAGACCCTGCACATTGTGCAGGGTTTTTTCATTTCCGGCATTTAATTTTATTGGCAATAAAAAAGGCTGAAAATTCAGCCTCTTATGATTCCATAATATTGGATATTAAATACGTTTTGCCAATGCTGCGGCTTGACCAATGTAGTTGTGTGGCGTTAATTTCTTCAATTCCACTTTCACATCTTCTGGTAATTCAAGCGTGTCGATGAAGGCTGTTAATTTTGCCGCATCCACTTTTTGACCGCGGGTTAAGGCTTTGAGTTTTTCATACGGTGCTTCGATGCCATAGCGGCGCATTACGGTTTGAATCGGTTCAGCTAGGACTTCCCAGTTGTGATCTAAATCCGCATGAATGTTCGCTTCATTGACTTCTAATTTAGACAAGCCTTTTTGTAGGCTTTTATAAGCGATCATGGTGTAACCAAAGGCAGAACCTAAACTTCTTAACACCGTTGAGTCACTGAGATCACGTTGCCATCTTGAGATTGGTAATTTCTCTGCAAAATGAGTGAATAGGGCGTTTGCAATGCCAAAGTTGCCTTCTGCATTTTCAAAGTCAATCGGATTGACTTTATGCGGCATCGTTGATGAACCGACTTCACCTGCGATCACTTTTTGTTTGAAGTAAGCAAGGCTGATGTAACCCCAAATGTCACGCGCTAAGTCGATCATGATGGTGTTTGAACGGCTCATGATGTGAGAGAGTTCCGCCACATAATCGTGCGGTTCAATTTGTGTTGAATAGGGCATGAAGCTTAAACCTAAATGTTTTTCCACCAATGTCATGGCGTGGTTTTCCCAATCCACATCTGGATAAGCCACCATGTGCGCATTGTAGTTACCGACAGCACCATTGATTTTGCCAAAGAACTCAAAGTTCTCAAGGGCTTTGTATTGGCGCTCTAAGCGATACACTACGTTGGCCATCTCTTTACCAAGCGTTGAGGGTGTGGCCGATTGTCCATGTGTGCGTGACAACAATGGAATGTCTGCCAATGTGTGTGCCATTGTGCGAAGCGTTGCGATGATGTTGGCCAATTCTGGCATCATCACATCATTGACGCTCTCTTTAAGCATCAATGCATAGGATAAGTTGTTGATGTCTTCAGAAGTACACGCAAAGTGTAAAAACTCAGAGTATTGCTCCACTTCAGGGACAGAACGGAACGCATCTTTTAACCAATATTCCACCGCTTTGACATCATGATTGGTGGTTTTTTCGATCTCTTTGACGGCTTTAGCATCGCTTGGCGCAAAGTTTAGATAAATGTCGCGCAACAACTGCACGGTGTCATTAGAGAATGCAGGCACTTCAGGAATGCCTGCATTTTCAGACAATGCGATGAACCATTCAATTTCTACAGTGATTCTAGCTTTCACTAAGCCATATTCACTCATGAGTTTTTGTAATGGTGAGGTTTGGCGTGAATAACGACCATCGAGTGGAGAAAGTGCAGTAATTGCATCCAACATATTTAAGCCCCTTTAGGAATAACAATGTTTGAAGAAAATTTAAAACAGCCGATCAAAAATAATAACCACGCAATCATCAATGAGATGCCGCCAATGGGGGCAACCATTCCGAATGCTGTGATGCCCGTCAATGCGATCGCATATAAGCTACCGGCAAAGCACACAATGCCAAGCGTGAAGAGTGCGCTGGCAATGAAAAAATAACGTTGGGTTTGAAATAAATAGGCTGCCAATGCCGATAAAAGAATGGCAATGCCATGAATCATTTGATAATAATTGCCGCGCTCCCATAAACTCATTTGATATTCGTTAAACATCGGTTTTAACGCATGCGCACCAAATGCGCCAAAGGCAACGGCAAGGGCGCACATCAATCCGCCAATGATGAAAAAACTACGCATGAGCATTCTCCTCAAAAAGTTCTAGGAGCGCTGTATGATCCGGGCGACCAATTTTCGCACGGTGATCATCCGTCACCACAATCGGGCGTTCTAGTAGGGCGATGTTATCGGCTAAATGGGCAAGTTTTTCAGCATCTGACCAAGTTGCCCATTGATCTTTAACAGGGGCAAATGCATCATCTTTCATGCGCACCATGGCATCAATGTTGTGATCAAGGTAACCGGCAATCTCTGTCAATGTCGCAAGGCTTGGTGGGGTTTTTAAGTAGTTGATGACATTAAATGTCACCCCTTTTTCTGTCAGCAGCGCCAATGCTGCACGAGATTTAGAACAATTGTCATTATGATAAATGGTCCACATTATGGCCTCCCGAGACGATAAAATTCTTGTAAATAATTGACACGCTGCTTTGGACTCATGATGCGAATGCCAGGCAGCTTAGGAAAATCTTTCGGCAACATTGATTCGGCAATGTATAACGTGTGTTTTGTGCGCGTGATGGCGACATACAAGAGATTAATCTCTTCAATGATTTTAAGGATTTGGCTGGCATCTGCGCTTTTTGCTAAGCGTTTGACTTCATCTTCTGTAATGAAATCCTCCACTAAATAGACTTCATCATATTCAAGCCCTTTGCTGCGATGAACCGTTGAAAAGACTAAATCTGCCGTGGCTTTGTCCTCTTTATCCACTAAACGCGCTTTGAGCTTTTTCATGACATTAAAGATATTCGCGCCATAGAGTCTCACAAGCTCAATCAGCATTTTCAGTTGTGCATCATTGGTGGTTTCGGCATATTCCTCAAGGGCTTCAAGGCTTGGGAAGGTTTTAATCATCGGGCTATGGATTTTATCGAATTTGCCCAAATGTAAATTCACCACATCATAAAGGGATGTGCCTTCCTCCGTATGGGTATAAGCATGAATGCTGCCTTCAAAGTAAAGGCTACCTGTGAGGGATGGATCATGAATATAACGAATGGCTTCACGCAATAAGCCTAAATTGGTGCGCCCGAGGACAATCTTTTGATGTTGGTTTGCACGGTTGCCCATGCCTTCGATTTTGGCATCTTCTTTGATGTGTAGATGGGATTTCCATGCCAAGATTGATTGCGCTAATTGGGCAATGTCTGAAGAAAATCGAAAGCTACAACTTAAAGGGAAGGTGACAAAGTCTGTCTCCTCCAAGGCATTGACGGCATAACGCCAACTGTAAATTTGTTGATGACGATCCCCGACGATCATTTTTTTCGCAGGTTGCTTTAAGAAAATGTCCAGCATCACAGGCGATGCATCTTGTCCTTCATCAAAGCAAATGTAATCAAAGGGCAATTGTGGGCTCAATAATTGGAATTTTTTGAGGTAAAAGTCATGGGTGATGGCAATGTCAGCCTGATTCATTTTGCGCATCCACGTGCGCGTGTGTTCAGTGATTTCATGGTGATTATTATTGACAAAGGCTTTAGCTTTCGCATCGCTCAAAGTGGCTGCGTAATCAAGCTCAGAAGCGCTTCGGATGGCACTATTGCAATAGAGCATCATCAGTTGATCAATGTGGTGCGCCATTAAATAAGCGCGCTGCATGGGCATCGATTGCCCAAGCTCTAAAATCTGAACGATCTCAGGCAGGCTATAACCATTATTTTTGATCTGATAACCACCGCGGCGCACAATATAACGATAGGCCAATGAGTGGGCTGTTTCCACCGTCACATTGTACAGTTGTGCGTCACGAAAGCGAATCATCGCTTCTTGTTTGACGGTTTGGTTAAAGGCTAAATAGAGGATCCGAGCATCAAGCGGACGGGATTTTGCATAGGCAACGATGGTGGTTGTCTTGCCAGAGCCAGCAACCGCATTCACTTTTAAGTTGGCATCAATTGCAAGAATCGCATCTTGCTCGGGGGTCAGCTTCATTATTTAGGCAAAGTCATAAGATCGAGGTGATATTACAAAAGTGCTATTCTAACAAAGATCATAAAAGATTGAGCGACTAAATTGCGGGAGAGTGAATGCAAATTCTGATGGTGGGTTATGGTGCAATGGCAAAAGTGGTGATGCAAGCATTGCCTAAAGAGATGGCCATTCGATGGTTGGTGGTGCGTGAGGGCAAGGTTCAAGCGGTGCAGCATGAAGTGGGTAGCCACATTCAAGTGGTGTCAAATATTGATGACATTCAAGGCGCGCCCGATGCGGTGATTGAAGTGGCAGGGCAAAGTGCCCTACAAATGCATTTACCGAAAGCCATTGCCTTTGGCGTGCCGATTGGCATCATTTCTGTCGGTGCATTTGCAGATGATCAATGGCAGCAATCGATGGTGGCATCCGCGGAAAAATATGGCAGCCGTTTGCATATTTTATCTGGGGCGATTGCAGGTGTTGATGCATTGAGTGCTGCGAAGCATGCAGGCTTAGATGAAGTGATCTATCAAGGCAGAAAGCCGCCTGCCGGTTGGCAAGGGAGCCATGCGGAGCATTTGGTGAATTTATCTGAATTGACAGACGCGGTCACATTTTATCGTGGGACTGCTCGGGAGGCTGCTCAGCTATTTCCTGCCAATACCAATGTGGCAGCAACCCTTGCGTTGGCAGGCATTGGCATGGATCAAACAACAGTGGAGCTCACTGCAGATCCGAATATTGGTCGCAATCAACATCAAGTGAAGGCACGCGGCGCTTTTGGGCAATTAGCATTGGTGATTGAAGGTGATCCCCTTAAGGATAACCCGAAAACCTCGCAATTAGCTGCGATGAGTGTGGTGCGTTTTTGTTATGATTTAATCAATCCCATGGTCATTGCATAAATTGATTGATGAAATTTAGACAATAAAAAAGCCGACATTGTCGGCTTTTTTAATGATGCAGAACTGATTACACAGATTTAACTGCAGCAATCATATCATTGACCATCTTCTGAGCATCGCCATACACCATGTTGGTATTGTCGAGGTAGAAGAGGTGGTTTTCAATGCCAGAGAAGCCCGCGCCTTGACCGCGCTTAATCACAAACACTTGTTTTGCCATGTCCGCATTTAAGATTGGCATGCCATAAATTGGGCTGGATTTATCTGTACGTGCCACAGGGTTCACAACGTCGTTTGCACCGATCACTAAAACCGCATCCGTGTCTTTAAACTCATCGTTGATTTCATCTAAGTCAAAGATCAAGTCATAAGGAATGCCAGCTTCTGCAAGCAATACGTTCATGTGTCCTGGCATACGACCGGCCACAGGATGGATGGCAAATTTCACATCCACGCCTTTATCTTCAAGCAATTTTGTCAATTCAGCCACTTTGTGCTGCGCTTGCGCCACTGCTAAACCATACCCCGGAACGATGATGACTTTTTGCGCATACGCCATGGTCATCGCTGCATCGCCTGCGCCCACTGGCTTTAAGCTGCCCGTGATCTCTTCAGCACTGGCTTGTGCATCACCAAAGTTAGAGAACAATACGTTAGACAATGAACGGTTCATCGCTTTGGCCATTAAAATGGTCAATAAAGAACCCGCTGCACCCACAACCATACCGGAAACCACTAAGCCGTAGTTATGGGTTGCGATCCCTTCAAATGCCACAGCTAAACCTGTTAACGCATTGAATAAAGAGATGACCACAGGCATGTCCGCGCCGCCAATTGGAATGGCGATCAAAATGCCTAATGCAGATGCCACCACAAACAATAAAACCACATAGAAGTAATCTGGGTGTGTGGCATCGGGTGCCACATTAGCCAGCATGATCACAAATAAAATGGCTGCCATCAATAAACCTGCATTGATGAGGTTACGACCTTTGATGCGCACGGTTTTGTTCATGCGACCGTCTAATTTCATCCATGCGATGATGGAACCAGTAAAGGAGATCACACCGATTAAACCACCAATGCCCGCTAACAACAGCATAGGCGGTACGCTTCTAAAGTCTGCGCCACTGTGTAATTCCACCAATGTGCCTGTACGAAGCAATGTGATGGCAGCAATACATGCTGCAGAGGCTGAGCCCACACCGTTATAAATGGCGATCATTTGTGGCATGTCCGTCATTTTGACGCTTTTTGCCGTAATGTTCGCAATGATGCCACCGATTAAAATGGCGATGATGATGAGTAAGTAGTTACTATGCACATCAGGATGAATGAAGGTGATGAGGGTGGCAAAAGCCATCGCGTAACCTGCCCAAACAATCCCTGAACGTGCTGTTGAAGGATGGCTCATGCGTTTGAGCGCAAAAATAAAAGTGATCGCCGTGGCAAAATAGCCAAGATTAACGATAAATTGTAATAATCCACTCATTGTTTATTTCCCCTTTTTATCGCTTGGCTTAAACATTTCGAGCATGCGTTCGGTCACAACGTAACCCCCCACAGCATTTGCTGCACCAAAAATCACTGCGATGAAACCTAAAGTTGTTTGCCAAAAGCCCTCAGCTTCGCCAAGTGCGATCATTGCGCCAATTAAAACGACGCCATGAATAAAGTTAGAACCGGACATTAACGGCGTGTGTAAGATTGCAGGCACCCTTGAAATGATTTCAAACCCCACAATCGCCGCAAGTGCGATGACGAAAAGTGTAATCATGATTATTTCTCCAATGTTTGACGAACGCGTTCATGCACGATTTTGCCATCTTTCGTTAAGAGGCATTGCGCGATCACTTCATCGTCATAATCTAAAGTCAATTGTCCCTCGGCCATAAAAGGTGAGAGCAAGTTAAAGATGTTTTTTGCATACATTTCTGATGCATGAAGGGCTGCGCGAGAAGCAACATTCACAGGGCCAGAGATGGTGACATTGTTGTATTGCACAATTTTACCCACTTGCGTCAATGCGCAGTTGCCGCCTGTTTCTGCTGCTAAATCGATGATGACAGAACCTGCTGGCATCTCTTCGACCATATCTTCTGTGATGATCACAGGCGCTTTACGACCCGGAATGGCAGCTGTGCTGATCACCGCATGGGCTTTACTCAAATGTTTTTTAAGGGCAGCCGCTTGCATGGCCACTTCTTCTTCTGTTAACTCACGGGCATAACCGCCTTCACCCGCTGCATTGACACCTGTATCAATGAGTTTAGCACCCAAAGATTCCACTTGTTCTTTCGCATCAGGGCGAATGTCATAGGCTTCCACTTGTGCACCTAAGCGGCGTGCGGTACCAATGGCTTGTAAGCCTGCAACACCTGCGCCAATGACCACAACTTTTGCAGGGCGAATGGTGCCTGCCGCTGTGGTTAACATTGGGAATAAACGTGGTGACAAGGAAGCGGCCATCAATACACCTTCATAGCCCACAATGGTGGCTTGAGAGGAGAGGGCATCCATGCTTTGAGCACGTGTGATTCTTGGAATCAATTCCATCGCAAATGACGTGATGTTTTTCGCTTGAAGCGCTTTGACCACATCTGCATTTTGATAAGGGTTGAGTAAACCCACTAAAATGGAGTTTGGCGCAAGGGCTTCGATGGTGTCTAAGCTTGGGGATTGCACACAAAGGACAATATCATTTTCACTAAATGTTGGGGCTTTGACCGCAACATCTTGGTAACTTTCATCGGGGAAGAAAGCTTGCTTGCCAGCATTTGGCGTGACAGTTACAGAGAATCCGAGATCACTGAAACGTTTGGCAACTAAAGGATCAAGCGCAACACGCTTCTCCTGAGCTGCACATTCCTTGAGGACAATAATATTTTGTGTCATGTGTACACCTTAAAATTGCAGTTAATATATTAAGTCGGGTCATCCTATCATATTTTTTTAATTATCCGTATTTGCACGAAGTAATTAATTAATTTTGCTCAATATTTGTCGGTTTTTCACCCTGTAAATTCGAGGATGTAATGCGCTGTCTGAAGGTACTGAGTTTGATGGATTGATCCGGCTCTTTTTGAAGCTCATAAATCACCTCATAGACGATGGAGGGATTCTCAACGTCTGTGGGGACATTTGGCCCTTCCACTTTATATTGCGCAAGCACGCCACACAAGCGTTTGTTGCGATTAGGATCAAAGTAAAGCTCTTGATTATACGCATAATTTTGAATGGTTAAGGTGGCATTTGGTGATGAGCTTTTCACAAGTTCAGGAATGCCTTGGGCTAAAATTTTTTCAAGTAGGGCGGTGCTGCTGTCATCGGTGCATTCTTCAATGATGTTGATGTCATCAGTCTCAATGCCTGTCACCGTGGATTCTGCTTCTAGAGCATTGGCTGAACGAAACTCTATGGCGCCCATTTTCCATGCCACGCCTGCCCCTGCAAGCAATAACACCACGAGGGACCATGCATAAACTGCCGAAGAACGCTGTGTAGATGTTTGTTTTAATTCTTGATTATCTGACATAAAAAGTGCTCCATAAAGTTAAGTTATTGACATTGTTATTCGTCTGTACCCGCCATATTGTTATAGTCGATGGTGGTCAAATTTGCAAAGCGAGAGTATTTGCCTTGGAATGCTAATTTAACGGTGCCAATTGGGCCGTTACGTTGTTTACCAATGATCACTTCCGCGACGCCTTTGTCGGGACTCTCAGGATTGTATACTTCATCGCGATAAATAAAGCAAATTAAGTCGGCATCCTGCTCGATCGCTCCGGATTCACGTAAGTCACTCATAATTGGACGTTTATTAGGACGTTGCTCAAGGCTTCGGTTGAGCTGCGAGAGCACAATCACGGGCACTTCTAATTCACGCGCCATCAGTTTAAGTGAACGGGAAATTTCAGACACCTCCGCAACACGTTGCTCGCCTAAACCGGGGACTTTCATCAATTGCAGGTAATCCACCATGATGAGCCCTAAATCTTTCTCTTCACGTTTAAGACGACGGGCACGGGCGCGCATTTCAGAGGGGCTTAAGCCGCCCTGATCATCAATAAAAATGCGGGTTTGATTGAGCTGCTTTGTGGCAGAAACCAAGCGCTGCATTTCATGGGCATCTAAACGGCCGGAACGTAAATTGGTTTGTTCAATGCGCCCAAGGGATGAGAACATCCGCATCACGAGTTGCTCTGCGGGCATCTCCATACTGAAAACGGCAATGGGTTTTTTAGTGGATAAGGCAACCGCCTCAACAATGTTCATGGCAAACGTGGTTTTACCCATCGAAGGACGACCTGCAACCACAATCATATCGCCGTTTTGTAAGCCTGACGTCATGTTGTCAAACTCAGTCCAGCCCGTGGGTGCACCGGTGATGCCATCTTCAATTTTACCGAGTTCATCTAATCGCTGAAGGGAGGCTTGCAAAACAGTATTGATGCCGACTAAACCTTCGCCAGCTTTTGAGCCTTGCTCTGCGATGGAAAATACGCTTTTTTCGGCATCTTCAAGCATCTCTGCGGTGGTTTTACCATCTGGATTAAAACCTGTGTCCACAATTTTTGAACCAGCACCTATGAGCTGACGAACAATGGAGCGATCACGAATGATGTCAGCGTAGGCCGTGATGTTTGTCGCGCCGGTTGTTTCAGCGGCGAGCATTGCTAAATAAGTACGGCCGCCTGCATCTTCTAATTTATTTTGCTGCGCTAAGTGATCGGCCACCGTCAAAATGTCAATCGGTTTGCCATCTTCAGCCAATGCTTGAATGGTGGTGAAAATTAAACGATGATCCCCACGATAGAAGTCAATGGCACTGATGCGTCCATCAATGCGTTGCCAACCTTCTGCATCATAAAGCAGGGCGCCAAGCAAGGCTTGCTCTGCTTCTATGGAGTGCGGTGGGATTTTAAGTTGCTGAATTTGTTGATCATCCATGGTGCTGACAGGTTTCCTAATGATGGACTGAATAAAGGGCGATAATTCTAACATAGATCATGAAATTTTAATTATGCAGGCATCGATTGCGAATTTTTACTTGCAACTATGAATCGTTCTCGTTAGAATCTTCGTAATTTGTTGAATTTATAGCGAAGTCATCTTGTCATTTTTGACATCATTCAACACGTGTGACACATTCAAAATTAGAAAAGAGGTAGCATGAATACTCTCAACGACAACCAGCCATCGATCATTGAAACGGTTGATGACACCTTGTTCTATGAGCAATACATTACTGCACATAATGAATTAGTGTGTGAAAATCGCCGTAATTTATTAAAACTCACCACAGGCGCATTGGCCGCAACATCTCTTATGGGCGTGTTTGCGATGCAACCTTCGCTTGCGAAAGAAGCAGTGACAAAAGAACGCGAGTTGAGAATTTATACGCCTGCTTTAGGGGAAACCACCCGTGTGATCTACTGGATCCCTGGTGAAGGTTACATCCGTGAATCCTTAGATGAAATTTCTTGGGCATTGCGTGATCGCCGCACAAAGAGCGCAAAACTCTATGACCCACACGTGTTAGATCAATTGTATGCCCTTCGCTTGCAATTAGGTTATCACAAGCCGACACATGCACTCAGCGGTTATCGTTCACCACAAACAAATGCGATGCTTAGCCGTCAGCAAGGTGGTGTGGCGAAAAACAGCTTCCACATGCGTGGTCGTGCCATTGACATCAGAATGCCAGGCACAGCAACTTCAAACATCAGACGTGCAGCGCTTTCATTGAAAGCAGGCGGCGTCGGTTACTATAGCCGCTCTAACTTTGTCCACATTGACAGCGGACAAGTGAGAACTTGGGGTCGCTAATCCGTTAAAAAATTTGTAAGCCATGGGTTCATGGCTTTTTTTTCGTGTATCAGTTGAGTTAGGATTTATTATGAAGGATCATCAAAAAGCATTCATCGAATTAGCGATTCAATACAATGCGTTAAAGTTCGGCGAGTTCACTTTAAAATCAGGCCGCGTCAGCCCGTATTTTTTCAATGCAGGCGCATTCAATACAGGTGAAGCATTGGCAAAGCTTGGTGAATTCTATGCCACGATGATCAACGAGGCAGGTTTGTCATTTGACATGATGTTTGGCCCTGCGTACAAAGGCATTCCATTGGTCTCATCTGCGGTTTCTGCATTGTATAACAAATTTGGTCAAAACTATCCTTGGAGCTTTAACCGCAAAGAGGCGAAAGATCATGGCGAAGGCGGCATGATTGTGGGTTCTGCATTAACGGGCAATGTGTTATTGATCGATGATGTGATGACGGCAGGCACAGCCATCCGTGAATCGATTGAATTGATCGAAAAAGCAGGCGCAAAGCCAACAGCGGTTGTGTTGATGCTTGATCGTGAAGAGCGCGGCAAAACAGAATTGTCTGCCGTCCAAGAGATTCGCGAAACGTTCGGCTTACATGTGAGCGCATTGATCACCATGAGCGATTTGATCCAATATTTAGAACAAAGCGGTGAGCATGCCGAAACATTGGCAAATATGAAAGCATACCGCGCACAATACGGAGTATAAAATGTCAGCGCCAGATCAAGCTAAGATTCACGTTAAATCCTATAAACGCTTGTTTGATGGCTTTTATAAAGTGGATGAGCTCATTTTTGATCATCCAACCTTTGAAGGCGAGATGATTGAGGATGTGCGCCGCGAGATCTTTGTGCGCAAAGATGCCGTTGCGGTGTTGCCGTATGATCCTGTGACGGATCAAGTGTTATTGATTCGTCAGCTTCGCATCGCAGCGATCGGGCACACTGAGCATCCGTGGGTGGTTGAATTGATCGCAGGGCTCATTGATAAAGCTGGGGAAGATGTGAAAGATGTTGCAGTGCGTGAAGCGTATGAAGAAGCCGGTTTATCGCTGACACATTTGCGTCACATTGGTGAATTTTTTCCATCTGTGGGCGGCAGCAATGAATACATGTATCTTTTTGCAGCGGTGTGTGATTTATCCGCAGCAGGCGGTTATTATGGGCTTTGTGAGGAGAAAGAGGACATTGAAGCCTTTGTCATCAGCCGCACCGAAGCCATGAATCGTCTCAATAATGGAGAAATTCAAACCGCTTCCACCATTATTGCGTTACAATGGTTGGCGCTGAATTATCAGTCGTATCAAAAATAGACACAATAATTTTGAGGTTATTATGATTTTGCACATTCATCCTGACAATCCCCAAGCGCGTTTGATCAATCAAGCGGTGGAGATTTTGCGTGCGGGTGGAATTGTGATTTATCCGACCGATTCTAGTTACAGCTTTTGTTGTATGCTTGGAAATCAAAGTGGTATGGAACGCATTCGCCAAATTCGTGAGGTGGATGATGACCATTTTTTCTCTTTGGTGTGTCGTGATTTATCAGAATTGGCCACGTATGCCATGGTGGATAACAGTCAATATCGTTTGTTGCGCGCGGTGTTACCGGGGGCGTATACATTCATTTTAAAGGGGTCGAAAGACATTCCGAAAAAACTATTGACGCCCAAACGTAAAACCATTGGTTTACGCGTGCCAAAGCATAAGATCACTCAGGATTTGTTAGAAGCGTTAGGCGAGCCTTTGTTGAGCACAACAGTGACCTTGCCTAACTATTCGGCGGAAGATTTACGGGAAATTTATCAGATCGAGGATTTGTTAGAAAAACGCGTCGATGCAATCATTGATGCCGGTGACTGTAGTCACTTGCCCACGACAGTGATTGATTTAACATCTGGTGTGCCAGAAATTATCCGCGAAGGTGAGGGAGCGATTGATCTATTTGTTTAAATTTTATTGCGTATGATGTAAAAAATATGCAATTTAATTTTAAATGGTATACAATGCTTTCCTTTTTATGGTTACCAAATAGTTGGTTTTGAGTAATAGGTTTATCAATTATGAATATCGTACAGCAATTAGAGCAAGAGATGATGAACCGTGAACTTCCTGAGTTTTCAACAGGGGATACGGTTATCGTTAATGTAAAAGTTAAAGAAGGAAACCGTGAACGTGTTCAAGCATTCGAAGGCGTAGTGATCGCTAAGCGTAATCGCGGTATGGGTTCTGCTTTCACAGTTCGTAAAATTTCTCATGGTGTTGGTGTAGAACGTACGTTCCAAACATACAGCCCATTGATCGCATCATTAAGCGTTAAACGTCGCGGTGATGTTCGTAAAGCGAAGATTTACTATCTTCGTAATCTTGAAGGTAAGGCAGCTCGTATTAAAGAGAAACTTACAATCAAAGCGAAATAATTTTCGAATCATCTCAGCAAAAACCCTAGCTTGTTCTAGGGTTTTTGTTTATGGGGCGAAAAAACATGGTCAAACAAATTTATTGCATCACAGATGGCAAAATGGGGCATCAGCGCCAAACGGAAGGTTTAGCCAGAGCATTGCAAATGCTCGTGCCTGCCAACATTACATGGTTGCCAGTATTTTCCTTATGGCAATGTCTATTGAGCGGTGGAAAATGCGCATCATCCATTGAGAAAAATGCCATCGTCATTGGGGCAGGGCATCGCACACATTTTGCCTTACTCTATTATCGCTTGCGTTATCAGGCTAAAAGCATTGTCATCATGAAACCCTCATTGCCAAAATCATGGTTTGATCATTGCATTGTGCCGCGTCATGATCATGTGACCGGTCAAAATGTATTGGTGACAGAAGGCGCGATGAATGTGCTTTCCCTTCAAGCAGTCGATAAAATCCCACAAACGGTGATTCTAATTGGTGGTCCGAGTGAACATTGCGCTTGGCGTAATGAAGACATTTATCAGCAGCTCATCGATTGGGTGAAAACGGCTGATGGCCGGATGATTTTATCCACGTCAAGGCGCACACCTGCTGACTTTTTAAACAAGATGCCAGAGGCATTAAAAGCCGCGATTGAGTGCCATGATGTGGCAAATTTACCAAGTGATTGGCTGCCTAAAACGTTACTAGAGAGTCAACATGCATGGGTAACGGCAGATTCTGTCTCCATGGTGTTTGAGGCTTTAAGTGCAGGCTGTGATACAAAAGTGATTGCAGTGGCGGGCTTAACCGGTAAAATGGCGGAAAATTTACAGCAATTACCACATTTAATGAGCACGCGCTTAAACGAATCGGGGCGCGTGGCACAACAATTATTAGCAATGGGGCTTTTTGAATGACATTAGAGAAATCGTGCGGCTTACCACAAAAGGTGGCCATTTTTTTCTTCTCCGCCATGTTTTGGCTATACATTGCCAAGATGGGGATTTTTAATGGCGTTGTGATCGCCACGGCCTTATGGGGCATTTATGTATTGATTCGCCATCGCTGTGAAGTGATCAATTACTTAAAATCATCCCAATTTTTATGGCTGTTTTTACTGCTGTTTGTGCCGGTGGTGATTTCTGCCATTGGTAGTTTAACCCCGAAAGATAGTTGGCGCACTGTGCTCAATATCAGCCGCTTTTTCTTCATTGGCGGGTTGGCGATTGTCTTAACACAAAGTTCTGTGGAGAAAATTCGCTGGGCCGTGTTGGGCTTCATTGCCTTGATCTCTGTGGATGCTGTGATTGAATGGCTCACCGGTTATCATTTAACGGGCGCGAGTCGTGATCGCGAACGCATTATGGGGCTCTTTCAGTTTTACCATTTAGGCTATGTGCTCGGCACATTAACGCCCATCATCTTCTATCAAACTTATCAGAGCTTTGTGGCTAAAGAGCGCGGACGCTTTGCATGGTTAGTCATTACAGCCTGTGCTTTGATCGCCATTTTTGTGGCCGGTGCGCGCGCAGGTTGGGTCTCTTTATTGGTCAGCGGTGGATTATTGCTGTTGTGGTTGTTGATTCATCAAAAGATCTCTTGGAAGCGTGTCATTGTGGCATTGGGATTGTGTGTCGTTGTTGCAGGGGGCATCACACAAATTCCGATGGTGAAAAATCGCTTGGTGAATCCAAATGGTGCAGCCACTGTGGAATTTGGCAGTTATGAATGGTTTGATAAACTATCTTCGGCACGCTTAGTGTTGTGGGAATTTGCTTGGAAACATTATCAAGAATATCCTGTGATTGGCGCAGGCACAGGCAGCTTTCATCAAACCTTTACAGAGCAGCCCCAAGAGCTAAAAGGCGCGCATGATGAGGCGTTTTTCCCGCATTTTCATGGTTTAGAAGTATTGTCAGAAACGGGTACTTTGGGCTTTATCTGTTACCTCGTTGTGGTGCTGAGTGTATTGTGGCTGTTGTTGTCTGCCCCCTATTTTTCAGTATGGTTGGCGGTGGCGTTCATCGCCATGATGCCGATCAATACCCATGTGGCATTTTATGGCAGCTTTTGGGCAGTATTGATTTGGGTGCCTTTGATCTTGGGCTTACGCGAAAGATTTTTACGCCGTAAGGCTGACGAGGCACTTGAAAATAGACTAAACTGATGGCATTAATGAATCGATTGAGTTTTTAAGAGGGAATTGTATGTTTAAACGTATTTTATTATGGACAGTGACGAACGTTGCGGTGATTGCAGTCATCACAGTGATTTTATCTGTTACGGGTTTGAGCGGTGCGTTAAACGGTGGTCAAGGTTTATTGCCAATGTTGCTTGCCGCAGCGGTGGTGGGTTTTACAGGTTCCATCATCTCTTTGTTGATGTCAAAAAAAATGGCCATCCATGGCATGGGTGTGCACATTATTACGGAACCTTCTAACCAAATGGAAGCATGGCTTGTGGACACAGTGCATCGCCAAGCAAAAGCAGCGGGCATTGGTTTGCCGGATGTGGGTATTTTTGAATCAGCTGATCCGAATGCCTTTGCAACGGGTGCGAATAAAAATGCAGCCCTTGTTGCTGTCAGCACAGGTTTATTGCACACAATGAATCGAGATGAAATCGAAGCGGTGCTCGGTCATGAAGTTGCCCACGTTGCCAATGGTGACATGGTGACATTGACTTTAATCCAAGGCGTGGTGAATACCTTTGTGATCTTCTTATCACGCATTGTGGCGAACATCATCACATCAGCCTTACAAGGGAATAATGATGATGAAGCACCAGTTGAAAACAGCGGCACATTCTTCATTGTCTCTTTTGTATTGCAGATCATTTTTGGCTTCTTAGCGAGCATCATTGTGGCGTGGTTCAGCCGTAAGCGTGAGTTTAAAGCCGATGAAGGCGGCGCACGTTTAGCAGGGCGCGATAAAATGATTGGTGCATTGCAAGCCTTACAGCGCGGTCATGCGAACGAAGATTTGCCGGGCAATATGGCTGCATTTGGCATCTCTGGTAAAGTTGCGAACTTATTCAGTACGCATCCACCATTAGAAGAGCGCATTGACGCTTTGCGTTTACAGCAGCGTTAATGAAGTGAATTGAATAAAAAACCGTTGATGATTCAACGGTTTTTTTATGCATCAGCCAAAAATTTTTGCAAGCAGCCAAGCGGATTTGATGTGGTTGTTTAAAAAGCGCTTGGCAATGATGCGTTTGATGAAGGATAAATCCTGTAAATCGATCATTTGTTCTGTGATTAAGTGGGTAAAGTTTGCTTGAGCAATCGGGAAAAGCACGGCTTTGAGTTCAGGTTCTTTAGTTTTACGGATGATCTTGCTCACAAGCATACGATACGCATCCTCTGCCATCTGTTGTTTAAGGCGTGCAGCCATTGCTTGAGAAATGCGCGGCGCTTTAAAAAAGTAATCATACGTATATTGCAGGCGGCGCGTGGCATCATTGAGATAACGTTGGTGTTTTAAACTTGACGTCACACTGCTTGGGTGTCTGCGATAAAAATAGAGCGGCAAATCAATGAAGGCATAATCGCGCGTGTTTGCGAGGATTTGCAGTGTGTAGAGCACATCATCTTCATAGAAGATCTCTTCACAAAAGCGCTCATGACGATAGCGCTCGGTTCGGTAGAGTTTATTCCAAACATTTGCTTGCGGCGAATGGGCATCTTTATCTAAAAAGCGCACAAAGCCATCGGAATAAACCGTCACAGGCAAAGGCGAAGGAATCGCAACGGGCTGAATGTGATCCTCATCACTGAATAAAACCTTATCAAACGCCACGCAATCGAGGGTGTCAGAGGATTCAATGACGGATAAGCTCACTTGTAAAGCCTCAGGATGCAGCAAATCATCGCCATCGAGAATCATGAAGTAATCGCACTGTTGTATTTTTTCTAGACCCACATTGCGCGAATGGCACGGTGAGCCATAATTGCGCTCATTTTGTATGGCCACAAAGCGTGGATCTTTTTCGCTAAAGGCCGTGAGCTTTACAAATGTGTCATCGGTGGAACAATCATCAATGCAGTAGCAGGTAAAATCTGCATGACTTTGCTCAGCGATTGCCGTTAAGCAAGATGTGACATAATCAGAGAGATTGTAAAATACAACAATGATGCCAACACTTTTCATAAAAAATCTCCATTAAAAAATTGCCCCAATGAAGGGGCAAATCAAGGATTATTGTAAGTAAGCTTTTGTGGCATCATCAAAGCGCTGCTGCATAGACTTTGATGCAGGTTGACCGATTTTGCTGAACACCACAATGGCGATCGTGGCTAAAATGAAGCCTGGGATGATTTCATACAATGATAAAATCGGCACGCTGTCAAATAGGCCTTGGCTGATGTTTTGGTATTGATCATCTGTTAAGCCGCCATAAGTGATAGAGATGTAAATCGGGACGATGTTTTTATACACAATCACCGACAATGCACCCACGATCATGCCCGCTAAAGCACCATTACGCGTCATGCCTTTCCATAAGAGGGATAAAATCACCACAGGACCAAATGCTGCCCCAAAGCCTGCCCAAGCGTAGGAAACTAAGGATAAGACTTTACTGTTTGGATCTTTGGCAATGAAGATGGCGATCGCTGCAATCATGAACACCATAAAGCGACCGACCCACACAAGCTCTCTATCTGAGGCATTGCGTCTAAAGAATCCTTTGTATAAATCTTCAGTTAAGGCGCTTGATGATACAAGGAGCTGACAGCTCAACGTACTCATCACTGCTGCCAATACACCGGATAACACAATGCCTGCCACCCAAGGATTGAGTAGGTATTTGGCCAATTCCATAAAGACTTTTTCAGAATCACCATTGACGATGCCAGCAATGGCTGCATTTTGCGTGAAGTATGCGCGGCCAAAAAAGCCAATGCAGATGGCGCCAAATAGACACAAGGCCATCCAGGTGATGGAGATGCGGCGGGCTTTTGGAATGGTGTTCACAGATTCAGCCGCCATAAAGCGCACCAAAATGTGTGGCTGACCAAAATAACCCAATCCCCATGCTAAAAGGGAGATGATGCCGATGGTGGTCATGTTGTGGAAGATGTTCATGAAGTTAGGATTTTCTTTTAATACGATCTCCATCGTTTGCGGAAGGTCAGACAAGGAGAGGATCACCATGGTGGGCAATAAAAGCAAGGCAAAGATCATCAAAGTCGCTTGAATGGTGTCTGTCCAACTGACGGCTAAAAAGCCCCCAATGAATACATATAAAATGGTTGCCAAAGCGCCCACCCAAAGAGCCGTATCATAATTCATGTTAAAGGTGCTTTGGAATAAGCGCGCACCCGCCACAATGCCAGAAGCACAGTAGATCAAAAAGAAGAATAGAATGATGAGGGCAGCAAAAATTTTCAATAAGCGCTTGTCATCTTCAAAACGGCTATGAAAATAGTCTGGCAATGTTAAGGCATTGTTATTGAATTCAGTAAAGACGCGAAGGCGTCCTGCCACAAATAGCCAGTTTAAATACGCACCGAGGGTTAAGCCGATGGCGATCCATGATTCTGATAAGCCTGCTAAATAAATCGCACCGGGTAAGCCCATTAAGAGCCAGCCGCTCATGTCAGAGGCGCCGGCAGATAATGCCGTGACCACACTGCCGAGGCTGCGACCCCCTAAAATATAATCGGATAAATTTTGCGTGGCGCGATAAGCGATGAAGCCAATGGCGATCATCGCAAATATGTATAAGAAAAATGTAATGGTTAATGGGTTAAATGACATGTCTACCTCCTAGGAGGTGACATTATACTCAAATTTCGTAAGGATTTTTGATGGATAACGCCTCTAAAATCTCAATTTCCAAACTTTCCATCTCTTCGGCCTCTTCATCGATGATGTGATCATAGCCTAAAAGGTGCAAGACACCATGTGTCACCATGTGGGCTAAGTGATGGTCGAAGGTTTTTTCTTGCTCAATGGCTTCCGCTTCCACCACGCTCAAACAGATGATTAAATCCCCAAGAAAATAGACATCACTCTCTGGCAGATTACATGTTGAAGGAAAAGAGAGTACATTGGTGGGCTTATCTTTGGCGCGATAGGTGTGGTTGAGGGCTTGAATCTCCTCATCATCTGCAAAACGAATGGTGAGCTCTACAGTTGGCTCATCAATGGCGATGAAGGACAGGGCATTATTGACCCAAACAGCCAATTGATCATCCGTTGGGATGCTTGGATGGGTGGATGCATTTTGTACATCTAACACTAAATCACTCATGACTGTTGTCCTCAGCCTTTTGATAGGCATTGATGATTTTGGCCACAAGCGGATGGCGCACTACGTCTTTTGAATCAAAGAACGTCATGGAGATGCCTTCGACGCCCTCAAGCACATGCATGGCATTTTTAAGCCCTGATTTGACATGTTTAGGTAAGTCAATTTGGGAAATGTCGCCTGTGATCACCGCTGTTGAGTTAAACCCTAAACGGGTGAGGAACATTTTCATCTGTTCAACGGTTGTGTTTTGCGCTTCATCTAAAATAATGAAGGCATCGTTTAAAGTGCGACCACGCATAAAAGCAAGGGGGGCAATCTCGATCACGTTGCGCTCGATGAGTTTGAGCACCGTTTCAAAACCAAGCATTTCATACAATGCATCATATAAAGGGCGCAAATATGGATCGACTTTTTGTGTCAAATCACCCGGTAAAAAGCCTAAACGCTCGCCGGCTTCAACCGCAGGGCGCACTAAAATGATGCGGCGAATGGTTTGGCGCTCTAAGGCATCCACGGCCGAGGCCACCGCTAAAAATGTTTTACCGGTACCGGCAGGGCCAATGCCAAAGTTGATGGCATTTTCTGAAATTTCATTGAGATATTGTTGTTGATTGAGGCTGCGCCCGCGGATCATGCCACGCTTATTTTTTAAGACCACCTCTTTGCGCTGAGTGTGTGCCGTATTGATGGCAGAGGCAACATCAAAGTTCGCGCCATGAAGGGTTAAACGCACCACGTCTTCATCTAAAATTTCTTCCGCTGTGGCATCATAAAGGTGTTCTAAAACCAATTTTGCCGCAGCTTCGGCTTTTTCTTCCCCAATGATTTTAAATTGAGTGCCACGATTGGCAATCTCCACAGCAAAATGTCTCTCCACTAAATGTAAATGGGCATTTAAATTGCCACAGAGATTTGCGAGGCGTTCATTGTTGTCTGGAAAAGTCAGCTCAATCATTCATCTACCATATCCAAAAGGAAACCATTATACACCCAACGCCCCTAGAAGAAAGAGTGCATCTCTATTTCTAAGGTGGCAATAATTCGCTATAATCAAACCCATGAATCGATTGACCTTTAAAAGTGAGAATCTGGTGTGGCTATAAATCCAACGCAAAATAATACGAATGATGCAGCGCAACCGAAGAGTCCTTCATTGATGCGATTGATGCACAATGGCCTTGTGAAGGCATTGATGGAAAAAGGATTGGTGACCGAAGCGCACTTAGACCGAGCCGATACCATCATGCAGGCCGATAAATGCTCCTTAATGCGAGCATTGATCACCTTGAACATTGCGCCGCAAGCGCTGTTTGAAGTGACGCAAAGTTTGTCAAACTTGCCGCGTTTTGACTTTAGAGCGTTTGATCTACGCACAAAACCGCCTGAGCTGTTGTCCACAGAAGAGATGGAAAAAAACCTTGTGTTTCCACTTCGTATGAAAAATGGCACGCTTTATGTGGCGGTGGCGGATCCGACGGATAGCCGCATGCTTGAAACATTGCGCTTTAAGTCACGCGCCATCATTGAGCCCATTTTAGTGGCGCCCATGCAATTGGTGGCACACTTTGAATCGTATGGCGGCGTGAACCGTGAGAAGTTGCAAAGCATCTTCACCCAAATGGAGACGCAAAAGAAAGAAGAAACCACAGATCCGGATGCATCGGTCACTTATAACTTAATGAGTGATAAAGACAATTCGCCGATCGTGCGCTTCATTAACGGCGTATTGGCCGATGCCATTACGCGCGGCGTATCGGATTTGCACTTTGAACCGTATGAACACAGTTATCGCGTGCGCTTTCGCATTGATGGCGTCTTGCAAGAGGTGTATACACCGCCAGATAGCTTTAGAGATCAAATTGCGGCGCGTATTAAAGTCATGTCCCAATTAGACATCACTGAAAAACGCGTGCCACAAGATGGTCGCATTAAAGTGGATTTGAAAGGCCGCATCATTGACTTTCGTGTGAGCATCTGTCCGACCCTTTGGGGCGAGAAGATTGTTATGCGTATTTTAGACAGCTCGGCTGCGAACCTTAACATTGAGATTTTGGGTTTCAGTGACATTCAAAAGAAAAACATTCTAGAAGCCATTCAAAAGCCACAAGGGATGATTTTGGTCACAGGGCCCACAGGTTCTGGTAAAACGGTGACGCTTTACACCTGTTTAGGCATTCTCAATCAGCCGACCACCAATATTTCCACTGCAGAAGATCCTGTTGAGATCAACTTAGAGGGCATCAATCAGGTGCCAGTGAATCCAAAAGTGGGGCTGAACTTTGCGGCGGCATTGAAATCCTTCCTGCGTCAAGATCCGGACATCATCATGGTGGGTGAGATTCGTGACTTAGAAACGGCGGACATTGCCATTAAAGCGGCGCAAACGGGTCACTTGGTGTTATCAACCTTGCATACGAACTCAGCGCCTGAAACCCTCACCCGTTTGATCAACATGGGCGTGGAAACTTTCAATATTGCCTCAACTGTGCATTTGATCATCGCGCAGCGCTTAGCCCGCCGTTTATGTTCTTACTGTAAGGAGCCGGTGCGCATTGAGTCAAAAGTGTTGGAAAGCTTAGGCTTTTCTGCGATGCAAGCTGCGGGACAAATTTATGGTCCTGTGGGCTGTGAGATGTGTAACAAAGGCTATAAAGGTCGCGTCGGTATTTATGAAGTGATGCCCATTTCTGATACCATGGAGCGCATGATTTTAGACAAAGCGAGTGCCGTTGATATTGCAGAACAGGCTCGTTTAGAAGGGGTGGATAGCATTCGTCAATCTGCCATCAAAAAAGTAGTAGAAGGGGTGACCAGCATCGATGAGTTATTGCGTGTCACCACGGATTAATGATGCGGTCTTGTTTAAGTTAATGATATGGAGACTATGATGAAAAAAGTGATTGATTCACCAAAAGCGCCAAAAGCCGTTGGCCCTTATTCACAAGCACAAGTGTTTAAAGATTTATTGTTCACATCGGGTCAAATCCCATTAGATCCAGACAGCGGCGCTGTTGTGGGCAATGATGTGAAAACTCAAGCCCAGCGCGTATTTGAAAATTTACGTGCCGTGCTTGAAGAAGCTGGCGCAAGCTTTGATACAGTGATCAAAGCCACCTGCTATTTAGACAATATGGAAGATTTCGCAGCATTTAACGAAATCTATGCTCATTATTTAGGTGAAAGCTTGCCTGCACGTTCATGCTTCGAAGTGGCGCGTTTGCCAAAAGATGTATTGTGCGAAGTTGAACTGATTGCGTATGTCCCATAATTTATGCGTTTAGATCAATTCCTACAAAAGACTTTAGGGGTTTCTCGTCAAACGGCCAGAAGCATTCTTAAAAGCAAACAAGTGAGCGTCAATGGGGAAATGGTCAAACAAGCAAAACATCAACTCGATCTTGCTGTGGATCGAGTTTTTTATGGCCAAGAGCCACTTGTTTACCAAGAATTCTACTATTGGATGCTCAATAAACCGAAGGGTTATGTGTCTAGCCACATTCATGATGGCGGCATTCCCATTTATCAATTGTTAGAAGATTTTAGCCATGTGGAGATGCATTGCGCAGGGCGCTTAGATGTGGACACCACGGGCTTAGTGCTCATCACGAATAATGGTCAATGGTCGCACAGAGTCGCGCACCCAAGCCAAGCCTGCTTTAAGCGTTATCGCGTGATGACACAAATGCCATTGTCAGATGAGGCCATTGCTGCCTTAGAAAAAGGCGTCACCCTTGGCAATGGTGAAACCACATTGCCCGCGACAGTGGTGCGTTTAGCAGACAATGAAATTGAGCTGTCCATTTGTGAAGGCAAATTCCATCAAGTCAAACGCATGCTCAAAGCTGTGGACAATGAAGTGATTGATTTGCACCGTTTACAAATTGGTGCCATCACCCTTGGCGATCTCGCTGAAGGGGATTACCGAGTATTAACAGAAGCAGAGATTGAGGAGTTTGCATGATGCAAGATGCATTTAGCGCCCTTTATCAGCGCGCTGCCCATCAAACCTTTGATCAAAGTCTTTGGTTTGTGGATGAAAATTATGATGTGGCAAATCGCCCATTGATGATCAATGTGACAGATGCCATCACCAACCGCATTGACATTGCAGATTACTTAGCTGAGCATTGCACGGTGAATTTATCGGATTATGATTGCGCATCGTACGCCGATCATAGCATTGATGCAGTGTATTTGCGCGTGCCTAAATCCAAAGCATTGCTCAATCATATGGTGCGTGAATCATTGCGTGTCTTAAAGCGAAATGGGCGCTTAATTTGCGTGGGCTTTAACGATGAAGGAATTAAAAACACCTTTAAAAAGATTGAAAAAGCCACCGGTGAACTTATTGAGCAAGAGTTATTAGGCAAAGGGCTACGCATTGCAGAGTTTAGCGTCACTACGGCCAACGCAGCGGCGATTGAAGATCGTGGCTATCAAAACACCCTCAATGTTGCCAATGATTTAGGTTTAATGATTGTGGGCAAAGCAGGTGTGTATGGGGCAGAGAAGATCGATGCGGGCAGTGCATGGCTGTGCGATGTGATGTTAGAGAATCTTTCGACTTTGCCAACGACAGTATTAGATTTAGGCTGCGGCAATGGTTTGATTGCTCTGCGTTTAGCGCAGCACTTTCCGGCAACCCATTATGTGGCGACGGACAATAACGTCACCGCAGTTGAGATGTGCCGCTTAAACTTTGCAGAAAATGGCGTACAAGGTGAAGTGATTTTGGCTGATTGCGGGCAGACTTTAGCTGATCGCAGCTTTGAAATGATTGTGTGTAATCCGCCTTTTCATCAAGGTTTTGACACCTCTGAAGCCTTAACATTGAAGTTCTTAGCCACCATTGAGCGTTTGCTCACTAGAAAAGGGCAAGCGTGGCTTGTGATGAATCGATTTTTAAAAGTCGAGCACCTCATTAAAGGCACAGGGCTACAATTGACGAAGATTGATGAGGATCATCAATTTAAAATCTTAAAGCTCAATCGATGAGCATAAAAAAACCCTCAACATTGAGGGTTTTTTATTAGATTAGAGATGCATTAATCTTTTTGTGGACCTGCAGCCACTAAAGATTTGCCTAAATCTGTGTCTGTGTATTGGGCAAAGTTTTTGATGAAGCGGCTCGCTAAATCATCTGCTTTTGCTTCCCATTCAGCGGCATTGGCATACGTATCACGTGGATCTAACAATTTAGGGTCAACATTTGGCAATTCAGTTGGCACTTCTAAATTGAAGATAGGAATATGTTTAGAAGGCAACTGATCAATTTCACCACTGATGATGGAATTGATGATGGTGCGCGTATCTTTCAATGAGATGCGTTTGCCTGTACCGTTCCAACCTGTGTTCACTAAGTAAGCTTCTGCGCCTGATTCTTGCATTTTCTTCACCAATACATCTGAGTATTGTGTTGGGTGAAGCAATAAGAATGCCGCGCCAAAACATGCTGAGAATGTGGGTGTTGGCTCAGTAATGCCGCGTTCTGTACCGGCAACTTTAGAAGTAAAGCCTGATAAGAAGTAGTATTGCGTTTGCTCTGGGGTTAATTTAGACACCGGTGGGAACACGCCAAATGCATCCGCCGTTAAGAAGATCACTTTTTGTGCAGGACCTGCTTTAGAGATCGGCTCCACAATGTTTTCAATGTGGTTAATCGGGTAAGACACACGCGTATTTTCTGTTTTAGAACCATCGTTGAAATCTACTGTGCCATCTTCTAACACCACAACGTTTTCTAACAATGCATCACGGCGGATCGCGCCATAAATTTCAGGTTCGTGATCTTTAGATAAATTGATGGTTTTTGCATAGCAGCCACCTTCAAAGTTAAACACACCATCATCATCCCAGCCGTGTTCATCATCACCGATCAATTCGCGGTTTGGATCTGTCGACAATGTGGTTTTACCTGTGCCAGATAAACCAAAGAAAATCGCCACATCGCCATCTTTACCCACGTTTGCAGAGCAGTGCATGGAGGCAATGCCTTTTAATGGCAATAAGTAGTTCATGACAGAGAAGAGACCTTTTTTCATCTCGCCGCCATACCATGTACCACCGATCAATTGAACATTTTCAGTTAAGTTAAATGCCACGAAGTTTTCTGAGTGTAAACCGTGTTCTTTCCAGTTTTCATCAGTACATTTTGCGCCATTCATCACGGTGAAGTTAGGTTCAAATGTTTTGAGCTCTTCTTCCGTTGGACGAATGAACATGTTTTTCACAAAATGTGCTTGCCATGCCACTTCTGTGATGAAGCGTACGCTTAAACGTGTGTCTTTGTTTGCACCACAAAATGCATCGATGATGTAGAGTTTTTTGCCTGTCAATTGATGCGTGACCACATCTTTTAACTCTGTCCACACTTCTTGCGTAATGGGATCATTATCATTTTTAACGCCACCGGTACCATTCCACCATAAAGTGTTTTCAGTGGTTGCATCTTTGACGATGAATTTATCTTTTGGGGAACGACCAGTGAAAATACCTGTATCCACTGCCAGCGCACCTAGATTGGTTAAGGTTGCTTTTTCATAGCCAGTTAATGATGGATCCATTTCTGCCTCAAACAGCACATCATAACTCGGATTATAAATAATCTCCGATGCTACAATATTGTGTGATTGCAAAAAGGCCTTAATCTTATCGATCATTTCAATCTCCAGGATGAGTGTCAGTGTAATAAAGTTAAATAATAAAGTTGAATATTATACAAGAATGCTACAAGTTTACTACAAATAGTTCGAGTTATTTCGATCACATGATTTGTGCTTTTAGCTTTTGGAATTTGTTTTGGAATTTGTATTTAAACTGATCCCAATAACGCTTCATAAAGCTTGCTTGTTCGACGGTTTCTTGTGCATAAAGTGGGGTGTTTAAAATGGTTTGTGTGCCATTTTTAACGATGAATTCGCCAATTTTTTGACCTTTTTCGACAGGCGCAATGAGGGGTTTTTTCACCTCAACGCTTGCACGTAAATTGTCATATTGACCACGCGGATAAGTGATGTAGATGTTTTTATCCGACACTAAATTCACGCTGTTGCTTTCCCCTTCATGAATGGGGGATTGTAAAATGACCTGGTCAGCATCGTATAATTTTTTGTGCTCAAAGTTCATAAACGCATAGTTCAAAAGCTCTGTCGATAACTGAGCGCGCTCTTTTTCGCTGTTTGTGCCAAGCACCACAACAATCACGCGAAAGCCATTACGAATGGCGCTTGAGGCTAAGTTATAGCCCGCTGAACGGGTGTGACCTGTTTTGATGCCATCCACACTTGGGTCTGTCCACAATAAAGTGTTGCGGTTCTTTTGCGTGATGCCATTCCATGTGAAGGATTTGTGTGAGTAGATTTCATAATGTTCTGGGAAATCTTGAATCAAATGGCGCGACAAAACGGCAAGATCATAGGCGCTGCTGTAATGATTCGGATGCGGTAAACCTGAAGCATTCATGAAATTGGTGTCATTCATGCCAAGTTCTTTGGCTTTTTTGTTCATCTCAACGGCAAAATTTGGCTCACTGCCACGTAAATATTCCGCTAAAGCAATCGATGAATCATTGCCTGATTGAATCACAAGGCCAAGCACTAAATCATGCACGGTGATCTGTGTGCCAGCTTCTGCAAACATGCGTGAACCTTCTTGAGATTGGGCATATGGCGAGATGCTCACTTTAGCATCGGGCGCAATGACGCCTTTGTCTAACGCTTCGGCGATGAGATAGCTTGTCATCACTTTAGTGACACTTGCAGGCTCAAGGCGCTCTTTGCCATTGTAATCGGCTAAGATTTCGCCAGTGTCATAATCCATGATCACCCATGCTTTGACGGGGACATTGACGTGAATCGGGGGCAATTGCTGAGCAAAGCTCGCAGTTGAAAAAATCGAAAGACAAACCAGTAGAATTTTTTTCATGAATCGACTCTATGTTTATGACTGAATGTGGAAGGTTTTTGCCGATAAACCCTCTTTTTTGAGGGCCAATGCTGCTTCATCGGCTGCTTGTTGGGTATTATAACGATGAACAATCACGCGGTAAAACTGTCCGTCGTAATGAACTTCGGTGGGTAATTGATAGGCTTGTTGAATTTGCTCTTTAAAATTGCTCGCATTGTAAGGGCTGCTGTAAGCATTGAGCTGAATGGTGTAATTGCCATTAGCATCATGCTTTGGCAAGATTGGCGCATCATTATTGACCAAAGGATCACCATGGGAATCGGAGATCACATCGGTGGCTTCTGGAATGTATGTGTGCCCATAGGCTGCTTTTTCAGAGTTTAAGTGTTGGTAAGGCTTTAATGCCACCACGCGCACTTTCGCTGTCCCTTTGCCGATCATGCCCAAATCTTTAGCGGCTTGATAGGACAGATCAATGATGCGGCCTTTCGCAAAAGGTCCGCGATCATCAACGCGCACATTGACGGATTTACCATTTTCAAGGTTCGTCACTTGCACATAAGTGGGGATGGGCAATGTGCGATGCGCCGCTGAATAAGCATGCATATTATAAGGCGTGCCGCTTGAAGTGCGCTTAGCATGGAAATCTTTCCCATACCAAGAAGCAATGCCCGTTTCGCTGTAGCCTTTTGAGGTTTCTTTGACATGATACGTCTGCCCAAGGGCTTGATAGCTTTTCGGGTTGCCATATTTACTGACAGGCTCTTTTTTCGGCACGGCACCATGGCTGTTTTGTTCGGTTTTTGGTGCACTGCTACAGCCTGCAATGATGAGCGGGACTAAAGCGGCGACAAGTAACAGAGGTTTACGCATCATTATTTTCTTTCGTTGATGGCATTGGCCAATTGAGAAACCGCCAACGCATACATATTTGAGTGGTTGTAACGGGTGATCACATAGAAGTTATGGAAACCTAACCAATATTCATAATGATTTGGGGAGACTTCAAAGTCCATCAAAGTCACAGGTAGAGTGGTGGTCAGATTGGTTTTAACGCCTAAGGATTTAAGCTTCGCTAGGCTTGTTTTCGGTGGCAATACGCGCCCACGTTGGAAATAGCTGGCCACTGCCTGAGGATTGGTGACATCGACTTTAGCAATCAATGGACCATTGCGCTGCCAACCATGTTTAGATAAATAGTTGGCCACAGAGCCAATGGCATCCACAGGATTGTCCCATAAATCTTTCACGCCATCGCCATCAAAATCAACCGCATATTGTAAATAGCTTGAGGGCATAAATTGCGGATAACCCATTGCGCCAGCATAGGAGCCTTTAAAGCTGAAGGGATCACGTTTCATGCTGTAAGCGATTTTAAGGAAATTGGCAAGTTCTTTAGAGAAGAACTCAGCACGACGCGGATATTCAAAGCTCAAGGTTGCGAGTGCATCTACAACAGCCCAATTGCCTTTATTGGTGCCATAACCGGTTTCTACACCAATGATGGCGGCAATCACAGAAGCAGAGACGCCATATTCGCGTTCAGCACGTTCTAAGGCGGATTGATATTGATGATAAAACGCCACCCCTTGATTGATGCGCTGTTCTGTCATGAAAATAGGGCGATAGCGACCCCAATTCATTTTTTCCGCAGGGCGATTCATCGCCTCAACAATCGTGGGTTTAATGGATGCACGGTTCATGGTTTGTGTGAGCCATGCTTGATCAATGCCGGTGGATTGATGGGTTTTTTCAATGAAATTTGCCACATCTGCCCGTTCTGCTAAATGAGTTTGTGCGCGGGGCACCGCTTGCTCAGGATGTGCTGTGCGCGTTGGTGTCGGTGCGGTTGAGCATGCACTGATGAATAGGATCGTTGAACAGGCTAACCATAGATTGAGTCGTTTCACGTTGTGTATTCCTTTTCTTTTTTAGGCTCGGGGTGGGCGAAAATGCTCATGATTATACCAAATGAGATGAACAAGGTCACAATGGATGTGCCCCCGTAACTGATGAAGGGCAATGGCACGCCCACAATTGGTAATAAACCGCTGACCATGCCAGCATTGACGAAGATGTAAAAGAAGAAGCATGCCGTAATTGATCCGCCAATCAGTTTATTAAAGGGCGTTGTGGATCGATTGACTAAGTAAAAGGCACGCAAAATGATCATAAAGTACAAGGATAACAAAAAGGCGATGCCCACAAAACCAAATTCTTCAGCGGTGATGGCGTAGATAAAATCGGTGGAGGATTCTGGTAGGAATTTTAAGGAGGCTTGTGTGCTGTTCAGCCAGCCTTTGCCATACATGCCGCCTGAGCCAATGGCAATTTTAGATTGAATGATTTGATAACCCTTGCCAAGCGGATCAGATTCAGGATTGAGCAGCGTTAAAATGCGGCTTTTTTGATAGGTTTGTAACCCAAATTCCCACACAAACGGCAGCGCACTGCCGACAATCACAAGGGTTGCGATGATGTAACGCCACAATAAACCACTGAAAAAAAGCACCGTGATGCAGGCAAAGAGAATCAAAAGCGCTGTGCCTAAATCGGGCTGACGCAACACCAATGCAAAGGGCACAAGGGTGATGATGAGTGCCAATATGATGTTGATAAAACTCGGTGGTAAACTGCGATTGCTCAGAAAATATGCCACCATCATTGGGGCGGCTAATTTAGCAAATTCAGAGGGTTGAAAACGCACCACCTTTAAATCAAGCCAACGGTGTGAGCCATTGACCTCAACGCCCACCACATAAATAAGGGCAAGCGCAATGAGGGTGATGCCAAAAAAGTAGGGCGTTAGGCTTTTGATCACATGAGGCGGAATGAAAGCGATGATCATCATGGCGATGATGCCGATGATCATGCGTAACGCTTGGGCTTGTACAATGTTAAAGTTACCGCCAGAGGCACTGTATAAAATCGCAAGGCCACAGGCGCAGACGGTCAATAGCAGTAAAAATAGCGTGGTGTCTAAATGAAAAAGCGCCAATAAACCTTTGGGTCTAGGGGCGAGATGTGCGTCAAAGCGTTGCATTATTCACCTGCCTTTGCATTGGTTTTAGGGGTTTGTAGGGGGGCTTTAAAGTGCGTCATCCAGGCATGGATCACCTCTTTAGCGAGCGGCGCGGCAACGCCTGAGCCCGATCCGCCATTTTCTAAAAAGACTGTCACCACAATGCTAGGATCATTCGCTGGGGCAAAGGCTGTGAACCATGCATGATCATGATGTTTTTTCGCCAATGCATCTTTATTGTAAACAGCATTTTGGGCAATGGATTTGACTTGTGCGGTCCCTGATTTACCGGCAATCTTATAATTTAAACCGGTGGCGATGCGCCGCGCAGTGCCTTTATTGTCATGCACAACACCCACCATGCCATCGATGATACTTTGCCAATATTCAGGGCGACTGACGTGTATGGGTTCAATGGGCACGGGTTCATTGATCACCATTTCATTGGTGCTAGGATTGCGGATGGAATGCAAAATATGGGGCACAAATGCATTGCCACGCTGGGCGACAATTGTGGTGGCTTGGTTGACTTGTAAGGGCGTGGTCAGCCAGTAACTTTGCCCAATGCCCGCCGTGACGGTTTCCCCATCAAACCAAGGTTGATTGAAGTTCAAACGTTTATATTCAGGCGTCGGCAGCACGCCGCGGCTTTCCCCCAGTAAATCAATGCCAGTGGGCTGGCCTAAATAGAACTGCTTTAAAAAATCCGTCATGGGTGTAATGCCCATTTTATAAGCAAGATCATAATAATAAACATCGCACGATTGCACGAGAGATAGGTATAAATTCACTTTCCCATGCCCCCAACGGCGCCAATCGCGGAATTTATGTTTATTGCCAGGCACTTGGAAAAAGCCTTGGCAATTGATGTGGGAGGTTGCCGTGATGATGCCTGCCTCTAAACCGGCTAAGGCAATTTGTGGCTTAATGGTGGAGCCTGGCGGATAGCGCCCTTGCATGACTCGATTTAAGAAAGGTTTATCAGGATTGCTGTTTAAATCATCAAAGTCTTTATGGCTGATGCCATTGACGAAAAGATTGGGGTTGTAATTAGGCTTTGAGACAAACGCAAGCACTTCGCCAGTTTTGGGATCAAATGCCACAATGGCACCTGTGTGATCACCGAGCACCTCTTCTGCCACTTTTTGTAGACGCATGTCTAGGGTCAGATAGATGTCACGCCCTGGCGTTGGCAATGTTTGTTCTAAACGGCGAATGATGCGGCCATTGGAGTTGGTTTCCACTTCTTCAAAACCCATGGTGCCACGCAAAACATCTTCAAAGCTTTTTTCTGCTCCTTTTTTACCAATGTGAGTGAGGGTAAGGTATTGGTTTTGGATGTTTTTTGCCTCGATGTCCTTCATGTCGTTTTGATCGATCCGCCCAACATAGCCGAGTGCATGAACCGCCGTATTATATTCAGGATAAAAGCGCGTGAGTTGGGAGGAGATGTCCACGCCATCGAGCTGATAGAGATTGACCGATAAGCGATTGATCTCAGCTTCAGTGAGCTGCTCTTTTAAGGGCACAGGTGTTTGGCGAGCAGTGACGCGATCGGTGCGATAATATTTATTGAGCTCTTGCTCAGAAATATCCACCCATTGCGACAGTGTTTCGATGATCTCTGCCACTGGTTTTGAGGTGTTTTGACGCGTGATGGTCAGATTAAATGAGGGCACATTTGTGGCGAGCACCACACCATTGCGATCAAAGATTTGTCCACGAGTTGGCGGCATCGGAATGAGCTGGATGCGGTTAGAGTCCGACATGGTGGCATATTTATGGTGCAAATTGATTTGCAAATGAAAGAGCTGCGTCAGCAGCAGCGTAAAGCATGCAATGATGATGATCAGCATGAACAGGACGCGATTGCGAAAAATGATCTGTAATTTTGCTTTACTTCGTTTTTTTCGCGCAATGACTTTAGAGAAAAATACCATACGTTTTTATCGAGAAGGGATCTTCAGTATATGACAAGCTTCGTTCAATAACGTCAGAATCAATGGCCAAATGAGGGCGGAGGTGACAATGGAACCAAACATCCAGAAGTTAAACTCATTGGTGTTGCCCACCATGTTATTGATGATCAATGAGAGTAACACTTGTAACACATAAAAGCCCATAAAAGCTAAGGATAGCTGACCGATGGAAATTCTGTTGAGCCATTTGTTGTGGCGCTTTGTGATGTAAGCGGTGATGGCGAAAATGAGTGCATTGAGCCCAAGCGGATAAAAGAGGGTGATGTCTAAGAGTAAACCCACACTCCACGCAGAGAGGATGCTGAATTGTTTTTTGGTGTAATGGAGCCAAAAGAGCGTGATCATCAATAAAAATTGTGGGCGAAAGGGTTCAAGGTAATTTGAGAGCGAAATGAGCTCTAACGACAACCCTAATACAATGGAAACAATCAATAAAATATAGTACTTCATTGTGCCGCAGCCTCAGGCAGTGGGGATAAATCAGGTTCGATGGATTTGAGCACCAAGACTTCGCGCGTTTTATTGAGTTCTGCGGTGGGCTTTGCGCTGATTTTGGCAAAGTGATTGGTGGGATCATGCTCAATGCTGGTGACAATCGCCACAGGATAACCTTGTGGGAAGCGTTGATCTAAGCCTGAAGAGATCAATAAATCCCCCACTTTAATGTCTTCATCTATGGGGATGTTTAAAATGTTTAATGATTGACTGTTGCCGGTGCCTTGGGCAAGACCGCGGATGCCATTGCGATTGACTTGCACAGAAAAAATGTGTTGAGGATCTGAGATTAAAATCGCTTTACTTGAACGGGGATTGACCTCAATGATCTGCCCGATGACGCCAGAGGTATCAATGATGGGTTGATGCACTTCAACGGCATCATTGCTGCCGCGATTGAGCTCAACAATGAAGCGATAAGGGTTGGTGTTTGTGCTCATGATCTCTGCAATGATCGAGGGATATTGCAACGTATTTGAAGAGCGCAATAGCATACGTAAACGACGATTTTCAGCCAGTAAACTTGCATTGCGCTGCACTTCAAACTCTAAAATATATTGGCGATTTTGTAATTGCTCGATGGTGTCGATGAGCTCTTTTTTATCACTGGCCCAGATTTTAATCTGCTTGCCGAGTGAGCTTGGCAACTCTGCCAATAATTTAATGGGATAAATGACCGCATTGACTGATGATTTAATGGGCATCGTGTGCAGCGTGCGCGCATCTAAATATAACAAAACAACTGACGCGAGCACAGCAATCACCATTTTAATGGTGATGATGCTCTGGTTCGGAATCAGTTGCTTTTTTTGCGCGCTTGATTGTGTCATTCAATTTATTCAAGTGCAAATGCGTTTAAACCATACATGCCTTGCATTTCTAGGGCTTTACCACCGCCACGCACCACACAGGTTAATGGATCATCTGCGATGATGGCATCTAACCCTGTCTCTTCCGAGATGAGTAGATCGATGTTGCGTAAAAGCGCGCCGCCACCGGTGATGACAATGCCGCGTTCAGAGATGTCAGCCGCCAATTCTGGGGGTGTTTGCTCAAGGGCTAAACGCACCGCACTGACGATGCCTTGTAATGGCTCCATCAAGGCTTCTAAAATTTCATTGGACGTGAGGGTAAATGTGCGCGGAATGCCTTCGCTTAAGTTACGGCCACGCACTTGTGTCTCTAACACTTCATTGAGTGGATAGGCTGTGCCCACATCTTGCTTGATGCGTTCAGCGGTTGGCTCACCAATGAGCATGCCATAATTACGGCGCACATATTGAATAATGGCTTCATCAAAATGGTCACCGCCAATGCGAATGGAGTTGGCATATACAATCCCTGTTAAGGAGATCACCGCGACTTCAGAGGTACCACCACCGATGTCTAAAATCATTGAGCCGGTGGCTTCGTGAACCGGAATGCCTGCGCCAAGGGCAGCGGCCATGGGTTCAGGAATCAATTTAACATCAATCGCGCCGGATGCTTCTGTGGCTTCTTTGATGGCGCGTTTTTCCACATGGGTCGCACCTGATGGTACACAAACAATGATGCGTGGCGTGGGTTTAATGAAGGCACGTTTATGCAATACGCGATTGATGAAGCTGCCGAGCATGTCTTCTGTGCGCTCGATGTCTGCAATCACACCATCTTTTAAAGGGCGGTAAGCATCGATGCCATCTGGCGTTCTGCCGAGCATGCGTTTAGCTTCATGACCGACAGCGGCGACTCTTTCACGGCCTGTTTTTTTATCTTTTTCCATAGCCACAACGGACGGCTCATTTAAAATGATGCCCTGTCCGCGAGCATAGATGAGTGTGTTCGCTGTTCCGAGGTCGATTGAAAGATCACAAGAGAAGAGTGACTTTAGTCGTTTTGGTATCATAATTTGTCCATCTGCCATCAGGAAAATAAAAATAAGGTGCCCATTTTACATGGTTTTGAGGGAATATAAACCTATGGGGCTATAAAAAAATGTGACAATGCAGTAACATACAATGGCTTTTAAAAATAGACATGTATAGGTGCCTTATGAAAAAGAAAAAGTTGATTGCAGGAAACTGGAAAATGAATGGCGACATCGCGCTCGCTCAAACCATCGTCGATGGCATTAAAGATGCTGCCGATCAAAGCAATCACGATGTGGTGATCGCGCCACCTTTTGTGTATTTGCCTCAAGTGGCATTGTGGGCAAAAGAGAGTAAAATTCAGCTCAGTGCACAAAATTTAGCAAAATTTGATCAAGGTGCTTATACCGGTGAAGTCTCTGGCAAAATGCTCAAAGACATTGGTTGTCAATATGTGCTTGTCGGTCACTCAGAGCGTCGTCAATATTTTGGCGAAACCAATGATGTGGTGGCAGAAAAAGTAGAGTTTGCCATTAAGAATGGTTTGACGCCAATTTTATGTGTGGGTGAAACCCTTGAAGAGCGCGAAAGCGATGCTTGGAAAAGTGTGATTGAAGCGCAGCTAAATAGTGTTGTTCAGCGCATTGGCATGGAAGCATTTGAGAACGTTGTTGTGGCTTATGAGCCCGTTTGGGCAATTGGTACAGGCAAGTCAGCGAGTGCAGAGATTGCCAACGAAGTGCACGCGTTTATTTTCTGTACATTAATTGGTAAAAGTGATAGTATTCGCGATTCTTTACGTATTCTATATGGTGGAAGTGTCACAGCTGATAACTCCGCACAATATATGGCCATGAGCCATATTGATGGCGTGTTAGTGGGCGGCGCTTCATTGAAACCAGATGTATTTTCACAAATTATTCGAAGTGTTGAGTAACATTGAAGGTTTAATATGGTATTAACAACAATCATTACAGTGATTCACGTTATTGTGGCTTTGTGTATTGTCGGATTGGTTTTGATTCAACACGGCAAAGGCGCAGACGCAGGAACGGCTTTTGGTAGCGGAGCTTCTGGTACAGTATTTGGTGCTGCCGGTAAAAGTAACTTTTTAGCACGCATGACAAAATGGTTAGTGGTGGTGTTTTTCCTCACCAGTTTTTCCATGATGGTCTTGTATGGCAAAAAAGCCACAGTTGAAGGCGAGAGCGTGTTAGATGTGCCAGCTGTATCGATTGTGCCAACGATTGAAGATCTGTCTGTTCCTTCTGTTGATCCTGTAGAAAATTCAACAAAATAAATTAATGTGCAAATCGCGCATTAATTATGCAGACAAATAGAAAAATTAATATATACTGTTTGAGTTAATTGCCGGCGTGGTGGAATTGGTAGACACGCTACCTTGAGGTGGTAGTGCTGAAAGGCTTCCCGGTTCAAGTCCGGGCGTCGGTACCATTATACTAATAAAGAATGGAAACCTATGGCTTTAGATAATCGAAAAGAAGTCGACTATAATTGGGTTGGTCGTGATAAGTTAGGTAATCGTGTTGAGGGTGTATTAAAAGCAGCGTCTCCCACTAAGGTGAGATCTCTATTAAACGCCCAAGGCATTCAACCACTCAAAATTGTCAAAGCTAAAGTCAAAAAAGGTAAGGGCGGTAAGGTTAAGCCCGATGACATTATGCTCTTCACGCGCCAATTGGCGACGATGTTAGCAGCAGGTCTACCGTTATCTGAAGCGCTCTCTATGCAGGCTTCAGGCGCATCTAAAATTGCTTTAAGTGAATTATTGTATACAGTCAAAACCGACGTTGATCGCGGTGGTGGCTTGTCGAACGCTTTAGCAAAACATCCTTTTATCTTTGATCGCACCTATGTGGGCTTAGTGGCTGCCGGTGAGCGTTCAGGGACACTTGAAATCATTCTAGCGCAACTTGCGGATTTCTTAGAAAAATCAAGTCGCATTAAAAAGACCATCAAAAAAGCATTGGTCTATCCTGCCATCGTTATTTTCATTGCGTTGAGCATCACCGCTTTAATTTTATGGAAAGTGGTGCCTGTCTTTGCGGACATGTTTAAAGAGCAGGGCAGGGAATTACCTGGCGCAACGCAATTTGTTGTAAACATTTCAGAAGGGATTCGCTCATGGGGCTTCATTTATACCTTAATGGGCATTGGCGTCTTCATTTATCTCTTTAAACGTTTACTGCGCACGAATTTAAAATTCAAACGCAAATTCGATGAAGTGGTGCTTAAACTCCCGATTTTCGGTAATTTAATTGTATTGTCTAACAGTGCAAACTTTGCAAGTACGTTGGCGACGATGTATGAGGCAGGTACGCCAATGATTGCAGCCTTAACAACGGTTGCTGATTCTACAAGCAACTCTGTATTTAAAGAAGCAATTGAGAAAATTAATGCGAACGTCTCCATCGGGCAAGAGTTAAACTTTGCGATGCGTCAATCAAAAATGTTCCCCGATATGGTGAGCTACATGGTGGGCATTGGTGAAAAATCCGGTAACTTATCTGAAATGTTAAATAAAGTTTCAAACTTATACATGGAAGATATCGACAATGCCGTGGGCGCGATGATGTCGATGATTGAACCGATTTTGATTGTGATTCTAGGTTCGCTCGTTGGTGGTATTGTTGTGGCGATGTATTTACCGCTCTTTAGTATGGCTGAAGGTATGTAGTGCAAGCAGAAATTCCCTTGTTCATCTTAATTTTTATTCTCGGAGCTGCCATTGGCAGCTTTTTGAATGTTGTTGCCTATCGTTTGCCTAAAATTCTGTTTGATCAAGATTATCGTGTGATTTCAGAGTTTTTGCGTGAAGAGGCGGCAAAGCCCGATCGTTTTAAAAGTGGCATTCCGATTTTAGATCGCATTTTGTCCCGTAACAATGCTGATCAACTCTTAACAAAGCACGATGTATTGCCGGCAAAAGGATTGTTATATTTAGCAACGCCTGCATCAAGCTGCCCAAACTGTGGGCATAAAATCCGCGCGTATGAAAACATTCCTGTCTTAGGTTGGCTCTTTTTAAGGGGCAAATGTTCAGGCTGTCATGCTCCTATTTCTGTGCAATATCCGCTCGTTGAGTTATTCAGTGGATTATTAACAGTTGCCGTGATTTACGTGACGGGTTTAGATTTAAATGGCGCGCTCTTTGTCTTTTTTATGTGGATTTTGATGACGTTGTCATTGATTGACCTCAAATTCTATGTATTACCGGATCAATTGACTTTACCATTGATGTGGCTTGGCTTATTGTCGAGTTTTTATGGTTGGATTCATGTCAATTTTCAGGAAGCCTTCTTAGGTGCAATCGTCGGTTATTTATCTTTATGGTTCATCAATCAAGTGGCGCGCCTTATTTTGCGTCGTGATGGCATGGGCAATGGCGACTTTAAACTCTTGGCTGCCCTTGGCGCATGGCTGGGTTTAGGCAATCTCTTTAATGTGATTTTGCTCTCTTCCATCAGTGGTGCGATCGTGGGCATTGCGGTGATGATGATTTCTAAAAATCGTATGATTCCGTATGGGCCATTTTTAGCGCTCGCTGCCTTGTTGATTGTGCTCTTTGGCATTGAGCCCCACACCTTTTTCTATCTTGCCTCATGATGGATCGACAGATCATCGTTCTGACGGGCGGCATTGCTTCTGGCAAAACATTGGCCTCTAATTATTTGGGCACGCTCAATGCCCATGTGATTGATACAGATGTCATCGCGCGTCAATTATTACAAAAAGATGGCAATTCCTATTCTCAAACAGCGCTCACAGCGGTTAAAGCTGCCTTTGGCGATGGAATTTTTAAAGAAGGTGTGATTGACCGCGTTCAATTGCGCGCATTGATTTTCAGTGATCCCGTCCATAAAACGACGCTGGAAAATATTATGCACCCATTGATTCATCAGCGGGTTCAAGATCTATTGGGTACAGGCGATGGCTCATATGATTTAGTGGTGGTGCCTCTATTGCATGCAGGCTCGCCATATGTCGCGCTGGCCGATCAAATTCTTGTGATTGAAGTGGATGAAGAAATACAGCTTGAGCGCGTGATGGCGCGTGATCACATTGATGAAACCTTGGCAAAACGCATCATTGATTCTCAACCAAGCAATCAAGCGCGCAGGGCTTTAGCGAATACAATCATCCTCAATACGAATGCTGAATATACGCAAAAAGTATTGAAACAGTTAGATAAACAGTATAGTCTAGCACCATCTAAGAATAGGGTGACATGATTTATGATTTATGAATTTCCTCTCAGTGAGGGTGTTCGCCGTTTGTTGCGTGCGGAGATGCTGTTTAAACAGAGCCAGTCGCACATTGAGTATGACAATCCATTTAGCACGATTGCAGCATTGTCGGCATTGGTGGATTTAGTGGAAGTGATCTCGAAAAATAATTTAAAAATTGAGATGATCAAACAGTTAGATCGTTTGCAATATAAAGAAGAGATCAGTGACGCACAGCGTCAAGAGATGAAAGAACTGAGCCAAGATTTAGTCTTTGGCAGCGTGAAAGCTTTTGATGAAGTCAAAGAAAACATCTTTTTAAATGTGGTTCGTCAGCGTTTGAAAATGACCGGCGGATTGGGCGCATTTGATTTGCCAAATCTCCATCATTGGTTGCGTTTTGAGCACGGATTACGTTTAGAGCACATGGATCGTTGGTTTAAGCAGTTTGCGCCCACAGAAAAAGCATTGAATTATGTTTTATCGATATTGCGCGCTTTGTCAGATCAAGAAGTGTGCCATTTTAAACAAGGACTATTTTACAAAACGGTAAAATGGGACGCTGAATTGGTGCGCCTAGACATGGGAGATAAAATGATCTACCCAGAGTTCAGCGGCAATAAGCAGCAATTGAGCATTCGATTAATGGAACAAACATCACCTTTTGATCCTGTCACGCAAGTGAAAGAGGATTTAGAGATGGTGGTTGAACGTTGTGGTTAATAGAGGTTTTTTATGAGTCAAGAAAAGAAAATTGCATTGGTAACAGGCGCAACTCGCGGGATTGGTAAAGCAATTGCCGAAGCTTTAGTGGCAGCGAACTACTTTGTGGTGGGCACCGCAACATCAGAAAATGGTGTGGCAACCATTCAAGGCTTCTTAGGCGACAATGGCGATGCGCTTGTATTGAATGTTGCAGAGAGCGAAAGCATTGATGCAGTCTTAAAAGCCATCACTGAAAAACATGGCGCGATCTCTGTATTGGTGAACAATGCAGGCATCACAAAAGATCAGTTACTCATGAGAATGAAAGATCAAGATTGGTCTGATGTGATCACGACTAACTTAACCAGTATTTATAAATTATCGAAAGCAGTGATGCGCGATATGATGAAAGCGCGTTTTGGCCGCATTGTGAACATTACCTCCATCGTGGGTGTAACAGGCAATGCTGGGCAGACGAACTATGCAGCGGCAAAAGCAGGTGTGATCGGCTTTACAAAATCCATGGCCATTGAAGTTGCAAGCCGTGGTATTACTGTAAACTGCGTTGCGCCCGGGTTTATTGACACCGATATGACAAAAGATCTGCCAGATGCAGTGAAAGAGTCATTACTCAAAAATATTCCAATGAATATGCTCGGTCAACCTGAAGATATTGCCAATGCAGTGAAGTTTTTAGTGGCGGATGAGTCAGGTTACATCACTGGCGAAACGATCCATGTGAACGGTGGAATGTACATGCCATAGTGCAGGACTTGAAAAAGTCTTGGACTTTGTGCAACATTTTTTCTAAAATACAATTTGGTAATTTGATACCTATATTTTTTATTAAGTTAAGGATTTTTAAAATTATGAGCGATATCGAAGCACGTGTTAAGAAGATTGTTATGGAACAACTTCAAGTGAAAGAAGATCAAGTAACAAATTCATCTTCTTTCATTGATGATCTAAGCGCGGACTCTTTAGATACAGTTGAGTTGGTAATGGCTCTTGAAGAAGAGTTTGATTGTGAAATCCCAGATGAAGAAGCTGAAAAAATCACAACAGTTCAACAAGCAATTGACTACGTGACAGCAAACTTAGATAAATAATTTATTCAATGTCATAATTTGAATAATCTGGTCAGAATTGTCGATAGAGCGGTTCTCATAGGACTCAAAGGTTTTATGAAACCGTTCTATTTTTTTATCATATAAACATTAAGGAAATCGGTTATGAAACAGCGAGTAGTTGTCACAGGCTTAGGCATCGTTTCTGCATTGGGTAATACTGTGGAATCGGCTTGGACGAATATTTTAGCTGGAGTGAGTGGTGCTGCACCCATTACTGCATTTGATGCAACAGGGTATCCGGTCACTTTTTCGGCATCAACCAAAGATTTTGACGTATCAAAATACATGAATCCGAAAGATGCCAAACGTATGGATCTATTCATTCAATACGGGATTGGCGCTGCGGTGGATGCGATTAAAGACGCAGGTCTTGAAATCACAGATGCCAATGCAGATCGTATCGGTGCGATGCTCGGCTCTGGCATTGGTGGCTTGCCTGGCATTGAAGATAACTGCGAAACTTTATTGAAAAAAGGCCCGAATCGAATCAGTCCTTTTTATGTACCACGTTCAATCATCAATATGTTGCCTGGTCAATTATCCATTTTGACAGGATTTAAAGGCCCTTCCATTTCTGCTGTGACGGCATGTGCCTCAGGGACACATTCCATTGGTTTAGCAGCCCGCATGATTGCGTATGGAGATGCCGATGTGATGATCGCAGGTGGTGCAGAGATGGCCACAACCCCAACAGGCATCGGTGGTTTTGCCGCTGCGCGTGCCTTATCTTCTCGCAATGATGAACCCACAAAAGCCTCTCGTCCGTGGGACAAAGACCGTGATGGCTTTGTGCTTGGCGATGGTGCCGGCGTCATCATCTTAGAATCTTACGAACATGCTGTAAAACGCGGTGCACGCATTTACTGTGAATTGGTGGGCTTTGGTGCCACCAGTGATGCCTATCACATCACTTCGCCAATGGAAAACGGTGAAGGCGCAGCGCGCTGTATGCAAATGGCATTGAATGATGCAAAAATGAATCCAGATGCCATTGATTACATCAATGCGCACGGTACATCCACAAAGCTCGGTGACATGGCAGAATTAACTGCTGTAAAATCCATTTTTGGTGAGCATGCCTATCAACTGGCCATGAGCTCAACAAAATCCATGACCGGTCACTTATTAGGTGCCGCTGGCGGGATTGAAGCTGTCTTTGCGATTTTATCCATTCGTGACAATGTTGCACCGCCCACCATTAACTTAGACAATCCGGATGAAGGGTGTGATCTCAACTTGGTGCCACATACGGCGCAAGCGCGCAAAATTGATGTTGCCATCTCTAACTCCTTTGGCTTTGGCGGCACAAATGGCACGTTGATCTTCTCTAGGATGCAAGATTAATGGCATCACTGTTGCATTATCTTCAAAAAGCATTGCTGTTCATCGTTAAATATGTGCTCTCGCGCGCCATTTTATTGGCGGTCTTTGTGGGGCTCTTTTTGTGGCTCGCACAATTTGGGTACAACTTTTTAACGTACATGAAAACGCCCATGATCACCACCGAAACGCCTATTTTGGTGGAAGTGAAACCGGGCATGAACAGCGATGCATTATTGCGTGAATTAAAAGCGAAAATCCCTTCGACGGATCCTAATTTCCTTAAAATCTATGGCCGCTTAACCGGCACACTCAGTGACATTAAAGCCGGTGAGTATGAGATCACCGATCAAATGCGACCAGCGGATTTTTGGACGAATGTCATCAAAGGGCGCAGCATGCAATACGGCTTTACTTTGGTGGAAGGTTGGAATTTTAAACAGATGCGCGATGCGATGATCAATCATCCGAACATTGTGCAAACCATTCCAAAAGATGCGACGCCCGATGAAATCATGGCATTTATTGGTTACAAAGGGCAGCCGTATGAAGGTTACTTCATGCCGGAAACGTATCTCTTTCCGCGCGGGTATACGGATGTTGAGCTTTTAAAGCGCAGTTATGAATCCATGCAGCAGTTTGTCAATCAAGTGTGGGAAAAGCGTGATTTAGACTTACCCATCAAGAATCAACATGAATTATTAACGCTCGCTTCGATCATTGAAAAAGAGACAGGCGTTGCCCATGAGCGCCCAGAAATTGCCGGTGTCTTTGTGCGCCGCTTACAAAAAGGCATGCGCTTACAAACAGATCCGACGGTGATTTATGGTTTAGGTGATCGCTATCGCGGTACGATTTATCGCAGTGATCTTCAGCGCGATACACCATATAACACTTATACGCGTAATGGCTTGCCCCCAACGCCGATTGCAATGCCAAGCGTTGCGGCGGTGTATGCGGCAGCGAATCCTAAAGAGGGCAATAGCCTTTACTTTGTGGCCAAAGGCGATGGCTCGGGCGAGCATATTTTTAGTGCAACGTTAGAGCAGCATAATCAAGCGGTTCGCAATTATCGAGCGCGCTTAAATAATGGAAATTAAACATGCAAACAGGACGTTTCATTACGTTTGAGGGCACGGAAGGCGCGGGCAAAAGTACGCAAATTCCATTGCTCAAAGCTTGGCTTGAATCGCAGAGTAAAACCGTCATCACCACAAGAGAGCCGGGCGGTACACCTTTGTCTGAAAAGATTCGTGCTTTACTCTTAAATGATGACATGACGGCAGAAACAGAATTATTACTCATGTTCGCCGCACGTAAAGAGCACATTGAACAGGTGATTCAGCCGGCATTATTGCGGGGCGATTGGGTATTGTGTGATCGCTTTACAGAGGCAACGTATGCTTATCAAGCCGCAGGGCGCGCCATTGATGTCTCCCGCATTGCCTATTTAGAAGATTGGCTGCAAGGCACATTGCGCCCTGATTGCACATTGTGGTTTGACATTGATGTGGCAGAAGGTATGGCGCGCGCTGAAAAACGCCATGCGCTCGATCGCTTTGAGCAAGAAGCCATGAGCTTTTTTGACAAAGTCCGTAGTGGCTATGCTGAGCAAGCCGCAAAGCGACCGGCACAATTTAAACGCATTGATGCGGCATTAAGCATTGATGAGATCACTTTGCAAATCACAAAACAGTTGCAACCGCTGCTATGAGTCAAGCCCTTTCGTTTCATTCATTGCCATGGTTTGATCAGCCCTTAGCCGAGTTAATGGCGCGTTATGATCATGGGCAGTTTCCGCAATCTCTTTTGATGCTCGGTGAGCAAGGCATTGGTAAACAACAGTTTGCTGAAGATGTGGCACAAAGCATGTTGTGCTTAAATCGCACCCATCATGAGCCGTGCGGGCAGTGCCAAAGTTGTGTGTGGTTAAAGCGCGGCAATCATCCGGATTATTTAGCTGTGATGACGGAAGAAAAAAGCCAAGTGATTAAGATTGACCAAATTCGTCAGCTCATTCAATTTGCGCAAATGACCAGTGAAACGGGGCGTAAAGTGATCGTGATCCACAATGCCGATGAGATGAATGTCAATGCGGCCAATGCGCTGTTAAAAACGTTAGAAGAGCCGACGCCCAATTGCTACTTGATTTTAGTGAGCAATTATCCCAAAAAATTACCCATCACCATCACCAGTCGTTGTCAACGTTTACCTTTGACGCTGCATGATACTGCCTTGGCATTTGACTGGCTTTGCCAAACATTGCCAAATACCGCGCCTCCCATCATCGAGCAAGCAATGGCGCTGAGCTACAATCGCCCTTTACAAGCTCAAGCATTGTTAGCGAGCGATGGCTTAGACACAGTGACAACACTGCAAAAACAGTTTGATAAATTTGTGCAGCAGCCCATTTATAATCCTGAGCTTGTGGAGATCATGACAAAAAATTGGGCGCTTGCCAGTCATGCCATTCATTTGTGGCTCTCACAAGCATTAAAGGGGCAGGGCAACATTGCAGGGCTCAATGCAATTGCACCACAAAAGCTGATGGAACTTTATGATGCGTTCATTCGCTTGATGCATTTATCGGATACCACTGTCAAACAAGAGTGGCTCATCCAAGATTGGCTGACAAAATTTGTCACTCCTTAGACCAAAATTGGGCGGCAATTCAGTCACCTCATTTTTATCTTATTGATATTTATATAAAATATATTATTGGCATGGTTTGTGCTTTATTAAAAGCATGTCTGACAGACTAATATTAATTTTAAACTAATTTATTTAGGAGTTGTTATGTTACAAAAAGGTTTTACATTAATTGAGTTAATGATCGTTGTTGCCATCATCGGTATTTTATCTATGTTTGCATTGCCTGCATACCAAGATTACACAAAACGTACATATGTTTCTGAAGGTATGTCATTGGCTACAGCTGCTAAACTTGCTGCAACTGAGCAATATACTACTGCTGGCACTTGGGCGAAAGATAATGCTGAAGCTCAGCTTCCTGAAGGTGATCTAATTACAGGTCAATCAGTTAGCTCTGTTAATATTGGTTTGGATACAGGTGCTAAAGATGCTGCTGTAAAGACTGCTGCTGACGATGTAACTAATATTTATATCCAATATAATGAGAAAGTAACAGGTACTAAAGGTGTAGCTGGACATAAGACCGCTGCTACTGCTGCTGCTGGTGACGATGTTTTAACAATCGCACCTGTGATTGCTGATGCTGCTGCTAACCAAGGCGCTGTTAAATGGGTTTGTAGAGCTAAAGGGGATGCAATTGTGACTAAATGGTTGCCAACGAATTGTCGTACTCAAATTGCTGAACAATAATAATTAGTTTTATGATTAATAAAGACCCCGCTTCGCGGGGTTTTTTATTGCTTAGATTAAATGAGCGTGCGTCTAAGGTGCTCGATTTGGTCCCGCACGCGGGCAGCCTCCTCAAATTCTAGGTTTTTCGCGTGTTCCATCATCGCTTTTTCAAGCACTGCAATTTGAGCGGTGACAGTTTTGGGATCTTGCACTTGATGGAGATCAATGTCAGGTGACCAAATTTGTCGCTCATCATTTTGTTCAGTGATGTCACGGGCGCCTTCCATAATGTCCGCCACTTTTTTATGCACGGTTGTGGGCGTAATGCCATGAAGCGCATTGTATGCTTCCTGCTTTGCGCGCCGTCTTTCCGTCTCCTCAATGGCAACGGCCATCGCTTTGGTGATTTTATTGGCGTATAAAATCGCTTTACCTTCTGAATTGCGCGCCGCGCGCCCAATGGTTTGGATGAGCGAACGCTCAGAGCGCAAAAAGCCCTCTTTATCCGCATCTAAAATCGCCACAAGGGAAACCTCGGGAATGTCGAGCCCTTCACGCAGCAGGTTAATGCCCACTAACACATCAAACATACCTAAGCGCAGATCACGGATGATCTCGGTGCGCTCGACGGTATCAATGTCCGAGTGCAAATATCGTACTTTCACTTGATGCTCACTTAAAAAGTCCGTCAAATCCTCGCTCATGCGTTTGGTCAAGGTGGTGATGAGCACGCGCTCATTTTTAGCCGCGCGGTTGTAAATTTCACTCAACACATCATCAACTTGTGTATCGGCCGGGCGCACTTCAATGATGGGATCAAGCAATCCTGTGGGGCGCACCACTTGTTCGGCGATGTTGTCTGCATGTTCAGCTTCATAGGTGCTTGGCGTTGCTGAAACGAATATGGATTGAGGCATCAGTTTTTCAAACTCATCAAATCGCAATGGGCGATTGTCGAGTGCTGAAGGCAAGCGAAAGCCATAAGTGACCAAATTCTCTTTACGGGAGCGATCCCCTTTATACATCGCGCCAATTTGCGGAATGGTGACGTGGGATTCATCAATGAACAGCAGCGCATTGTCAGGAAGATAATCAAACAGCGTGGGCGGCGCGGCACCAGGATTTCTGCCGGAGAGATAACGGGAATAGTTTTCGATGCCTTGGCAATAGCCTAATTCCACAATCATCTCAAGGTCAAAACGCGTGCGTTGCTCAAGGCGCTGGGCTTCCACTAATTTATCCTGTGCGCGTAAATGTTCAAGCTGCTGCACAAGTTCCGCCTTAATGCCATCAATCGCACCTAACAAGGTTTCTCTTGGCGTCACATAATGGCTGGAAGGATAAACGGTTAAACGGGGTACTTTGCGCTCAATGTGTCCTGTTAATGGATCAAAAAAGCTTAAGCGCTCCACCTCGTCATCAAACAATTCAATGCGTACAGCATAGCGCTCACTTTCTGCGGGGAATACATCAATGACATCACCACGCACACGAAAATGCCCGCGCTCTAATACGGTATCATTGCGGGTGTATTGCAGTTCAGCAAGGCGCTTTAAGATGCTGCGCTGATCGATCACTTCACCGACGGAGAGATGCAAAATCATCTTCATATAATGATCTTTATCCCCAAGCCCATAAATGGCGGAAACCGTCGCCACAATGATGGTGTCATTGCGCTCTAAAATTGCCTTCGTGGCAGAGAGGCGCATTTGCTCAATGTGATCATTGACGGACGCATCTTTTTCAATGTAAGTGTCCGATGCTGCCACATAAGCTTCCGGTTGATAATAATCGTAGTAAGAGACAAAGTATTCCACGGCATTATTTGGGAAAAACGCTTTCATTTCGCCATAGAGCTGGGCGGCCAATGTTTTATTTGGCGCCAAAATGATGGCAGGGCGCTGCGTTTGTGCGATAATGTTCGCCATGGTGAAGGTTTTGCCTGAACCGGTAACCCCAAGCAGCGTTTGTGCCGCTAAGCCATTGTTTAATCCATCGATCAAACTTCGGATGGCAAGCGGTTGGTCCCCCGCGGGCTGATAGTGACTGTTGAGTTCAAATGCGTTCATTTTGATAAAATATTCTCAATAAAGATTGAATTTTAATGGTGTTGCCACCATTCATATACAAGTGTGAAATTTAAATTGTATGATTTAAAAAATCAGTTACGATGGTAAAGTTTACCGATCGTTATCTAAAAATTATTTTGGAGTCGTTATTATATTATGTCACATTCCCCAGAAGTTCATCAGCGTCCAATGATTGCAATTCGTGATTTGGTGGTGTTTCCGACATTAACCGTACCACTTTTAATTGGTCGCCCTCTATCTATGGGTGCACTACAGGCTGCTGAGCATTTTAATAATGAAGTTATCTTAGTGACTCATATTTCAATGGATAGCGAAACTGTGAACATGGAGAGTGTTTACGGTACAGGCGTGATCGGGCGCATTATCCAAAAAGTGCAGATCGAAGATGGTACCTATAAAGTGCTCGTGGAAACTGAAGAGCGCGTTAAATTACATGGCATTACACAAGTGGCAGCAAAAGATGATGAAGAGAATGATCATTGTATGGCTGATTATGAAGTGGTGCCCGTTGAAGAAGATTTGTCCGAAAACCTAGCAAAAGTGTATGGCAATGTCATTCGCAATCTCTTTAACAATGTGGCAAGCCTCACAAAAGTGCCAGAAGATCTCTTAAAGCATCTGAAAAATGAAGAAGATTTATATAGTTTAGCCGTGAAGGTGATCAACTATTTGCCTGTATCGATTGCGAAAAAGCAAGAGATCCTTGAAGAGGATACGATTGGGCAATTGGTGAAAAATTTAGTCTCTCAGCTCACCTATGAAGTGGATGTGCTTGAGACACAAAACCGCATTCAAGCCTCTGTGCAAAAACAGATGAGCAAGAATCAGCGCGAATACTATTTAAACGAGCAGATCAAAGCGATCCGTAGCGAGCTTGATGATCTAAATGACACCGGTTTATCTGAGTTAGATCAGCTCGAAGAGCAGATCATTGCGGCAAAAATGCCAAAAGAGGCAGAAGAGAAAGCATTGCTTGAGCTCAAACGCTTAAAATCCATGCCGGCGATGTCATCAGAAGGCACCGTTGCGCGCACGTACATCGATTGGCTATTGAAAATGCCATGGAATCAGCGCTCGCGTCTTAAATATGACATCACTAAAGCAGAAGAGCGTTTAGATCAAGATCACTCAGGCTTAGATAAAGTGAAGGATCGCATTTTAGAATATTTAGCGGTCACGAATCATACGAAAAGCGTGAAGGGCAATATTTTATGTTTAATTGGCCCGCCGGGCGTGGGTAAAACCACATTGGCGCGCTCAATTGCTGAAGCCACCGGGCGTGAATTGGTGCGCATGAGTTTAGGCGGCGTGCATGATGAATCAGAAATTCGTGGTCATCGCCGGACATACATTGGCGCATTGCCGGGTAAAATTGTGCAGATGCTGGCAAAAGCAAAAACCAAAAATCCGTTGATGCTTTTAGATGAGATCGACAAAATGGGTTCTGATTACAAAGGTGATCCTGCCCATGCCATGCTTGAAGTGTTAGATCCTGAGCAAAACTCAACATTCAATGATCATTACTTAGATGTAGATGTGGATTTATCAGAAGTGATGTTCATCGCAACGGCCAATAGCTTTAACATTCCAGGTCCTTTGCGTGATCGCATGGAGATCATCGAATTATCAAGTTACACAGAACTTGAAAAACTCGACATCGCGAAAAATTACTTGTTGCCAAAGCAGTTAAAAGAGCACAAGTTAAAAGAGAATGCCATTGAGATCTCGGATGATCTATTGCTCGACATCATTCGTTTATATACGAAAGAAGCCGGCGTACGCTCTTTAGATCGTCAAATTGCGAAAATCTGCCGTAAAGCGATTAAAGACATCCTTAAAGCTGGTGAAGCTGCTCATAAAGGGAAAGGCAAAGCAAAAGTGAAGGTCAGTGAGCATCCAACCATTGTATTGACCAAAGCATTGCTTGAACAATATTTAGGTGTGCCGCGTTTCCGTTTTGGCGTGAAGGAAAAAGAGGATCAAGTGGGCTATGTCAATGGCTTGGCTTGGACGCAATTAGGCGGTGAATTGCTTGGCATTGAAGTGGAAGTGATGCCGGGGAAAGGCAATCTCATTACGACAGGCAGCTTAGGCGATGTGATGAAAGAATCCATGCGCACCGCCATGAGCCTCATTCGTGCCCGCGCGAAATCTTATGGTTTAGCGGATGATTTTGCCGATAAGATCGACATTCATGTGCATGCGCCAGAAGGTGCTGTGCCAAAAGATGGGCCAAGCGCTGGTGGTGCCATCACGGTTGCCATTTTATCAGCCTTGTTGAATCAAGCGATTCGTGCGGACATTGGCATGACAGGTGAAGTGACATTGCGCGGTCATATTTTAGCCATTGGCGGCTTGAAAGAAAAGCTTCTCGCGGCTGCCCGTGCTGGCCTTAAAAAGGTGCTCATTCCTGAGGAAAATGTGAAGGATTTAGAAGACGTACCGACAGAAATCAAGGCTCAATTGACCATTATTCCGGTGTCACATTTTTATGAGGTGGTTTCTCATGCTTTTGTGAAAAATATCGAGAAAAATGAAGGATTTCAACGATATAGCGGTTTAAATGACTTTTCTGTGCCTGTGACTAACGTCAAGAGTGTTGAAAAACACTGCTAAAATTTCTTGACTCGCCAGTAATTGCAACGTATAAAGCATATTGAGCTCCCCAGAATAGGGGAGCAGTCATTCAAATGTGATAATAAACTAGGTAGGTATTTTATGAACAAAACAGAATTGATTGCTGCGGTTGCAGAAAAAGCGGAAATTAGCAAAGTATCAGCTGCGAAAACAGTTGATGCAGTAATGGAAACAATCAAAGAAACTTTACAAGCTGGTGATAGCGTAACGTTGATCGGTTTTGGTACTTTCTCAGTACGTGATCGTGCAGCACGCACAGGTCGCGATCCACGTAACCCATCTAAAACAATTGAAATCAAAGCTTCTAAAGTACCTGCATTCAAAGCTGGTAAAGGCTTGAAAGATGCGGTGAACGGTTCTGCAAAAAAAGCTAAATAATTTTTAGTTTTTTTATCTGAACAAGCTCTAATTCGACACGTTCGAGTTAGAGTTTTTTTATGTGCTATCCTATGGGCTTATTTTCATACTGATTGAATGAGCCATGAGTCAAATTTCTTTATCATCTCTGTTTGAACTGTTGCCGAACACTGAGTGCAAACGCGCCCACACCTTTCGCCGAGCATTACACACATTAAAAAAATCGCGCGGTGATGAGCCACAAGCCTTAGAGGCATTGGCAACGGATATGATGACTTCCGCTGAATGCGTGCTTGCCAAAAAAGCGGCGTTTCCCGAGATTAATTACAATGAATCTTTACCCATTTATGCGGCGCGCGATGAGATCAAAGCGGCGCTTGAGGCGCATCCTGTCATTGTGGTGTGCGGGGAAACAGGCTCAGGGAAAACCACGCAATTGGCGAAATTCTGTTTAGAACTTGGTTTAGGTGCGCGTGGGCTGATTGGCCATACGCAACCAAGACGTTTAGCGGCGCGCAGTGTTGCCGATCGCATCGCAGAAGAGTTGCATGTGCCCATTGGCGGCTTTGTGGGTTATAAGATGCGCTTTGCCGATCAAACAGCGCCAGAGACCACTGTCAAACTCATGACCGATGGTATTTTGCTCGCAGAACTCACCAAAGATCCTTATCTGAATCAATATGAAGTGATCATCATCGATGAAGCCCATGAACGCTCATTGAACATTGACTTTTTGCTTGGCATTTTAAAACGCATTTTAGAAAAACGCCGTGATTTGAAAGTCATCATTACATCGGCGACCATTGATCCTGAGAAATTTGCCACATTTTTTAAAACACCGCACCATTCTGTGCCCATTATCAATGTATCAGGGCGCACTTATCCTGTGGAGATTCGTTATCGCCCGCTCATTCAAGAGAGCGAAGGTGATGACTTAAGCCTCATTGAAGGCATCACCGCAGCGGTGCATGAGCTGAGCACAGAGCAACCTGGGGATATTTTGGTCTTTTTACCTGGGGAGCGCGAAATCCGTGATGCTGCCGATGTATTGTCTAAAGAATTTTCACGGCATTATGATGTGTTGCCGCTCTTTTCCCGTTTAAGCAATGCTGAGCAAAATCGCATTTTTAAACCGCATCATAAACTGCGCATTGTGCTTGCGACCAACGTTGCCGAAACCTCTTTAACCGTGCCGGGCATTAAATATGTGATTGATTCAGGCATTGCGCGCATCAGCCGTTATAGCCCGCGTTCACGCTTGCAGCGCTTGTTGATTGAGCCGATTGCCCAAGCTTCTGCAAATCAGCGCAGCGGTCGTTGTGGGCGTGTGAGCGAAGGCATTGCCATTCGTTTATTTAGCCGCGAGGATTTTGAGGCGCGTCCGCTCTTTTTAGATCCTGAAATTAAGCGCACGCAATTGGCATCCGTCATTCTACAAATGGCGCATTTGCGCTTAGGCAATCCGGAAGATTTTACCTTTATTGAACCGCCAGAAGCCCGTCAGATCAAAGAGGGTTACATGGCGCTTCGAGAGATCAAAGCGATTGATGATCAAAGCCGTTTGACGCGCTTAGGGCGCCAATTGGCACTGCTGCCACTTGATCCACGCTTTGGCGCGATGATCTTTAAAGGCGCAGAGCTAGGCGTGGCACACGAGATGTTGATTTTGGTGGCGCTATTATCCATCCAAAACCCAAATGAACGTCCGATTGATAAACAACAAGCTGCCGATGAGAAGCATCGCCTTTTTAAGGATAAACAGTCCGACTTTATGGGCTATTTGAATTTATGGTTCTGGTATCAAAACACGGTGAAGGGCAACTCTCAATCTTATTTGCGTGAATTGTGCCGTCAGCATTTTATCTCTTTTATGCGCATGCGTGAATGGTTTGAGCTTTATCAGCAGATCCGCGAGATGCTCAAATCAAGTGATGTGCGCCTCAATGATTTGCCAACATTGGCAGAAACACAAACGGGTGATTATGATTTTCCTGCCTTTAACAGTGATTTGATCCATCAATCCTTATTGGTGGGTTTGTTAGATCACATTGGTGCATTGGGTGAAGAGGGCGCTTATCAAGGCGCAATGGGACAAAAGTTCCGCATTTTCCCTGGCTCAAGCTTATATAAAAAGCCACCAAAATGGTTGATGGCGATGGAGATTGTGGAAACGTCCCAAGTGTATGCGCGCATGTGTGCAGGCATTAAGCCTGAATGGCTAGAGATCATTGGCAGCCATTTAATTAAATCTCAATACAATGAACCGCATTGGAGCAAAAAGCAGGGGCAAGCGGTGGCAGAAGAGACGGTATTTCTCTTCAATTTAGCCATCATTCGCAATCGTCGAGTGAGCTTTGGCGCCATTAATCCTGAATTGTCCCGCGAATTGATGATCAAAGAAGGCTTGATTCAAGATGACATTGCCACGCGTGCAGCGTTTTATCGTAAAAATCGTGCCACCATTGAAAAAGTGGAAACGATGGAGGATAAAACCCGCCGCCGTGACATTTTAGCGGAAGAAGTGGTGCTCTATGAATGGTACGATGCGCGCTTGCCAAAGGATTGTTACAGCGTTAAAAAGCTGGAGAAATGGTGCCAAGTCAAAGCGAATAATGATGCGCTGATTTTCTCAGAGCGCGACATTTTAGCCCATGATGAGGATCTGAATTTAGAAGAGTTTCCAGAGGTGCTAGAGCTTAATGGCTTAAAACTCAATGCTCAATATCTTTTTGATCCTGCGGCAGAAGATGATGGCATGACGCTGTTGGTGCCCTTAGCCGCGCTGAATTTATTGGATCAAACCCGTTTAGATTGGCTCTCTCATGGTTTGATTTTAGAGAAAATTACGGAGTTGCTGCGCACATTGCCTAAAAGTTATCGCCGTCAATTTGTGCCGCTGCCAGATTTTGCCGCAGAGATTTTTAATGCCATTGAATTTGCCGAAGGCAATCTCTATTTTCAGCTGCAAACCATCATTCAGCGTTTGCGTGGCATTGAGATTGAGCCCCATGAATTTGATGAAAAAGCATTACCAAAGCACTTACGGATGAACATTCGCATCATTGATGCCGGTGGCAAAACCCTTGGGCAAGGGCGCGAGCTTGATGCATTGCAAAAGAAATTCTCCCACAAGGCAGAATCAGCCTTCCAGCAATTGGTGGCGACAGAATCCCCATCGAAAAAGCGCAAAAAAGCTGTGCCGGCTGAAAAGGTGGTGCACAGTGAACCGCAAACTCGTCCCTTTACTGATGACAATTGGGTGATTGAGCCAGAGGTGAAATTTACGCGCAATGGCATTCAATTGGTTGGTTACGTGGCGCTTGAAGCGTCAGAAGATGGACTCAAAGCAAAACTTTATGATCGACAAAGTGAAGCGAGCCGTGCACATTTACACACTTTGATTGAGCTCAGTTTAAAAGCCCTTCGCCAAGAGGTGAAGTACCTACAAAAGCAATGGCCGCAGTTTGGCAAGCTCGCGTTGATGTTTAGGCAAGTGGGCAATGAGACGATTTTAAAAGAGGATTTGATGAAGGCGGTGATTCGCGATTATCTCGATGAAGCCACGTTGCCGCGCGATGCAAAAACCTTCAATCAGCTCATTGATACGATGCGTAAAGGCATTGTGCGTCAAGCCACTGATTTGACAAAACTGGTGATTGAAATCTTTATGGAGAGTGAAAAAGTCTCCGATGCGCTGCGTGCGTTGCACCCGATGAATCGCGCATTGATTGATAAGCCCATTCAAAAAGCGAAAGATCGCCTCATTTATGCTGGCTTCATCAGTGAAACACCTGCCTTTTGGCGTGCACAATTGCCGCGTTATTTAAAAGCGATGGCGGTGCGTGTCGAGCGCTTTAGCCAAAACATCAGCCGTGATGAGGCTCATGCTAAGATCATTGCCAACCATCTATCACAACTTGCAAAAGCGGTGGAGAAGTTTGGCAACATCCCTGAAGTGGTGGAATATCGTTGGATGATTGAGGAACTTGCTGTCTCTTTATTCGCACAGCCAATGAAAACGGCGGTGCCAGTGTCAGAAAAGCGCCTCAATAAAGTGTGGGAAGCCCTCGATTTGATGATGAAGAATCAGCGGTAGAATTGATTTTTCATCTCTGTTTTGCAGCCCTCAACGGATCAGTTAGAATGGGGCAGCATTAGGAGACGCACTTCATGAAAAAAGGACCGATCAAATCCATGGCACATCTAGATTTTACGTTACTGTTTTTAATCATCATTGCAGGGCTTGGGCTGTTGAGTAAAAACGACACTGTATTGATTGCGATGCTTGTGCTCATTGTGATGAAAATAACGCCGCTCAATCAATTGTTGCCATGGGTGGAAAAAAAGGGCTTATGGCTTGGCGTGATTGTGCTCACAATTGGTGTCATGTCGCCATTGGCAAGTGGCAAAATCAATCCGCTTGAGGTGCTTGGGAATTTAAAAAATTGGCAATCGGTGATGGCAATCATCATGGGCATTGCGGTGGCTTGGCTCGGCTCGCAAGGTGCAACGTTATTAGAAGCGCGCCCGATGTATGTGCCAGAACTTTTGATTGGAACGATCATCGGCGTTGCGCTCTTTAATGGTGTGCCCGTTGGGCCACTCATTGCCGCAGGACTTTTATCTTTATTGGTACGATGGCAGTAAGCTTTAGCGTATAATGGGCTTTTTTATCCGAAATGTGAGGACACAATGCCAAAAGATTTCTTACAAAGCATGGCCGGTAAAATTCAAGAATCATTACCTGAAGGCCTCAAAAATACACATGCAGAGATCGAAAATATGGTCAAAACGCAAATGGAAAACCTCTTGCCAAACTTTAAGTTTGCTAAGCAAGATGAGTTTGAGATCCAACAAAAGATTTTATTAAAAACCCGCAGCGAAGTTGATGCATTAAAGCAGCGCGTTGAAGCATTAGAAGCAGTGATTGAATCTTTGAATCAACAAAAAACGGATCAAGCTGAATGAAACAGTTGGCAGCATGGCAAAATCAACGTTGGCTTTGGTTGTTTGGCGGCTTTATGGCGCTTGGACTTGAGTTGGTGGCGGTGTACTATTTTCAAGGGCATTTAAAGCAAGATCCCTGTGAAAAGTGTGTGTACATCCGTTTTGCCTTGGTGGCGGCGTTTGTGTTTGCCATGATTGCTGCCATTCATCCCCGTGCGCTGATCTGTAAAGTGGTGGGTTATGTGGGCGTTTTGTGGGCATTGGTGAAAGGTTGGCTCTACAGCTATCAGTTAGAGCGCATCATTTTAGATCGCCTGAGCCCTGATTATAATCCCTTCACAAGCAGCTGCTCGTTAACGAATGCAGATTTCCCTTTTGGGCTGCCGATGAATCGTTGGGTGCCGTCACATTTTCAGCAGTTTGGCATTTGTGGGGAAGACACATGGCAGTTGATGGGCATGAATATGGCAGAATGGATGTTGATGATCTTTACGGCATTCATTGTGGTGGTGAGCTTGATGTTATTGTCAGCCTTGTATGAAGGATGGAGAAAAAGAGTATGAAACGATTATTATGCGTGTTGATGACGACATTTGCCCTGCAAACGGGTTTTGCCATGGCGGAGAGTCATTTGCAGCAGCCTTCTGATTATGCGGCATTAAAAAGTACTCAGCAATTGATTGATGTGCGCACGCCCGCAGAATTCAGTGAAGGCACGTTAGACAATGCACAAAACATCGACTTTTTAGCCGATGATTTCAGAGCAAACATTCAAACCCTCAATAAAAATGAGCCGGTGTATCTGTTTTGCCGCTCAGGCAATCGCAGTGAAAAAGCCCGCAATATCCTGTTAGAGGAAGGCTTTAGCGAAGTGTACGATTTAGAAGGTGGCTACAAAGCTTGGACATTGTGGCAAGAGATGAATAAGGAGAAAACATTATGATGAAAGCCATTCGTTGGATTTTAGGGAAAATCATTTTAGCTGTCGATGCCATCACAGCACCGACGCCGATGGCGCGTTCAGTAGAAGCGCAACAAAAACTAGATGAAGCCACAGCTAAATTAAAGTTATATCAATATCATGCGTGCCCATTTTGCGTAAAAGTGCGCCGTGAGATTCGCCGTTTGAATTTAAACATTGAGCTCATTGATGCCAAAGAACCCGCAGCAGAAAAACGTTTAATGGAAAATGGCGGCAAGCGCCAAGTGCCATGCTTGTACATCATCAATCCGGACAACTCCACAACGTGGTTATATGAGTCCGATGCCATCATCATCTTTTTACAAACTTTGGCGAAGGAAGCAGTGTAATGGCGGTTTTGTTACCTGAAATTGAAACATTTTTGCAGTGTGAAACACCACAAGCATGGATTGATGAAGCAAAGAAGCCAGAAAACATGGATATTTTGCTCATTGACCATGCCAATTGTGAGAAAAAAGCGGCATTTACCGCACTCAATCTCATTATGAAATACACAGAGCTTGAGGACTTACAGCATAAAATGTCCCGCTTAGCGCGTGAGGAGTTGCGTCATTTTGAGCAAGTTGCCGCCATCATGAAAAAGCGCAATGTGACGTATCGCTATTTAGAGGCCTCTAAATATGCAGATCGCTTACGTCAGCATTTACGCAAAACGGCGAAAGAACGTTTGACGGATATTTTGATCATCGGTGCCTACATTGAAGCGCGTTCGTGTGAGCGTTTTTTCCGTGTTGCACCACATTTAGATGATGAGCTCAACCATTTTTACAATGCATTGATTAAATCAGAAGGGCGCCATTATCAGGATTATTTAAAATTAGCGGCGCAATATGCTGGGCAATCGATTGACGAGCGCATTGCGTTCTTTGGAGAAGTGGAAAAGGCGGCGATTTTAACGCCGGATTCTGTGTTCCGCTTCCACAGCGGTATACCAGCGTAATATGACCAATATTGATTGGGTGGTGATCAAAAAGCCCATCAAGCATTTATACATTCGCATTCAACGCGATGGTCAAGTGTGCGTCAGTGCGCCAGAGCATTTATCACAAGCGGTTCTTGAGGCCGCTTTGCTGCATCATGAGCCTTGGGTTTTAACAAAGCTTGCGGCATTTGATGCAGCAAAAACCACAGATGGCGTTTATCTTTGGGGGCAACCTTATGTGGGGGACGAGGATATCGAAGCGCTGTATCGGAAAGCATTGAATGGGGCGATTCCCCCATTATTAGAAAAGTGGTTGCTCATCATGGGCGTGACATTAAGCGAATGGCGCCTTAAAAAAATGAAAACGCGCTGGGGCACATGCAATCCGCGCGCTCAGCGCATTTGGCTCAATGTTTATCTTGCCGCATATCCACAAGAGTGTTTAGAGTATGTGATTGTGCACGAGCTCACTCATTTATTAGAAGCCAGTCACAATCACCGTTTTAAAGCGCTCATGACGCATTTTTTACCGGATTGGCGTGCCCGTGCTCAATTGTTAAAGCAGCTAACCTTACATACCCCACTTTTGGGTAAATATTGATAAGTCAGTAGTTTTTAACCATTGATTGACACTGTTCAGTAGTTCGCCATCATCTTGATTCATCATGTAGGCTTTATAGCTTTCTGTCTGGTCAAATGGTTGAGTTGTGGCCATGCATAGGACATTGGGCTCATTATGTTGATAATATTTTCCTTCAATTAAATCTGTAATCATGACATCGGCAGTTTGATCACGTAGGGCTTGTAAATTATCAAAATTGTCTTTTACGCGTACGATATTTGCTTGATCAATGCGTTCATTTACAAATGATTCATTTGTACCACCTGGATTGACAACCAATGTAATGGATGGTTGATTGATGTTATCAAAATTGTTAAGTTTTTCAGAAATTGAACAGCGTGCTAATGCGATTTTTCCATTAGGTAGGATTTCATTGGACAATAAAAATTCTGTTGCGCGTTTATCTGTATATGTAATACCACCAACTGCAATATCAAATTGATTGTTTTTTAGATCTTGGCTGAGGGTTGGCCATGAAGTGGTCATAAATTCAATGCGTAGGTTATTTTTTTTAGCGTAATCATTGATAAGATCAATATCGAAACCTACGAGTGTTTTAGTTTCATCATAAAAAGCTAAAGGTGCGTAATCGCCAGGAACTCCGACTTTTAATGTGCCACTTTCTTTAATTTCAGACAACGGACGTGCAGTTGTCACTGAAGCCATCGCTAAAGCGATGGATAAACAAATAGTTGCAGAACGCAGTAAAATCATTTTATCCTCATTTTTCAGTGATTTATATGGATCATTCAAAGCTTGATGGCTTTTTTTGATCTTACTTGAAAAATATGAAGTTGTTAACCTATTTTATGAGTATCTGTTTAACTGCGCCCCAATGCCGCTGAATCGCTCAGTATGATTGCGAATGGTGGTTTCGATGATGCGCGGCGTACCCATCAATGTGAGCTGTTTTTTAGCGCGTGTAATGCCTGTATAGAGCAGCTCTTTGGTGAGGATTTTACTGTAAAAATCAGGCAATACCAGCATCACATGATCAAACTCACTGCCTTGGGATTTATGGATCGTCATGGCAAAAGCCGTTTCATAATGGGGCAAGAGCTGCACTGGCAGCGCCCTTAATTCGCCATTGTCACTTTCAAAATAGGCGATGATGCGCCCATTGTCCTCTGTGATGATGCCCACATCACCATTGAAGATGTGATTGACATAATCATTTTGCAAAATCATGATGGCTTGCCCGTGATAAAGCCCATTGCCATCAGCGTTAAACAGTGTGGTGCTGATGTATTCATTGAGCGCATGGGTGCCGAACTCTGACACATTGATGGCGGATAAAATGCGCACCTTTTGTAACGCATCAAAGAGCACGCGTGGCTCAGCTTTGTTTTGGCAGAGTGCAACATAATCAGCAAGTAGTGCATGAATGAGCGTGCGCCAGTTGCCCACTTCTCCAGTATTGATGAAGGTGAGTTCAGCGGGAAATTGCGCCACAATTGGCATGAAACTGCGGGCATGCTGCTCATTGACAGCTTTTGCCAATTGCCCAATCCCTGAATGCTCAGAGAAACGATGACTTTTGGTTAACAGCGTCACATTATTAAGCGGCACATCCTTTGGGGTAAATTCGGCGGCTAAAGATTGCCCCATGATGTTTTCAATGAGGGCAAGGCGCTTGGCATCATAACCGATGTTTTGGCAAATCTCCCCCATAATGGCACCGGCTTCCACGGAGGCCAGCTGATCTTTATCGCCCAAAATAATGATGCGCACATGCGGCGGTAAAGCTTCAATCAAGAGATTAAAAATATAGAGATCAATCATCGAGGCCTCATCAATAATGATGAGGTCGGTGGGCAAAGGATGATATGCATGATAACGCGGCTTGATTTGATTGGGGTTAAAACTCAATAAGCGATGCAGCGTGGTGCTTTGACTGGGGATTTTATCCAGTAAATGGGTCAGTTCTGGCCGCTGGGCTGTAAAGTCAGTTTTTTGCTTTTCAATGGATTCACTCAAGCGTGCCGCTGCTTTCCCCGTGGGGGCGGCAAGTGAAATGTGTAAATTCGGATGCTCATTGAGGAGCAGCATCAAAATGCGAATCACCGTGGTGGTTTTGCCGGTGCCAGGCCCGCCGGAAATGATGGAGGTTGGCGAAAGGAGTGCATTGACAGCGGCGATTTTTTGATGATCAATCTCATCACTGCGGGGAAAGAGTTGATGCAAAAGATCGATGGTGCCATCACTTGGCATGTTCGCATCGCTGTCTTGATGGCGCTTTAAAAAATCCACAATGATGGTTTCGTAATGGAGATTTTTAGCCAAATAAACGCCATTATTGGCAATCGCTAAAGGATAATGAGGCTGTTGCTTGATCCAAGCAAACAGCGGCGCCCAATCCTCAATGGCGTCAATGCCGGCCAAATGTTTGAGGGTTGTCATGCATTCATCCATCTTTTGGGCATCAAAGCCGGTGAACCATCGTTCATGATAAATGTAGTGCAGCGGCACCATGGTGTGCTTTGAGCCATAAGCGCGGCTCACAATGAGGGCCAGTAACTGTAATTTTGGATCCGTTTTGCTGAGGGTTTTGGCAAAATGGCAATCAATGCTTGTGAAAAAGCCTGATGATTGGGCATACGTTAATAAATCGCTCATGGTTGCTCCATCAATTGATCTAGGGCGTTGATGTGATCACGGCTTGGCAAGGTGTAATAGATGCCTGTATCACCGGTATCTGTCATGCCACGCACAAAGAGATAAAACACGCCGCCAAAGTGATGATCATAATCAAAATCTGACATGCGAAAACGTAAATAACGGACCAATGCCACGGTATAGATGAGGTATTGCACATCATAATAGTTGTCAAGCATCGCTTGGTGCAGCGCATCGTGCTGATAATCCTCAAGTGTATTGCCAAGGTGATTGGTTTTATAATCGATGATGTAAAATTTCCCTTCGTGCATAAAAATGAGGTCAATGAAGCCTTTCATCATGCCTTCGAGTGTGAAAAAATCAAGCTCGGCAGTTTGCTCACGGTGTTGATTTAAAAAATCATTGAAGCGCTCCGGCGTTAAATGTGCCACTGGAAAGAGAAATTCCAATTCATGCAGAGCGTTTGTCTGCAGCGCATCCCCAAAGGTGCAATGAGGCAACAGGGGATGGGCAAAAATTTTAGTGAGCCAGGCTTCTAAAATGGGTATCCACAGCTCTAATTGCGTGGTGACGGTTTCTGGCAAGGCGCTTTTTGTGATGAGGTCAGCGAGTCGATTGTCTTCAAAAATGGCCTGGGGTGCATATTTTTCAAATAAAGTGTGCATGAATGTGCCCGTTTGTGCCCCTTTTGGAAAGGTGAAGATGGAAGGAGGCAGCGCTTCATCGGGCAGAACATCAGGTTCACTGTCAGGGTCAATGGGGGATTCATCGCTGAGGTTATCGGCAAAATAGGAGTTCGGTGCATGGCGCGTCAATTGCGTGAAGCTAGAGATGTTCCATCGACGATTAATGTGTCCATGAAAATGGGCGGCGCTTAAAACATCGTTGACCACAGGCGGCGGATCGTAGTGAACGCTTGGCGTCTCATTGATGGTGATGACATTGATGGACTGAAGTTGACGGAGTGCTTCAAGCGTAAAGGGTTCATTGCCAGGATGATCAAAAAGCTTGGCATACACAATGTTGGCATTGATGTTGCTTTTGCCAGACAGAAAATTTTCTGACAAGGCAATCTCGCAATAATATTTTGCACGCGTGAGCGCCACATACAGCAGTCGCATGTTTTCAGCTTGCATTTCTGTGAGGGCATCGGCTTCAAAGTCAGGGTTGGCTTGAAAGTCAATGGTTTTTAGGTTTGGATCTTTTGGGTCATCGACAATAAAGGGCGGCTTAATGTTACGAGTTTCTAGGCTTGAAGGCACAAATGTGATGGGAAACTCCAGCCCTTTTGAGCTGTGGATGGTCATGATGGTGATGACATTCATCTCACTTTCTAAACGCAAACTATAGCTGCCACCGGCGGTTTCATCGCCGCCTTCATCGGGCAGTTGCATTTGTAGATTGAGCCAGTCAAGCAATGCCTCTTTTGTGGGCGCTAACAAGCTTTGGGCTTGTAGTAATTCACACACATGGCGAATGTCCGTCATGATGCGGTCAAATTCCGGATGATTACGAAAACGGTGAATGCGTCCATGGCGATGGAGGAATTTATCCACCATCGGAATGATGCCAAAGCGTTCCCAATCCTCTAAACACTGTTCGCGCTCGGAGAGTAAAGACTCATATTGCAAATGGTCATGGAGCACATTGTGTAGATCTTGCAAGGTGAATTGATAGAGCAAAGAGGCAAACGTTTGCTTCATTAATTCTTGATTGCGTAGGTTTAGTAAGCTTTTTAAAAAGAGATGAATGAGGTGCGCCGCTTCACTCTTAAAGACTTTATTTTTATCAGAAAGGTACACCGCCGGTAGATTCTCTGCGCGAAGGGCTTTTAAAATCGTGGTGGCATCATTTTTATCACGCACCAAAATGGTGATGTCATTGTTTTCAATCGAGCGGCGGGTGCCATCTTTATGGATTTGACCGCTTTTGAGTAGGCACTTGATGCGCTGTGCAATGTAATGCGCTGTTGCCGCTTGAAATGTGCCTTTATTGTTGTCACCCGATAAATGGGCAATCGTGATGCCAGTTTGAGGCTCATCATCAATGGAGAGATAACTCAGCGCTGCTTTCTCTGGCGTACTCACCGGCTGAAAGGGAATGTTTTCATTTAAAAAGGGGTAGGGCGTTTGCTCAAAGAGTTCGTTGACGCTTTTGACTAAGGCGGCGCTTGAACGGTAATTGGTGCCCAGCGAATAACTGTGCTCAGCGGCTGCTTTTGCTTGTAAATAGGTGTGAATGTCCGCCCCGCGGAATTTATAAATGGATTGCTTAGGATCGCCAATCATCAAGAGTGTGCGTTCTTTGCTGTGACCAAAGAGGGTGGAGAAAATCTCATATTGCGTGTGATCGGTATCTTGGAATTCATCGATCATCGCCACTTGATAACGTTTTTGAATGTGTGCAAGTTGCGTTGGTGTGGCTTGTCGGACGAGTTTAGCCGTTTCATGAATGAGGTCATCGAAAAACAACACGCCATGTTTGCCTTTGATGCGTAAAAAGATGCGGTCAAAAGCTTTGGTGGCATAGCTCCAGAGCAAGGTTTTGATTTGATTGGTGTCTTGCTCGCCATCCTCATTAAAGGCATTGAATACGGCATCTTCTAAAGCAAAGAGATTGTCAGGGGCGATTAAAGTATCGGCCACAGATAAAAAAGGCGACACCATGGTTTGTACATGGTCAGGCGTTTTATACACAGGAAAGGCAATGGCCGCTAAACGCTCTGAGAAGAAATAACACTCCTCGCGCCAAAACTGTTTGGCCGCTTGGGTTTTCAGTTCCGTGTCTGAGGTTTCAAGGCGCACATCAAAGGGTAAATGGGAATCTAAAGGGTTTTGGCTCAAAAAGCGCTGACAAAAGCTGTGAATGGTGAATACGTTCGCATCACTCATCAGGCGTTCTGCTTCTTTGAGAATGAGGCGGGCTTTGTAATGCTCAGTCTGTGGGACGATCTTGAGCATCTCCATAATCAGCTGATCTTCACTGTGGCCTGTTTTAAATGCCTCTTGCACCTCTAAAATTCGGCTGTAGATGCGCACGCGCAGCTCAGCGGTGGCAGCCTTAGTGAACGTCACAATGAGAATGTCTTCTAAGCGAAGGGGCGCAACGCCAATGCCCAGCAGATAACGAATCACAAGTGTGGTGATGGTGTATGTTTTGCCGGTGCCTGCGGATGCCTCAATGAGCACTCTGCCTTCGAGTTTAGAGGTCAATGGTTCGATAATTTTCATAACTATTTGTTTTAATTCGCCTTACTGAGATCATTACGGAAGGTAATTATTTCATTAGGATATTTGAGTTCGATTGGTTTATAATCGTCTGATTGAAAGGCAAGTGTATTACAGAATTAAACGAATTGTAATAACAGAAAATCAAAAAGGTTAGGAACTATATGAAATTCGTTACAGTTAATATTTTGGGAACGGTTGACCGTGACACGGGTCGAGAGATTATTGTGGGCGCCGCGCATCGTAGCCAGTATTCATTTGTAGCCATTGAACACATCACCTTGATCAATGTTAAAGATAAAAAAGTCTATTTAACCCTCACGACGGGTAAAGTTTTGATTTGTACATTAGGCGTGCTTGCGTTATTAAAAGATCACATTGATTAATGAATGCATGACGCATCAAAAAGCCAAACGATTGTTTGGCTTTTTTGTTATGTCTGATTGAGTGTTAGCTAAAAGACATCGGTTGTTTTAACACCACCAATAAAACAATCGCCACAAGGAGTACCGTTGGCAATTCATTGAATAAGCGGTAGAACTTATGGGTGTGCTTGTTGAGGTCTAAGCGGAATTTTTTCACATAGATGCGGCACATCACATGATAAGCCACTAAAAATACCACCAATAATAATTTAATGTGTAACCATGCCATTTTTAAAAGGGCTGGGTTTTTAACAATCATGGTGATACCAAATGCAATGGTGAAAAAGGCGCCAATGTCCATCATGATGGCCAATTTACGCTCCATCACTTTAAAGGTTTCATTTGTTTGTGGATCTTTGTTCATGGCGTGATACACAAATAAGCGCGGTAGATAAAAGAGACCTGCAAACCACGTCACCATCGCGATGATGTGCCAAGCCTTGAATGCTAAATAACTCATAAAACAACTCCCTGTTGGTAAAAAGTCACCCATTGTAACCTTGAAATCATCTTTGTGGAATTTTCTCTTCTTGAGTTATAAGGTGCACTTAGCGATAATAAACGCTTTATTTTGAGTAGGATTTGTCTCTCTAATGACTAATACAATTGTACGACGTCAAACCACGCAAGTGATGGTTGGGAAGGTCGGCATTGGGTCGGATTATCCCATCCGTGTGCAATCGATGACCAATACAGATACCGAAGACGTCGCGGCCACCACACAACAGATCATTGAATTGGCGGATGTGGGCTCTGAGTTGGTGCGCATCACCGTCAATACCGAAAAAGCGGCTGAATCTGTGCCGAAAATTGTCGATGAATTGTTAAAGCGCGGGTACGATACGCCAGTCATTGGCGACTTTCATTTCAATGGCCATCGTTTGGTGACGAAATATCCAGAATGCGCGGCAGCGTTGGCGAAACTTCGCATCAATCCGGGTAATGTGGGGCGCGGTCAAAAGCGTGATGAGCAGTTCTCTGCCATGATTGAAGCGGCGGTGAAATTTCAAAAGCCGGTGCGCATTGGCGTCAATTGGGGCAGTTTAGATCAAGCTGTATTGGCTAGATTGTTCAGCGAAAATCAGGATCGCGCGGTGCCACTGAGTAATGAGATGATCATGCGTGAGGCGATGATTGTGTCAGCATTAGAGAGCGTTGCGTATGCCAAATCTTTGGGGCTTCGTGATGATCAGATGATTTTATCTGTCAAAGTGAGTCAATGCCAAGATTTGATCGCCGTGTATCAGCGCATGGCGATGCAAACGAATTTACCGCTCCATTTAGGTTTAACGGAAGCTGGTATGGGCACTAAAGGCATTGTGGCCTCGACGGCGGCGTTGTCCGTGATTTTGCAGCAAGGCATTGGCGACACCATTCGCGTCTCTTTAACGCCATTGCCAGGGGCGCCACGCACTGAAGAAGTGATGGTGGGTAAAGACATTTTGCAAAGCTTGGGGCTTCGTTTGTTTTCACCGAAAGTGACGGCGTGCCCAGGTTGTGGGCGCACAAGCAGTGATTACTTCCAACGTTTAGCCCAAGACATTCAAGGTTACTTAGATGAAGTGATGCCTCAATGGAAAGGCACGTATCCAGGTGTTGAATCAATGGTGGTTGCGGTGATGGGCTGCGTGGTCAATGGTCCTGGTGAATCAAAATTAGCGAACATTGGCATCAGTTTGCCCGGCAGCGGTGAAGCACCGGTGGCACCTGTGTACGAAGATGGACAAAAAACGGTGACGTTAAAAGGTGACCGAATTGCAGATGAATTTATAGAGATTGTGAAACAATATGTCGAAAGAACTTATGGATAATACAGAAAAGCCGGTTTATATGCGTGAAGTGCGCAGTTTTGTGAAACGCGAAGGGCGTTTGACAGCAGGGCAAGAGCGCGTTTTAGAGAGCAGCGAATATTTATTGCGCGAAGAAGATTTAGGGGATGTGCTCGATTTAGATCAGCTCTTTGGGCGCACGAATACAGAACGCACTTTAGAAATTGGCTTTGGCAATGGTGAATCCTTAGCCACAATGGCAGAAGCTGCGCCAACACGTGACTTTTTGGGCGTAGAAGTGCATCGTCCGGGCGTTGGGCATTTATTGTTAGAAGTTGAAAAGCGCGGTTTGACCAATTTACGTGCTGCCAATGAAGATGCAGTGGAATTACTCAAACATAAAATTAAAGATGGCAGCTTTGATCGTGTGCAAATCTTTTTTGCAGATCCTTGGCACAAGAAAAAACACCATAAACGTCGCTTGGTGCAAACTGAATTCATGAATTTATTGGCGACAAAAATGAGCAAAGGCGGCATTTTACATTTAGCCACTGATTGGGAAAATTATGCAGAACAGATGATGGAAGTGTTAACGGCGCATCCTGATTTTGAAAACTGTCATGAAGGCTTTGCGCCGCGCCCTGACTTTAGACCAAAAACAAAATTTGAAGCCCGCGGCGAACGCTTAGGTCACGGCGTTTGGGATTTGTTGTTTAAGCGTCGTTAAGTGTTGTGAGCCAACGCTCTATGATCATCAAAAGCATCCTTCGAGCCAGCGTCTTGACGTTGATGCCGCTCGTTGCGTATGCCGACATTTATTCGTATTTAGATGAGTTTGGGCAAACCCATTATGTGAATCATCCGATTGAGGGCGGGGCGCTTGTGAAACGACTCTCGCCCATTATGGAAGAAGACAATGCGGTGGAAGATGTGCAGCAATTGCTCAATGCACCGCGCTTTAGCCGCACGGTGACGATGGTGTCTGATGGCTCTGAGTTCCAAGGGGATTTCCCGCGCCCTCGCGCCTTTGCCAATCATGGCATTGAAGCTGCAGGGGTTAATCCCATTCTTCGTCCGCCCCCTTCGTTGCCCACTATGAAAGGGCGTGACAGCTTTGCGCCTTACATCACCATGATTGCCCGCCAATATGATTTACAGCCAGCGCTGTTGCATGCGGTGATTACGGTGGAATCAGCTTATAATCCAAATGCTATTTCTCATGCGGGTGCAAAAGGATTGATGCAATTGATGCCAGCTGCAGCGGCACGTTTTGGGGTGGATGATCCTTATGATCCCATTCAAAACATGCGCGGTGGCGCTGCTTATTTGCGTTGGTTGCTGGATTATTTTGGGGATGTTTCGCTTGCCTTAGCGGGCTATAATGCCGGTGAAGGCTCTGTGCGTAAATATGGCAATAAAATTCCGCCTTATAAAGAAACGATGAATTATGTACCAAAAGTGTTACAATACTATCAACAGTATAGGGCACAAGGTTACTAAAATTAACATAAAGTATGATCTAGCTCAGGATCAATGGCAGATCACTTCTGTATAGTGAAGAGTAGTCAGACAATAATAAAGTTTTATTCAATCACCTCTTTAAACGTAAGGAGTATATTATGGCCACACAATTCTTAATGCCTTCTAAAAATATTATGGGTGCAGGTGCACTCGATCTCGCGTATGACGACATTAAAGCCCAAGGCTTTAAAAAAATCTTAATCGTGAGTGATGAAGGCTTAAAAGGCGCAGGTATCATTGACTTAGTTGTAAAAGGTTTGAAAGATAAAGGCATTGAATCTGCCGTTTACTCAGGCACTAAGCCGAACCCAACCACGAAAAATGTGGAAGAAGGTTTGGAGATTTTAAAAGCAGAACATTGTGATGCCATCATCTCGTTAGGTGGCGGTTCTCCACATGACTGTGCTAAAGGCATTGCTTTAGTGGCAGCGAATGGCGGTAAAATCAACGATTATGAAGGCATCAATAAATCAGCAAAACCTCAGTTGCCATTGATTGCTATTAACACGACTGCGGGTACCGCTTCTGAAATGACCTATTTCTGTATCATTACAGATGAATCACGCCACATTAAAATGGCGATTGTGGATGCGCACACCACACCATTATTATCCGTGAATGATCCTGAATTGATGAAAGGCATGCCAAAATCATTAACAGCTGCCACAGGGATGGATGCATTGACGCATGCGGTTGAGGCTTATGTATCCACAGCGGCAACACCAATCACAGATGCTTGTGCGGTTAAAGCAGTGGCGCTCATTCATAAAAACTTACGCGATGCAGTGAATGATGGCGCAAATATGCATGCCCGTGAACAAATGGCTTACGCACAATTTTTAGCAGGCATGGCATTTAACAACGCATCTTTAGGTTATGTGCACGCAATGGCACACCAACTCGGTGGTTTTTATGACTTACCACATGGTGTATGTAACGCAGTCTTATTGCCACACGTACAAGAATACAATGCAAAAGTGGCGGCAGGGCGCTTAAAAGATTTAGCGGCATGCTTTGACATCGACACTCGCGCGATGAGTGATGAAGAAGGTGCAAAAGCATTAATTGCAGCGATTCGTACATTAAGTCAAGATGTGGGCATTCCTGCAGGCTTAAAAGATTTAGGCGCGAAAGAAGAAGATTTCACCATTTTGGCAGAAAACGCATTGAAAGATGCTTGCTCCTTTACGAACCCACGCAAAGGCGATGAAGCAGAAGTGATTGCAATCTTCAAAGCAGCATTCTAACTGTAACAAATTGAACAATTGATTATAATCCCCACTCGTTGGGGATTTTTTTATGGATAAAGGTGGCAAAGTGCATGATTATCAGGATTTGATTCGTCTATTTAAGGATGAGTTTTACGATGAATTCAATACTCTATTGGTGAAAGGGGAGGATGAGCCCATTTATATTCCTGCCAATGATGCGGTGCCATATCATCAAATTGTCTTTGCCCATGGCTATTTTACCAGCGCGCTGCACGAAACCTCACATTGGTGCATTGCAGGGCAGGCGCGCCGTTTATTGGAAGATTATGGCTATTGGTATTGCCCAGATGGGCGCACGGAAGATCAGCAAAATCAATTTCAACGGATGGAGATTCGTCCGCAATCGGTGGATTGGCTCTTTTGTTTGGCGACGAATGTACCGTTTTATGTCAGTTGCGATAATTTAGAGGGCGATTTTGAGCCTGATCATGTGGCATTTCGTGAAAGTGTGCGCCAAAATGTGATCAAAATGTTGGCAAATGATGACATTCCGCCCCGTGCCGCACGTTTTTTAAAGGCATTAAATGCATTTTATGGCACAGAAAAGATGACGGTGGCGCGCTTTATAGAACTCAGTGCACAATAATTTCAATTATTTTTATACTTTATCTTGTTGTTAAATATGATCTTTGTGAAATACTTTAAAATTAATTGAAAAAGGGTGTTGACACCTCTCTGAATTTATCTATAATGAGCACCTCTTCTGAACGAGGCGCTGCTGAAAAGCGGTGAGTTTGAAGGGTTTTGAGAGGTTGAGATGGTTGTTTAGTTTCCCTCGCTGAAAAAAA
>NZ_AQXD01000002.1 GCF_000375345.1 Wohlfahrtiimonas chitiniclastica DSM 18708 | reverse complement strand
TATTTAACCTTATTGGTTAACCAAGCAGCTTCGCCTGAAGCATAATATCCATTTTGGAAAAAATCTTCGATTCTAACTGAATCATTTTCACTATACTGAATTAATAAATCCTTCCCTTGAGCATGGTAAGTAACCTGCTTATTATCAATATCTAAGAATCGAATCGTATCATGATCATCAGCNGAGNCATTATTTGTTCGGATAGTGTCATTACCATCACCCAAGCTGAATTGATAGGTATCGCTACCTGCACCACCCACTAAACGGTCATTACCTTTGCCGCCAATGAGAGTGTCATTGCCTGTGCCTGTTGTAATTCTATCGTCATAGTCACTACCTGTTACATGATGCACATCTTTGGCTTCACCTGATAATTCAATCGTGTGCCCTTTAGCAATATCTACATTCGCAACTACAGTGATATCACCTCTCCAGTGAATCCCTGTTAAATCACTGCCTTGGCTTTCCCATTGAATTAATTTTGACTGTGCCAATTCTTCTAAAGTCAGGACAACATTATCTTTAAATTTAAAGTATTTAACCTTATTGGTTAGCCAAGCAGAATTACTAGAACCTTTTCCATTCTTAAAGAAATCTTTTATGATGACAGAATCACTTTCTGTATATTGAATCAGAAGGTCTGAGCCTTGGTTATAGTAATGTACATCTTTACTATTGATTTCATTAAAGACGATTGTATCGTGGTCATTTATTTCATGATTCAGAGTTTTAATTGTTGTTGTTTCATCACCAACATTAACAATATATACATCACTCCCAGCCCCCCCACTTAACAAATCATTCCCCTTACCTCCAATTAATGTATCATTTCCTCCATCCCCATATAATTCATCATCACCATCTCCACCATGAATATAGTCATCGCCATCTCCACCAAAAACTACATCATTACCACCTAATGCCTCAATTCTATTATCTTCAGCATCTAAATATAAAACATCATCCCCATTTGTTGCTACTGGTACTAATTTTTGAAGGACATCCTCTACAGTCCAAACAACCCGATTAGGATCAGAAAATACTATTTTTTCTATTACTCCTTCTGCTAGAGTGCCATCAAAATCAAAATAATTTTGAATCTCAATGACATCATTAGTCAAATTACCCAGATCATCAATCCGCGTTAAAAAGACACTAGTTAATCCTCGGGAAATATTTATATGTTCTGGCTGAATACCACGAAAAATAATTTCATCATTTTGACCACTGCTATCATAGATTTTATCACTACCAAATCCGGTTTCAAAAATATAAGAATCTGATCCTGCACCACCTTGTAATGTGTCATTTCCTGCACCACCATGAATAGTATCTCGTTCATTTGTTCCGCGCAGTGAATTATTCCCACTATCACCTTCAATATTTTTATCATCAATAATCAGGAACAATCCTAAATTATTCGCTCTCAAATAAGAAAGATTATCTTCCCATGATGCCTTATATACACTACTATATATACCTAAGTCATGTGCGATTTTACCTAGTTGCTTAATAGTACCCATATCACCAGATTGATGTAACTCGTATAATTGAGCATTCAGCTTATCCCATTGATAAATACTTATCTTTTCTTTTTTATTATAAGATTTTTTAAAATATGGGCTGGTAGAGGCTAATAAGTTTGCATTAACATAATCTGCAAATTTTTTAAATTCAGCAACTAATAATGGTGAGGCTCTACCATGTGGATTTGGATCCAACTCCCCCCAACACCACGTTCCCATATATCCTTTTCCAACTAAATTTTCTAAAGATACCAATTGCCTTGCATCCATTACATGCCCATAAACCTTGGCAGGATCACGGCTATTTGGATCAATTAACGAAGAACCAGTCCATTGATATATTAGATTATAAAGATTTTCCTCAGTTTGATTATTAGCAGAAGATATATAATTCTGAATCATATCACGAAGGGTATGGTCTAATGCCATTGCTTGTCTCAGGTTTAATACATTACCAAATGCATATATATTTGGTAAATCAAATATCTCTTCAGGTATTTCAATTTCCTGAGTAGATTTTGTTTTAGCAGGGTCAACTTGAAACCAGACATCTGTAACATCTGTGGCTCTACCGTCCATCCAAGTTACTGTTGATGTCTGTTTATGGATATTACCTGATTCATCTGTCTGATTAATATTTCGATATGCTAAATTAATTTCTTTAAGGCCTATCTGATCTAAGGTTTTTAATTCCCCTATATCTACAATGCCATCTTGATTAAAATCCTGCCAAACTTTTAACTCTTTCCAAATACTATCTTGATTATCTAATTTATCATTTTTATTAACATCAAATTCTTTCAATCCTTCAAAACCATTTTTTGCTTTTGAACCATCTTGCAAAATAGTATGATTTCCAAATAGCTCAGAGCCATTATCAATCTTACCATTGCTGTTACGATCTAGCACAAGCAAACCATCATTATCATCAACCCAACCAGATTGTTCTGCAAATGTATTGCTATCTAAATCAAAATAAAATGTATTGTTTTTAGAAGTAGTTTTAACTCCATCACCATTTAAATCTATGATTATAGGAGATTGGACCTGCTCTGCATCTCCAATATTAGGAGTACTATCATTAGGATCTTCATCATCTTCTGTAGTTAATCTTACATGTACTGTATCATCAATCTTATTATCTTTTTCATCTACATAACTAGCAGTGATTGTCAAATCTAAGTCTTCATCACCTAATACTTCACTGCTATTTAAAATAGTAATTGCTATGCTACCTAATGCTTGTTGATCAAACGTATCATTATCTACATAAAATTGAATTTTATTATCATTAACTACTAACTCTTTTCCTTGTACATTAAGAGCTGTTCCATTTTCCAATCCATTGAATTTTAATGTAACCAACTCTCCTTTTTTAGGATTTAGGCGAAAATGAACATAGAACATTAATTCACCTGAACCTCTCCATGTTAACTTTGAAGGAGGGATTTCGCCATCAATCATATCATTATGTTCAGAATCATTAATAATCAGCTTATTGGTAACTAAGTTAATGCCTAAATCACCATCTTTAAAATCATTAATAATTACGACAGAATCATCTTTAGCAGCTTCTTTTGATCTTTGCGCATCTTGAAAACTAGTAATTGTTAATGTATATGAGCCATTACTATTAGCATTTGTAGTATTTTCAACTGCATATAAATTCCATTTATCCTGATAAACCCAATTATTCTCAACAATATTGCCATCTACAATGAGCGGCTTCCAATGTTTGGGATTAGATGTATCAATTTTCTCACCATTGTAATAAATTACACCCTTACCATCTTTATCTGTGAGATTGTAAATTGCACCACCTTTAGCATTAAACTTGTAGATATCATGGCCACCCTCGTCCACAATAGTGATTTCTGTTTCATCTGCCCACTGATTACCTGTATTAACGGTATTAAACGAACTACCTTCAAAAAGATAATAATCATTCCTAGAGCCGTAATCTGTAATGCTTAAAGAACCATTGAAGCTTGTAAAAGAATAAACATCTTCTACCTCAGAACTTTTATTATTTTGCGCAGGTGCAGCTGAGTTGGCATCTTTTTCTTTACCATCAATAATTGTAATTTCAACTTCTTTGAATGATGCATTAGAATACTTAAAATCATATGTATCACTGCCTTGTAAATCAGTTGCAGTATATTTTCCTGAAAAGTCCGTTACAATGTATTTATCATCTCCATGCACATCGAAACTAACGTGTCCTATACCATTTGACCCATCTAACAGTTTGCTTGTGCCTTTTAAATGGTATTGATCATTCCCATAGCCCGCTTCAACATGATCATTACCATCAAAGCCAAAGTGGATAATATCATTGCCATAACCACCATAAATCTCACTGCTTATGGTATTACCTACTCCTCCTTTGAGAGCTTGAAGTATTTTTCCTTGGTCACCATAAATGCTTTCTAAGTCAAAAATATATTGTTTTTCATCTCCATAGGCTGATGGAAAAACTCCTGTTTGTGATTGAGCAACTAGCTTTGCATTCTCATATGGTGAAAATTCAATTCCATTTTTAACATCGAAAAAATAACCATTTGCTGTATTTCTAACAGTGGTATTTAATATTAAGTTATCTGACTGATCTTCAAGATGATATTTTGCTAATAAATCCAAATACGATAATCTAGCCGAAAAAAAATTCTGGTTAAAAATATTATTATCTGAAAGTTTTAAATCCTTATGAATTCCTTTGTCATCATAATTAATACCTGTAATTATAAAAAAGTTTCCTTTTAATAAGGCATATCGATAACTTAGTAATTCTTTTTGTTTATCAGATAATTCAATTATTCCATCTTGTACTATCAACGTGTCAATTGTATATTCACCACCTTGCACAGCAATTTTGTTAAATAAACTTTCTAGTTTATGTTTATAGTAATAAGCTTGCTCCCTTTTCGGTGGGTCATTAACTTTCTTTTCACCAAAAATTTCTAATAAAGCATTCAACATATTGAAAGGTTCGTTTGAAATAGTACTAATACCAAACAAAAACGATGCATAATCTAGGCCTGTAGCGTTTAAAGATCCTAAATATTGACTTAATTTTTTAGCAGCATCAAATTCTGCCACAGTAATTTCTTTTCCACTCGAATTACCCTCCTCTTTATTCAGTAAAGATAATTTAACCACAAAAGCTGCAAATGGCTCTGTGATAGACCAATTGTCTCCAACATATTTTTGGCTATTTGTATCACTTACAATATCAGTAAGATCTTTTTCTATCCTCAGATTATGATCTAAATAAAATTGTTGTAATTTAACTTCAGTCTCTTTTAGTTGAGCTTCATATTCATCAAGTCTATGCGTGGCTAACATACCGAGTAAAGTTACTGCAACGTTAATTGTTTTTATTATGGGTGTTGATGACAATCCAGGCATGCTAGTGATAATTTCAGCAGACTTTGTTAATACTTGTATAAGTTTACCTTGTGCCCTATAAGATAATTTATAGTTATTAGTATTCTCTGCATCTTTAATTAAAAATACATTTAATTGTGCTACATCATCTAATAATTTCTTAAAATCAAATGCTCCTTTGAGAATAGTTAGAGAATCCGCAATATGCGGCTGCATTTTATACTTTTTGATTATGTCTAACTCTGATAATTCAGCTATATCTTTATACAACCCCATAAGGTCTATAGATAAAGAAAGAATGGCAAACATTCTATCATCCTCTGAAATGCCATTTAATTTTGCCCAGTCATTTAAAGCACCTTTTGAGCCCAAGGCTAACTGCATTAATTCTTGATATGAATTCATCTTATATTACCTTTTTTAATTTATAAATTATATTTGATCAAAATCTTTAAGCGGAGGGACTTTCTGGCACTTCACATCAGGTCTATAATTAACAGCTTCACGACTATGTTGCTCCCTATTGTTTTGCAAAAAAGCTTTACGAATTAGCACGCCATTTTCATCCCATTGTTGACACCAACCATTGGCATATCCAAAATCATCGAAGAGAATTTCGGCATATTTTCGACCAGATTCATACCAATAAGTTGCAATCCCCTGTATTAATCGATCTTTATAATTGGCTTCAAAATATTTTTTACCCGATTTGTACCAATAAGTTGTCTTCTGTTGCTTAGCCTGATACCTATCTTCAAAATACTTGTACTGGGGCTCTCCTGATGGATAATATCCAATAACAACAGTTAAATCTAAATCTGGATCAAAAAATGTTTCATATTTAAGAGTCCCATCTTCACGCCAAGATTTTCTGTACTCTTTTTCAAGTAACCGACTGTTTTTATATGACTCTTCACGCTTATTACCATTGATATACCACTGAGTATTGTGCTCTCCAAACGATCGATTTTCATCAGTGCGATCATATTGAGAAATTGAACTAATTGTATGTTGTGAATTGTCAAAATAATTTTTTCTCTCACCCACTAAAAAGCCATTTCTGTAGGAAGCTTCACTTGAAATTAAACCATTTTTATACCAGAGAATATATTTTCCTTCTTTTCTCCCTTCAAGAAGTACATACTCCTCTTTTTTCTCACCAGTATCATAATGCGTTACAATCTTTTCAACTTTACCTTCGCCTTTAGCAATGCGTTCTAACCGAGCCTCTTCTTCTAATTTACGATTAATGGCATCTTGTCTATTTTCTTCTATCATTTTTCGAATACTTTGATTACGCTCTTGCAATAAACGAGCATATTCACGTTTTTGATAATCTTGATACTGCGAATATCCAAAATATCCACCACCTAACACAGTGATAATTGCTAATCCTATTAAACTTTTCTTCAACATATATTCTTCCTTTCAGTTTTAATTTTATTTCTATAATTCACGCATACTCTCACCCACCTTCGTTTGAAGTGGGCTCAAGAAATAATCTATTACTCGGCGTTCTCTGATCTTAATCTCAGCCGTCACATTCATGCCTGCTGTGAGCGGTATTTTCTTTTCATTAATCATTAAAAAGTCTTTATCCAGTTTAATAATCGCTTGGTACACCAATCCATAATCTTGATGCTCGATTGCATCAAAGCTGATGCTTTTCACTCTACCTGTAATATAGCCATATCGAGTATATGGGAAGCTTTCCACTTTGATCACAACCTCTTGGTTATGTTCAATAAAGCCAATATCTTTATTGGGCACTAATGCTTCCACTTCCATAAAGTCACCTTCAGGCACAATCACCATCAACTCTTCACCATGGGAAACCACACCACCTTCTGTATGAATATTCAGCTGTTGCACTGTGCCATTGGCTGGCGCTTTAATGTGAGCTTGATCCATGCGGTGCTTTGCTCGTTGGCTATCTGCTAGATATTGAGGAACCAGCTCTTGAGCTTCTCGCAAGCCGTTTAATATCTCTTGTTTGAGTTGGTATTCAGTGTATTGACGCTCTTTCTCTAACTGAATTTTCCCTTCATTGATCTCAATGAGCCGGCTCTCTTGCGAAACCAATTCATGTTTAGCATTGATATGATCTTGTCTCTTTTGGTTATATTGATGTTTAGAGACACCTTTACTCTTATTATTGCTGAGCTTTTCATAGTCCTGTAGCTCTTCTTCGATGAGTTCAATGTTTTGTGTGAGCTTTTCCACTTGGGCATTGGTGGTACGATACTCTGCATCTTTCTGACGAATGGCTGAACCATAACGATCATCTTGAGATTGCCACAGCTGATACTGGTTTTGTACCAATTGCTCAGCCTGTTTGAGTTCATCGATTGTGATGCGTTCTGTGGCTTCTTCTGTGATGAGTGGCATTTCTTGATTTTGCAGTGCTTTAATCAAAGCTTCAGAGCGGTATTTTAAAAGCGTTGCCGCTTCTAATGATTGCTCTGCTTTTTCATAATCTTGATCCGCACCTAAGAAATCTAACGTGACTAAAGGGTCATCTTTTTTAACCTCATCACCATTCTTCACATAGATTTTAACAATCCCACCATCTTCTAGGCTTTTGATGGCTTTACTGCGCCCGCTTAATACGGTTTTACCTTGCGCAGTTGCCACAACCTCCATATGACCTAAGATGGCCCATAGAAGAGTGATGACAAAAAAGAGCATGATCAATCGTGCAGCCCATTTAGGTGCATTGGATAAAGGGGTTTCCACCAACTCTAATTGAGCAGGTAGAAATGCACGTTCATCCTCATCACGTTTTGGTGGATCTAATTGTTCTCTGATATTCCAAACGGCTTTCCAAATCTCTTTGTAACGTTTGAACATGGCACCTAAGCCTTCTTTCCATAATCCCATGGTTTAATCTCCTTAGCCATTCTGTAACTGGTGGAGATAGGCGTAGTAACCGTTCTCTTTTTTCAATAAGTCATCGTGTTTACCTTCTTCCACAATGACACCTTTATCCATCGCAATGATTCTAGTTGCCATCCGCACTGTGGATAGGCGATGGGCAATGATCAATACTGTACGACCACGGCAGATATCTTTCATATTCTTCATGATGGCATGTTCAGATTCATAATCTAAAGCACTCGTTGCTTCATCAAAGATTAATATTCTAGGATTGCCAATCAATGCACGAGCAATGGCGATGCGTTGTCTTTGACCACCTGACAGTGTGGAACCATGTTCGCCTACCATGGTGTCATAGCCTTCTGGGAGTTCCATGATAAAGTCATGAGCACCTGCCAATTTAGCAGCAGCCATCACACGTTCTAATGTCATACCAGGATCAGAGAGTGCAATATTATCTTTGACGGATCGATTGAATAATAAGTTCTCTTGCAGCACTACACCAATCTGACGGCGCAGCCATGCAGGATCAGCCAAAGATAGATCATTGCCATCAATGAGCACTCGCCCTCGCTCAGGGACATAAAGCCGTTGGACTAATTTGGTTAATGTACTTTTACCTGAACCTGATCGACCTACGATGCCGATGATCTCACCTGCTTGAATGGTAAGGTTAGTATTTTTTAAAATTTCAGGGCCATCGGGACGATAGCGGAACACGATATTTTCAAAAGTGATGTCACCTTTAATGGGTGGCAATGCCAACTGGCTTTTAGGATTTTCTGTCGGAGTATTTAAAATATCCCCTAAGCGAGCAACCGAGATACCTACTTGCTGAAAGTCCTGCCATAGCTGAGCTAATCTTACAATCGGTGCTGCCACTTGCCCTGCGAGCATATTAAAGGCAATCAATTGACCCACTGTCATTTCACCTTTAATAACAAGTTGAGCCCCTAACCATAGTGTCATCACAGAGACAATCTTTTGAATCAGTTGCACACCTTGTTGACCAATGGTGGCTAAACGCGTAACACGAAAGCTTGAGTGAACATAAGCAGCTAACTGTTTATCCCACTGTGTGGTTGCTTGTGGTTCAACTGCCATCGCTTTAATGGTGCCGACACCACTGACTGATTCCACCAAAAATGATTGGTTATGAGCACTCTTTTGGAATTTATCATGTAAACGCGCACGAAGAACTGGGCTGATGAAAGCAGACCAAATTGCATAACAAGGTAATGAAGCCAAAACCACCATCGTTAACCAAACGCTGTAATAAAGCATCACAGCAATGAATATGAATGAGAACAATAAGTCCAATAAAGAAGTTAAGGCCTGCCCTGTTAAGAAGTTACGGATCTGTTCTAACTCACGAATACGGGCAACAGTTTCACCCACACGGCGTGATTCAAAATAAGAGATGGGCAAAGCCAACATATGTCTGAATAGTCGAGCACCCAATTCAACATCAATACGGCTTGTGGTATGGGCAAAGATATAGGTTCTTAAACCATTCAACACCACATCAAACAATGTAATGACAACTAAGCCAATGACAATGACATCTAAAGTAGTTAAACCACGATGTACTAATACTTTATCCATCACCACTTGGAAAAAGAGTGGCGTCACTAAAGCAAATAACTGTACAAATACAGAAATTAATAGAACTTCACCTAAAATTTTACGGTATTTAATGACAGCAGGAATAAACCATGTGAAATCAAACTTACGGAGTTCGCCTAAAATAGAGGCACGAGAAGCCACAACAATGATGCGACCTTCATAACAAACATCAAACTCCTCACGGGATAACATCTGAGGCTTGCCTGTTCTTAAATCATGAATCAATACTTGTTCATCATCTACCCGGGCAATGATGAAGTGTTCACCATCTTCTCGCCATGCTAACGCTGGGAGCGCTGCTAAGTGTAAGCGACTGTTGAGTTGTTTAATGCATTTTGCTTTAAGTTCGAGGTGTTTAGCCGCTAACAACCATTGCGATTGTGTGAGCCCTTTACCTTCAACATCATACTGATGGCTAATATCTTCTGCATTAACAGCAATGCCATGAAAACCTGCCAATAAAACCAATCCTCGTAATGCCAAATCAATGGGTTGATCTGACAGTGAATCCTCTACTTCTGATACTGACATATTTATTATACTTCCGATTTATATTGAAAAATTTAATAGAATAATGGTCTTTTACTAGTTAAATATTTTTTATAATTATAACTAAATCAATCAATCAATCAATCAATCAATCAACACAAATAATAAGTTTTATTTTTAACAATCAATAATATAATATCTTAAGTAATCACAGAATGTATAAGCCCTATAGTCATACTGCTAAACAATACTCAAAACTTGACATAATCTTCTTTGCCAATTAATAAAATCTTCGCTAGCCTCGGTTAACTCCAAGATGCCTTGAGGATGATTTAAAGTATGAACGGTGCCGAATTTTTCTAAACAACTAACTTTCGGCCATCCTAGCGACTTCTGGACTATAGCTTTCAATATCTCATCAATATTCTCATTCCAAACATTGATATCATCAATCTTTAATATCAAAGTTGATACTGACTTATAGTTATCCCTCGTATCTATTTCTAAGATGATAAATTGAGCAGCACCTGTCTCAACTCTAACCTCAAGCACAGATCGATTATTACCGTCTATCGTTCTATGTAGCCGAGAACGCCCAACAGCAGATAAAAAATATAATTTTTCAGTGCAGTGAATATTAGGTCGTTCTGCAAGTCTTTTAATGAGTAGTTTAAATGCTTCAAATCTTTTCATATAAAGTTCTAAAATATCACTATCATCGTCTAGACCAGAAAAGTCTGCTTGACATGCAGTGCCTTCAATCGTAGCTTCATCTGTACTGACATCTAACTCTACAAATTCACTATGTTCTTCATTTTCTGTTCCTTGTGCACTTGACACTCTTTTTTTGATAACCTTTCGAGTTTCGACAGGACTAGCAAAACTAAAGGAGGTTGTTGGAATATCTATCGTTTTTGACTTAGTATCGATATCTGCTTCTTGTTGATCATCAATCGTAGTACTATCCAATGAACCAGTTGGCCTAGATCCACCACTCGCCCTCCCGCCCGTACCAATTTTGAATTTCTCACTAAAAAAGTGTACTTTTTTAGGCAGGTGAGATGGAATATTGCTGATACTTATAATTTCATAAACATGGTAGTTACCAGTCTTCTTATCCATCCAGCCTCTAACCTCTAATGAAATATTTTCTAATTTCGGAGGATCAAATTGAAAATACCATACCTTTTTATCTTTATTGTCTTTAGCATCTTGTATAAAATACCTAGCGATGCTTTCATACGAACAACGAGCATTATCATCTAGTAATATCCATGCTAATAAACGCCTTTGACCTTCATTCTCAAAAATTTTTAAAGGCAAAGTTCCTATGGGCAATACATTTACTAACACTAAGTCATCTTGTCTATCTTGAACCCAAAATTCTCTATTCAATAGCCCATGATCTATACAGTTTCGCGCAAGATAAGTATTATGGAAAAATAAAACTCGTGCAAACTCTATGTGAGGTATGTGAACGGTTATAGCTGGTTCGTCTGATGTAATATAGTCAAATACAAAGGTATTGCCTATACACTCTGAATCAACATCTATACGCCAATTAGAAGTAGAAATATTTTTCAAAATAAATGGATATCCTCCTTTACGAGATTGCCCATCTGATGGATTTATAATCCTTCTCTTTGCAATAGCTGGTAAATTTGACAACCGAGTATGCAATATCTGATCTTTTCCATCACTTCTTATACATAGCTCAATATTCCACGATTTTAAATCACGAAACTTAAAAATATTAGCAATATACCGTATTTGGGAGTCTTCTGGGCAGCCTTTTACTTTCATATACTCACCTTTTTAATTTGTTGATTCACAATATTATGTACCTCAGCTAAAAATTGATTGGCTTCAGGACTAATTCTCTCATCACTTAATCTAGCTAGTCGTAACACTTCCCAACGCTGTAGATATTCTTTGTTTAAAAAGCTATCAATTAAAACTCGACTTAACCGCCTTATTTGATAATCACTAATATCTTCACTACATTGACCTAAAAATTTGGATACTTTGGGTAGCTTATCCAAATTTTTCTCAATCAGAGAAACAGCACCAATTTGTTGCATCCACCATTTTTTGGATTTACGAGGCAATATTAAATCCATATAAATTTGCTTATCTAGGCTAATCAAAGATTTTACTAACTCAACATCTCGCTTTTCCCAGTCAACTATGAGTCCTTTAGGTATATAATACTGATGATATCTTTTATTAGTCTTCATAAGCCATTGCTGATCATTTCGATACAACCAGGCATACAGTGCTTGATGGGCTTTCCTAGCTTCTTTAACAGAAGACTTATTATTCTCTATCAACTTTAACCAAAGATTACGATTTTCTTCAATCATTGCCATATCAACTTTATGTATATTTTTAGTTTGGTCTTTATATAGAAGCTGTTTAAATGGCTGATTTTTTACTTCAGCGATAATTTCTGAAAAAGTCCATGCCTGACCTTCTAACATAGATTCAATAGCAATAATATGTTCCATATAACTAAATGACTTACGATGCTTTCGAAAAATACCTCGAAGCCAGCCTGTTTCACAATCAAGCTTATTTAAGTTATTTTGCTCTAAAAATTCTAACGACCACCTTTTCTTTACTTTCTCTATAATACGCTGATGATCTATATGTTGAGAACCCTTAATACAATCATAGGAGCGAGCTAAACCTTGATAAAAGGCTGTCCATTGCATTAAATCAGGAGAAACTTGAACACCTAAAGATAATAGTTCAGCTATCTTAGATGTAATAAACAGATCATATTCACTAGCACTCTCTTGCTTATATATTAGACAATTTCTAGTATTAGGTGCAATAAAATCATGCCGAGAAGCTGGTCTATACTCGATTAACGAATCTACTAATTTATTGCCATGTTTGATACAGCAATTAGCTCCTGAAATCTGCCAAATACGCGCCCAATACCATTCACCATGTATTTTAAACTGCTCATCAAAACATTGGGGACAGTAACGAATATACTTTAAGGAAGGAAGCCTAGATGCATTGCGACCAATAGATAAATGTATTGCACCTTGCGAATATCCAGACATCCATTTTAAACACTCCTGCCTTCTATTTTCAGGAATAAATGGAGCGTACAAAAGAAAAAGAGTATGCTGATGTACTAAATGATGTAGGTTAAAAATATTTTGAGGATAATGACTAAGAATCTTAGATAAATGACAAGGCAAATCAACGGTTGCAACCACACCTCTATCTTCAAAAACATCATCTAACAGCTGCTTTGGACTAATCAGCCCTGTCCTAATTTTATACCTTGCAACTGTACTATAGATTAATTCTTCAGGATACGGCATAGGAAGATTGATCATATTTACCCTACTTTAGGTAGCCAATCGTCAATCTCAAAAATTAACGACGTATTATCTCTTAAATACTCATAAAATGGCTCACCTTCTTCTCTTTGAGTAAACTGAAAACGTAAGTCATCAGAATCTAATGTATGCCACTCTTTCTGCTTAATAGGTTTTGAGATTTTTGTCCCCCCTTTTGCCTTCACATTGCTTTTTAATGAAGTAATTTCTATCTTATCTTCTTTCAGCCAGTCTAAAATGATGGGTATTAAATCAGCAATACCTGCTTCAGGCAACTCAAAAACAGCCCTGTTAACTGTGGGAATTAAAAGACGAGAGTCCAATCCCATTTCTACTAACATACGATGTAATCTAATACTTAATTCATGGCCTTGATATTCTGATATCTCATCAAACTCCGCACTTTCTTGGCCTAACTTACTTTGAAGTTGTAATAACTTTTTATCTATATCTGGCACTACCAAATCTGAAAATTGAGCGATTCTATCAGCTCTTCCAGACTTTAAGGCCTCAATCATAGAATGAATAGGCTTCAAATCCTCATCATAAGTTGTTTGCAATAATTTAACAGTAATGCGTTCTATCCCCGAATCAATAGCTCTTAACTGAGCAAGAACAAAAAGCTTAACAACAACATCTAAAATACCTTGAGATAACTCATACCAACGCTCTCTGATCTCATCAGATAATGTAATATCTACTTTTTTTAACCATTGGTATTTCCATAGATTATCTGTAAAACTATTCCATTCGGATTTATATAGTCTACCATCTGGCAAAGTCATATTAGGTTCTTGAGCCATCTGCTCCCAGAAAATAGAGCCAAAACCTACACCACGACGAGCTGATCTTAAATCTCCCTCAAAAATAAATCTAGCTTTGGGGGTCCCCACCATAATCACTGGAAGACCTACAGTATTTACTAGTGTCACAAAAAAATTTAACATTTTTTCAGCACCACCAGATTTATTAACACTAAGATGCTGAATTTCATCTATGACTAAAAGTCCTATGGCATGATGATTAGAGATTTGGCGCATTAAATTGAGTAGGGTTTCTACACTGTGACGCTTTAAGGCATATTTCTGTTCATAATTAGAATCTAAGGCTTGATCAATAGCTCTAAAAAAGTGAAGGCAAAGGCTTTTAAGAGAGCCATCATGAGGACAATCTATTCTTAGGTAAACTATTTGGGTGAAATTAAACTCAGGATGATAAATGACCTGAGGATAAGTTGATAGAATTTTGTTAAGCGTAGTTGTCTTGCCACTACCAGAGCAACCTATAAATGCTAAACTAAGAGCCGTAGAATTTACTTGAGGAAAACAAACAACATCATCTTTGCCTGACATCAAACGTTCATAACCATTCTGAAGTCGAGTATTCAGTGATCCATCTTTAAGATTACGCCCCACATAGCCTTGGCGAATCATTATTGATAATTTTTTCTCAAGATCAATATGTCGGTCAATAGGTTGGAAAAATTTTCCCATCATCTGAGAAATCAAATGGGCTCGTGCAGATGAGGACGCTTGGCAATCAGATTGATTAAAGTCAATATGACCCTTGAGGATTTTAGCCACCTGTACTGGCTCTAAAATATGAGGTAATGCCTCGATAAATGGATTCCCCTTGTAATCACCAAAACTTTCTTTATAAACTGCATTAATCATCATTATCTTGACCTTCTCTAATCAATCATCTTCAGACAAAATATCATGATAAATAGGAAATTTAAGTGCTAAATCTTCATCACTCAAGTCTACTTTATTATCACTATCTACCTTCCTTGTAGATAACCTAATTAACGTCCCTTGTTGACTTTTATTTTTTCGTCTATCTTTACGCTCATCATCTTTTGCTTTCTTCCTATTATTATTAATATTTGCTAACTGATCTGCTTTGGTTTTAACTATTCTTGGCTTGGCATTGATGGCTTCCTGAATGATTTTTTCATTTTCTTGCTCAAGCATTTCCAATGCTAAACTACTTTTAAGTTCCTGATAAGCTGCTGTTTTTTTCTGTTCTTCTTGTATTTGCCACACTTCCCAAAAACTACAACCTTTAAACTCTCTTGAGCGATCAGATAGATGAGCCTTCCAGTAATTAAGACTATTTTGCTCATAAAATATATAAATTGTATCCGCATCTAAAGGATCATACGCAACTTCAAGTGACTTGGGTCTATTAATTGTATTTTTCCGATGTAACCACCCGTGCTCTCTAATTTCAGAGCAAATATAATAATTACCAAAGAGCTTAATACCTAAATCTGAAAATGTAGCTTTCTTTCGAGGTAATAACGCAATATATAAAGCTTTCGCCGACACCGAACGAAGCCTGCCTGTGCGATTCTGTATCCCCCAATTCCATAATTCAATAGGAACTAAGGGTAAATCAGCAGGCATATCACTATCTCTGTCGTAGTAACTTAATTGATGAGTATTGTTATGCATTAAAATTGAATTAATAATAATTTTCTTAAAATCTGAGATTGTTAAAGCAGCATCTAAACGATAATCATTTCCACCCTTTTTTTTCTCTTTAACCCCCGTGACTACTCCAGGAGCAAATGGCTTAAACTTTGCCTGCATGGTTTTAAAATATCGTTCTACAATAGGTTTTAAATCACCACGATAAGGCGGTGTATTTTCTATTCGAACTGAAAAATTCTTTTCCAAGGTCTCAATTTGATGTCCCAATAGCTCACCACGATCTGCAAGAATAGCATCAGGTAAACCTATACATGGCCAATTATCATCTGTGATGTTTATGCCATATTTGCTACAGTAACTTTGTTTATCTGATACCGCCATTTCTAAAGCCTGAATACTTGTAGCATAGGAAGGATTTTCAAATCCAATATAAAAACCTGCTACCATACGACTGAATACATCTGTAACAAAATAAATCACTGGACGACCTACAATGCTCTGTCTATCTGAATCAGATACCAGATAAATATCTGCAATTGTAGCGTCAATTTCATATCGTGAACCAGGGCCGAGAACTTGCATATTAACTGTTGACTTTAACTGCCTCACATCTTTGTTATAGCTAATCTTGTTATACCTAGCTTTAAGTTTCTGAACAGAAGTAAAATTCTTGCTATAAAAGTATTTAAATTGCCAGATGCTAGGAAAATCTTCTTCTTTAGCTTCGGAATTTAGAGAACGATACATTACCTTAAATTTTCGGTATGCATAAACAACGGGAAACTTCTTATCGTTTAATAGGTATTTATTGATGATGATAGAAAAAAGCCTTTCTATATCTTCGTTAATCACAGCAGTCATCCCTTTCTTATAAACTCTAGGCCTACCTAACTCTTTATTTTTGGCAATACGTTTCTTACCTTTTGCCCCAGAATTTTTATAATTTGGAAGTAGTGCATTAGGCACTTGGCCTCTTTGCCAGTACATTCTGATAAGACGGTAAAGTGTTTGATTTGTACACCCATCATTGCTTACAATATTATTAATTAATCGAGATCGTGTCTCTGGTTGATAATACAAAGCATCTGAAATAACAGGTTGTATTAGCTGAAAATTTTTATCTCTTTTAATTTGAGCAGTAGTACCTTCTTTTGGAGACTCTAATAATAAATAACTAAAGGGATCATCTATTAAATAACAGCTTCCATCTTCTATCAATTCAACTAAATTTCTTAAAGAGATTAATTCTGGTAGCGCTTTGGCTTTTTCGATGTCTATCCAAACTAGAGTATCTTCAGACAAGTATTTTAAAATTCTAAAATTTTTACCTTGGTTATTGTAAACATCATTGATTCGCAGCATATCTAAGCTCCTCAGATATCAACTCCCAATAATGAGAGTTACTTATTTGAATATCATTACATTTCAATTTTCTAAAATCTATACGAAGATCAAATGTAAAAAATCTCAACCCTAGTAGAGTTCTTAGCTCTTTTAGAGATTTACCTGCCTCATGGAAGTAAGCAGTATCTATGGTTTTACACAAATCAATAAATTTTTTATCTGGATATTTAGCAAGTTCATTAGCGTAAAAAATTAAATTACCTTGAGCATCAAAGGACCTGTCTTCTCTCACCTCTGGATAAAGCCATTTAATATTATTTTGAATAGCTTTCGGTATATCTTTTTCAGTAACTATCTGCCATGGAATACCTTTAGAATTCCAGTATCGACGTTCTATCTCTAATTTCTCTATGACTCGGGGTTTCTTTAGTTCATTTGCATATTTTGCCTGCAAAACAAGTTGACTAAATTTTTTATCAGAGCTAACAACATAAAAGTCTGATGTCATAACATGAACATTGCCTCCAATTGCAGGATGTTTTACCTGTATGTACTCTGCAATTTCAATAGTCTCATCAAATTTAAGAGGAAATTGCTCTCGGATATCTATAACTTTAGAATTCCACTCGAGAAATAAAAATATTGCTAATTCTAAATCTGACATCAAATGATGAGTACGTCTTGTTTTATGTCCAAAAACACGATGTGATCGGCCTGATGAAGATATATCAGAAATTTTTATCCAAGGTTTATAATCAGCTAGTTCACCTTGACCTCGACCTTCTTTAAGCCACTTTTCTTGATTCTTTGAGAGCATAAAAAAACCTCTTGCCATTATTACAATAAACAATAGCAAGAGGTATTCATTGCGTCAATAGAATGATACTTTATTACCTAAGATGATACTTTATTACTTAAGATGAAACTTTATTACTCGCTTACAACTGAGTCAATAGAATGATATTTTCTTACTCAACCGTCACAGATTTAGCGAGATTACGAGGTTGATCCACGTCTGTGCCCTTAATGCAGGCAACATGATAAGAGAATAATTGTAAAGCAATGGACACCAAAATGGGTGCACTCATTTCTGGCATTTCTGGCAACTCAATCTCATGGCCAAAGCCGATGGTTTGTGTCACAGAACGCTCTTTGAAAATATACAAGCGACCATTGCGAGCATTGATTTCTTCAAGGTTGGCAATCATTTTATCCGTTAACGCATTTTTTGTCACAATGGCAATGACTGGCATATTTTTGTCCACCAACGCCAATGGACCATGCTTTAATTCGCCGGCAGGATAGCTCTCTGCATGAATGTAAGAGATCTCTTTTAACTTCAATGCACCTTCCATCGCAATCGGATACAAAATTCCACGTGCCACAAATAAAGCACTGGTGGATTCTGCAAACTCTGCGCTGATTTTTTCAATCGTTTCATCAAGTGCCAGCATGGATTCTGCATAAAATGGCAATGAGGTTAAAGCATCACTCATCGCATGATCTTTGTGATGAGAAAATGCATCCGCAAGCATCAATAAAACCGTCAATTGCGTGGTGAATGCTTTTGTGGATGCCACACCAATTTCACGCCCTGCATGGGTTAAAATGGTCCAGTTAGACTCACGCGTAATGGCGCTGTCTGCACTGTTTGTAATCGCTAAATACCCTAAAAATGGCTTTTGTTTCGCCAATTTTAATGCCTCAATCGTATCTAATGTTTCCCCTGATTGAGAAATGGAGATAAAGAGCGTATTTTTCGGCGTCACGCTTTGACGATAGCGATATTCACTCGCCACTTCCACATGGCACGCAATGCCAATGGATTCAAACCAATATTTTGCCACCAAACCTGCATGATAACTTGTGCCACATGCGTTAATGTGCACCGCCTCAATTTGATCAGCCATTTGAGCATCACAACCAAGCAATTGCGCTAAATCCACTTTGAGACGATTTTGCAACGTATCACTGAGGGCTTTAGGCTGCTCATAAATCTCTTTGAGCATGTAATGCTTATATAAACCTTTATCGGCCGCATCATCAGAAGCATACAATTGCTTAACTGCACGCTCCACAAAGCGCCCTGCTTTATCTTTAATCACCAACGCATCACGCTTTAATTTCACACAATCAAAATCTTCTAAATAGATGAATTGATTCGTAACAGGCAACAATGCAAAAGGATCAGAGGCAATGAAGTATTCACCAATGCCAATGCCCACCACAAGTGGTGTCCCTTTTTTCGCAGCAATGAGTTCATCTGGCACGGTTGAATCCACCACCGCAATGCTAAATGCGCCCTCAAGCTGCTCAAGCGCCGCTTGCACGGATTCATACAACGACATGCCTTGCGCACGATAATGATGAATCAAATGGGCAATCACCTCAGTATCGGTTTCAGAATCAAACTGATAAGCACTCACCAACGTCGCTTTTAATTCTTGATAATTTTCAATGATGCCATTATGCACCACCGCAATCGTACCGCTGACATGCGGGTGCGCATTGCGCTCATGAGGAATGCCATGTGTGGCCCAGCGCGTGTGAGCAATGCCAAGAGAGCCTTTGATGCCATGCTCAAACACTTTCGCTTCTAATGCAGCCACTTTACCTAAACTGCGTTCACGAAAGAGCTCATCATGATCGATCAATGCGACCCCTGCTGAGTCATATCCACGATACTCTAATCGCTTCAAACCGGATAATAACACAGGGCAAATATTACGCTCTGCGATGGCGCCAACAATTCCACACATAGACTGTTCCTTATTATTGTATTACTTACGTTTTTGTTTCAAATGCTTACCCTTACTATTGACAAGCTTTTGTTTATCGGCCTGCACTTTAGTTTGCGCTTTTTCCACCGCATATGGATTGTCGCCCGAACGGAAGTCTAAACGCACTGGTGTGCCTTCTAGCTTCAATTGTGATAAATAAGTATTGGTTAAATAACGCACATAATCCGGCTTCACATGCGTGATGCGCGAACCATGAATCACGATGCGTGGCGGATTTTTACCCCCTTGGTGCGCATAACGTAATTTTGGCGCTAAACCTTGTACCACTGGCGGATGATGCTTGTGCACAGCAGCTTCTAGAATGTTTGACAATTCATTGGTGGTGAATTTCTTCATGGCATTGTCAAAGGCATTGATGGCCATTTTCAATACTTTATCCACATTTGAACCATGCAAAGCGGAAATGAAGATCGGCTTTGTAAAGTCAATGAAGGCAAACTTACGCGTGAACTCTTGCTTGATCCATTCGCGTTCATCATCCGGCAGATGATCCCACTTATTGACTGCAAGCACCAACGCACGGCCAGACTCTAACACATTGCCAAGTAAGCCCGCATCTTGATCCGATAAACCTTCGTGAGCATCAAACACAAACACCACAACGTTCGATTTTTGCATTGCCTCTAAGCTTTTGATGACGCTGAATTTTTCAATTTTGTCATCAATGCGGCTGCGACGACGAATCCCTGCGGTATCGATCAAGATGAACTCACGCCCTTCTTTCTCGAACGGAATTTCAATGGCATCACGCGTTGTACCTGCAACATCACTGGCAAGCACACGCTCTTCACCTAAAATACGGTTAATGAGTGTGGATTTACCTGCATTCGGGCGACCTAAAACCGCTAAGCGAATCGGACCTAAATCCTCTTCTTCATCTTCATCATCAAACTCTTCGCTTTCAGCTTCTTCTTCGTAGGCTAAATCAGGGTAACGATCAAATGTGGAGTGAACCAAATCCAAAATGCCACGATTGTGCGCTGCTGAAATGGCAATCGGATCGCCCATGCCCAAGGTATAAAAAGGTGCAATGGCTAAATCTTCATCTTTGCCTTCAGATTTATTCACCACAACAACCACAGGTTTATTCGTGCGACGAATCATCGCTGCGATCTCTTCATCATAGCCCGTCACATCGTTGCGACCATCTAAAATAAAATAAATTAAATCAGCATCTTCCACCGCTTTCCACACTTGGCCTGCAATGAGGTTATCCATGTGATTGCTGTCATCACCTGATAAACCACCGGTATCAAGCACAATGTACGGAGATTCTTCAGAGCCCACACGCCCCATGCCGTAACGACGGTCACGGGTTAAACCAGGCTGATCGGCCACAAGCGCATCACGCGTACGGGTCAATGCATTGTATAACGTAGATTTTCCGACATTCGGACGCCCTACAAGCGCAATAATTGGTAAGTCTTTCATAAATTAAATCGTAATACGGTAAACGTTACCGGAATGATCCTGGAAAATCACATCGTTATTGAGCGGCAATACATCCGGCATGAAACCAGATTTCGCCACTTTCGTCGAACCAAGGCGCTGACCTGTGTGTTTATCTAACACATGGACATAACCTTCATTATCGCCCACAACGATGCGATCATTAATCAATACAGGGTTGGTTAAGTGGCGGGCATATAACGCCTCACTTTTCCACTCTTCTTGCCCTGTTCTCTTCGATAATGCACCCACATTGCCATCATCATAAGCAACGTATAGTCGTGATGCATCCACCGCTAAACCTGCATAAGCGCCTGCGGCTTTGGTTGCCCAAAGTTTACGGCCATTGTTCAGAGCAACAGCACTCACACCAGAGCGCGCCACAGGAATATAAGCAATATTTTGGTCAATCACGGGTTCAGCATCGATGTCCACAATGCGTGCCATCGCTGTACCCCCACGGGATTCACCCACTTTTTGACCCCAGACAACAGCGCCTGTGTCCACATTTAAATAGCCAATGAGCCCTAAATCCGTTGGCACCAATAGATGCTTGCCCACTACAACGGGGGCTGCGCCACCACGGAGTGCAATTTCTGGCACTTGTACCATATAAGCCCAAGATTGATCACCTGTTTGTGCATCAAAGCTTTCCACAGAGCCGCCAATTGTACGGATGATCACGCGATTGTCCGCCACCACAGGTGAGGTGCTTGCAGCGCCGTATAAATCAGCACTCCACACTTTTTTACCATCTTGAGCAGACAATGCCACCAACTTACCAGATTGCGTGCCCACAAACACTAAATTGCCATTTGTGGCTGCGCCTGTATATAAGGCATCCACTTTTGTGGACCAGCGTTTTTGACCACTGCTGCTGTCAATGGCAGAAACAGAACCATTGGCATTGGCGACATAAATCACGCCTTGACCATCGGCCAATGTAAAGCGCAAACTTGTTTCTTGTGAATTGCCTAAGCCCGATGCGCTCCAAACGGTGCGCACCATTGAAGCATTAACAGAAGCATCAATGGGCGCTGGCACCGGCGCATTACTTTTGCCCACAAAAAATCCTGAACAACCGGTCATGGCGATGCTGGCCATCAATACTGCGGAAATTTTTAATTTATTCATTGTCAATCCTTCAATTTATCGGCTCAAGATCAGCGTTAGGATTTTGCGCCAAGCTGATTAATTTTTCGTTGAATGATGGGCGATTGTAAAAGTTCATACGCTTTTTGATAGACAGCTCTGGCATTGTCTAAACGTCCTTCTTTCACATACACATCACCTTGTAAGGCTTTCACTAAGCCTTGATAGCTCTCTGTTTGAATGTTGCTCAGCTCATTCAATGCCTTCTCGTAGTCGCCTTGTGCATACAAAGCTTTTGCTAAGCGATAACGGTATAAATCCTTCATCACAGGCTCTTTAATGTTCGCAATTTCAGCCGTTAAGCTTGCAATCGCTTGATCTAACTGATCTTGACTCGCTGCTAAACCCGCTTGCTGCAACACCGCTAATTCCACAAATCCTGTGGCTTTATCTTGCTGCAACGCTTTGAATGCATTGTCATTGATTTTGCCATCACTCAAAGCTTGTTCAAAATGATAATAATAAGCGGCCTCTTTGATCAATTGTTGGCGCTGATGATCACGATAATAATCCCAACCAATAATGCCACCAAATACCACAACCAAAGCGACAAAAATCAGTAGGCCATTGGCTTTTAGCCAATCCACGAGGGCTTCTGCGCGCTGCTCATCTGTCTCAAGTTGATTTAAACTCATCTCGACCCCTTAAAATTATGCTTGAATGTTCTTTAACCAATCGATCACATCACTCATGGCCACTTCTGTTTGCTCACCACTTTGACGCAAATCTTTCATGATCACGATGCCATTGTTGAGCTCATTTTCACCCAAAATCATGGCATAACGCGCGCCACTTTGATCCGCTTTTTTCATTTGTGACTTCATGCCTGCTTCACCGAGCACCGTCGTCACTAAATAATTTGGATACGCTGAGCGAATGTTTTCCATCAAAGGCAAACCTGCTTTTTTCGCATCTTGCCCGAGCAATACAGCCACTAAATCTGTCGTGTGCGTTGCGCTTAAACCTTCCACTTCTTCACACAATAAGTAAAGACGTTCCATCCCTAAACCAAAACCAATGGCAGGTGTTTTATGACCGCCAAGCTCTTCCACCATGCGATCATAACGACCACCACCACAAATGGTGGCTTGGGCACCGAGTTTATCGGTTGTCCATTCAAACACTGTACGCGTGTAGTAATCCATGCCACGTACAATGCGGTGATTGATCACATATTGAATGCCCAATTCATCTAAATATTGACACAATTTTTTAAAGTGTTCTGCTGAATCTTCTGTCAAATGATCCAATAATTTTGGTGCATTGTTGAGCAATGCTTGCATCGCAGGATTTTTGGAATCCAAAATGCGAAGCGGATTCGATTTTAAACGGCGAAGGCTGTCTTCATCTAACAATTCAATGTTGTCTTCAAAATATTTAACGATCACCTCACGGTAACGCTTGCGGCACTCTTCTGTGCCCATTGAGTTGATCTCTAAGGTCACATAATCAGCCACGCCCAATTGTTGCCATAAACGGTTGATCATTGCCAAAATTTCGGCATCTGCATCCGGCGTTTCAATGCCAAAGACTTCAATGTCTGCTTGATTAAATTGACGATAACGGCCATGTTGTGGCTTGTCATAACGGAACACCGAACCGATCTGCCACACTTTTTGCACTTGATTATAAAACAAACCATGCTGAATGCCAGAGCGCACAATGCCCGCCGTCAATTCAGGGCGCAAAGCTAAACTGGTTTTTTCATCACTGTCGGCAAAGATGTACATCTCTTTTTCCACAATGTCAGTCACTTCACCTAAAGAGCGCGTGAATAAACGGGTCTCTTCAACGATCGGTGTGCGAATCTCACGATAACCATACTGAGCAAATAGATGGCGCAATAAACTCTCAATATATTGCCATTTCGCTGTTTGTGTGGGCAATGCATCGTGCATCCCTTTGACTGATTGAATCTTCTGACCCATGATTAACTCTCTTCCTTAGCTTCTAACTTAATTTTTGACACAGTTGTTCGGGCAGTCGGACGATACACTTTTTCATCCACCACCTCACCATTTAAAACCATTTGATCGATCGCTTTGGCATTGCCCATGTGTACAAAAAAGGGCGCTTTTCCTTCAATATGATATGTGGCATTACCTGCGAGCACTTCATTCATCACCACTTTTTGATTTTTATCTTTGATCTGAATCCAACACTCAGAAGGCCCAAGGGTTAAAGACAATGCAGAAAAACCTTCAGGTAACGGAGCTTTTTGCGCTTGATCTACCGCATCTAATGCAGCGTCTGTTTGATTGGCCAACTCAATTTTGCCGGTTTTAATGATTTGATCGAGCTCAAAATCAGACAACGCAGACTTCGTATCAATGGCTGCAACAGGCACGGTTGAAACCGCCGCCACAACGGGCACTTCCACCTCAACTTTTTTAGGGGCGGGCGCAACACGTTCGGTCACGGTTTCTGTGGCGATCGGGGCTTCGATCTCTGAGGTCACCGTTTCAGCTGGCACCTCTGCCTCTGTCTCTTGATAATTGATGATGTGATCGGGTGTTGGTTTAATGTTAAATAATTCTGCTGTTTTCTCACCATATAAGAAATAGGCAGCGGTGCCAATCACACATAAAATCAATAAAATCCACATGTACCATTTGAAAAATGAACGCTGAACCATGCGCTTTTCTTCATTGAGCTGCGCGCGGATCAAACTTTCATTGTGCATATTGTTAGCAAATGGATCGTCAACTTTTGCAAGCAACGCTTCGATCTCATCACGATCAAGCTTTAAATAATCGGCATACTTTCTCACATAGCGCTTAATGTAGATCATCGCACCTAATTGTTCGTAACGTCCATCTTCTAAATCTTGCAGCACTTGAACACGCAGTGAAAGGACGCGGGCAGCATCTTGCAATGAAACATTGCGTGCTTCACGAGCCTCTTTGAACTTGTGCATCAACTCTTCTTTTGCCATAAGGTCTCTTCTTGTCTATACAAACAGTTATGATTGATAACGGGCTAAGACAGATTCATATTTCTCTGTTTCAGCTTTATTACGGGCTTGTTTTGCCGCTTCTAAACCTAAATATACGCTTGCCGGTTCATAGCCATATTCATCATGATAGCGATCAAGGGCAGGAAACACTTCCTGATAGCGTTTAAGGTCTTTAGCCGCCATCGCTTTAAAGAAATAGCTGTCCCCATAATGAGGATTCGCTGCAATGGCTTTGTCAGCATAGAGATTGGCATTGACAGGATCTTTATGCACCAAATAACAAGCCGCCGCACCGCTGCTCATGCCAGCTTTCACTTCTGACATTGCATTGTCTGCAATCTGCGCTAAATGACTCGGTGCATTTTTATCATATTGATTACACTGTAATCGTGCATAGTGTTTAATCGCCATGCGATCGGTTGGGTTGGTCGCAATGGCTTTTGAATAAAAATTCAACGCATCTGTGCGCTTGCCTTGGCGCTCTTGCACCACGCCAAGCATCACAAACAGCTCAGTAAAATTCGGGTATTTAGGCACGAGGGTTAATAATTTTTCTTCTGCCACCGTATATTCTGCGCGCTCGATGTATTGAACGCCCATTTGATACGTTAAGCGATCATTGTCTGGCAAGGCTTCTGCGGTGATGGTTTTCACTCGCTGACCGCTTTGTCCTGTGCCTTGCGTTGTTGTACACGCTAATAATGTCGATGAAAGCAATAACACTGCGATATAACGCATGAATCTACCCCTTCAATATTCTCTAAAGTGATCAATACCCGAAAGATTGTATCAAGAATTTGTTGTTTTTGTGCGCTTTGTTCGGTCGTTCACACGGCCAGCAAGCTGACCACACGCAGCATCAATGTCTTCGCCACGGGTTTTACGAACGGTTGTCACAACGCCTTGGCGCTGCAAAATTTCACGAAAACGGTTGATGCGGTTCATGGATGAACACTCATAACCTGAATTCGGAAATGGGTTAAATGGAATCAAGTTCACTTTACCCGGAATGTCTTTAATGAGTTTTGCTAAGGCAAATGCATCCTCTTCGCGGTCATTGACATCTTTAAGCATCACATATTCCCAAGTGATCTTACGATACGCAGAAGATTCAGTGATGTATGCCTTACACGCTTCTAAAAGTTCTGCAAGCGGATATTTTTTATTAATGGGCACAAGCTCATTACGCAAGGTATCATAAGGTGCGTGCAATGAGATGGCTAAAGAGACATCTGAGACCTCTTTTAAGCGATACAATGCAGGCACAACGCCAGATGTACTGAGCGTCACACGGCGTTTAGATAAGCCAAAACCATAATCATTGAGCATGATGTCAATCGCTTGGGTGACGTTGGTAAAGTTCAAAAGGGGCTCGCCCATTCCCATCAATACCACATTGGTCACACGTCGATTTTGACTCTGCTGCACATCGCCTTCATATTCGCCTAATAAGCGTTTAGCGAGCATCACTTGCCCGACGATTTCAGCGGTGCTTAAGTTGCGGTTAAAGCCTTGGCGCGCAGTTGAACAAAATGAGCACTCAAGGGCACAACCGACTTGTGAAGATACACACAGTGTCCCACGATCATCCTCTGGAATGAACACCATCTCGATGGCATTGCCAGATTCTAATTGAATGAGCCACTTATGTGTACCATCGTTAGAAGGCTTGTCAAGCAAGACCTTCGGCAACTCTAAAACAAGTCGTGACTTTAACTTCTCACGTGTTTTTTTAGAAATATCCGTCATATCATCAATGGAGCTTGCCCCTTTATGATAGACCCATTTCATGATCTGCATGGCACGATAAGGCTTTTCACCAATCGCTTCACAGAGCTCGAGCATTGCTGGATATGTTAAACCATACAAATTCTTTTCCACTTCTTTACTCACGACTTATTTCACTTTACCTAAAAATTAACGATCACAGATTTTAACAGGTGCTACAGCATTTGGGCCGAAGAAATATTCAATTTCAACTGCGGCTGTTTCAGGGGCATCAGAACCATGAACAGCGTTTGCATCAATGCTTTCAGCGAAATCTGCACGGATTGTGCCTGGCGCTGCTTCTTTAGGGTTTGTTGCACCCATGATTTCACGATGTTTAGCGATTGCATTTTCGCCTTCTAATACTTGCATCATTACAGGACCTGAGATCATGAATTCTACTAAGTCATTGAAGAAAGGACGTTCTTTATGCACAGCGTAGAAGCCTTCTGCTTCTTCACGAGTCAAATGAACCATTTTAGCCGCAACGATTTTGAAACCTGCGCCTTCGAAACGGTCATAAATTTTACCGATAACATTTTTTTTAACAGCATCTGGTTTGATGATTGAGAAAGTACGTTCAATAGCCATTTTTACTCCTTAAACCTAAACATAGCTAAACAAATAAATTGTGTGATGTTTTTATGATAAAAACCGAGAAATTCTAACACAAAAAAGCTTCATCACTTCAAATTCGTGCAATTATTTATTCCCACCGCCTCAAAGCGCCGCCTTTTAGCGCACTTTCGTATTTATTCTCATCGCATGGTATCATGGGCGCTGGTTTATTTTTTCTCCCCACTTCTTAAGATCTCTGTTATGTCTATGCTTGAATCGCTAAATAATGCTCAATATGATGCCGTCACTGCCCCTTTAGGTCCTGTTCGTGTGCTCGCAGGCGCAGGCTCAGGTAAAACCCGCGTGTTAGTGGCACGCATTGCATGGCTCATTGAAACAGAACAAACAACGCCGCATGGCATTTTAGCCGTGACCTTCACCAACAAAGCCGCCCTTGAGATGCGCACGCGTTTAGAAACCGTCCTCAATCGCCCGTTAAGAAGTTTATGGCTTGGCACGTTCCATTCATTGTGCCACCGTTTGTTGCGGTTACATCCAACAGAAGCGCACCTTGATCCTAACTTTCAGATCATGGACAGCGATGATCAATTGCGTTTATGTAAGCGCCTATTAAAAGAGCGCAATGTTGATGATAAAATCGTCACCGCAAAAACCTTACAAAGCTTCATCAATCACCATAAAGATGAAGGACGCAGAGCAAGCCATATTGAGCGCGGTCACAACTTTGCCCACAATATGATGATTGATCTGTATGCGCAATATCAATCCATCTGCGCACAATCAAGCTTAGTGGATTTTTCAGAGATTTTGCTGCGCACTTTAGAGATGCTCAGAAGCAATGATGCTTTACTCAAACATTATCAGCAGCGCTTTAAATTTGTGTTGGTGGATGAATTCCAAGACACCAACAGCATTCAATATGCATGGTTAAAACTCTTAAGCGGAGAACATCAACAAATCTTTGTGGTTGGCGATGATGATCAATCCATTTATGGCTGGCGCGGTGCGCGTGTGGAAAACATCCTCAATTTTGATCAAGATTTCCCAAATAGCACCACTGTGCGTTTAGAGCAAAATTACCGCTCCACGTCCACCATTTTAGAAGCGGCAAACCACGTGATCGCTAAAAACAGCGAGCGCCTTGATAAAAAGCTCTGGACAGAAAATAAGGATGATTCCCTCATCACGCAATATGCAGCAATGGATGCCTATGAAGAGGCACAATATGTGGTGGATCAAATCAAAATCGCCACATTAAAGGGCACGCCACGCGCTGAGCAAGCAATTTTGTATCGCTCAAATGCGCAATCACGTATTTTTGAAGAGATTTTATTGCGTGCTAACATTCCATATCGCATCTATGGCGGTTTGCGCTTCTTTGATCGCATGGAGATTAAGGACATCATCAGCTATTTACGCTTGATTGTGAATCCGCATGATGACATCTCCTTTGAGCGCGCCATCACAACGCCCGCTAAAGGCGTGGGCGCTGCAACCATCGAAAAAATCCGTTTAGAGGCAATGCAAACAGAAGTGTCACTCTGGACTGCAATGCAAAATACACTCGAAAGCCAATTGCTCGCAAAACGTGCACAAAACGCGTTGATGAGCTTTAAGCTATTGATTGAAAACTTAGCCGATGCCCTTTCTGATTTAACGTTAGATCAATTCATTCAAGAGGTGATTGATCGTGCGGAACTTGAAGCCCACTATAAAAAAGAGCCCATGGGACGCGGTGCAGATCGCATTGAAAACCTCAATGAATTCATCTCCGCAAGCCGTCAATTTGTGGAGGATTATAACAATGATCCTGCCGCTCAACCTTTGACCATGCACGGTTATTTATCAGAGTTTTTAGGGCGCATCACACTTGATTCCACAGCAAACAGCGATGATGATCAGGCAGACAAAGTCCAATTGATGACGCTGCACAGCTCTAAAGGGCTTGAATTTGAACATGTCTATTTAGTGGGCATGGACGATGGCTTATTCCCAAGCGAAAGCTCCATGAATGATCCTGCCCGCTTAGAAGAAGAGCGCCGCTTAGCGTATGTGGGCATCACGCGCGCAAAACGTTTATTGACCTTAACCACGGCTGCTTCACGCATGATTCATGGCAAAACCATCCATTTGACGCCCTCATGCTTTGTTAAAGACATTCCGAGCCCGTTGGTGCAGATGAAAGGCGCAAAAGTGAGCATCTCTAAACCGATGACGGCGCGTTCAAGCTGTCATACAAGTGCATCACAAGATCAAGCCATGAATGGCTTTGCCCTTGGGCAAACAGTGACGCATCCGGTCTTTGGTGATGGCGTCATCACGAACTTTGAGGGTGTTGGCAATCATGCGCGTGTCACCGTGAATTTTAGAACCGCAGGACAAAAAACCTTAGTGATGGCATATGCAAAACTCACTGCGATTTGATCAACGTCATTGACAAACTTACGTATCTTTACGATATACTGAATGCATCCCTCATTCAAAGGAGTTTGTCATGAAGCGTTTGATCACGTTCAGCCTCATCGGTGCAATGCTCACCTTCAATGCACCGGTGTTTGCTCAAACCCACCCGAGTTGTAAAAAGAAAGAAGACAATCTACAGTTGCAGCTGCGCTATGCAGAAAAATATGGCAACATCCACCGCGCAGAAGATCTCAAGCGTGCCATTTTAAATGTGCGTGAACATTGCGGCAAAGAGAGTTATCAAGAAGATCCTAACTTTGTCCTCAACAATGCCATTTACAAAGAAAACCTCACAAAAAAAATTGATAAACAGCGAGCAAAAGTTAACAGTGCTGCCGATGAGCTTAAAAAAGCGGAGCACTCTGGCAAAGCAAAAAAAATCCGTGAAAAAACCGAAAAACTCAAAGAACGCCAAATGCGCTTAGATCACTATTTGTCGGAATTAGAGAGTTTATCGGGCAGTTAATCAAGCGTTGCATGCAAGAAGCAACTTTCGTACGGTTTCTTCTTGTTTTTGCCCACAATCTATCCTATGCTCCCTACTATTGAATAAAAAACAATCACTCAAAAGTAGAGCATATGGATACCGAACAAGCTGTGGGCTACACCATCAAAGATCCTGAATTTTGGAAGATTTCCATTCTATTAGGCGCAACGTCCATTTTTATTTTTGCCAATCTCTACTCACTGCAACCGATCCTTCCCATTCTTGCGCGAGACTTTGAGGTTTCCTCCACCTACATCAGCCTCACGTTTTCCTTACCCATTTTAGGGCTCATCATTGGACTCAATCTCTTTGGTGCCCTCAGTGATCGCATTGGTCGACGTAATTTTATTTTAGCCTCCATATTTTTTTCATCCATTTTATTGATCCTGATTGCCCGCTCAGACTCTCTACCCTTTGTGCTCTTTTGCCGATTTTTTCAAGGCATGGCAACAGGCGCATTGCCGGCTTCCGCTTTGGCGTACTTAAATGAAGAGATTTGCAAAAATGATCAAAAATTTGCTGTCTCTTTCTACATTGCCGCAAATGCCATTGGCGGCACCTTAGGGCGCGTATTAACGGGCGTGATGACGCACTATTATTCATGGCACACCGCCCTTTTGATCTTTGGGGTGCTCAGTTTAATCACAGCATTGATGATGCTGATTTTACTGCCTAAATCCCAGCGTTTTAGCAAAAGCTCAGGATCATTTAAACACACCTTTGCAGGTTTTGCTTTTCACCTTAAAAATCCTGTGCTGCGCCGCTATTTTTTAATTGGGCTGGTGATTCAACTGAGTTATTCAGGCATTTGGACGTATCTGCCTTTCCATCTAGAAAGCCCACCGTTTTTACTCTCCACTGCTGTGATCAGCTCATTTTATTTAGCGCTATTGTGCGGGATTCCGAGTGCACCGATGGTGAGTTTTATCGCCGCGCGCCAACCCATTAAAGTGGTGTTATCGAGCATGCTGCTGCTCTTATCTTTAGGTGCACTGCTGACGTTGCTTGATTCTATGACTTTCATCATCATGGGACTGGCCATTTTAAGTTTTGCCATGTTCGCTGCCCATTCACTCACCGCCGCCCTCATTAACCTCAATGCACAAGTGTACAAAAGTACAGCTTCTAGCCTCTATTTTGTGGCGTACTACATTGGCGTTGCCATTGGTAGTACACTCTTTGCACCGATTTGGCGTTATTTAGGCTGGGATGGCGTGGTGATCATTGCTGCCATTTTACCTGTGATTTATGTGGTGTGGCTCATCATGGCTTCGCGCCCTTCTCCTTACAAATAGGCGGGATGTGTGCTCAGTGGCACTTTGTCTAAGCTTTGAGATGCCCTGTCAATTGAGATGTCAAATATTGTAAACGCGGCGTAAAACTTATAAAACCCCGTAGGACTTCTTAAAACACAATGCTATAGTACACTCACTGAATCAATCTTAAGTTTCGATACGGAGTAAAGCATGAAGAAGATTGCAATTGTGACATTGATGGCCATGAGTGTATCGGTTGCTTCTGCGCAATATTTTGGTCCCACAGATGGTGAGCCCACCCAAGGCGGATTTAATGGCCCTGCCCTGAGCCAATCGATCACCACTGTGAAAGATGCCATGACGCTGCGCGATGATGCTTATGTGAAATTACGTGGCAAAATCATTAAGCATTCTCATAAAGATAAATACATCTTTAGCGATGATACAGGCAGCATCACTGTCGAGATTGACAAAGACAAATGGCGTGGCCTGACCATCAACGATAAAGATTTAGTGGAAATTGTCGGTGAAGTGGATAAAGATTGGAACTCAATTGAGATCGATGTCGATTACATCACCAAAGTACAATAACACACCAACCTCACACTGTATGATCCTTGTCCGCACGACTTCCCCCGAATAAGTGCGGTTTTTTTTGTCTTTAATTTTTTGGCACAATCGCTTTAACTTCTGAAAGAATCTCGCCATTTGCTAGCCGTGTTACTAAAACATCACCCATCGATGCAGCATTGACATCCTCAATCGCGCGCCCATTGACTTCTGTAATGGAATAACCTCGCCCTAACACTTTCAGCGGACTCAAATTATCGAGCATGCGAGCATTTTTCTGTAAACGCGCTTGATACGTTTTGAATAGATCATCCATGCTTTTAGTCAAGCGTTGATCTAATCTTGCCAATGTTTCTGAATGCCTTTTAAATGGCTGACAGATGAGCTGTGCATTTAAACGCTGACTCAAATGCATCAACGCTGTGCGTTTTTCTGTGATCTGGCGCATGGGATGAAGATAATTCAAGCGCATTTGTAGCGTATCCACCGCTTTATTGGCCAGCGTCAAACGCCCCGCCATCACGCGCTCTAATCGATGTGCTAAATGATCTAATTGCTGAACCACTTCCATTTTAGAGATCGCCGCAAATTTTGCAGCCGCCGTTGGCGTCGGTGCGCGAAGATCCGCCACATAATCTATTAACGTGGTGTCAATTTCATGGCCAACGCCGCTGATGATGGGAATCTTGGACGCAAATGCCGCCCTCACCACAATTTCCTCATTAAAGCACCACAAATCCTCAATGCTGCCACCGCCGCGCACCACCAATAACACATCACAAATATGATCACGGTTCGCGCGCTCAATGGCTGCGGCAATCTTTGGGGCGGCCAAATCACCTTGCACCAAGGTTGGATAAATCACATAAGGAATGTCTCGGCGATGCTCTTTTAACACTTTCAATACATCTTGCAGCGCTGCGGCATTTTCTGAAGTAACAATGCCAATGGCTTTCGGATGCTGCGGCACACTTTTTTTATATTGTGCGTCAAATAAACCTTCAGCCGACAAACGCATCTTTAATGCTTCATAAGCAGCCGCTAAATCTCCTTGCCCTGCTAATGTGATGCGATTGGCCACCAATTGATATTCCCCGCGCGGCACATACACTGTCACTTTGCCGTGAATCTCAAGGGCTGCACCATTGTCAATTAAATGTCCAAAAATGCCTGCTTGTGATCGCCAAATGACGCAACGAATCATGCCGCCATCATCTTTGAGGTTAAAATAAATGTGCCCCGATTGCGCGCGCGTCACATTCGACACTTCCCCCGTCACCAAGCATTGAAAAAAGCCACTTTCTAATTGCTGCTTAATCTGTTGATTGAGGATAGAGACCGTCACGCTTTGTAAAGTCATCATGGATGCACCTGCTTTGATGCTTCCCACAAAGCATCCATCTCTTCTAAGGTTGCATCTGCCATCGGTTGATCTAAATGTTGCTCAATGTAAGCAAAGCGCTGTTTAAATTTATGATTGGTCGTGGCAATCGCTGTTTCAGGCTCAATGCAGGCATGGCGCGCTAAATTGACCACAGCAAACAGTAAATCCCCAATCTCTTTTTGTAAACGCTCAGGATTGTTATTGGCAAGTTCCTCTTTCACTTCATCAAGCTCTTCTTCAATTTTCGCCAAAATGGGCGCAGCATCGTCCCAATCAAAACCCACTTTTGCCGCTTTTGCCTGTAAATCGCGTGCCACTGTTAAACCTGATAAAGATGCTTTGACATCATCTAAAAAGCTCACATTTTCTGCGCGCTCTAATTTTTCTGCTTGCTTAATCGCCTGCCATGCTGCCTTTTGTGCGGCTTCATCTTCATACGTCACGCCCGCAAACACATGCGGATGACGGCGAATCATCTTTTCATTGATGCCACTCACCACATCATTAAAATCAAAGTGCCCAGCTTCTTTGGCAATTTCACTGTGCAGCGCAATTTGCAGCAATAAATCCCCCAATTCGCCTTTTAAGGCTGCGGGATCTTGAGTAATGATGGCTTCGACCACCTCTGCGCTCTCTTCATTGAGGTAGCGAATCAATGTTTCATGTGTTTGAGCACGATCCCACGGGCAGCCATCTGGCGCACGCAAGGCTGCAATGGTTTTTAAAAATTCATTCATCATCCGTATCCTTATGCATTTGGGCATTATACGTCATTGATTCAAAGATTGATGCTCGAAATTCTTGGGAAAGTTCGTATAATGAATCTTTATTTTCCAGCTGTTAGCGAATCGAATGACTGATATTGACGCAATATTTTCCGAGTACGGCCCTCTTGGCACGAACCTTGATCACTACTCTCCGCGTGCGGCGCAAATTGAGATGGCCAAAGCCGTACAACATGCCATCGAAGAAGATGACACCGTGATCATTGAAGCCGGAACCGGGACGGGCAAAACCTTTGCGTATCTGATTCCTGCGCTATTGTCTGGCAAAAAAGTGATTGTTTCCACGGGGACAAAGCATCTACAAGATCAGCTCTATGAAAAAGATTTGCCGCTCCTAAAAAAACTCTTTAAACATGTGCCGGTACAAACTGCGCTGTTAAAAGGACGCAGCAACTATTTGTGTTTATATCGCATTAAAACGATGCGCCAGCGTGGACGCTTTGAGAATAAAAAGCAGCTTGAAGCCTTTTATGACATTGAGCGTTATGCTGGGCAAGATCCAATTGGCGATGTCACCAAAATCGAAAACTGTAATGATCATTCGCTCATCAGCCATGTCACCTCCACAAGCGAAAGTTGTCTGCATTCTGAATGCCCTGATTATGAAGAGTGCTTTGTGTTTAAAGCCCGTAAAAAAGCGATGGATGCGGACATTATCGTCATCAATCATCACCTATTTTGCGCAGATCTTGCCTTAAAGCAAGAGGGCTTTGGGGAATTATTGCCAGAAGCGGACACCATCATCATCGATGAAGCCCATCAATTGGCAGAGATTGCCGGCGTCTTTTTCAGTGAACAAGTGGGCACAAAATCCTTTTTAGATTGGCTTGAAGATTTTAACCGCACCATTGCCGTGGAGGCCAATGACTTTTCTGCCCACGATACTTTAACCGATGCCATTCGTGAATCCATGGTTGGGCTGCGTAAATCTTTACCGGAAGGTTCGCGCCGTTATGCATTGTCTGAGTTTTATCAAGATCCGAAAATTGCCAAGCAATTGGCACACATCAGTGATCAACTGCTCGATTTAGTGGGCATCATTAAACCGCTGCTCATCCGCTCAAAGCCTTTGGCACAGATGGTGGAGCGTGCGGAAGCTTTCTATGATGCTTGGACGCGCATCGCCATCAATTCCCAAGAAAATCCCGATGACAATACTGTGGTGTGGCTTGAAACCTATGCACACCATTTAACCATCGCCGCAACGCCTTTGGACATCTCTGAGATTTTCCAGAGAAACAGCGAAGGCTTAAAAGCTGGCTGGGTGTTCACCTCAGCGACTTTAGCCGTCAATGGTAAATTCTCTTATTTCTGTGGCCCCCTTGGTTTATCCGATCAAAATACATTGTGCCTAAAGAGCCCTTTTAATTACAAATACAATGCGCTCTTTTATCACCCTGAAGCCTTACCTGAGCCGAATCATCCCACTTACATTGAAAAATTTATTGATGCAATGCTGCCTGTGATCACTGCGGCTAAAGGGCGAACGTTCATTTTATTCACCAGTTATCGCGCCCTGAATGAAGCTGCAAAATTGCTGAAAAACTTGGTCAGTTACCCACTTTTTATCCAAGGGGATGCCCCTAAAATCACGTTGATTGATCAATTTAGAGAATCTGGCAATGGCATTTTGCTTGGCACCACAAGCTTTTGGGAGGGCGTCGATGTGCGCGGTGAGGCGCTCTCTTGCGTCATCATTGAAAAATTACCGTTCGCATCGCCTGGCGACCCGATTGAACAGGCCAAAATTGACCTCATCAATAAAAAAGGGCTCAATGCGTTCATGACGTATCAATTGCCCAAATCCATCATCACCTTAAAACAAGGCGTTGGGCGCCTCATTCGTGATACGCAAGATTATGGTTTGTTGGTGATTGCGGATCCGCGCCTTGTGACTAAAAACTATGGTAAACAGTTTTTAGCGAGCTTGCCTGAGATGGCAAAAACGCAGAAAATTGAGCGCGTGGAGAAGTTTTTTGAATACGTTGATAAAAAACGCTTAGAATAAGCAAAATTTCATTAAAGGTTTCGATATGTCCTCTGTCACACTCATGATCACTTATCCATTTGTCATCATCTTATCTTATTTAATCGGTTCGCTCTCTGCCGCAATCATTACGTGCCGCGTGATGGGATTGCCTGATCCGCGTACAACAGGCTCAAACAATCCGGGCGCGACCAATGTCATGCGCATTGGCGGAAAAAAAGCCGCCATCATCACATTGATTGGTGATGCGCTCAAAGGCTTCATTCCGGTTTGTTTGGTGGGCATTTTATTTCCAAACGATTCTACCTTGATGGCATGCAGCGCATTGGCCGCATTTTTAGGGCATTTATTCCCCATCTTTTTTGAATTCAAAGGTGGTAAAGGTGTGGCAACCGCGTTAGGCTGCATCATTGCATTGAGTCCATGGGTGGCATTATGCGCCTTTGGCACATGGATTGTGGTGTTTTTATCCACACGCATCTCATCTTTATCTGCGTTAACTGCCGCAATCTTTGCACCGCTCTATTTATGGTTGTTTGATGCGTCTTTATATGTGGTGCTTGCCGTTGTGGTGATGGATGTGTTGCTCATCATTCGCCATAAAGCGAACATTGAGCGCATTTTAAAAGGCGAAGAGAAAAAAATGAGCTTCGGCCAAAAAAAATAATCACACCAATTGTTTGCGCTCTGTGGAGCTCTTGATGCCTAACACATCACGATATTTTGCCACAGTGCGCCGAGAAATCTCATGCCCGCGAGCGGCTAAAAGCGTTTGTAACTTTTGATCACTCAAGGGCTTTTGTTTATTCTCGCCATCAATCAACTCTTGCAAAATGGCGCGAATGGCAACGCCGGACGCTTCATCATCCGTCACTTGATTGGAAAAAAAGAAGCTCAACGGATAAGTGCCCCGCGAACAAATGAGATATTTACCGGCAACTGCGCGTGAAATGGTGGATTCATTGAGCTCAACAGCCTCTGCAATGGTTTGCATTTTCAGCGCCTTCATCGCGCGCTCACCTTGCAAGAAAAAATCAGCCTGCGCCGTTACGATGGCTTTTGCCACTTTAAGTAGCGTATCAAAGCGATCCTCTAAACTCTTTAAGAAAAAACGTGCCTCCGTCAATTGACCACGCAACAAATCACGCTGGGCAATTTTCGCTTGCTGTGCTAAGCGCGCATATTGCCGATTGATCCGAAGCTTTGGCAGCACTTCCTCGTTTAATGTCACCTCAAGTTCCGCGTGCTTTTGCGTCACGATGATGTCTGGCAATACCGTTTCAATGGCATCGGTGCGATACGCCGCAGCCGGATAAGGATTTAAACCCTTAAATCCTTCAAGCATGGTGATCACATCCGCTTCTGTGCATGCATACGTTCGGGCAATGCGTTTTAAATCATGCTGCAATAACCATTTTGAATGATAGCGCAACACATCAATCGCCATCTCAGCCCATGTCGGCGCGGGGTGCAAATGGCGAATTTGCGCAATCAAGGATTCTTCTAAAGATTGTGCCCCAATGCCGGGCGGATCACACTGCTGAAGATGATGAAGCATCACTTTAAGCTCAGCCACTGTGATGTCTAAATCTGGGCGCGCGACATTCACTTCTGCCAAAATATTTTCAAGCGGTTCTGTGCAATAACCATTGTCATCTAAGGCATCGATCAAGATAAGCCCAAGCCAACGATCCGTCTCTGATAAAGGCAGCAATTGCAATTGCTGCCACAAATGCTCTGCTAAAGAGAGTTCAGCCGCATCATGATCAAACGTTTCATGTTCTGAATGATCTAATAAAGGGTGATCCTCATATTCTGCCCATTCATCAATCATTTCTGTGGGAATGAGCTGATCTAGCTCCACCGAGTGATGCATGCTTGAGTCATTTGTTAAATTATTTTGCTCATTTTTTACGCCAAGATGACCCTGCACAAGGGCGGCATCATCCATTTCAGCCTCTGAATTAACATCTTGTTCTAGCATCATATTTTCGGTCAAAAACGCCTCCACCTCATGCGCCAATTCTAATTGAGAGCATTGTAAAATTTTCAAAGCATTCTGCATTGACTGTGTCAATACAATGGCTTGCGTCTGTTTTTGTACTATACTAGAGCGGATTTTCATATCTATCAAAGCTTATCATAAAACGTTTTTTATCGATTGAATCTATCAACATGATGCGAATTTAGGTACAGCTCCCCTAGATATTATTGTATAGTGAAGTGTTAATAAATACTTTATATTATCCTTGCTTATACTTTTGTTTAACCTTTTTGTGATTTATAGGATTGCAGTGTGAATAATAAAAAATTATTACTCGTCGACGATGATATAGACTTTTCTGAGCTTTTATCCACTTACTTATCCGGTGAAGGTTTAGAAGTTGTCGTGGCCAACGATGGCTTTGATGCTCTCGCAATTGCACAAACTTCATCTTTCGATGTTTGCTTACTCGACGTGATGATGCCAAACCTAGATGGCATTGAAACGCTCAAGCAATTACGCCAAACCTATCCGAACTTACCGGTGATCATGCTCACGGCTAAATCTGAACCCATTGACCGCATTTTAGGTTTAGAATTAGGCGCCGATGATTACATCTCAAAACCCCCAGAGCCCCGTGAATTGCTTGCACGCATCAAAGCCATTTTGCGCCGCGCTCAGCAAAATGCCACCCAAGGCGTTGAGAGTTTTGAGAAAGAAAAAATTCATTGGGACAAACAAAAGCGCATTTTCTACATCAATCAGCAACCGATTGATTTAACAGGCATCGAGTATGAAATTCTCGTGGTGCTTGCAGAAAATCCGGGCGCAGTTGTGCCAAAAGATACAATTTCTATGCAAGCGATGCACAAAAAATTGCCACCGTTTAACCGCAGTTTAGATGTGCACATTTCAAACATTCGTAAAAAAATCATTGAACACGATGTGGAAATTAAAAGTGTTCGCGGTCGAGGCTATCAGTTAAGTGTTTAAGCAGAAATTTTCGGGCTTTAAGGAGTTTTATAAAAGCTTCTTATTCAGAGCATGGTTATCTGTGGTTTTAGTCTACAGCATCATTGTACTGAGCGTTCAGCTCGCCTACATTTACATCTCTGATCAATACAATGATGAATGGAAAACCATTTATCATCAAGAGGTCATTCCTGTGCTCTCTGAGCTCGTGATTGCGGGCAATTATGGCACAGATGGCAATCCTGTGTATCGAGTGGAGGCGCTGGCGAAAAAGTATGATCAATACATTTCTCTGCACCTTTTAGGCCCGATTACGCCTGACAAAAACATTTTAACCACCCACACAGAGCTGTTTCAAATGAGCGCCATTAAACAGAATCAGCTCTTTTACTTCACCGATCAAAATGACAATCTCTATTTGATTGAAGTGAAAAATCCGAGCCACTCTATGCTTTACTTTGGCCTCTCCTTTGAGGGCTTTGTGATCCGTGGCATTCCGATCTTTTTCTTCATTCTCTTTTTCACCTTCTTTTGGGCGCGCCGTTTTTTACTGCCTGTGGCTGAAATGATCCGCGCTTCCCAACAAGTGGGTAAAGGCAATCTGCAGCAAATTGCCCCTGAGAGCATTCAAATTGCCACACCTGAGATTCGTGAGTTGTGCCAAAACTTCAACATCATGGTGCAAAATCTCTCTAAATTACAAAAATCACAGCAAGAGATGATCTCAGACATTGCCCATGAGCTCAGATCACCCCTTGCCCGCCAAAAATTGGCCATCAATTTACTCAAAGAGCGCCAATTTCATAAATACGATTATAAAGAGCTGCTTGATCGCATCGAAAATGAAGGCTCACGCCTTAATGAATTGATCGATGAGATCCTAAACTATTTGCGCCCATTGCAAAACCATCAGCTTTCCCTGATTGATACAGGCGAAGAGGTTTATTTAACCGCGATGCTTGAATCGTTGATTGATGATGCCGCCTTTGAATTCTCAAAACAAAATAAAGGCATCGAGTTTGACCTTGATTTTGACAATCACATGGTGGTGCGCGGTGATTTCTTAAAATTAGAGCGTGCGATTGAAAACATCATTCGCAATGCCCTCTTTCACACCAAGCCTTACACAAAAATCATGGTGACTTTAAAACTTGATCCTGCCACCAATGAGGCCATCATTGAGGTGAAAGATCATGGCAATGGCGTGCCTGAAGAGCACATTCCATTTTTAACCAAACCGTTTTATCGCGTGGACAGCGCCCGCAATAAAAAAGATGGCGGCTATGGCTTAGGGCTCACGATTACAAACGAGATCATCAAACATCACAATGGATCAATCTCCTTTGAAAATGGCACAGTCGATGGCTTAATTGTCACCATTCGCTTACCACTTGTGGAAGATTAAATAAATGCAATAGGCTTTAGGCAGTTTTTTCGGTAGAATATAGACCTTTTTCTATCACATTTTATCGGAAGAACTATGAGCGAACGTTTACAAAAAGTATTGGCAAATCTTGGTTTAGGCTCGCGCCGCACCATGGAGGATTGGATTCGCGAAGGCAGAATCAGTGTCAATGATAAAGTGGCCGCCCTTGGCACCACCGTCGATGGTTCAGAGAAGATCCTTGTGGATGGTCAGCCGATAAAATTGGATGATTCCCCATTCGTGCGCCGTATCATCGCTTACAATAAACCTGTGGGCGAAGTAACGACGCGCAATGATCCTGATGGCCGCCGCACAGTGTTTGACAGCTTGCCGCCCATCAAAAATGGTCGTTGGATCTCCATTGGCCGTTTAGACATCAATACACAAGGCTTATTGCTCCTCACCAATGATGGCGAATTGGCCAACAAAATGATGCATCCCTCAAGCGAAATTGAGCGTGAATATGCCGTTCGCGTGCTTGGCACCTTAACAGAAGAGATGGTGACAAACATGAAAAACGGTGTGGAATTTGAAGATGGCCTCTCTAAATTTGATGACATTCTCTACTCTGGCGGTGAAGGCGCAAACATTTGGTATCACGTCATTTTAAAAGGCGGTAAAAACCGTGAAGTTCGCCGCTTATGGGAATCTCAAGGCTTAACCGTGTCTCGCTTGATTCGCGTGCGCTATGGCAGTTTTACTTTGCCAAAATCATTGCGTGCCGGTCACTCCATTGACTTAGAGATCGATGACACCAAAGCCTTATTAGAAGATGCAGGCATGCAATTTAGAATGGAAAACTTCTACGTTGCCCCTGAAAATAAACGCGGCGCGTATCGTGCTAAACCCAACCGTAAATTTGCCCCCGATCGCCCAATGGGAGATCGCAAATCACGCGGGGAACGCACCGATCGCTCAGCGCGCACAGACAGAAGTGAACGCGCACCGCGCACTGAACGCAACGAGCGTTCATCACGCCCATCCTTTGGGGATGCAAAGCGCTTTGATGGCGCAAAACGTAGCGACAGCAGCCGCTCAGCCCGCCCTGCTCGCGCTTCTAATCAATCAAATAATCGTAGATATGACAGAGATTAATGCAAAGCAACCGGCCCTTGCCATTCGTGGATTAGCAAAAACCTATCACAATGGCAAAGTGGCATTAAAAGGCATCGATTTGACCGTGGCACAAGGCGACTTTTTCGCCTTGCTTGGTCCTAATGGTGCTGGCAAATCCACCACCATCAGCATCATCACAGGTTTACTCGATGCATCGAGTGGTCAAGTGGAGATTTTTGGCCATGACCATAAAAAAGAGATGCGCGCCGCAAAATCCTTAGTGGGTCTAGTGCCACAAGAGTTTAACTTCAATCAGTTTGAATTGTGTGAGGACATCCTTGTCAATCAAGCTGGTTACTTTGGCGTGCCACGCAAAATTGCCAAAGCGCGCGCCGCAAAATATCTCAAGCTGTTAAACCTTTCCGATAAAGCCCGCGTGATGGCGCGCAATTTATCCGGTGGGATGAAGCGCCGCTTATTGATCGCGCGTGCTTTGATGCATGAGCCAAAGCTGTTGATTTTAGATGAACCGACAGCGGGCGTAGACATTGAGATTCGCCGCCAAACGTGGGAGCTTCTTCAAGAGATCAATGCAACTGGCACCACGATCATTTTAACGACGCATTATCTAGAAGAGGCAGAATTGCTCTGTAAAAATATCGCCATCATCAGCCATGGCGAGATCATCGAACATTGCTCGATGGATCATCTCTTGCGCCAGCTTCAATCGGAAGCCTTTGTGCTGAGCTTACATGCACCGTTAAACGAAGTGCCAAAAGCAGCACCGGGCATTGACTTTCGTCTCATCAATGAGATGACCTTAGAGGCTGAAATCACCAAGCCCCATACCATTAGCGAGGTGTTCAACACATTGAATGCACAAAACATTCAAGTGGAAACATTGCGTAACCGTGCCAATCGCTTAGAGGAGCTTTTCATCAAACTGACGGGAAACCATGAGGACAGCCATGAATAAACATGTCAATTGGATTGCCTTCCAAACCATTCTCATCAAAGAGATTTTACGCTTTGTGCGCATTTGGCCACAAACTTTATTACCGCCTGCCATCACCACAGCTTTATACTTTGTGATTTTTGGGAAAATCATTGGTGGAAAAATTGGCGACATGGGCGGCTTTAGCTACATTGAATACATTGCGCCGGGCTTAATCATGCTCACCGTCATCAATAACAGCTATGCGAATGTGGTCTCCTCCTTCTTTGGGGCAAAATTCCAACATTATGTGGAAGAGTTGCAAGTCTCACCTGTGTCTAATTTGCTCATCATTTCTGGCTATGTGGCAGGCGGCATCGCACGCGGTGTATTTGTGGGCATCATTGTGACGATTGTTACACTCTTTTTCACACCGATCTCCATTCAGCACTTTGTATTGACGATCACGGTCTTTTTATTGACCTCTGCTGTCTTTGCTTTAGCGGGCTTTATCAATGCAGTGTTCGCCAATTCATTTGATGACATCTCCATTGTGCCAACGTTTGTCTTAACGCCCCTCACCTATTTAGGCGGTATTTTCTATTCCGTGACATTGTTGCCACCGTTTTGGGAAAAACTCTCCTATTTCAATCCGATTTTATACATGGTCAATGGTTTTCGTTACAGCATGCTTGGCATCTCTGACATTCACATTGGTTGGACTTTAGGCTTACTGAGCCTATTATTGGTGGTATTGTTTGCAGCGGCGAATCATTTGATGAATCGCGGGACTGGGTTAAAATACTAAAAATTTCTAAAAACTTTATTTTGAGCATCCCATGACTAAATTAACAACGCTTCTTCTTGGTACTTTGATCCTCGCAGGTTGTGCAGGCAGCAATCCAGCTGACCCTTATGAAAGCTATAACCGTAAAGTGTACGCATTCAACACCACGGTGGATGAAGTTTTATTAAAACCTGTGGCAACGGGTTACCGTGCAATCACCCCAGGGCTCATGCGTGAAGGGGTTTCAAACGCCTTTAACAACATCACTGAACCGCGCAACGTCGTCAATAACCTCTTGCAAGGCAAACCTGTAGCCGCGCTAGAATCGATGCATCGCTTTGTCTTTAACAGCACCTTTGGGCTGGCAGGACTCATTGATCTGACTCACACCTTTAAATTGCCAGAGTATCAACAAGCGGATTTTGGGATGACGCTTGCCTATTATGGCTGGAAAGACACCAACTATTTCCTCTTGCCATTCTTGCCACCACGCACCATGCGTGATCAAGTGGGTTTTGGGGTCGATGTCTTTGCCACCAATCCAAAAGGCTACTTCATTGACTTTAAAACGGAAGTGGCACTTGCAGCCGTTGATGCCGTCAATGCGCGCTCTGAATTACTATCAGCCGATAACATCTCTAAGAAGATCTCGCTCGATAACTACACATTCCAGCGCGAAGCCGTTTTACAATACCGCAACAATCAATTGCGTAAAGCAGGCATCGACATTCCTGAAAAATCCTATGACGATGATGACGAGGAGTTTTCCATCGCGGACATCGCCCGTCAAAACGCTGAGCAATAATCATGAGCGATTCGATACCTTTACGCCGCCGCATTCGTGCAAAAGTGATCACCGCTTTGCTGCGGTTCTTTGCGCGCTTTTCGCTCAAAAGCCTGTATCGACTCTCTGACCTCATTGCCTTTGGGCTTTATCACATCCCGAATCAAACGCGTAAAATCGCTGCGCGTAATCTACAATTAGCATTCCCTGAATTGTCAGATGCCGAACGCCAAAAATTACTCAAAGAGACGCTTCGCCACAACTCAGCCACCCTCTTTGAGATGAGTTTTATGTGGCTCAATCCTTATGAGAAGATTTTGCAATCGGTGACCAACATCACTGTGCCGCCTGAATTTACCGAGGATCAAGCGCGTTATCCGCAGATGATCTTCATCACGCCGCACTTTGGCTCATGGGAATTGAGTGGCTTATATGCCTCATCCTTGTATCCTTTAGCGACACTTTATCGCCCGAGCCGCCTGTACATTGATCCCATCATCATCGAAGGGCGCGGAAAAAATGGTGCAGTGCTTGTGTCCACCACCACGCAAGGCATTCGCGACATGATGAAAGCCATGAAAAATGGGCGCAGCGTTGGCATTTTACCGGATCAAGATCCCGGGCATGGCGAAGGCATTTTTGCACCATTTTTTAATCTGCCCACCAATACGATGGGGCTTGTTTCTCGGTTGGCCAATCGCTTTGACATTCCGGCCTACATTGTGGCCTCAAAACGCGATTTAGCCACGGGCACGTTCACCATTGAGCTCATTAAAATTGATGATCAATTGCGTGATCCGGATACATTGACCTCCGTCACTGCGCTCAATCACGCCATTGAAACAGAGATCCGCAAAGCCCCTGAACAATATTTGTGGACGTATAAACGCTTTAAAACTGCCCCCGAGGGCGAACCTGACCGTTATCAGCATTTGGATTAATTCATGCGCATTTATACTCAAGAACCGCTAGCACCTCACGCAACCGTTGAACTTAAAGACCCACAATTCAATCACATCGTGCGTGTGATGCGTAAAAAAGTGGGCGATCACCTTGTGCTGTTCAATGGCAAAGGCGGCGAATATCCTGCCGTCATCAGCGACATTGGCAAGCGATCCCTCACTGTGACGCTGCATGCGCACATTGCCATTGATCGCAGCGCACCGTTTGATGTGCATTTAATCCAAAGCTTTGCAAAGTTCGATAAAATGGACTTTGTGTTTCAAAAAGCAGTGGAGCTTGGTGTCAATCGTATCACGCCCTTCATGAGTGAACACAGCAGTTTTAAGCTCAATGACAGCGACAAACAAGAGAAAAAACTCAGTCATTGGCAAGGCATTCTTGAAAGCGCTTGTGAGCAATCTGGCTTAAATAAAGTTCCAATGCTGACGCCTTTTGCGTCCCTTAAAAACATTGAGTCCTTATTGTTAGATCGCCCATATTTAATTCTCTCGCCCACTGCGGAATGTTCCCTTGGCCATTGGATCAAAAATCATCAGACAGAACATGCATTTGGCATCATCATTGGCCCTGAAGGCGGTTTCAGTGAGGCTGAACTTGCCTGGTTATCCTCACAAGACAATTGCCATCCTGTGACCCTTGGCCCGAGAATTTTGCGCACAGAAACCGCCGCCCTCTCTGTCATCAGTAGCTTACATGCACTCTTAGGAGATTGGGCATAACCCTTGTTTTTTCTTCACGCAAGCCCCATAGTATTTGGCAACGGAATTTTATTCTCAATTTAGGAAATTGCCATGAGCTTGCCTCGCATATTCTTCGTCATGGATCCGCTCCATACCCTTAACATTCACAAAGACAGCACATTGTCCATGATGATGGCTGCTCAAGATTTGGTGGATGAATGCTTTTACGTGAATCCTGCCCACATCTTCATTGACGAAGGTGTGGTTAAATCGACCGTTCAAGCCGTTACAATCGATTTGACAGAACACGATTGGTATCAGCTCAAAGAAGCTGAAATCGTGACATTTTCAGATCAAGACATCATCGTGCAGCGTAAAGATCCACCCTTTGACATGCATTACATCTATGTCACTTACCTTTTAGAGCTCGCGCAAAAACAAGGGGTACTTGTTTGTAATGATCCGCGCTCCCTTCGTGATTGCAATGAAAAATTGTTCACTGCATGGTTTGCGGATGTGTGCCCCATTACGCTTGTCACCAGTCAATATCATCTCTTAAAAGCCTTCATTGAAAAACATGAAGACACCATCATCAAGCCCCTTGATGGCATGGGCGGCACGGCAATCTTTAGAATCCAAAAAGATGATCCGAATTTAAATGTGATTTTAGAAACCTTAACTGCCCAGCAAACCACCACAGTGATGATGCAAAAATATTTACCTGCCATTAAAAATGGTGACAAACGCATCCTCATCATTGATGGCGAACCTGTGCCTTATGCGATGGTGCGCATTCCACCTAAAGGCGAAACCCGCGCGAACTTAGCGGTCGGGGGGACAGCGGTGGTTGAAGCTTTAACTGAACGTGACTTTGAGCTCTGTGCGCGCCTTGCACCTGAACTCAAAAAACGCGGTTTAACCTTTGTAGGCTTAGATGTGATTGGCGGTTATTTAACAGAGATTAACGTCACAAGTCCCACGGGCATTCGTCAAATTGAAAATGCCACCGGCATTCCGGTCGGGCGTGATTTAATGACCGTGCTCATTGATCAATGGAAAGCTCAGCGACATGTCAGTTAATTTTCGCGGCCAATTTTTGATCAGCATGCCCCACATCGACGATGAAGTGTTTCATCGTTCGGTGATTTTCGTGCTCGAACATACGGATCAATTTGTGTTAGGCGTCATCATTAATCAACAAAGTTTACTCTCAAAAGATGAGATCTCTGCCCAATATGATCTAGCCATTGACCCTAAAGACATTGATAAATTAAATTTCATTTCAGGCGGTCCTGTGCGCTTAAAAGAGCTGTTTGTGCTCCATGAACACATTCAAAAATGGCACAAAGCTGTCGAAATTGCGCCAGGTGTGGACATTACAACCTCTGCCGATGTACTTGCCACCATCATTGAATCGTATCCTGAGATTTCTCACTCCATCATTGACAGCTATTCTGTGTGGAGCACGGATCAATTCAACGAAGAGTTAAAGCGCAATGTCTGGATGCCGCTGCCTTTTGATAAGCAGTTTCTCTTCTCGCGTGATGAGCGGGAATTGTTATGGAATGATTTATTTGAGAGCTCCGGCGTGAAAATCCAAAGTTTATCTCAAGAAATTGGCACCGCCTAAGAAAAAAGCGAACATCTGTTCGCTTTTTTATCCTCTTACCAATGATAATGCTGCTGAATAAAGTCAGAGGCATGCTTTAAGCTTTCGCACTCTTTGAGCAAAGAGGGACGAAGCGCATCCGGCGGCGGCAACATATCTGGCACCATAATCACCGGTACATTTGCCGCAATGGCAGCTTTAGCACCATTTGTTGAATCCTCAAACATCACCACATCACTGTGAGATTGCCCTAAAAAATCCACCGCTTTATGCACAATTTCTGGGTGCGGCTTTGGATTTTCAATGTGATCAAGCGCATAAATGTGCCCAAAGTGCTCGCGAATGCCATGATGTGTGAGCATCGCATCAATGAAATGGGCATAATTATTTGAAGCGATCACGCACGGAATGTCACGCGCTGCCAAAAATGCCAATAAATCGGTAGCACCGGGCTTAATCGCCACATCGCCAGCCAATAAATATCCTTCGGCAATCGATTGCACTTCACGAATGAATTGATCAACATCCTCAACACTCAAAAAAGGAAAATCTTGCTGATAAATGGCATATAAATCTTGATTCGATGTGCCCAAATAACGGCGATAATAGTGCTCATCATATGTAGTGATGCCATATTTAGGTGCCACCTCAATGCAGATGTCACAATAAAGTTGCTCTGTATTAAACAGCAACCCATCGACATCAAAAATTGCCCCGTGTAATTGTTTCATGTTGACTCCTTAAGGCACATAGACATCAAGGCGCGTATTGGGCGCTTCAACGCTGTAACTGGGTTTAAAATCGCCCAAATATTCTGATTTTGCAGGACGCTTAACCACCACGCGCTGCATACCGCGCCCGCTTTTCAGTAAATCAATGGCCAATGATAATAACTCAGCACTGTCCGGATCATCGCCCACTAAATCACGCACCATGCGTAAATCTAATTTCACCAATGCTGATTTTTTACGGTGCGGATACATCGGATCCATATAGCAACTGTTTGGCAATGGCATGGTGTCATCTTTCAATGCCAATTTTAAATGATCAATCGAGCTCATAGAGTTTAATGTAATGCGGGCAGCCATCTCTGGCATCTCTGTTTGAAGGCTAAAAATCGCCTCAGAGAGCAGAATTTGCAACGTGGGATTGCGCTCAAAGAATGTCACCGTACAACCAGAATATGCCAGCAATCCACCATCGCGCCCAAGACCTGCCGTTAAATCCCACACCGCTTGCCCTTCGCCATTTTTCCACTTTAATGCACGTAAAATGGGCTCTTGCGCTTTATTGAGTTTAGAAAAGCGCCACAATTGCTTTGGGGAGGCAAAATCTACGGTTAATTTCTGTTTCGCTTCATCTTGCCAAAAGAGTGATTGCCCATCCCACACAAAAGAGGGATACGTCAATGGTGCACTTTGCACCGTGTATGTATTGGCCAAATCTGGCATTTGCCCATCTGCTGGCAAAATCAATGCTAATGAATCCATCATGCTTCCTGTGTAAAACTGCGCAATAAACCGATCTCTTGATCCCAAATGTCAGGATTGGTGGTTTCTAAAATTAAAGGAATGCCTTCAAATTGTGGGTGCTGCATAATGTATTCAAACGCCCCTAAACCAATGGTGCCTTGTCCTAAGCTTGCATGGCGATCCACACGGCTTTCAAAGTCTGTTTTCGCATCGTTGAGATGCATCGCACGCAAATATTGATTCCCAACAATCTCATCAAAGGCGGTAAAGGTTTTTTCACACGCTTCAAACGTGCGTAAATCATACCCTGCCACAAAGGCATGACAAGTATCAATACACACGCCCACGCGACTTTTATCTTCCACATGGTGAATGATCTCAGCAAGCTGCTCAAATTCAAAGCCTAAATTGGTGCCTTGCCCTGCAGTATTTTCAATCACAGCCACCACATTTTTGGTTTGATCCAACGCAATGTTAATGGACTCGCCAATGCGTGCTAAACAGTCCGTAATATTGATCTTATTTAAATGGCTGCCCGGATGAAAGTTCAGCAACTCAATGCCCAATTGCTCGCAGCGCTGCATCTCATCTAAAAAAGCATCGCGGGATTTAGTGAGCCCCTCTTCTTCCGGATGCCCTAAGTTAATGAGGTAACTGTCATGGGGTAAAATCTGATTGCCTTTAAAACCGAGTTTAAAGCACTCTTTTTTAAAGTTGGCAATCACTTTTGGCTCAAGTGGCTTGGCCTTCCATTGGCGCTGATTTTTCGTAAATAAGGCAAATGCATTTGCCCCAATATCTTTCGCTCGCTGCGGTGCTAAATCCACACCACCTGATGCGCTGACATGTGCGCCCACAAAATAGGTCATACCTTTCAATCCCATCAACAAAAGTTTACATTTTAATGCAGTTAAATGTTTTTTAAAGCAAAAACTGTCACCAGATCAAAGTATTTTTTTTAATTCTCCGTAAACTAGTGAGCATTGTTACCAAAACGGAGACGATCGCTGTGTTAAAAACAATACATACAAAAGACAATGCCATCTTTGAAGCGCTGGTTGATGAATTAAAAACCCGATCTTACCAAGATTTTTTAGCCATGCCAGAGCGCATGCAGCCATCACCTGAAGGATTGTCTGAACACACCACCATTGAAATCTCGCGCCGTTTTGACCCCATTGATGCTGCATTGCACATTGTGGTGTCACAATTTTTGTGGCTCAGTGAAGAAAATGATCCCACCCTCATTCAAGGCATGCACACAATTGCCGTGCCATTGCCAAATCGAAATCCTGCACTCTTTTATTCAGGGCATTGTAAAACAGAATTCTTTTATGTGCTCAAAGATGATTTCATCACCGATGATGTTTTTGAGCGCAATGAACGCGCTGAAGCGTCTGTCTTAGAGATGGCTGATTGGTTTGGCACCACAGGCTTAACAGATGAAGAAGAGCGTGGCATTGCTGCTTTTATGCGCTATGAATATGGGGATTTATTGATCGATGAAGATGGACTCAAAGCCCATGACTTAGAATTTATGGGCTGCTTTCACCTCAATAAAACTTTAACAAAAAAGCTGAAAATTGAGGCTAAATTCCCGATCACTGCGCTTTATGTGTGGCACTATTATGATGATCATTATGCCTATGCTTATCGCGATCCTGAAGGCGTTTTACACTATGATTTAGGAACGCGCTTTAACCCTGAACAGTTCAAGCGCCTACCCATCAATCCTGTAAATGTGCACGCATCACTTCACAACGAAAACGCACATCCTCACTGAGCACGCGCTCTGTTGTGAGGGATAAAAGATCCTCAATCGCCGCAAAGTCATTGCAGCACAAAATAATGTCAATGCCTGCATCAAAGCAGGCTTGAGCTTTTTCTATGGCACTGCCTAAATGCGCTGCCCCTTTCATGTCTAAATCATCACTAATGATGGCGCCTTCAAAATGCAACACGTCCCGAAGATACGTGAGCCATGTGCGTGAAGTGACCGCTGTATGGGCATCATCCAACGCTGGATAGATGATATGCGCAGGCATCACGCCTTCTATTCCGGCATCAATCAATGTGATGAAGGGCAATAAATCCGTGCGTTCGATCTCATCGAGCGGGCGCTCATCAATGCCAATCCCTAAATGGGTATCCACTGACACATAACCATGCCCCGGAAAATGCTTAGCCACACCAATGGAACCAGCGCGGCGAATGCCTTGATAAAATGCCATCACCAATGCCGCCACCGCATCGGGCTCATAGTGAAAAGCGCGATCGCCAATCACTGTATTGTGCCCATAATCAATGTCACACACTGGCGCATAGCTAAAATCCACATTCACTTGCTTGAGCTCTGATGCCATCACATAACCATAATGCTCCGCTTGCATCAGCGCTGAATGCATATTTTGTGCATACAGCTCTTTTAATGATCCCATCGGCGGTAAACGGCTGAAGCCCTCACGAAAACGCTGAACGCGGCCGCCTTCATGATCCACAGAGATCATCAATTTCGGGTTGATCATTTTGATCTTTGCCGTCAACAAAATGAGCTGCTCTAAGCTTTCATAATTGCGGGTGAATAAAATCACGCCCACCACCAAAGGATGCATGAGCCATGCACGCTCTTGAGTCGTGACGGTTGTACCCTGTAATCCGATGATTAATCCACCTGTTTTTTGCATCATGCTTCCATCTCTAAGCCAAAATATTGCCAACACTTTTCAGTGGCCACGCGACCTTTTGGGGTGCGCATAATGAACCCTTCTTGAATCAAATAAGGCTCAATCACATCTTCTAACGTTCCGCGATCTTCCCCTAAGGCTGAGGCAATCGTATCTAACCCCACAGGACCGCCTGAGAATTTTTCCACAATCAACTGCAACAAACGGCGATCATGCTCATCTAAGCCATAGGCATCAATTTCTAGCATGTTTAACGCTTCTTTAGCAATCGCCACATCAATCACGCCATTTGAACGCACCTCTGCCACATCACGCACGCGGCGCAATAAGCGGTTGGCAATCCTTGGCGTACCGCGGGAACGTTTACCAATTTCAGCGGCGCCTTCTGGCATCAATTCCACATTCAAAAGCGATGCTGAACGCAAAACAATGTTGGTCAATTCATCATTGGAATAAAACTGCAAGCGAGACATGATGCCAAAGCGATCACGCAGCGGCGAGGTTAATAAGCCTGCACGCGTTGTCGCACCCACCAATGTAAAAGGCGGCAAATCTATCTTAATGGAGCGCGCCGCGGGCCCTTCCCCAATCATGATGTCTAACTGATAATCCTCAAGCGCAGGATAGAGCACCTCTTCAATCATCGGGCTCAAGCGATGGATTTCATCAATGAACAGCACATCATTTGGCTCTAAATTCGTCAATAACGCTGCCAAATCGCCCGCTTTTTCAAGCACAGGTCCTGAGGTTTGTTTTAACCCCACATCCAACTCATGGGCAATGATGTGGGCCAGCGTTGTTTTCCCCAATCCTGGTGGGCCAAACAGCAATACATGATCGAGCGCTTCCCCACGATTGCGGGCAGCAGTGATGAAAATTTCTAACTGATTGCGCAGCGCCGCTTGCCCTGTGTAATCTTGTAAACGCTTCGGGCGAATGGCGCGATCAATGACGGTTTCTTCGCGTTGTTTTTCACCGCTGATCAATATTCTATCGGATTCTATCATCTACACTTCTAACCAAAATGTGACGGGGCCATCGTTTTCTAAGGATACTTTCATATCGGCCCCAAATTCCCCTTGTGCCACCGTTTGTAGCAATGTTTTGGCATGCATAATACTGTGTTCATACAACGCAATGCTCATTTCAACCGGTGGGCTGTCTGTAAAGGATGGGCGGCGTCCTTTATCGGTATTGGCCAGCAATGTAAATTGCGACACCAATAATAATCCGCCCGCTGTGTCTTGCAGGGAGCGATTCATTTTGCCGGCATCGTCAGAAAAAATGCGGTAATGGATGATTTTTTCCACCATTTTTTCCACCGTTTGTGGCGTGTCATGTTTTTCAATGGCGACAAATGCCAATAAACCTGCATCAATCGCCCCGATGGTTTTTCCATCAACCTTTACACTTGCATGATTGACGCGTTGAATCAGTGCAATCATGGTTGAACTCGTAAGGCAGCTTCTAAACGGCGCATGAACATGCCCGCAAGCTCTTGGCGAAGGGCGTAAGAGACACGTTGACTGTCTGTGGATTTACTGAGTAACGCCGCTTCTTGATAACTAAAGTCACTTTCGCGCATTAATGTGGTCGGCGGCAAAATCTCTTGCCCATCGCGATCTTTCGCTTGCACCACCATGGTTAATGTCACCACTTCTTCTGTGGCGCGATCGACTGCTAAACCTGACACGGCACGTGAAGTTTGCTGCTCTGACAATACTTGAATGATTAAATCTGCTTGCGCTTCATCCGTCACAATTTTAACGCCAGATGGGAAAAAATTCACAACTGCGCTGTAAAACGTCTGACGATCATCAGGGTTATAGCCCACCATATAAACCTTCTGATACTCTTTTGGCCACTGAATGGCACCGCGCAAATGAAAGCCACAACCTGTGACCATTAAAGCCGCTGCTGCCAGTAATACGCCTCGACGTGTCATCGTCATTTTTATCCCCTTACATGATCACTTGTGAAAAATCAAAGTCCAATGACTCTGTCACAGCACCAATCATGGTGCCTGAGGCATAAGGAATGGTGTATTCCCACACAAGCGTCATGCTCGTCGGTGAGTTGACACCCGTTGCCATTAAACCTGCGCCTTTGCGCTCTAAATCTTGTAATAATTTTGGTAATTTGATCATCTCATCACTCGAGATGCTGCGACTCATACGACCAATACAGTTTTCAGACAAGGCCACCATCACCACATCAAGTTCTGTGACCATCGTTGAGGTGATGTCCACCACGTCATACACCATGCCGGCAAAGCCTGCCTCTGCAATCACATGGAAGAAGTGTTTGGCTGCCTCAAAATGCTCATCGACCACCTCTTCTGCCAAACCAAAGATGATTTGATGATCCACACAAGGCGCTTTGGCATTTTGCTCAATCCAATCCATCAAATATTCAGGCTTGGTTAAAAAGTACATGGATAACGGCACTAAAATGCGCTTATTGCCACCCTCGACTTTGGCAAGATTTTCAGCGGCTGTTGAGAGCATGAATTGATCTAAATCACGCATCAAAACATTGTCTGAGGTGAAGGTGAAGCTTCGGTTCCACACCACAGGATTGCCCTGTGCATCGCGCAATGAGAAGCTGGCCACATAATTCTCTTTGCCTTGGGCTAAGAAGTCTGCCACCGGAATATAGGTTTGACGAATGTGCTGATCATTCAATGCAGTAAAGAGTGGCATGTACTCTTCATCGATGTCGCCAACTTCTAAAATTTCAACGCCATGTTGCACCGCTTGAATGGCACGGGTTGACTCTTCTTTTTTATCCGTAAAGACCACGCGGGTTTCTAATAAACCAGATAAATCATCTAAACGCGCACAGGCATCAATGATGCCTTCCACTGAATCGCCTAAATTGGTGTAAGAGAAGGAAAAAGAACCATGAAAACTCACATCCCCTGCTTTAAACACATAACCTTCTGCGCTGGCCACAATCGCCATCCCTAAGCGATCCACTTTTGTCATGTCACTGTTAGTGAGCAAAAGCACCATGCTTTCATCAGAATAACGAGCATAATGCAGATTGCTGATCTGAGCATCTAAATGTTTAGCCAGCCCCAAGAAATAGGACTCTAAGACCTCAACGCCATATTTTTTACGAAAATTAAAATAATCTTCTAAGACTAAACTCACCAACCAAGATGAGCTGCCCACAAAATTTGATAAATTCTCAATGAATGCCAAACGGTTATAAAACTGCGACGCGAGAGAAGGTGTAGCCTCCACCACAACAGGTGCAGTTTGTCCGTCATTGGATTGCGCCACAAAAATTTCAAGGCAAGGCAACTCTTGATGCATTGCAGGTTTAATCGTCACCACTTCTTCAGCGCCATTGCCCGTGCGTGGATTGATGAGATTTAACGTCGCTTGCTGCTCTTTGCCTGTTTTGCTCGCAATCTTCATCATCTTTTTAAAAGATGCCGATTGCTCTGCCCCAATGTATTCAAGCGCCGTGGTGGCCGCTAATTCATTAAAATCTTGCCAACCGAAATACTTTAAAAAGGCTTCATTGGCATATAAAAAGAGGCCATCGGTGGCACCAAAATAGGCAATCAAATCTTCAGATTGCGCGGCCAATTGGGCTGTAATTTCTGCCAATTGGGCATTTTTCTCTAGGGTTTCACGGTAACCTTGCTGATTTTTACGCTCAAAAATGGCACGCACGATCTGTTTAAAGAGCACATCACTTTGTTGCAATGAACCGACATCAAGCGCACCGTCTTGCATCATGATTTGGCGTTTTTCTAAAAATTGCTCTTCTGCCACCAACACAAGCACCGGCACACTTTGCATGCCGATGGCCTCTGTAATTTCTTTCAGATCAGGGACTTTTGGAGAGTCTTGTAACAAAATTAAGTCACAGCCCTCTTTGGTTAAGGCCATTTTAATGCCATCCACAGAATCTGTCGTTGCCACATCAAAAGTGATTTTACTCTCAACACTCGACACACGAATCAACTGCTTGAGTTGAGTGACCTTTTCTGCACTGCTTTCAACATAAAGAATTCTGTAGATATCATTGGCCATTATTAATTACCCATTTCTAAATTTTAACTGTCATAGTGTAGCTTAATTCGGCACAAAACTCATGTTAGATGAGCTCACCATATAAATCATAGGTGTCCGCTTCATCGATCAATACATTGACAATTTTACCAACGCACGATGCATCGGCGCCATCGATGTAAACCAAGCCATCAATTTCAGGGGCATCGGCTTTTGTGCGGCCAATGGCCACGCCATTGTCAGCATCAAAGTCATCCACCAATACTTCTAACGTCTGACCCACTTTAAGCGCCAATTTCTCTGCAGAAATGCGCGCTTGAAGCTCCATAAAGCGACCTAAGCGCTCTTCTTGAATCTCCACCGGAATGAGTTCTGCGATGTCATTTGCTGGCGCGCCTTCCACCGGTGAATAAATGAATGCCCCCACGCGATCTAAACGTGCTTCTTCAATGAAATCTAAAAGCATTTGGAACTCTTCTTCCGTTTCCCCTGGGAAGCCAACAATGAAAGTTGAGCGAATGGTAATTTCAGGGCAAATTTCGCGCCATTTTTTGATGCGCATCAACATATTTTCACTATTGGCGGGGCGCTTCATGGCTTTTAAAATGCGTGGGGACGCATGTTGCATGGGCACATCGATGTACGGCAAAATTTTGCCTTCTGCCATCAATGGAATCAAATGATCAACATGCGGATAAGGATAGATGTAGTGTAAACGCACCCATGCATCCAGTTTACCAAGTTCTTCACAAAGGTTTTGAATGTGCGTTCTGACAGGTGTGCCATCGGCAAAACCTGTTTTATATTTCACATCCACGCCATAAGCGCTCGTATCTTGCGCCACCACCAATAGCTCTTTCACACCTGAATTCACCAATTTTTTCGCCTGTGACAAGACATTTTCCACAGGATATGATTGATGTTTACCGCGCATCGTCGGAATGATGCAGAACGTACAGCTGTGATTACACCCTTCTGCAATTTTAAGGTATGCATAATGGCGTGGCGTCAATTTAATGCCCGCTTGTGGCACCAAATCCATGAAGGGATCGTGCGGCTTTGGCAAATGATGATGCACAGCGCCCATCAATTCTTGGAATGCATGCGGACCTGTCACACTCAATACATTTGGATACTTTTCCAAAATGGTGTCCGCTTTTGCACCTAAACAACCTGTGACAATCACTTTGCCATTTTCATCTAACGCTTCACCAATGGCATCTAAGCTCTCTTGCACCGCTGAATCAATAAAGCCACAAGTGTTGACCACAACGAGGTCTGCATCATTGTATTGTGGAACGATTTCATATCCTTCAGTACGCAATTGCGTCAAGATATATTCGGAGTCAACCAATGCTTTTGGGCAACCGAGCGAAACAAAGCCAATCTTAGGAGTAGTCACTGTCTAACCTTACAAAAAAAGATCACCCGTCAAATCAGCAAATGTTTTGACTGGTGTAATCAAAGAAAAAAAACTATAATAACCGGCTATTTTATATCAGAACCTCATCTACTGGAAACCAAAATGTCGAAAAAATATTTAGTTACTTGGGATATGCTCCAAGTTCACGGGAAAGCTTTATCTCAACATTTAATCGAACGTCAAGAGTGGAAAGGGATCATTGCGGTCAGTCGTGGTGGTTTAGTGCCTTCTGCGATCGTTGCGCGCGAATTGAACATTCGTTACGTGGATACCTTGTGCATTGCAAGCTACCACGAATATCAACAGCAAACAGACATGCAACTCGTTAAAGAGTGCAATTTACCGAATGAAGGCGAAGGCTTTGTCATCATTGATGACTTAGTGGACTCTGGCAATACGGCAAAATTGATCCGTCAATTGTATCCAAAAGCTTACTTCGTCACCATCTTTGCCAAACCACAAGGCAAACCATTGGTGGACTTTAACGTCATCGATGTGTCACAAGATACATGGATCGAGCAACCTTGGGACACAGCCGTACATTTTATTGCCCCAATTTGTGATCAAAACAAACAGTAATCATGCAATACCATAAGCCGAACTGGATTAAAGATCATGCGATTGCCTTAGGCTTCTGGGTTGGCAAATACATTGCGAGATTGCCAATGCCCATCTTATTAGCCGCAGGCAAAGGCGTTGGCAAGCTCTCGTATTATGTGGCGAAAAAACGCCGCCACATTGTGGAGCGCAACATCGCGTTGTGCTTCCCTGATTTATCTCAAGATGCGCAAACCGAGCTCGTTAAAGAGAATTTTAATGCCCTTGGCATGGGCATCTTTGAAACTTTAGCCGCTTGGTTAAAACCTGAGGCACAGGTCAAAAAACTCTTCACCTATGAAGGGTTAGAGAATTTAGACGCCGTGAAAGCCTCAGGTGAAGGTGCGCTGTTATTGACTGTGCACTTTTGCAACCTTGAGCTTGGGGCACGTGCCATTACGCTCAAAACCCCATTTGTGGCGATGTATCGTCAGCACAAAAACCGCGCATATGAAGAGCGCCAATTTAAAATGCGCACCGCTCAATCACAAAATGAGCCCGTCAATCGCAACGAAATCCGCAAAACCATCAAACTCCTTCGCCAAGGCAAACTGCTTTGGTATGCGCCTGATCAAAACTATGGCGGCAGCGATCATGTGTTTGTGGATTTCTTTGGCGTCAAAGCATTGATGATCACCGCGACCTCCCAAATGGCAAAAGTGGGCAAAGCTAAAGTGCTGCCTTATTATTGCATTCGTGAAGGCAATCAATACCGCGTGAAGATCCTCCCTGCTCTTGATCATTTCCCTTCTGAGTCGCCTGTTGAAGATTGCGAGCGTTTGAATAAAATGTTTGAATCATGGATCATGGAGGCCCCTGAGCAATATTTATGGGCGCATCGGCGCTTTAAAACTCGCCCTGAAGGTGAAAAGGATCTCTATGAATAACCTTGTGAAAGATTATCGCCGCATTTTGATCATTCAATGGAGCGCGATGGGCGATTGCGTGCTCGCAAGCAGCACCTTTGATGACATTAAAGCCACATTTCCACACGCAAAGATTGATTTAAATGTGCTCCCGCCGTGGCATCAGCTCTTTGCGCATGATGATCGTTTTCATCAACTCATTGACTTTAAACTCAGAAAACAGGGCTTTGGCGCCACTTGGCGTTGGCTCACCACATTAAAACAAGAAAATTATGATCTGATCATTGATCTACAAAACAGTGATCGCTCCCGCATGCTGCTCTCTGCGGCAAAAACTCTCCGCTTTACTCGCGCAACCATCATTGGACGCAGCCGCCATTGGTGTTATGACAATCACATTAAAACCCATGACATTGAAAACAATCACGTTGTTGATCGTTTTTATGCCGCCCTTAAAAGTGTGGGCGTGGTTCGCACAAGTACGCGCCCCCGCATCATTGCATCGCCTGAAATCATCGCGCGCATCGAAGAGAAAAAGCAGCATTTATTAGAAAATCATGCGTTTGCCGTTTTTGTGCCCGGTTGCAGCCCACAGCATCCCGAAAAACGTTGGCATCCTGAGCGTTTTATGGAACTTGCGCAATTATTGTTCAATCACAATTATGTGACGCGCATTTTAGTCCTTGGCGCCGGCAGTGAAGCGGAAATCTGCAAACAAATCGCCGACAGCGATGAGCGCATCATCAATTTATGCGATCAAACTGCACTGTTAGACATTCCCTATTGGCTCAATGGCGCCGAGCTCATTGTGGCCAATGATACCGGCATCGCACACTTTGCAGCGGCAAGTGATGCGCCCGTCATCGCCCTCTTTGGCCCGACAAATCCAACACAATCGAAGCCTTACGGGGAAAAAGTCACCGTGCTTGAGGCCAAAAATTTTGGAAATGACAATAAAATTGACCAAATCACGGCAAATGACGTCCTTAATCACTACCAAACCATTTTCAATCCATCCGATAAAACAGTATAATCATCGGATTTTATAATTGAATATCCACTATTTTCAAAGGAATTGATGTGACAAAACAAGCAAGTTATACCAAAGAAGAACTGATTGAATGCGCAAAAGGCAACTTATTTGGTGAAGGCAATGCACAATTGCCAATGCCACCAATGTTGATGTGTGATCGCATTGTGGAAATCACTGAAGATGGTGGCAACTACAATAAAGGTTTAATCGTCGCTGAACTCGACATCAATCCCGATTTATGGTTTTTCCCTTGTCATTTTATTGGCGATAGCGTCATGCCAGGTTGCCTTGGCTTAGATGCAATGTGGCAATTGGTTGGCTTCTATTTAGGCTGGAAAGGCGGCATTGGTCGCGGCCGTGCACTTGGTTGTGGCGAAGTGAAATTCTCCGGTCAAGTCTTACCCACCGCAAAAAAAATAACTTACCACATTCACATGAAACGTGTTATTTTGCGCAAATTGACGATGGGTATTGCAGATGCGACTTTATCCGTAGATGGTAAAATCATCTACACAGGACATGACCTCAAAGTTGGTCTTTTTACCTCAACAGATAATTTTTAACGTTTAGGAGAAACATTATGAGACGTGTTGTTATCACAGGTCTTGGGATTATTTCTAGTATCGGAAACAACAAAGAAGAAGTATTAGAGTCTCTCAAATCAGGTAAGTCAGGTATTGAATTCTCTCAAGAGATGGCTGATCTCGGTTTTAGATCCCATGTTCACGGTGCGATTCGCATCAATCCTGCTGAGCATATTGATCGTAAAACTTTCCGCTTTATGGCAGATGCTGCGGCATACGCTTATTTAGCGATGGAGCAAGCGATTGAAGACTCAAAATTACCCCCTGAAATGGTTTCGAATGAACGCACAGGTTTAATCGTGGGTTCGGGTGGTGCATCGACGCGCAATCAAATTGATGCCGTCGATAGCATGCGCAAAACAGGTGCCACGAAAAAAATGGGTCCTTACATGGTGACTCGCACAATGGGCTCTACTGTATCTGCATGTTTAGCCACGCCGTTTAAAATCAAAGGTGTGAACTATTCCATCAGCTCAGCGTGCTCTACATCTGCACACTGTATTGGTAATGCTGTTGAGCAAATCCAATTGGGTAAACAAGATGTGATCTTTGCCGGTGGCGGTGAAGAGTTGCACCCATTTATGAGCGCAATGTTCGATGCAATGGGCGCATTGTCTTCTAAATACAATGACAATCCATCTGTGGCATCGCGTCCATATGATCGTGACCGTGATGGTTTTGTGATCTCTGGCGGTGGCGGCATCGTGGTGGTTGAAGAGTTAGAACACGCATTAGCGCGTGGTGCACACATCTATGCAGAAATCACCGGTTACGGCGCAACGTCTGATGGTTATGACATGGTTGCCCCAAGTGGTGAAGGCGCAGAGCGCTGTATGCGTCAAGCATTGGCCACCGTTGAAGGCCCGATTGATTACATCAATGCACACGGCACATCAACACCTGCCGGTGACATTCCTGAAATCATGGCCGTTGAGCGTGTATTTGGGGATAAATTCCCAATGATCTCTTCAACAAAATCACAAACAGGCCATGCGTTAGGCGCAGCCGGTGTGAATGAAGTGATCTATTCCCTTCTGATGATGGAAAACAATTTCCTTCAAGCAAGCATGCACATTGATCACATTGATCCTTTATTGGAAAACTTCCCAATCATCCGCAAAAAAGTGGAAGATGTTGAGATCAATAACATCATGAGCAACAGCTTTGGCTTTGGTGGTACAAACGCAACTGTGGTGCTCAGCCGTTATAAAGGTTAATGCATCCCACAACAAAAAAGCCTGATCAATGATCAGGCTTTTTTTATATCTCGTTTCAATTATTCACGGTGATACGGATGATTATGCAAAATGCTCCAAGCGCGAAACAACTGCTCTGCCACCAAAATGCGCACCATCGGATGTGGCAACGTCAATTTCGATAGAGAAATGCTCTGCTGAAAGCTCTGCTTGACGTCATCAGAAAAACCTTCAGGCCCGCCAATCAATAACGCAATATCAGTGCCACCTTGCAACCAGCCGGCCATCATTTGGCTCAACTCTGGCGTTGTCACCGCTTTACCCACCACATCAAGCCCCACAATGCGCGCACCTTTTGGCACGGCGGCAAGCATCTTTTGCCCCTCTTCTTTGAGGATTTTAGAGATGTCTGCATTTTTCTTGCGAGCTTGGGCGGGAATTTCCACCATTTTGAGTTGCACTTCATTACGAAGACGGCTTTGATACTCATCAAAGCCTTCTTTCACCCAACTTGGCATATTGTTGCCAATGGCAATGAGGTGAACAATCATACTAGATGAACAATTTTTCTAACTGATAAAACTCACGCGCATCTTTAGTCATGATGTGCACCACGATGTCACCATAATCTTGTAACACCCAGTTGCCGCTTTCCACGCCTTCAATGCCGATCACAGTATGACCTTGCTCTTTCATATTGATTTCAAGCTTATTGGCCATCGCTTTGAGGTGAGTTGAGGAAGTCCCTGTAACAATCACAGCCCAGTCGGTATACTTCACAATTTCGCTGACATCGAATACTTTAATATCCACACCTTTCATATCATCTAAGGTTGTTTCAACAATATTCTTCATTGCTTCTGACATAAAATTCATCCAATTAATTTAAAATTCATCAATCATTAATACACATAGTGTTGGTTATTGTACTTCATTTTAATTTAACAATTAAATCTTAATTAATTTTGCTAGAATATTAGCTTTATTTCTAAGTTTTGAAGGTTGAGAAATGGTCAGTTTTGAAGCACTTTACGAAGAAGCACAACAATACATTCCTGGCGGCGTGAACTCTCCTGTGCGCGCATTTAAACAAGTGGGTGGTGCACCTGTGTTTTTCAAAAAGGGTGAAGGCGCTTATGTTTATGATGTCAATGATAAAAAATACATCGATTATGTGGGTTCATGGGGCCCGATGATCGTGGGGCATGCGCATCCTAAAGTGATTGAAGCCGTTGTGGAAACCGCAAAAAATGGCCTCTCTTTTGGTGCGCCCACCGTTTCTGAAACCGCATTGGCCAAAAAAGTTCTTGAGATCATTCCTTCAATGGACAGCGTGCGCATGGTAAGCTCAGGCACAGAAGCCACCATGAGCGCCATCCGTTTAGCCCGTGGTTACACTGGCCGCAACAAAATCATCAAATTTGAAGGCTGCTATCATGGCCATTCAGATTCGCTTTTAGTGAAAGCTGGTTCTGGTTTATTGACCTTTGCTGAGCCATCATCACCGGGCGTACCAGCTGATTTAACGCAGCACACCATCGTGCTTGAATACAACAATCCTGAAGAGCTCAAAGAAGCCTTTGCCAAATATGGCAATGAAATTGCATGCGTGATCGTTGAACCGATTGCCGGCAACATGAACTGCATTCCACCGTCACGTGAATTCTTACAAACCATTCGTGATTGCTGTACAGAGGCAGGCGCTGTGTTCATCATGGATGAAGTGATGACCGGTTTTCGTGTACACAAACATTCCGCCCAAGGCTTATTTAACATCACGCCTGACTTATCAACCTTCGGTAAAGTGATTGGCGGTGGCATGCCCGTGGGCGCTTTTGGTGGTAAAGCTGAGATTATGGCGCATTTATCCCCAAATGGTGCGGTGTATCAAGCTGGCACATTGTCCGGTAATCCTGTGGCCATGGCGGCAGGTTTAGCCACATTAGAATTGGTGTCTGAAGAGGGCTTTTATGATGAGCTCAAAGCCAAAACCGATTACTTAATGGATGGGATTGCCAAAATCTTTGCCAAACATGATTTACCCATCCACATCAATCACGTGTGCGGCATGTTTGGTTTATTCTTCACCCATCAACCTGTGAACACGTACAAAGATGCGCTCACCAGTGACATCGAATTTTTCAAACAGTTCTATCATGGCTTACTTGAGCGCGGCATCTATTTAGCGCCAAGTGCATTTGAAGCAGGTTTCTTATCGAATGCACATACGTATGAAGATTTAGATCAAACCCTCAAAGCCATCGACGAAACATTAGCAGACATCAAAGGTTAACCCATGAAACAAACTCCTTGGATCGCCCCATCGATTTTATCCGCAGACTTCGCTCGCTTAGGCGAGGAAGTCGATGCTGTATTAAATGCAGGCGCAGACATCATTCACTTTGACGTGATGGACAACCACTATGTGGAAAACCTCACGTTTGGCCCGATGATCTGTAAAGCATTGCGTGATTATGGCGTCACTGCCCCCATTGATGTGCATTTGATGGTTTCACCGGTCGATCGCATGATCGAAGCGTTTGCAAAAGCTGGTGCAACCTACATCACATTCCATCCTGAAGCCTCTTTACATGTGGATCGCTCCCTTCAACTCATCAAATCATTGGGCTGTAAAGCCGGTTTGGTGTTGAATCCTGCAACCTCTATCCATGTGCTTGATCATGTTTGGGACTATTTAGACATGGTGCTGGTGATGAGTGTGAACCCGGGCTTTGGCGGACAAAAATTCATCCCATCTGCCTTAGATAAATTAAAGCAGCTGCGTGCAATCATTGATGAAAAAGGCTTAGACATTCGCCTTGAAATTGATGGCGGCGTCAATGCCGATAACATTGCAGAAATCTCTCAAGCAGGCGCGGATACTTTCGTGGCGGGCAGCGCGATTTTCACGCAAAAAGATTACGTTGATATCATAAATCGACTAAAATCAAATGCAAAATTAGACTGATGCTATTTTGTCGTTTAGAATACGAGCGTTATTTCTATTAAAAAAACTAATGAGAAAATTATGAACATTACAGATCTACTCACATTTGTGGTCAAATCCGGGGCATCGGATTTGCACTTGTCAGCAGGATTGCCACCTTTGCTGCGCATCGATGGTGACGTAACAAGAATCAATGCACCTGCGCTCAATAACGATATGGTTTATGATTTGATTTATGGCATCATGAATGATACTCAGCGCAGAACCTTTGATGCGGAGTTAGAAGCTGACTTCTCTGTAGATGTTCCTGGTTTATCTCGTTTCCGTGTCAACGCCTTCCACCAAAATCGTGGCGTTGGCGCTGTTTTTAGAACAATCCCTAACAACATTAAATCCATGGATGAACTTGGCATGCCTGCCATTTTCCGCCAAATGGTTTCGGTGCCTCGCGGTTTAGTGTTGGTGACAGGGCCCACAGGTTCAGGTAAGTCAACGACGTTAGCTGCAATGATTGACTACCTAAACAAGCATCATCCTTACCATATCTTGACGGTGGAAGACCCGATTGAGTTCGTACACACGCCAAGAAAATCACTCATCAACCAACGTGAAGTGCATCGAGATACTCTCTCGTTTAACAATGCATTGCGCTCTGCTCTTCGTGAAGATCCAGACGTTATCTTGGTGGGTGAGCTTCGTGACTTAGAAACCATTCGTTTAGCCTTAACCGCTGCGGAAACGGGTCACTTAGTATTTGGTACCCTCCATACCACATCGGCAGCGAAGACCATCGACCGTATCATTGACGTTTTCCCAGAAGGTGAAAAACCATTGGTTCGTTCAATGTTATCTGAGTCTTTGCAAGCCGTTGTTGCGCAATCACTTTTGAAGAAAAAAGGCGGCGGTCGTGTGGCTGCTTGGGAAATCCTTATGGGTACAAATGCAATTCGAAATCTGATTCGTGAAGATAAAATTGCACAGATGTATTCTGCGATTCAAACTGGCCAATCCTTTGGCATGCAAACCCTTGATCAGCACTTGATGCAGCTAGTTCGAGCGGGCATCATTGATGCGGAAGTTGCAGCAAGTAAGGCTAAGAACCCTGCTGATTTCACTTAATCAGTGTATTGCATATTTTTTTGAAATACGTATAATGACGTGTCTGTTTTTAAGGGCCGTCTTTGCGTTCCTCAAAGAATTTAATTTATTGAAATAGGTTATTTTAATTATGAGTAAAGTTTGTCAAGTCACTGGTAAAGCACCTGCTGTTGGGAACAACGTTTCTCACGCAAACAATAAAACTCGCCGTCGTTTTTTACCAAATCTTCACTCACATCGTATTTGGGTAGAAAGCGAACAGCGCTTTGTAACATTACGCGTAACATCTGCTGGTTTAAGAACTATCGATAAAAAAGGCATCGATGCTGTTCTTAAAGATATGCGTGCACGTGGTGAGAAAATCTAAGGAGCTTTATCATGGCAAAAGGTATCAGAGAAAAAATCAAATTAGTGTCAACGGCTGAAACTGGTCATTTTTACACTACAACTAAAAACAAAAGAACAACTCCTGAAAAATTAGAGTTCATGAAATATGATCCAGTTGTTCGTAAACACGTTTTATACAAAGAAGCACGTATTAAATAAGTTTACTTGTTTAAAAACACACAAAAGCAACCCTTGGGTTGCTTTTTTATTGCCGGAAAATCGTCTCATCTTCAAATTAACGCCGTATTATGCTAGATTGTGCGGTATCTTTTTAGACTGTAGATGATTCTATCCGTGATCACATTAGACCATATTTCAAAATCCTATCCGACTGCGAAAGGCGACATCATTGCCCTCTCAGACATCTCTTTGACCATTGAAGCCGGCGAAATCTTCGGTGTCATCGGGCACTCTGGCGCCGGCAAAAGTACATTGATTCGCTGCCTTAACTTATTGGAAAAGCCTTCAAGTGGCCACGTCATTTTAGATCAAGTGGATTTAACCACCTTAAGTAAACGAGAATTGATGCATGAACGCCGCAAAATCGGTATGATTTTCCAGCACTTTAATCTTTTCTCTAGCCAAACCATTTTTGACAACATTGCTTTTCCGCTTCGCTTAGAGAAAATGTCGAAATCTGAGATCAATGCCCGCGTCAACGAATTGCTAGAATTGGTGGGTTTAACAGAACATGCCAAAAAATACCCCGCGCAACTCTCTGGCGGACAAAAACAGCGCGTAGGGATCGCTAGAGCCCTCGCTAATAAGCCAAAAGTCCTATTGTGTGATGAAGCCACCTCTGCCCTTGATCCACAAACCACACAGTCCATTTTAGAGCTCCTACGCGAAATCAATCAAAAGCTCGGTTTAACCATTGTGCTCATCACCCATGAAATGGAAGTGATCCGTAAAATCTGCCATAAAGTGGGCGTCATTCATGCCAGTCAAATTGTGGAATGCGGCGCAGTTGAAGAGGTGTTTTTAAACCCTCAACACGAAGTGACCAAAGAGTTTATTTTAGACAATAGCCATTATGCTGAGCTTAAAGTTCATTTGAAAAATAGCCCAATGAAAGGGGCAAACCTTTATCAAATCACTTATTCAGGGGAAGATTCTTATCACCCACATTTAAGTGACATCATCAAATCCACCGGCGTGCATTTCTCAATCCTTTCTGGCAACATCAGCTACATTCGTGATTTGCCATATGGTCAATTGCTCGTGGCCTTAAATGGCAGTGCTGAGGTTCAGCAGCGCGCCTTAGAAGAATTTGCAGCGAAAAACATTCACACATTAGCGGTCACTTTATAAACTATGTCAAATCTCATCGAAACCTCTCTGTACACAGATTTCAAAGTATGGGCAGCGAATGCTCTTCAAGAATTCATCACGCCCTATTTTCCTAAAGTGAAAGTGAGCATGCTCTGGGAAGGCACCGAAGCCACCTTGCAAATGCTCTCCGCCTCTTGGGCATTGACCACCATTTTTGGCATCATGCTTGGGGTAATTTTATACCTCACCAGCCCAAAACAATTGATGCAAAATCGTGTGGTGTATCCGATTTTATCGATCTTCACCAATATTTTGCGCTCCATTCCCTTTTTGATTTTGATCATTTATCTATTGCCCTACACGAAAAATATTGTGGGCACCTCCTTCGGGGTCAAAGGTGCAATTGTGCCCTTAACCATTGGCGCGATTCCATTTTTTGCCAAATTGGTAGAAACAGCCCTTCGTGAAGTGGATCGCGGCATCATAGAAGCTGCCGTCAGTATGGGCACACCGATGCATAAGATCATTTTTTCTATCTTATTGCGTGAAGCACGCCCAAGCTTGATTGCAGGGGCAACCATTACAGGGATTCTTCTACTTTCCTTTACAGCAATGGCAGGCGTTGTTGGTGCAGGCGGACTCGGTGATTTAGCCACCCGTTTTGGCTTCCATCGCAATCAACCTGAAATTACCAATTTTGTGATTGTAATTATCATTATTATCGCGCAAACTATTCAATTAGTGGGGGATACATTCATGCGTCGCCTCACACGAAAATAACAATTGCCATCCAATATTTAGGAGTTTATTCATGAAGAAATTTGCAACAGCGCTTCTCATTTCTGCATTGCCATTTTTTGCCAATGCCAATGAAACCATCAAAGTGGCAGCATCTCCTGTGCCACATGCTGAAATTTTAGAACACGCGCAAACACTTGCCCCTAAAGATTTCAACATTGACGTGGTTGTGGTCACCGATTATGTGTTACCTAACATCATGCTCAACGAAGGCGAAGTCGATGCAAACTTCATGCAACATCAACCCTATTTAGATGAATTTAACAAAGCCAACGACATGACATTGGTGTCTGTGGGCGGCGTGCATTTAGAACCTTTAGGCGGCTACTCTAAAAAGATCAAAGATGTGAAAGACTTGCCACAAAATGGTAAAGTCGCCATTCCAAATGATCCCACCAACGGCGGTCGTGCTTTGATCTTATTGCACAACAATGGCGTGATCACATTGACAGATCCGACAAACATTTTAGCCACGATTCAAGACATCAAAGAGAATCCTAAAAACTTGTCGTTTGTAGAGCTTGAAGCGCCAATGCTTGCCCGCACCATCGATGAAGTGGATTTAGCCCTCATCAACACTAACTTTGCGTTAGATGCGGATTTAAATCCAGTGAAAGATGCTTTGATCATTGAAGACAAAAACTCACCTTATGTGAACATCGTTGTGGTCAAAGATGGCAACAATGAGAAAGAGAATGTCAAAGAACTCATGAAGATTCTTCACTCTGATGAGATGAAACAATTCATCGAAACAAAATATGAAGGCAGTATTTTACCTGCATTCTAATTTTGCAGAATATGCGCTATAATGATCCACAATAAGAGAGCTGCTCGCAGCTCTTTTTTTTCATTGAGCCACGTTGTCCGCTGTTTTAATCCGAAGCATGATTGACTTTTGCTTGGAAAAACAAGATAATGTTGCGTCTTATATTGTTTAAACTATTGGTTATATTTGGAGAATACCTTTGGCAAACTCAGCTCAAGCAAAAAAACGCGTACGCCAAGCGGAAAAAAGCCGTTTAGCAAATGCTTCATATCGTTCAATGACTCGTACTTATGTTAAGAAAGTATTGAAAGCGATCCAAGAAAATAACGTCACTGCTGCTCAAGATGCATTGAAAAAAGCACAAGGCGTTTTAGATCGCGCTTCTAACAAAGGCTTATTTCATAAGAAAACAACAGCTCGTTTAGTGAGCCGTTTGAACGCACGAATCAAAGCAATCGCTGCTTAATTCGAAATGCATTCAAAAGCCCTTTTTCAAGGGCTTTTTTATTGTCTGCCATTTATGCAAGCCATAAAAAATCCCGCAAAATGCGGGATTTTTCAATCATTTGACCAATTAGATTTTACCGTGGCAATGCTTATACTTTTTACCAGAACCGCATGGACATTCATCATTGCGGCCAACGGCGCTGAAGTCTAAACCTAACGCATCCATCACGTTATTTTGCTCTGGCGCTTGAACCTCATTAGAAACACCGGCATCACTGAATGAACGTTGCATCAATACTTCTGTTTCTTCATCTGAATTTTGCAAAGCTTCAATGGTTTTGGCATCTTCTTCTGTCACTTTTGGCAACTCGATCGTCAAACGGCTCAAGAAACCAATCGTTTCATAGTAAATGCGATCAAGCATCATCTCAAACATTTCAAAGGCTTCGCGCTTATATTCTTGCTCAGGACGTTTTTGTGCATAGGCACGCAATTGAATGCCTTGGCGTAAATAATCCATCGCCGCTAAATGATCTTTCCAGTTGCGATCTAATAACTGTAACAACACATTTTTCTCAAAGGCTTTGAAGTTCTCTTGATCCACAATGGAGATCTCTTCGCCCGTATCAGGCAATGTGATGTATTGCTTATTGCGATATGCTTTTTGATTCATCTCAATTAAGCGTGCGACCACACCTTCATAATCAAGCGTGTCATCCTCTTTGAGCCAATCTTCAAGCTTCACATCCATCATAAAGTCACGAGACAATTTTGCCTCTAAGCCTTCCATATCCCACTGTTCAGGGAATGATTGTGGCGGAATGTGTTTAGCCACAAGCTCACGGAACACTGTTTCACGAATTGCATCAATGGCAGGACCCACATCCGATGCCGCTAAAATGTCATCGCGCTGCTGATAGATCACTTTACGTTGATCATTGGCCACGTTGTCATATTGCAATAAGTTCTTACGAATCTCAAAGTTATGACCTTCCACTTTGCGCTGAGCATTTTCAATCGAGCGGCTGATCCATTTATGTTCTAACGGAATGCCATCGCCCATGCCAAGCTTTTTCATCATGTTGTAAGCTGAAGGCGAAGTGAAGATGCGCATCAAGTTATCTTCTAATGAAAGATAAAAACGTGATGAGCCCACATCCCCTTGACGACCCGCACGGCCACGCAACTGATTGTCAATGCGGCGGGATTCATGGCGCTCTGTCCCGATGATGTGTAAACCACCTTTAGATAACACATCATCATGGCGTTTTTGCCATTCTGCCTTCATCGCTGCACGCTCTGCAGCGGTGGCATCCGGATAAGCTTCCATTTCCATCTCAAAGTTACCGCCAAGCACGATGTCCGTACCACGACCGGCCATATTGGTGGCAATCGTCACCGCACCCGGTTTACCAGCTGCACCCACAATATAAGCTTCGCGCTCATGCTGTTTTGCGTTCAACACTTCATGCTGAATGCCGCGCGCATTGAGCATCTCTGCCAATAATTCTGACACTTCAACAGACGCCGTTCCCACTAACACAGGTTGCCCTGCTTCGCAGCACGCTTCGATGTCTTTAATGATGGCTTCATATTTCTCGCGCTGCGTTAAGAAGATTAAATCCCCATAATCTTTACGCTGAATGACTTTATTGGTTGGAATCACCACAACTTCTAAGCCATAAATTTCTAAAAGCTCTGGCGCTTCTGTATCGGCTGTCCCCGTCATCCCGGACAATTTTTTATAAATTCTAAATAAATTCTGGAACGTGATGGATGCCAATGTTTGATTTTCAGGTTTGATCGGCACGCCCTCTTTTGCTTCAATGGCTTGATGCAAGCCATCTGACCAGCGACGTCCTGCCAATGTGCGGCCTGTGTGCTCATCGACAATGATGATTTCATTGTTTTTAATCAAATACTCCACATCGCGGCGGAATAAATGATGCGCGCGCAAGCAGCTGTCTAAATGATGATACAATTTTAAGTTATTGGCATCATATAAGCTTTCACCTGCTTTGAGTAAACCTGCTTCCACCAATAAATTTTCAGCATGTTCATGGCCCACTTCTGTCAATAACACTTGGCGATCTTTTTCATTGATCGTAAAGTCATTGTCGCCATTGGCATCGGCTTTTTTCAAATAAGGCACGATCTCATTGATGGCTTTGTATAAATCTTCCGAACCTTCCGCAGGGCCTGAAATGATGAGTGGCGTTCTCGCTTCATCGATCAAGATGGAATCCACCTCATCGATCACCGCAAAGTTCAATGGACGCTGTACTTTATGTTCAGGATCAAAGCTCATGTTATCGCGAAGGTAATCAAAGCCGATTTCATTGTTCGTACAATAAGTGATGTCCGCTTCATAGGCTGATTTCTTCTCATCTGGCGCTTGATCAGACACCACAACGCCCACACTTAAACCCATCCAACGATAGAGCTTACCCATCCAGGCGGCGTCACGTTTTGCTAAGTAATCATTGACGGTCACAACGTGCACGCCCTTGCCTTCTAATGCATTTAAATACACAGCAAGAGTTGCCACCAATGTTTTACCTTCACCGGTGCGCATTTCAGCGATTTTGCCTTGATGCAATACAATCCCGCCGATCATTTGCACATCATAATGGCGCATGCCCATCACGCGGCTACTTGCTTCACGCAATGTGGCAAACGCCTCAGGCAAGAGCTTATTTAAAGACTCGCCATTTTGAATGCGCTCACGAAACTTGATGGTTTGTTGTTGTAACTCTTCATCCGTCATCGCTTGCATTGTCGGCTCAAGCGCATTGATTACTTTAACAGTCTTCTGAGCCTCTTTTACCAAGCGATCATTTCGGGTTCCAAAAATCTTTTTTGCAATCGCACCAAACATGGCTGTCCTTCTAATAATAAATATGAATTAACGGGGCATTTTAACGTATTTTGACGTCAAAAAGAACTTATTGATGGGATACCCAATTGTTTCTATGAATAATCTCTTCAGAAATCACATAACCAAGTTTATTAATGATGTCACTTGATGGCGTTTTCAAGAGCTTTTTCACTTCTTGTGAATGATAAGTAGATAAACCGCGCCCTAATTCTTCACCCGCCTCATTTAAACAGGCAATGATCTCCCCGCGTTGAAACTCACCATTGACGGCAATGACGCCAATCGGTAACAAACTTTTCTTATGCGCCATCAAGGCTTTTTCTGCCCCTTTGTCCACCACAACGCTGCCAAGCACATGGGCTTGATTGAGAATCCAACGTTTTTTCGCCGCCATGGTTGTATCTTCTGGCTCAAATTGCGTGCCGATCTCTTCATGATTGGCCACACGCAACAAACCGTTGTCCGCTTTACCATACACAATGTAAGTTTGCGTGCCGCTTGTGGCAGCCTTTTGTGCCGCCTTCACTTTCGTGTACATGCCGCCTTTCCCTAAGCTGCCGCCTTCTGGGCTGGCCATGTCCAATAAAGATGGATCCATCGCACGCACATGATGAAGCAGCTTCGCATCACTATTTTTACGCGGATCTTTATTATATAAGCCTTGTTGATCCGTCAAAATGATGTAAGTATCGGCTTCAATGAGGTTGGCAACTAAAGCGCCGAGCGTATCATTGTCCCCAATGCAAAACTCATCGTAGGAAACGGTGTCATTTTCATTGATGATGGGCACTACATTGTGATGGATCAGTGCATTAAGGGTGGCACGAATGTTTAAATAGCGGGTGCGATCCAATGCATCTTCATGAGTCAATAAGACTTGAGCTGCAGTCAATTGATGCTTTTGCAAAGCCATTTGCCACGCTTCCACAAGTTTTGCTTGCCCAACAGCTGCCGCCGCTTGCAACTCACTTAACTCTGTGGGTCTTGATGTCCACCCTAAACGCTTCATCCCTGCGGCCACCGCCCCTGATGAAACCACCACAATCTGATAACCTTTTGCCTGTAATTGTGCAATTTGCGATGCATAATCATCGAGCAAAGAATAGTCAATCCCAACACCGCCATTGGTGATCATGGCGCTGCCAATTTTAATTACCCAAAGAGTTTCTTTTTCCATACAATTCATATTATGATGTCTAGTTCGTGAGCAAATTAATTTGCATAAAAAGATAAGATTTGTTACGAGATTATCATAGCAGGATGTTTAATTTTAGGGGAGTTTTAAAATGGCCAAAACGCTTTACGATAAATTGTGGGATGCCCACGTTGTGCGCACAGAAGAAGACGGCACCGCTTTATTGTATATTGATCGACACATCATCCATGAAGTCACCAGTCCTCAAGCATTTGAAGGGCTGCGACTGGCAGGACGCGACCTTTGGCGTAAAAACTCCATCATTGCAACACCTGATCACAATACGCCAACCACACCGGGTTTTACGACGATTGATGATCCCATCTCTAAATTACAGGTGGACACTTTAGATCAAAATGCTCGTGCTGCCGGCGTCACCTATTTTCCAGTGGGCGACATTCGTCGCGGCATTGTCCATGTTGTGGGCCCTGAACAAGGCGCCACATTACCGGGGATGACTGTGGTGTGTGGCGACTCTCACACAGCAACCCATGGCGCATTTGGCGCACTTGCCTTTGGCATTGGCACCAGCGAAGTGGAACATGTGATGGCAACATGCTGCTTAGTACAAAAGAAATCTAAAGCCATGAACATCATTGTCGAAGGGCAATTGCAAGCCGGCGTGACGGCAAAAGACATCGTCCTTGCCATCATCCGTGAAATTGGCACATCAGGTGGGACAGGTTACGCCATTGAATTTTCAGGCTCTGCCATCCGAAGTTTATCGATGGAAGGCCGCATGACCATTTGTAACATGGCGATTGAAGCCGGCGCGCGCGTTGGCATGGTGGCTGTGGATGACACCACATTAGAATTTGTGAAAAATCGTCCGCTCTCACCAAAAGGCGAGATGTGGGATCAAGCGGTGGCTTATTGGAATACCTTACATTCTGATGAAGGCGCGCAATTTGATCATGTGGTGCGTTTAAATGCCAACGAGATCAAACCGCAAGTGAGCTGGGGCACGAGCCCTGAAATGGTCATTGCCATTGATGAGTGCATTCCTGATCCTGCCAAAGAGCATGATCCGGTAAAACGCTCAGGGATGGAAAAAGCTTTGGCCTACATGGATTTAACGGCCAACATGCCATTATCTGCCATTCCTTTAACCAAAGTATTCATTGGTTCTTGCACCAACTCGCGCATTGAAGATCTGCGTGAAGCGGCGGCTGTGGCCAAAGGCAAAAAAGTGGCACCGAACATTTTACAAGCCATGATTGTGCCAGGTTCAGGCTTAGTCAAAGCACAAGCGGAAGCCGAAGGCTTAGATAAAATCTTCACGGAAGCGGGCTTTGAATGGCGCGAACCCGGTTGTTCTATGTGTTTAGCCATGAATAATGATCGCTTAAATCCTGGCGAACACTGCGCTTCGACCTCTAACCGCAATTTTGAAGGTCGTCAAGGTGCTGGCGGACGCACACATTTAGTGAGCCCTGCCATGGCAGCCGCTGCTGCAATTGCTGGCCATTTTGTTGATGTTCGTACGTTATAAGGAGATCCCATGAAACCATTCACCACTCATCAAGGCATTGCCGTCGCCATCGATCGCCCGAACATCGACACGGATGCCATCATCCCAAAACAATTTTTAAAATCCATCAAACGCTCAGGCTTTGGCGTGAATCTATTTGATGAATGGCGCTATTTAGATGTTGGCGCGCCAGGCATGGAGAACAGCACGCGCCCAATCAATCCTGATTTTTCACTCAATCAAGCCCGTTATCAAGGCGCCTCCATTTTAGTGGCCCGTGAAAACTTTGGTTGTGGCTCTTCTCGTGAGCATGCCGTTTGGGCATTGGATGATTACGGTTTTCGTGCCGTCATTGCGCCAAGTTATTCAGACATCTTTTTTAACAACTGTTTCAAAAATGGTGTGTTACCGATTGTGCTCTCGGCAGAAGATGTTGATATAATCATTGAACTGATTCATCAGCATGAAGGCTTAGAGATCATCATTGATCTGCCATCACAGCAACTCATTTGTCAACTCGATGGGAAAGGATTACACTCACCGTTCACTTTTGATGTGGATGCGTTCCGTAAATATTGCTTGCTCAATGGTTTTGACGACATTGGTCTGACCCTTCAACACACAGATGACATCAAAGCTTATGAAGAGCGCATGAAACAAAAAACCCCATGGGTCTTTATGGATCACGCTCTGTAACTTTTAATTAAACCTTTGTATATTTTTATGAAAACTACTGAAATACGCCGAAAATTTTTAGACTTCTTTGCTTCAAAAGGGCACACAGAAGTCGCTTCAAGTTCATTGGTTCCGCATAATGACCCAACGTTGCTCTTTACGAACGCGGGCATGAACCAGTTTAAAGACCTATTTTTAGGCTTAGAAAAGCGCGACTATGTGCGTGCAACAACCTCTCAACGCTGCGTGCGTGCCGGTGGTAAACACAACGACTTAGAAAACGTAGGTTTTACTGCGCGCCATCATACATTTTTCGAAATGTTAGGGAACTTCAGTTTCGGCGATTATTTCAAAAAAGAAGCCATCAACTTTGCGTGGGAACTCCTCACAAAAGTGTATGGTTTTCCGGCTGAGAAATTAACCGTTACCGTTTTCCACAACGATGATGAAGCTTATGACATCTGGAAAGATGAGATTGGCGTCCCTGCTGAGCGCATCATTCGCATTGGCTTAAAAGAGGATGGCAGCTCAGATAACTTCTGGCAAATGGGTGACACAGGCCCATGCGGACCTTGTTCTGAAATTTTCTATGATCACGGTGAGCACATCTGGGGTGGCCCTCCGGGTTCTCCTGAAGAAGATGGCGACCGCTTCATCGAAATCTGGAACTTGGTATTCATGCAATTTAACCGCGATGAAGCCGGTGTATTGCATCCATTGCCAAAACCTTCTGTTGATACAGGCATGGGCTTAGAGCGCTTATCGGCGGTGTTACAGCATGTTAATGACAACTATGACATCGATCTTTTCCAAACCTTGATCAAAGCGGCTGCAACTGCAACGGGTTGCACAGATCTTAAACACAACTCATTGAAAGTCATCAGCGATCACATTCGCTCTGTGGCCTTCTTAATTGCCGATGGTGTGTTGCCTTCGAATGAAGGCCGTGGCTATGTGCTTCGCCGCATCATTCGCCGCGCTGTGCGTCATGGTTATAAACTCGGCCAAAAAGGTCTATTCTTCCACACATTGGCAAAAACTTTAGCGGATGTGATGGGTGATGCATACCCTGAATTGATCGAAAAACAAGCGCACATTGAAGCCGCCATTAAGCAAGAAGAGATGCGCTTTGCAGAAACTCTGGAAAATGGTTTGAAACTGTTAGAAGCGGACATTAAAGCCCTCAATGGTGCCACAACCATTTCTGGCGAAACGATCTTTAAATTGTATGATACTTACGGCTTCCCTGTTGATTTAACCAATGACATTGCCCGCGAGCAACAATTGGCCCTCGATATGGATGGCTTTGAAGCGTGCATGGAAGAACAACGTGCCCGCGCCCGTGCCGCGAATCAATTCAGCGCAGAAAAAACAGTCGCCATTGATTTAAGCAAACCGGTTGAATTTGTGGGTTATACAGAAAATCATTTAGACACAGTGATCCTAGAGTTGGCCAAAGATGGCGAATTGGTGGATGCATTGTCAGAAGGCGATCACGGCATTGTGGTGCTTGAACGCACACCTTTTTATGCTGAATCTGGCGGCCAAGTGGGCGACCATGGTGCGATCTCCATTGGTGAGAATCTATTCATCGTAGAAGATACGAAAAAGCAAGGTGATGCCATTTTACATTTTGGTCACATGAGCCGTGGTTCATTGACAAAAGCTGCCACTGTGCATGCGAAAATTGATGAAAGCTATCGCAATGACATTCGTAAAAATCACTCTGCCACGCATTTATTGCATCATGCCTTACAAGCTGTTTTAGGCGATCACGTTGAGCAAAAAGGCTCAATGGTGACCTTTAACCGTTTGCGCTTTGACTTCTCTCACAATGCAGCGATTCCATTAGAGGTATTGCAAGCCATTGAATCTCATGTCAATGCTGCCATCATCGCGAATGAAGCGGTAGCCATTGAAGTGATGCCCATTGATGATGCGAAAGCAAAAGGCGCAATGGCGCTCTTTGGTGAAAAATATGGTGACAATGTGCGCGTGGTTGAAATGGGTCATTCCATCGAACTTTGCGGCGGTACACATGTGGCGCGCACAGGTGACATCGGTCAATTTAAGATTTTATATGAAACAGGCATTGCCTCTGGCGTTCGCCGAATTGAAGCCACCACAGGTTTACATGCGCTTGCCATTACGCAAGAATCTGAGCGTTTGATCGCCACATTGTCTGAACTCTTTAAATCCACGCCTGAGCAGCTTGTCACTAAATCTGAGCAAACATTGGCAGATTTAAAAGCCTCTGATAAAGCATTGCAACAAGCAAAATCAAAACTTGCCTTAGCGTCAAGTGGCGAATTGTTGGCTAATGCTGATGTCATCAATGATGTGAAAGTGATCATTGCCCATGTGCCTGACGTTGAAACCAAAATGCTGCGCGAATTGGCAGATAAATTGCGTGATCAATCTCAAGGCATCGTGTTGTTAGGCTCTGCTGTGGATGGTAAAGCAACTTTGGTTGCCGCCATTGAGAAATCATTGACCGCTAAAGTGAAAGCCGGTGACTTTGTGAATGTTGCCGCTGCCATTGTTGGCGGTAAAGGCGGCGGTCGCCCTGATTCTGCAACCGCAGGTGGTCAGCATGGTGATAAAGTGGATGACGCTTTAGCCGCGGCATCCACTTGGATTAAAGCACAACTTTAATTCTCCATCATTCAGTTGAAATGAAAAAAGCGGGCATTGCCCGCTTTTTTATTGATGACATCATTAATAGTTGATGATCACTTTCATCGCCTTTTCATTGGCAGCATTTTTAAAGACTTTATAGGCATGCTCAAGATCATCAAATTTAAAATGATGGGTGATCATTTTATCTAATGGCAATTTACCTGAGCAGCAAGTTTTGAGCAGCATGTCTGTTGTGTTTGCATTGACTAAACCTGTGGTGATTTTCAGGTTTTTGATCCACAGTTTTTCAAGGGCAAAACTCACCGATTGACCATGCACGCCAACGTTGGCAATGTTGCCGCCCTCTTTCACCACATGTTGGCACACATCCCACGTTTCAGGAATGCCGACCGCTTCAATCGCACAATCAACGCCGCGTCCGCCAGTCTCTTTTAAAATGCGCGCAATGGGCTCTTCTTTCCCTGAATTGATCACCATTGTTGCACCCATGTCGAGCGCCATGTCTAAACGGTTTTCATCCATATCCACCACAATGATTTCACTTGGGGAATAGAGTTGTGCGGTTAACAATGCCGCCATGCCAATGGGACCTGCGCCCACAATCGCGACTGTGTCACCGGGTTTAACATCACCATATTGCACGCCAATTTCATGGGAAGTTGGCAATGCATCTGACAAGAGCACCGCCACATTTTCATCTAAGGCTTCTGGCAGATGATATAAGGATGTGTCCGCAAACGGCGTGCGCACATATTCAGCTTGCGTGCCATCGATCATATAACCCATGATCCAACCGCCGCCATTTAAACAGTGAGCATAGAGCTGTTTTTGGCAATTTTCACAGGTGCCGCAGCGAGAGACACAAGAAATGATCACCTCATCGCCCACTTTAAAATTTTTCACCGCGCTGCCCACTGCTTCCACAATGCCAATGCCTTCATGGCCTAAAATTCGGCCATTGAATGCGCCTGTTTTTTCTTTGGCAGTGGACTCAATTTCTGGGTTTTTGCCCTTCATGATGCCTAAATCTGTACCACAGATGGTGGTTTTGGTTAAACGTATAATTGCATCTGTCGGCTCGATGATTTTAGGTTTAGGGCGTTCTTCAAATCGCAAATCATTTTCACCGTAATACACCATTGCTTTCATTGTTTCTGTCATGACTAATCCTCCTATTTTTAGATTAATTGACTGAGATGAGTCTTGTGATTCTTCGGGACGAATCGATTGCATGACTCTTAGAATTAGCACAATTTTCAGTCAGATTCAAATTTATCCATTGAATGGGACATCCTAAGTTCACTTAAAATTCAGTCATTTGTGATAATCATCCTAAAAGCGAATGATTGATGTTTACAAAAGTAAACCATTATTCATTTGACTATTATTTCTATTTGATAATAATTATCATTCAAATATGAAAACAATGTTATCAATCAAAGGATCATTATGCCCACATTTAACCCACGCAAAAGCTTAATGGCATGTGCTGTCATTGCTGTTCTCTCCCCTGCTGCTGCACAAGTGAACGAAACTTTAGATGATTTAAACAATTACTCTGACGAAACTTCTATCATTGACCTCTCAAAAGTGGTGGTCACTGCCGGTGGTTTTAGCCAAGAAGTGAAAAGTGCACCAGCCTCCATCTCTTTGGTGTCTAAAGAAGCCTTAGACAATGCACCCTTTCGTGATGTGACCGATGCCATTAAAGATGTGCCCGGTGTTGTCATTACAGGGGGCGGCGCGAGCCAAGACATCAGCATTCGCGGCATGGCACCACAATACACATTGATGATGGTGGATGGTAAACGTCAAAACTCCCGCGGTTCTCGCCCAAACAGCGATGGCTCTGGCATTGAGCAAGGCTGGATTCCACCCTTAGCCGCCATCGAGCGCGTTGAAGTGGTGCGCGGCCCAATGTCTTCTCGTTATGGTTCAGATGCCATGGGCGGCGTTGTGAATGTCATCACCAAAAAAATCACCGATCAATGGATGGGCAATGTGCGCGCCGATTACACAGTGCAACACAATTCTGATCAAGGCAATTATGGCAACACAGAATTTTATTTAAATGGCCCGCTCATTAAAGAGACGTTAGGTTTGCAAGTGTATGGCAAATACAGCCATCGTAAAGAGGACAAACACCTTGAAGAGACCCCCGGACGTGATTTGACCAACATTGGCGGTAAACTCACAATCGTACCTGTTAAAGGTCAAACCTTTGAGCTTGAAGCAGCCACAAGCACACAAAAGCGCATTTATCATGTGGGCAAAACCTTAGCGGAAGGTTATGAGAATAAAAAAACAGGTCAATGGATCAAAAACGAAGATAAAACAGAAAAATATACCCGTGATAACTTTTCCGTGCGTTATTTAGGTGAGTTTGACAATGGCATCACCAGTGATTTGTTGATTGCCCATGAGAAAAATAACAACACCACGCGTAAAATGATCGTAAAAAATACGGAAGTCTCCGGCAATGTGATCATTCCGATCGCCACACATACTGTGACGGTTGGCGCACAATATCGTGATGAAAAACTCACAGACAGTAACAACCAATTGAAAAAATCTGTCAATAACATCTCCCGTAAAAGCTATGCCATTTTTGTGGAAGATGAATGGTGGATTTTAGATAACTTTGCCCTAACCGCAGGCGTGCGTTATGAGCATGATGAAAACTATGGCGGCGAAGTGACACCACGTTTATATGCGGTATGGAACATTGATGATGCTTGGACATTAAAAGGCGGCATCTCTTCTGGTTATCGCACGCCAAACATTCGTCAAGCAGTGGCTGACTGGGGTCATGGCACCGGCGGCCCTGGCGGCAATGGCGTGATTTTGGGCAATCCTGATCTTAAACCTGAGAAATCTTTAAACTATGAAGTGAGCTTAAACTTCTCACCAAATGATCAATTGAGCTTAGATGCCACAGTGTTCTACACCAAATTTAAAGACAAAATCCAAGAAATCACCGTATGTAAAATTGGTGATGCATGTGATCATGGCTTTAGATTCATCAACACTAATCAAAACGTAGACACTGCAAAACTCTATGGTGCAGAGCTTTCTGCACAGTGGTATCCGGTGGATACTGTTAAATTATCCACCAGCTACACCTACAATAAAACGGAACAAACCAGTGGCATCCATAAAGGTAAACCGTTAAATCGCATTCCTAAGCATGTCTTTAATCTCCATGCTGATTGGCAAATGACGGAAAAATCCAACCTTTGGACACAAGTCAATTACCGTGGTAAAGAGATCGAAACCAGTGGCCGCAGCAAAAAAGGGATCGACTACGTTTATCCTGATTACACCACATGGGATCTTGGCGGATCTTACCAAGTGACGAAAGATGCCAGCCTCTTTGCCGGCGTCTATAACATCACCAATCAACGTGTGAACCAAGACACTTATGGTAAAAACCTAGATGGCCGCCGTTATTGGTTGGGTATGAGCATCAACTTCTAAACATTCTTAGCCACAAAAAAGCCCAATGTGAATTGGGCTTTTTTTATGACTCTTGTTTAATGGGCTGTTGATTACTCTGCCGCCCACAATTTAGCAATGGTTTCCAAGGTTTGGTTCACCCCTTCTTGCGAAGGCTTACGGCGCACAGATGTGTATGCAATGATGTGACCATCATCATAGTTTGGGCTAGCGGTTGCATACACCCAATAATAACGACCATCTTTACGCAAATTCTTCACAAATCCACGCCAAGGCTGACCCGATTGCACAGTGTTCCATAAATCTTGAAAGATCACAGGTGGGACATCCGGATGACGCAAAATCGAATGCGGCGAGCCAATGAGCTCTTCTTCTGTCCATGCGGACATGTCCACAAACGCTTGGTTCGCATGCGTGATGATGCCATCGGTATTGGTGCGCGAAACAATCAAGCGACCATCAGGATATGGAACCTCTTCATCCACCACATAAATGCGGCGCGTTGATCCATCGTAATAGGTCAAGGTTTTCTCTTCATACTCTGTGACACCTTCTGGCAAATCAGAGAGTTCCATATTCGGGGGAGTTTTATAATCTAAATTTGTCATTGTGCTTCCTTTATGGTTTTCCATCAATTGGGGCTATTATGCCGCACTCAATTCAATCATAAACGCAAAAGGTTTTATTTTCTGCACAATTTTGATAGGAATCAAAATTTAGACGCGGTAAACCTCACCTGTCACCACATGCTGAATCTTTGTGGCTTGCGGAAGCCCGCCTAATTGACCATCAACCACGCCAAAGATGAATGGATGATCAAAAGCCAATGCATCTTCTTTCGTTAAAATGGAAGGCTCACCTTGGGCATTTGCACTCGTGGAAATCAGCGGTGCGCCCAATTGTTCACACAAAGCACGTGCGGTGGCATGTGTGGTTAAACGCACAGCTAAATCATCAGAATCGCCGGACAACTCAATCGGGCACTTTTCGGTTTTAGGCACCAACCATGTGTGATGAAAGCCGTAGTCTAATGTCTTCATGCGTTCTTTTTGCTCTTCGGTTAATGGAATGATCCAATCGTCTAAACGAGATAAATCATCCACCAATACGATGAGCCCTTTGTTTAAAGGGCGCCCTTTGATGGCACAGATTTTTTTGGCCAACTCAACATTGCGCGCATCGCCACCGATGCCATAAACGCCCTCTGTGGGGTAGACAATGATCTCTTGAGCGATCAGTGCCGCAGCCCCTTCTTCAACTGTTAATAATTTGTTCATAATCTAGATAAATAAATGGTTACCAATGTAATACAGTCCAAAGGCTAAAATGATGGACACAGGCAATGTTAATACCCAAGCCATCAAAATGCTTCGAACTGTGGAGGCCTGTAGGCCAGATTTATTGGCCACCATTGTCCCTGCAACGGCACTTGATAGAATATGTGTCGTAGAAACGGGTAAACCAAAATAACTGGCAGATGCAATCGACACACCTGCGGTAATTTGAGCACTCATGCCTTGAGCATACGTCATCTCTTTTTTACCGATTTTACCGCCCACAGTATTCACAACACGGCGCCAGCCAATCATGGTGCCACAACCAAGTGCCACAGCCACCGCCAAAATCACCCAAATGGGTGCGTATTGTGTTGTTTTTGTTAAATCTTTGGAAATGCTCTTGTACGTTTGACGATCCGCGCTTGATAACTCATCGGCGTGCTCTAATTTCTTAGAGATATTACCAAGACACAACACTTCATTGCGCACCGCCCAACGTTGATCCGTATCTAATTGACTGTAACTGGTGATGCCATTTAATAAACCCACCAATTTATCCGCATGCTTCACCATTTCTGATGGCTCACAGCTGAATAACGTTTTCATCTCGTGCGTGGGTTTCGGGAAAATTTGCTCCATCACCTCTTTGTTTTTATCATATGACGTCACAATCAATTGTGCGGCAACTTTTGTTTGCTGAATGTCATAGACGTTTGAATTCATGTTCACCACAAATTGCGCTGGCACGATGCTAAAAAGGACAAGCATCACAAGGCCAATGCCCTTTTGACCATCGTTTTGACCATGGGCAAAACTCATGCCCATTGCCGAACACACCAAACAAAAGCGCGGCCAAAATGGCGGACGTTTTTTCTTCTCAATGTTGTGACGAATGTGCGGGGTTTTGTGAATGTTGCTTTTTGGCTTCCATTTTAACAATAGAATCATGAATAAGCCGGCAATCCCCGCCCCAATGATGGGTGAGAATAAGAGGGAGAAAAAGACATCCCAAGCTTTGTGCCAGTTCACGCCTTCCACTAAAGAGCCATGCTCAATCAAAGCATTGGCCAAACCCACACCTAAAATTGAACCGATCAAGGCGTGCGAGCTCGATGCCGGAATGCCAAAGAACCATGTGCCTAAGTTCCAAATGAGCGCCGCAATCAAGAGTGAAAAGATCATCACCAAACCTTTTGTGGAGTTTGCCGTTGCCAATAATTCCATCGGCAATAGATTCACAATGGCATATGCCACTGCTAAGCCACCAAAGGCCACCCCTAAAAAGTTAAATATGCCCGATAAAAAAACCGCCATCCCTGGCTTCATGGATTTGGTGAAAATCACTGTAGCTACGGCATTGGCGGTATCATGGAATCCATTGACAAACTCAAAAGCTAACACCAGCCCAACGGACCCAATCAATATCGCGATTAACTGCCAATCAATCCCTGAGAAGAATTCTGCGAACATAAAAAAGCTCTTTTAACTACGAAAAGAGCTATTGTAATACAAAATGAATTTTAAGTTTAGCGCATTGTGACCAATTCTTCTGCGGAAGTTGGGTGAAGGGCCACTGTATCATCAAAATCTTGTTTCGTAGCACCCATACGCACCGCAACTGCAAAGCCTTGGAGCATTTCATCCACTTGTGGACCAAACAAATGCACGCCCACAACTTTTTCATTCTCGCCTGCCACAATGAGTTTCATGGCTGTTTTGACAGGGTTTGGCGTAAAGCTTGAATACATCGATGTGAAAGATGTGGTGTAACACTTAATGGCATCTTCACCATATTGGGCTTTGGCCTCTTTTTCCGTCATGCCCACAGTGCCAATCGGCGGATGAGAAAAGACAATGCTCGCAATGTTCTCATACGGTAAGTATCTGCCCTCTTTGCCACCATATAAACGATCCGCTAAACGGCGCGCTGCAGCAATGGCCACTGGCGTCAATGGGAATTTACCCGTGATGTCACCTAACGCAAACACACCTTTAACATTCGTTTCTTGGAATTGATCTGTGGGAATCACGCCATCTGCTTCAACGATGACAGAGGTATTTTCCAAACCAATGTCATCAGTATTTAAATCACGGCCAATTGCCCAAATGACAGTGTCCACTTCAATCGCGCCATGATTAGAGATCACAGCAATGCCATTGTCTCTTTGCTCTAATGCTTCAATTGCTGAATTTGTATGTAAATGAACCGTTTTTTCTAGTTCTAACTTCAATTCATCGGTCACAAAGTCATCAAAGCTGCGAAGCACATTGTCATGACGACAGAATAAATGAGATTCAGAACCTAAACCATGCATCAACTGTGCAATTTCAACCGCGATGTAGCCTGCACCAATGACAGCAATGCGTTTAGGTTGTGTTTCTAAGGCAAAGAAATCATCGGATGTGATGCCAAGTTCAGCGCCTTTCACATCAGAAGGCACACGTGGACGACCACCTGTTGAAATCACAATGTGATCTGCGGTGTATTGCTTGCCATCGACTTCAATGGTGTGATCATCCACAAATTTAGCCGCACCTTCCACATAATCGATGCCTAAGGATTCAATGTAACCACCGTACCAACCGGTGATGCCGTTGATGTAACCATCGCGCTTTTCCTTCAATGCAGCCCATGAAAAGCCTTTGTAATCCACATCAAAGCCATAACCTATCGCATTGTGAATGGTGTCTGCCACGTGGGATGCATTCCACATGATTTTCTTTGGCACACAGCCCACATTCACACATGTACCGCCCACAGTGCCTTTTTCAATCACTAAACATTTTGCGCCATAACTTGCTGCGCGCTCCACAACGGAGATGCCGCCGGAACCGGCACCAAGGGCAATCACATCATATTTCATTCTCTATCCTTATCCTTTCTTTTCTGGGTAATACGTTTGGAATAATGGCACCACTTCAATCACGCCAGAGACTTTGCGCGCAGCATCAATCACAGGTTGCATTTCTGTCGGTTTAAGTAAGCCCATTAAATAAACATAGCCTCGTTCTGTCACCACTTTGACGTTGCCTGCATAAAAATCAGGTGAGATGGTTAAAAGCGCAATCTCGCCTTTGACTTTTGCAGTGATGAAGGTGTCTTCTGCACGTTCAGCCATAGAAGATGGCGGTGCAATCACAAGCTCATTGTACACCTCAACAACGCCCGGAATTTTCTTCACTTGTTCTTCAAGCGTAATGCCAATGTCACGGGTGTACACTTCCCCGGCTAACAATACATGGCGATTATAACTCACCTTATTGATGTGGTTTTTAGAGCTGTATGGCAAATCACGAATGATGCCATCGATCTTAAATTCAATTTCCTGATCTTCAATGATCACGGAGTTTGCGCGGCGATCTGCCATAATCACGCCCGTTGTGCCAACGGTGCCAAACACCAAAGCGGGGGCACATCCTGAAAGGGGCAAAATCAATGCCCCAAAAACCAATGCTAAAATTTTTCGATAGCTCATACGCTCAATCCGATTATTCCACTAAAAACTTTTTCAATTTTGTCATCGCTTGCGCTTCGATTTGACGAATGCGCTCTGCGGAGACTGAATATTCTGCTGCCAATTCATGCAGCGTCGGTTTTTTACTGTCATCCACTTCCATCCAACGGCGCTGAACGATGTCACGGCTGCGATCATCTAAGCTTGCCATGGCTTTTGTCAAAGCTTCTAGACGACGATTATCCGTATCATCTTGCTCCACTTGCATCGATGGATCCATCTCTTCATCGGCCAACCATTCTGACGGTGAATAATGTTCATTGTCATCATCACTGTTTGATAAGTCAAAGGAAACATCATTAGAAAATAGGCGCGATTCCATGCGTTTGACTTCATCTACACTCACATTGAGTTCATCAGCAATGGTTGCGGCCTCATTTTCATTGAGCCAACCTAAACGCTCTTTAGAAGAACGCAAGTTAAAAAAGAGTTTGCGTTGTGCTTTCGTGGTGGCCACTTTTACAATGCGCCAGTTACGAATCACAAAGTCATGGATTTCCGATTTGATCCAATGGACTGCAAAAGAGATCAAACGGACGTTATATTTTGGGTCAAAGCGTTTGACCGCTTTCATTAAGCCCACATTGCCCTCTTGGACTAAATCCACTAAAGGTAAACCATAGCCAGAAAAGCCTTTGGCAATGTGTACAACAAATTTCAAATGGGCAATCACAAGCAACTGCGCCGCTTGGATATCATTGTGTTCAATCAAACGGGTTGCAAGCTCGCGCTCTTCTTCTGCCGTTAAGGTTGGGATATCTGCAATGGCAGAAGTGTACGCGCTAAAATCATCACTGACTGCTGGCAATGAATTCGCTCTTAACACTAAGGATTTATTCATGTAAACCTCCCTAAAATTGATGGGACGATTATAGCACAGATCATCGACAACGATGTTGTGCTCGACCTCTATTATATTTCTAATACTTTATATAGAATAGTCAATAATTACATTTTTTGGTAACATTAACCATTAAATTTTAGCATTTTTATGCGTAAATTTTACACAATTTAACAAAATTCTGGAGGAATCATGACAACCAACGATAAAGCACAAAAAGAGATAGAGTTTAGAAAAGCGGCACTCAATTATCACCGCTTTCCTAAACCCGGTAAAGTGGCGGTTGTTCCCTCAAAACCCGTGAGTGATCAACGCGACCTTTCCCTCGCTTACTCACCGGGTGTTGCCTATCCTTGTGAGGAGATTAAAGAAAATCCCTTAGCCGCCCTTGATTACACTGCAAAAGGTAATTTAGTGGCGGTGATTTCTAATGGGACCGCTGTTTTAGGCTTGGGCAATATTGGTGCCCTTGCTGGTAAACCTGTGATGGAAGGCAAAGGCGTCCTCTTTAAAAAATTTGCAGGCATTGATGTATTTGACATTGAAGTGGATGAACAAGATCCACAAAAATTCATTGAAGCGGTGGCCAGTTTAGAACCCACTTTTGGTGGCATTAACTTAGAAGACATCAAAGCGCCTGAATGCTTTGAGATTGAAGCGGCGTTAAAAGCGCGCATGAACATTCCTGTGTTCCATGATGATCAACACGGCACCGCCATCATCGTGGCTGCCGGCATCATGAATGCCTTAAAATTGGTGAATAAACCGATTGAATCTGTGCGCTTAGTGTGTAGTGGCGCAGGTGCTGCTGCCCTTGCCTGTTTAAACTTATTGGTCTCCCTTGGCCTTAAAAAAGAGAATATTTTGGTGTCTGACATCGATGGCATCATCAATACGCGCCGCCCTGAAGAGACTTTAAATCAATACAACAAAGTCTATCAACAAGAAACGCCGCACAACACCTTAGCCGATGCCATTTGTGATGCAGACATTTTCCTAGGTTTATCTGCGCCGCGCGTGTTAAAGCCTGAAATGGTTCAAACAATGGCGCCGAACCCAATCATTTTTGCCCTCGCCAATCCTGAACCAGAAATTCGCCCTGAATTGGTGTTAGAAGTTCGCCCAGATGCCATTATGGCCACAGGTCGATCAGATTACCCTAACCAAATCAACAACGTATTGTGCTTCCCATTCTTGTTCCGCGGTGCATTAGATTGTGGCGCCACAGAAATCAACGAAGCCATGAAAATTGCGTGCGTCAATGCCATTGCCCGCCTTGCACAACAAAGCGCAAGCATCAACATGCCGCATTCCCGTAAAGGCATGACGGCAAAATTTGGCAAAGACAGCATCATCCCAAAACCTTTTGATTCGCGCCTCATCATTGAATTGCCAGTCGCTGTTGCCAAAGCTGCCATGGAATCTGGCGTGGCTAAGCGCCCGATTGAGGATTTAAACGAATACCGCCAACATTTAACCTCGCTCGTGTATCGTTCATCCATGATCATGAAGCCTTTATTTGATGAAGCTAAACACAATTACCGCACCATCGCCTATGTGGAAGGTGAAGATGAGCGCGTATTGCGTGCTGCTGAAATCATCTTCAATGAACAATTGGCCAACCCTGTGTTGGTGGGCCGAGCGGAAGTGATTCAAGCAAAATTGGCAGATTTATCCATCACTTTACCCACAAAAGTATTGGGACGTGAAGACACCATCAGCCGCACCAATCGCGATTACGTACAGATCATCGATTACCGTGATCCACCACATTTAACTGAGTGTCATCAAGCGTATTATGCCAAAATGTGCCGCAAAGGTTTAACGTCTGATTGGGCGTATCACCGCTTACAAATGCGCCCAAATGTGTTAAGTGGCATGTTGCTTGATCAAGGTTTCATTGATGGGATTGTGGCGGGTACATTGGGTCAATATCAAAACCATTTAGAGCACATTACCGATACCGTGGGCTTAAAAGATGCCCATCAAGCGCCTTCAGCCGTGAGTTTATTGCTTTCATCAGAAGGCCCGCTCTTTTTCACGGATACACATGTGACGGTTAATCCATCAGCCGCGCAACTCGCTGACATTACATTGGCAGCGACGAAAATTGTGGAACGTTTTGGGTTAACGCCAAGCGTTGGGCTGATTTCTCACTCAAACTTTGGTTCTGCGGACACAGAATTCTCCCGTAAAATGCGTGAAACCTTGGCCATTTTACAAGAGAAAGCGCCAACATTAGCAGTCGATGGCGAGATGCAACCTGAATTGGCGCTCTTTAAACATCATCGTGATGAATATTTACCCACCAATCATTTAGCGAACAATGCTAATTTATTTGTGTTCAACAATATTGATTCTGCAAACGTGACGTACAACTTTGCCAAATCCATTACGCAAAGCGTGGTGGTTGCCCCGATTTTAACGGGCTTTGCCAAACCTGTACAGATCCTCACGAACATTGCCACAGTGCGCCGTGTGGTGAACATCACCGCGATTTGTGCCACGGAGTAATGGCTCAGAATCATCAGGATGTTCGCAAAATTAATCCTTTACAATCTCAGTTAAAGTGGTTATTTTGCGAACTTGTTTAAATTTTTGGAAGACTCATAAAAAGACAATGAAATCTATGCGTACAACCCTCATCGTTCCGTTCATGTTAGTGATTGCTGCCTGTTCTAGCCATGGTGTGTATACCGTTCGCTCTGGCGACTCTTTAAACAGCATTGCCAATCGTTACAATCTTTCGGTCGCTGAGTTAAGTCGCATGAATAACATTTCTAATCCTGATCACATTCGGGTGGGTCAACAATTGAAGATCAGAGGCGGTGCTAAAGTGCGTGACGGTCGCGCGGTGGCATCGACTCAAACATCAACTTATAAACCGAATAAAACAACAGCGACTTCTGATCATACGATTAAAGCGCCAAGCACATATAACAATCAACCGATCCCCAAAATGGGCGGCTGGCATAAGCCGACACAAGGCAAAGTGGTGCGTAACTTTAACCCGAATTTACCAGGTCACAAAGGCATTCAGATTGCTGGCAATCTCAATCAACCCGTCACCAGTGCCAACAATGGCCAAGTGGTGTATGCAGGTGTTGGCAGCGGTGGATTTGGGCAATTGGTCATCGTTAAGCATTCTAACAATGTTTACACCGCCTATGGCTATTTATCCTCCATCTCTGTGCGTGAAGGTGAACGCGTGAAAAGTGGTCAGCAAATTGGCACCATGGGTAAAAGCTCAGAAGGTCGAAACATCCTTCATTTTGAAATTCGTGTGAACGGTTCCCCAATCAATCCAACACGTTATGTGAAATTTTAATTTCGCGCGCCCGCATTTTTAGGGCTATCTTCCGGCCTGCGAGATGGTGTATGATTTCAAATGCGTTCGATCAAAGAACCATTAAAAGTACAACATAAGTAAAGTAAGGAAGGAAACATGAAAACAACAGCACGCAACCAATTTACAGGCACCATCGAAGCCATCCAAACAGGGGCGACCAATGATGAAGTGATCATTGACATCGGCCATGGCTTAGAAATCGTCGCGGGCATTACACAAGGCAGCACTCGTCGTTTAGAATTATCTGTCGGTCAAGAAGTGATTGCACTCATCAAAGCGCCATGGATCATCCTCGCAGAAGACACGGATGAATATGAATTCTCAACACGCAATCAATTCAGTACGACAGTCTCTGCGGTTAAAACAGGCGCTGTTAACAGCGAAATCTTTGTTAAAACGGCTGAAGGCATTGAGCTTGTGGCCATCGTGACCAATGAAAGCGTTGAAAACTTAGATCTTAAAGAAGGTCAAAAAGTTAAAGCCCTCTTTAAAGCACCGCACGTTATTTTAGGCGTCAAAAAAGCATAATCAAAAAAAGCATATCTCGCTTGAGATATGCTTCTGTGTCCATCACATACTGTTAAATTCTTAAATTATCTAATAAACGCGTTGCGCCCATTTTTGCAGCCGCCAAGACAATTAAATTGCCAGTGCGCGCACTTGCCACGGCCAATGTATCCGCATCACGAATGGATAAATAATCCACCTGCCAACCTTTGGCATTTAAATGATCCATAGCCTTTTGCTCAATCGCACGTAAATCCTCATTGCTCTCTAAAATCGCCGCACGCACCGTATGCAAACACTCAGACAATTCGATGGCTTGGGCTTTCTCCTCAACAGATAAATAACCATTGCGGCTCGACAGTGCTAAACCCTTTTCATCACGTTTAATGGGTACAGAGATGATCTCTATCGGGACATTGAGCTCATTGACCATCTCTTTGATGATGTGCAGCTGCTGAAAATCCTTCTCCCCAAAGCATGCACAATCTGGCGTAACGATGTTAAACAGTTTTGTCACAACGGTGGTCACGCCATTAAAGTGCCCTTCACGGGTTGCGCCGCACAGCTCATTTTGAATGTCTGAAGGCACCACACGCACAGATTGCACGCCAGATGGATACATCTCTTTCGCGCTTGGGGCAAACACCGCCGTCACGCCTGCTTTGGCCAATTTTTCACAATCGGCTTCGAGCGTGCGCGGATAACTGCCAAAGTCCTCATTTTCGCCAAACTGAATGGGATTGACGAAAATGGAGACAATCACATGATCCGCTGCTGCCTTTGCTCGCTCAACAAGGGACAAATGCCCATCGTGCAAATTGCCCATTGTGGGCACTAATGCCACGGATGATAATGTTTGACGAAGAGCGCGCAACTCTTTAATGGAATGGATGATTTTCATGTAATCCTCTTATGCTTCAAATGTATGAATGGATTCAGGAAAAGTCCCCGCTTTAACCGCCGCAATGTATGATGATATGGCGGCTAAAATGGAGTCTTGACCCTGTAAGAAATTTTTCGAAAATTTCGGTGGTTTCGGATAAATGCCGAGTAAATCTTGTAACACCAAAACTTGTCCATCGCAATCTTTACCTGCACCAATGCCAATGACAGGAATGCTTAAAGCTTCTGTCACTTTTTTAGCCAAAGGCGCCGGAATGCACTCTAATACCAACAATGCAGCGCCGGCGGCTTCATGGGCTTTTGCTGCGGTCAATAATGCTTCTGCTGCGCTTTCATCCCGCCCTTGCACACGATAACCGCCAAGGGTATTGACGGATTGCGGCGTTAAACCTAAATGCGCACACACAGGAATGGAACGCGCCGTTAAATATGCTGTTTTCTCCACTTGATGCATGCCACCTTCTAATTTCACCATGTGTGCGCCTGCCTTCATTAAGGCGGCTGCATTTTGATACGCGCTGATGGTATCGGCTTCATAGGTGCCAAAAGGTAAATCGGCGAGCAATAACGCCGCTTGATTGCCCCTTGCCACATTTTGTGTGTGATAGATCATCTGCTCTAAGGTGACAGGCAATGTGCTCGTGTACCCTTGAACCGTCATGCCCAATGAATCACCAATCAATAAAATCTCAACGCCTGCGGTTTCCATCACGCGGGCAAACGATGCGTCATAACACGTCAGCATGGTGATTTTTTCTTGCTTTGCCTTCAACTGTTTCAATGTGGTCACTGTAATCATGATCATTCCTACTTGATAAAAGGAGCTTGATTATAACGCCGCCCACAAAAAGTGCTATCCTTGAATCATTTAGGAGCATCGCTGTGCAGGCTCGACTCGAACGATCTCAAGTGAGTATTTATCTCATCACCCTTGGCATTGCCATTGTGGTGGGATTATCTATGCCCTTCCATTCGATGGATTATTTACCCATCGCGCTTGGCATCCTCATGTATGGGATGTTTGTACAGATTCCTTTTTTAAAATTTCTCGATATTTTAAAAGCACCGCGTTTTTTATGTGCGATTTTGCTCAGTAACTTTGTGATCATTCCGCTTGTCTTGAGTGTAGCTTTTCCCTATTTTCCTGATCATCCTGCCCTGCAATTTGGCATTTTATTGGTGTTACTCACGCCTTGTATTGATTATGTCGTTGTGTTCACAACCCTTGGCAAAGGCGATGGCAAATTGATGCTGGCCGCGACGCCAATTTTATTGATCCTACAAATGCTGCTTTTACCCATTTATATTTATCTATTTTTGGGGCAAGGCTTTGTGGCTGCGCTCTCCATTCAGCCCTTTGTGGAATCGTTTTTTGTCTTAATGTTATTGCCCAGCGAATGGGTGCTGATGGCCATCACTGCAATTGTCACGCAAACATTGGTGGAGCTTGTGGGCGAACTCATCTATGTGCGCATCACGCCAAAGATTCATGGATAAAAAAAGCCCTGCAATGCAGGGCAACTTTATGAACAACAGGATTATACATCCGCAAAGTCGGCTTCAAACATTGCCGCTAAAGCCGGCGCTGAAATGTTTTGCTTCTCTTCACGGGTGAATGTTTTTAAGAACTGACCATTTTTAAGGAGCATCGTGCGATCACCATATTCAATGGCGTGATGCATGTTATGGGTGATCATTAAACAGGTTAAATCTGAATCTTCCACAATTTTGTTGGCCAAATACATCACCGTTTCCGCAATTTTTGGGTCAAGGGCAGCAGTGATTTCATCTAAGAGTAAAATCTTAGAATCTGCCAAAATCGCCATGATCAAGCTCAACGCTTGGCGCTGCCCGCCTGATAAATTCATCACAGAATCGGATAAGCGATCCTCAAGCCCCATGTTCAATAACGATAAACGATCTTGGAAAAACTCACGCTGAGCCTTGCCATTGAAAAATTGCAAGCCTCTGAATTTGCCACGTTTAGCAGCAAATGCCATGTTTTCTAAAATCGTCATGCGTTCCATGGTGCCCACACGCGGATCTTGCATCACAATCGACACGTCTTTTGCGCGCTTTTGTTGGGATGCATTCGTCACGTCCACATCATCAATCAAAATGCGACCTTTCGCAGGCTTCATAAAACCTGAGATCACATTAAACAAAGTGGATTTACCTGCGCCATTGCCGCCAATGATGACGGAAAACTCGCCTTTTTTTACTTCAAGATTTAGGTTAGAGAGCACTTCTCGCTCAAGCTTTGTGCCTTTTGCCACAACCACATCGATGGATTCTAATTTAAGCATTTTTACGTCCCGGCATTGCCATAATCACCACAATCAATAAACCTGCAATCAAGTTAAAGTCTGAGGTTTGAAGGTGTAAGAATTCAACGTTTAAGGCCACCGATGTCACCACGCGATATGCAATTGAACCAATGACGCAGCTCAATAATTTCACCCAAAGGGAGCGAAATGGCAAGATTTTCTCACCGATGATCACCGCAGCAAACCCTGCAATGATCGTCCCAATGCCTGAGGTTAAATCCCCAAAGCCTTGCTGCTGAGAGAACAACGCACCGCCAAGGGCAATCAAACCATTGCCGAGCGCCACGCCTAAAATGATCATCCATTTAACATTCACGCCGCCATTTAAGCATAAACGCTTATTTTGACCAATGGCGCGCAGTGATAAACCTAGATTGGTGCTCAAAAACCAAGTGAACACCGCCACAAGCACAATGGCAATGATGGCTAAATAGATCAGTGGTGAGAAGGTGAAAATCGTCGTTTTACCCAACAATGAAATGTTAGGAATGCCGCCCATCACATGGATATTGACGGAATAGAGCATAAATGCCACCAAAATCCCCGCCAATAAATCCGTCACTTTAAAATAGCAATTTAAAATGCCTGTGACAGAACCTGCAAGCATGCCGCCTGCAATCGCCATCAAGAGTGAAAAATAGGGATTGTATCCATATTTAATCATCACGCTTGAAATGGCTGCACCTAACACAAAACTACCATCGCAGGTTAAATCTGGGAAATCAATCACGCGAAACGTTAAATAGATCCCCATCCCGACGATCCCATAGATGAGCCCTAAAATCAGGCTCATCTCCAACTCATACATACTGATCATGCAACATTAATCCTTTTTGATGATTTTTGCAGCTTTCGCTGTCACGGCTTCTGGGAATGTATAGCCCAATTTATCTGCCGCATCTTGGTTGATGTAAAGTTCTAAACCACTTGGGAAACCCACATCAATGGTGTTGATGTCTTTGCCATCTAACACATCGGCGATCATTTCTGCGGTGTCTAACCCTAAATCATATTGATTAGGACCAAGGGCGGCCAATGCGCCTAATTCAACCGCATCTGTATCTGCCACAAACACAGGTTTTTTCTCTTTTGTTGCCGCCATGACGATGCTTTCAAGCGCCGCTAAAGCAGTATTATCACCATAAATGAAGAGCGCATCTGTTCTGCCCGCTAAGCGTGTGGCGGCTTGTGGTACGTCTGAGGTTTTATTCACAGCTTGCTCAACAATTGTTAAGCCCAATTGTTTGGCCGCTTTTTGTACATCATCTAACTGCTGAATGGAGTTCGCTTCTGCAGGATTATAGATAAAGCCAATGGTTTTAAGGTTTGGCAATAACTCTTTAAACAATTCAAACTGTGGCACCACATCCACTTTGTTGGACATGCCCGTCACATTGCTGTTTGAGCCTGATAATTTGGTCACTAAACTTGCTGTTAATGGATCAGTAATGGAGGAGAAAATCATTTTGGTTTTCCCTTCATTGGCAGCTTTAACGAGGCTTTGGGCTGACGTTGTGCCAATGCCCACCGTCACATCTGCTTTTTGGCTCACAAATTTAGAGGAAATTTGGCTGGCTAAGGCAATGTTGCCTTGCGCAGATTCCACGCGATAATCTAAGTTTTCACCTGCTTTATAGCCACGTTTTTCTAAACCATCTTTAATGCCACGCGCCGTTTGATCTAATGCCGGGTGCTCGACAATTTGATTCACATAAACTTTTTTCATCTCAGCATATGATGCACCGAATAAAGTCACCATACCAAGCGCTGCTGCCAATACTGTCTTTTTCATTCCATACTCCTGATGTTTAATTATGCCTGATCAATCTTTGCCAAAACGGCGGTGTAACCATTGTTATTTTCATCTTTTAAGAAGCGTGCAACACGCCCAATTGTGGTCAAACTTGCCCCAGTGAGGGCATGAATTTCACGGTATGAGTATTGCTCTTTTGCCAACAAGCGACACACACGCCAGCGCTCCACAAATGCGGCATATTCATTGGGCGTACAAAGATCACGTAAAAAAGCGTTCATGCTTTCTGCATCCTCTATCGTCAATAATGCGTCACATAAGGCTTTATAATCTTCATTTTTCATACTCGAAACTCCCAATCCAAACTGTACTACCATGATAGTACAGTTTGCTATTTTGTCAATTTATTTTCATCATTTTTATGAAGAGGCTTGCAATTATTTCAGAACAATTGTACAAAAGATGACATGAACAAAATGATTGCACTGGTTTATTTCTTTTATTTCTATTACTTCAAGCCCTGCGGGACTCGGAGCTTTTTTGTGATGCAGAAATAAAACCACACAATTTTCCCGAAACCCGCCAAATGGCGGGTTTTTTATTACCACCACTATAAAAATCATCAAAAAAGGAGTCACCCATGAGTGAAATCGCTCAGCCCACATCAAGGCGTCAGCCTTTGACAAAAGAGGATAAGAAAACCCTCTCACTTTCTGCATTAGGCGGAACCTTAGAATTTTACGACTTTGTCATCTATGCGCTTTACATTGAAACGGTGGTCAAACCCCTATTTTTACCTGCCGACCTTGCCGCAGGCTTTTGGGGTGACATTTTCGCATGGGGCGGCTTTGCTGCCGGTTACTTAGCGCGCCCGATTGGCGGCGTTGTGATGGCGCACTTTGGCGACACTTTAGGACGCAAAAAAATGTTCACCCTCAGCATTTTTATGATGGCCATCCCGACATTATGCATTGGCATCATGCCCACATATGAAACCATTGGCATCTTTGCCCCCATCTTATTGATCCTCTTTCGCGTGTTACAAGGCGCTGCCATTGGTGGTGAAATGCCAGGCGCTTGGGTGTTCATTGCTGAACATGCCCCAAAAAAACATTACGGGCTTGGCATTGGCATTTTAACGGGTGGCATTGCCGGTGGGATTTTATTAGGCTTTTCCATCTCCCTTGGCATTGACATCATCTATGCGGACAATAAAGCGGCCATCACCGATTATGCTTGGAGAATTCCATTCATTATTGGCGGGATTTTGGGCTTAGTGGCAGTTTATTTGCGCCGTTTTTTATCAGAAACCCCTGTATTCCAAGAAATGGCAAAAAAACGTGCATTGTCCAAAGAGATTCCGATTGTCGCCGTTGTGAAAAAGCACCGTTTGGCTTGCTTATTAACGGGTTTACTCACATGGTCATTGTCAACCACTGTGATGCTTGGGATTTTATTTACGCCTGTTAAAGTATTGCAAGGCATTTATGGGATGGATCCCCTCATTACACGCGCATCAGGGTTAGTGGCAGCTGTTTTCATTGTCATTGGCTGCGTGGTGTGCGGCATGATGGAAGATCGCATCAAAACGCGTCAAGCCTCCCTCTTCTTTTGGGGCGGATTGATCATAAGCTCAGCCGTATTTTACACCACATTGATGTACAACCCATCTGTGCCATTGATGATGACGTTATACGCAGTGATGGGCTTTTTTGCAGGTTGTACATCATTGCCGCCGATCATTGCCACACGTATGTTCCCACCGGCGATTCGTTTTAGCGGATTATCCTTTGCTTACAACATCTCTTATGCCATTTTCAGTGCATTGACACCTGCGATTGCCATTGCACTGCTTAAAATGACACCGATGGGCGTTGCGTACTACTTATGGTTCATTGCGGCATTGGCCATCGTCATTGCCTTTATACCGCTGGCCTACAAAGGTTGGCAGGCAGAAGATGAGGCTGCACCTCTTGCGGCTGCGCCTGCACTGTAATTCCACACAAAACCTACGGCAACGTAGGTTTTTTTATTGCGCTAAGCTGCCAAAAAAGACCAAGAAAAATGGCGCCACTAAATTGATGATGAACCCAAAGCTGATGGCGATGGGCACCACTTTGATGCCGCCTGTTTTTTGGATTAATGGCAACACAAAATCTAAAGATGTTGCCCCGCCCGATGCCACTGCAGATAGTGGATAACGCGCCATTAAAAGCGGAATCACTGCAAAAGCAAAAAACTCACGAAAGAGATCATTAAAAAAGGCAATGCTGCCTACGGTGGGCCCTAAACTTTTTTGCAACACGCTTGCGGACAATGAATACCAGCCAAAGCCTGAGCTGATGGCGAGCCCTTCTAGCACTGGGCGACCATTGAACCATGCGGCGATGATGCCGCCCACAAAAGAAGAGATGATCACCGCCACACTCAAAATCAAACCATAACGATTGAGGAAAACCGCCTTTAAACCAATGCCATTGCTGCGAAGCTGTATGCCCACAAACAATAACAACAGCATCAAAGCGCCCTGCCCGAGCACATCGTTGATCACTTTAAAGTCATGCATCGCCAACATATTGAGGGCTAAAATTCCTTGCCCCACAAAAATCCCTGCCACAATTGCGCCAAGGAGCTTTGCGGCATTCCACACAAGCCCCCAAGTCGAGGTTTGATAATCGGCGGCCTTTTGTGTTGTGACAGGCAAGGCACGATCTAAATAGATGCAAAACAGAAGATTCATCCCCAAAATGCAAACGATGTAAATCGCCGTTTGCCAAAGAATATTACCAAGCTCGCTGTTGAGGTTTTCCATCGTGGCCAAGCTTAACCCCATCACAAAAAGAATCAAATAGATCAGGATCATTAAGCTGTGGTCAATCAGCTTCAAAAGTGTTTTCGAGCGCACAACCGTAAAAAAGCCAATGAATAACGGCGCTAAAATCCACAGCAAGTTAAGCAACATCATGATGAATCAACCACTCAAAAAAACGGAACCACAAAGAGTAACAGACATCTTGCTCAGTTGCCAATGCTTACATAATCACTTTAAATATTTATAATTACATTTTATTAATATAATATATAAATTCCTCATTTAAAATAGGATTGATAATTATGGAAAATATGCAAAATTTACCCATTGCTGTTATTGATTCTGGCGTTGGCGGACTCACATCTGCGAAAGAAATCATCAAGTTACTGCCCCATGAAAATATCATCTATTGCGGTGATAATGGCAATGCACCTTATGGCAATCGCTCAGGCGATGAGATCATTGCATTGACAAAAAAGATGTTTGACTTTCTACAAAATCAAGAGGTTAAATTAGTAGCGGTGGCATGTAACACCATCTCCTCGACTTTTCTTTCAAAAACTTATGAAGGCTATGAAAAGCATTATCCTTTTCCTGTCATCTCAGTGATTAAACCTGCAGTTGAAGATGTACTCAAGCAACCGTATCAAGATGTGGGCGTCATTGCCACTGCCTTTACCATTAAAACAGGTTGCTATGATGCATTAATCCATGAAACAAAGCCGGATATGCCCGTCTATGGTGAACCCAGTGAAAATTTAGCCCATCTCATTGAACAAGGAGATTTAGATGCGCCTGCCATTAAAGAGGATGTCAAGCATCATGTGCATAATCTTTTGTCTAAGCACCCGAATTTGAAAGATATCATCTTAGGCTGTACCCATTATCCGATTGTGCAATCTCTCTTTAAGAATGCCGCGTCCCAAGTGCAATTCATCAATCCTGCGCATGATCAAGCAGCGGCGGTGGCAGATTATTTAAAGCAACACAATCTACTCAATCCACAAACTTCTGAAGGTACACTGAACATTTATACCAGTGGAACAGATGCTATTTATCACACGATTTTAAGCGAACTTGGCATCACAAAAACACCGCACATCACAGTGATGAAGTTTTAATACTCCATAGAAAAAGGCTGCCTCAGCAGCCTTTTTATCCTTGTCATGTCATGCTTTAAATAGATTAAAATTCAAAGCATTGGCAACCTGTGCAATCATCTTTTGTCCACGAACACTGTTGCCCATCTCATCTAATTGTGGTGAAAATGCAGCAATCGCCATCACACCCGGCACAACGCTGACAATGCCGCCGCCAACGCCACTTTTCGAAGGCAAACCCACACTATAAGCCCATTCACCAGAACTGTCATACATGCCTTCCATCATCATTTCTGCCAAAATATAAGGCGTGTGCTCAGGATTTAAAACCTGCTCACCTGTGATGGGATTTTGCCCTCCATTGGCCAAAGTTGCGCCCATCGTTGCAAGCTCAACAACATTTAACAATGTGGAACATTGGCGTGTATAAACATCACAAGCCTCCATCGGATCACTGTAAAGATAGCCCGCTGAATACAACAACCACGCAATCCCTTTATTATGAGCATTGGTGCTTTGCTCGGATGTATTAAGCTCATCGGATAAAGCAATTTGGTGCGAACCCATTTTTTGTTGCATGGTTAAAATGGCTTGCCAGCGTGCTTCGCGATCTGCCGCCGTTAATAAACTCACTGTAGACATTGCACCTGCATTCACTAAAGGCGAGAGAGGCTTTCCACCATGCAGCTCTAACGCTAAGACAGAATTAAAAGGCATGCCTGTTGGACTCGCACCAATCTTATCTTTGACCACCTCAGGACCTTTTTGTGCCATCGCTAATGCCAGCGTACACACTTTAGAAATGGATTCTATGGCAAAGCGATATTCATCATCGCCTAATTGCCAAGTATTGCCCTTCACGTCCACAACGGCAAGTGCACAAAGCTCACTGGGAATATTGTTTAAAAATGGGATGTAATCTGCATTATGACCACCTTCTGCGCCATGAAATTGCTCAAAAGCATTTTCTAAAATATTTTGTAAGTGATCCATTATAACTGCCCTCCTTTTTCCCAAGTAAAGGGCTCAAAATCAGAATTGGGATCTTTCCATTCAGGTTTACGACAAGCATAAATGATGAGCGGAATGGAGACAAAGATGACAACCAATATAATCAAATATAAGAAGTAGGCTGTAGGGCTGCCAATAGCAATTTGAGAGGGTGGAATGAAGCTTAAACTAAAAGCTGTCAATGCCCCCACTAATCCCAATCCTGCCCAAAAATACATGCCTGGCACTTTATACGGGCGCTTAATTGTTGGTTGGCTATGACGCAAATACATCGCCCCGGCAAACATTAAGATGTACATCACTAAATAAAGCAATACCGTCAATTGGGACAAAATCTGGAAGGCTGCTTGTACAGAAGGCATGATCACAAAAGTGATGGCTAGAATTGTGACAATCACGCCTTGCGTTAAAATCAAATTCACCCCCATGCCGTGACGATTGGTTTTTTGGAACCAACGAGGCAAGTAACCTGCTTTGGCAATGGCGAGCATCCCTGTATTTGGTCCTGCAATCCATGTCACAACGCCACCTAATACGCCAATTGCCAACATAATCGCAACTACTGAGCCTAACCACTGTGCATTGATCCAAGCAAACAATAAGTCATACGCCATTAATAAACTTTGCGTTAAGTTGATGTCTTTACTTGGGATGATAAAAGCAATGCCAAGCGTGCTGAGTAAGAAAATCGCCACTGTGCCCAATGAGGCAATCGCAATGGCAATGGGATATTTTTTCGTGGGATTATCCAGCTCATTAATGTGCACCGCATTCATCTCCATCCCTGCGTATGCTAAGAAAATACTCGCTGCAAGTACAACATTACTGAAATGCGAAAAATCAGGGATCAAAGCACCCCATGACATTTCAATCAAAGGCTGATGACCACTGAAAAAAAAGTAAGAGAAACCTAAAATCGTAATGATGATGGCAGGCACGATCGTGCCAATGATGCCGCACCATTTTGAAACACGTGCAAAGATGCCAACGCCATTGAGAGCAATTAATACGGATCCCCAATACACCGCAAGCACAAAGAACATGATGTAGAATTTATTCGCCGCAATTGACTCTGCAACACCCACCTGTGGATCAATAAATGCCACCGATACAGCACCAAATGTGAGCACCGTTGGAAAATAAGGAATCACTTCAATCCACACCATCGCCATGGCTAAAAAACCAATCCGTGGTCCAAAGGCTTCACTCACCCAACGAAATACGCCCCCACGCTGAGGATATGTTGTCGCTAATTCTGCTGCCACCAACGAAACAGGCACTAAAAAGACAATCGCCGCAAAGGCAAAATAGAAAATTGAACTCAAACCATACATTGCTTCAGAGGGTAAAAATCTGAGACTCACTACAGCCGTAATGTTCATCACAGCCAGTGTTAAAATACCCATTTTACCTGTAGATGCGCCAGGCGTTACTTGATGATCTTTAACCATTTTTGCCAACCTCGCTGATAGAATGTGAATAATTATTTTATATAATTTTTATATTAACATATTATTTAAAAATTAATACCTATATATAAATCTCCCGTTAAGCGTTTACTAATGCGCTATACAACCCGAAAAATCTCTTATAGAATCATGCGCATCAATTGAACATAACTATAAACTTAACCACTGATAAACGAGGATATTATGGAACGCTCCACATGGAAAGAGGCACTGAAAGTCTCAACGCCTGTTGCAATGGGTTACATTCCTGCGGCCATGGCTTTTGGCGTATTATCAAGCGCCGCGGACATTCCCGCATGGATCTCAATTTTCATCAGCATCACTGTCTTTTCAGGTGCGGCTCAATATGCCGCAATTCAGCCCGTTGCCATGGGCGCATCGGTGTTAGATTTAGCCATCAACACATTTGCCATTAACCTTCGCCACATTTTTTATGCGCTGCCTTTAATGGATGCATTGCCTGAATCAAAACTCAAGCGCACCTATTGCCTCTTTTGCCTCACCGATGAAGCATTTTCATTGATGACAACCTTGCCAAAGGAAAAACAAAAATCCCTCTTTTTGAAAATTGCCACCTGCGTGCACAGTTATTGGATCACGGGAACCATTTTAGGCGTCATTGCCGGTCATAAACTTGGGCAATGGATTCCGAATTTGGAATTTGCCCTCACCTGCCTATTTGTCATTTTGTGGTACGAGCAATGGAAGCAGAAAAAAGTCCTTTATCCTATGTTGATTGCATTGCCTGCCTTTTTGATCGCTTATGTGCTCTTTCCAAAAGCATTATTGATCATCGCGCTTGTGATCACCATTGCAGGCATTTTGCTCCATTATGTCATGCAACAAAAACAGAAAGTGGAGGCTTAAATGTTACCGATTCCATTGTTACTGATTGGCATTTTAGTGATGGGCGCGATCACCCTCATTCAGCGCGCCTTTCCAATCTTAGTGCCCCAGCGATTATTAAGGCAACGCTGGCTTGTGGCATTAAACTTTGCCTTGCCGATGGCGGTGATGACCATTTTAATCCTCAGCAGTTTAGATGCCTTTAGTCCAAATCCTGATCTTTTTAAAATTTTCTCAGAAGCCCTCGCCTTAGTCTTAGTTTTGCTATCATATATCCGCTTTGGCAATGTGTTCATTAGCCTTGCGGTGGGCATTGGTGCTTTAAATGGATTTTTAGCCCTCTTTGCGATGATGCAATGATGCCCATTTGAAAAGTTGCGAAAAGGCTGAAGAAATATTTGGCGGACCCTTCGCAATTTGATTACAATTAATTCTTTCTGCGCTCTTAAAAGGATGCTTATCATGTCTGAGTTTACTGCTTCTTCCATATTATCCTTCATTCAAGATGAAGAGGTGAAATACGTTGATTTACGCTTTACGGATATCAAAGGGTTAGAACATCATTTAACCGTGCCGGCACGCCAGATCAATGAAGATTTCTTTGAAGAAGGCAAAATGTTCGATGGATCAAGCTTCAAGGGTTGGAAAGGCGTTGAAGATTCTGACATGATTTTGATGCCAGATCCTAAAACTGCACGCCTTGATCCTTTTTATAATCACAAAACATTGATGATCCATTGTGACATCGTGGAACCTTCCACATTGCAGCATTACCCAAGAGATCCACGCTCCATTGCAAAATTGGCGCAAAATTACTTGGTGTCCACAGGCATTGCGGATGATGCATTTTTAGGGCCAGAAAACGAATTCTTCATTTTTGACAATGTGTCCTACAGCACAGAAATGGGCAATGTGGGTTACACAGTTGATGCTGAAGAAGCTTCATGGAACTCAGATTTAATGGAAAATAACCTTGCCCACAGAAATGGCGTCCAAGGTGGTTATTCTCCGATTGCCCCGATTGATCGCTTACATGAATTGCGTGCAGAAATGTGCGAAATGATCGAAGCCCTAGGCATTGAAACAGAAGTACATCATCACGAAGTGGCAAGCGCAGGCCAATCTGAAATTGGTGTCAAATTCAATACCTTGGTGGCCAAAGCCGATGAAACGCAATTGCTCAAATATGCCATCAAAAATACGGCGCACCAATATGGTAAAACCGCCACATTCATGCCAAAACCTTTGCACAATACCAGTGGCTCTGGCATGCATGTCCACATCTCTTTGATGAAAGATGGTAAAAACCTCTTTACCGGTGAAAACTACGCGGGATTGTCAGACACTGCCCTTTACTTCATTGGCGGCGTGATTAAGCATGCTCATGCGCTCAATGCCTTCACCAACCCATCAACGAACAGCTATAAGCGTTTAGTGCCTCATTTTGAAGCACCTGTGATGTTGGCTTATTCAGCAAAAAACCGCTCTGCTTCCATCCGCATTCCATACATCAATAACCCGAAAGCACGCCGCATTGAAGTGCGCTTCCCGGATTCCACTGCCAACCCTTACTTAGCATTTGCAGCGTTATTGATGGCGGGTTTAGATGGCATTCAAAACAAAATTCACCCAGGTGAAGCGATGGATAAAGATTTGTATGATTTGCCAAAAGAGCAATTGCAAGACATCCCACAAGTGTGCTTTAGCTTAGAAGAAGCCATCAAAGCCTTAGATGCAGATCGTGCTTTCTTAAAACAAGGCAATGTTTTCAGTGATGATTTCATTGATGCGTACATTGCGCTCAAAACAAAAGAGTACGAATATGTGAACCGCATTCCACATCCTGCGGAATTTGAGTTGTACTATTCACTCTAAGAAATCTTCCAACAAAAAAGGCGCGCCATGCGCCTTTTTTATTTGCTGTACAAACTAAACGCCGCGGCGATTGCCCCAAAGCAGCGCATGCATTTGCGGCAGCACGCGCACATTTTTAAGCACAGTCGAACGCATCACTTCATCCACAAGCACCGCATAGCGCTTGAGTAAATGGAGCGATGTATTTGCTTCATCTGCCTCCAATGTTTGATCATTGCCCGCTTGGACAAACATCGGGACATGCAGATAACGCTGATGGATCATCTCTGCATAGAGTAAATCCATGCGATCAAACACCACCACTTTCAGGGACACATTGCGCCCTTCAAGCTCCGCAATCATCTGATCGAGCACTTTAAAATCTGTATTCATGCCACTTGACGGTGGCTTTGGGGAAATCGTCACTTCATCAATAAACTTAAGCCCCTCATTCCAATGGGAACCTTGCGTCTCAATCGCCGTTTGATAACCTGCATCATTCAATGCCAGTACCAATTGATCAAGCCCTTTATACAAAGCAGGATTGCCACCGCTGATGGTGACGTGATCCACTTGATCCTCATGCAATTGATTGACAGCCTCAATGATCATGGGAATTGTCATCACATCCGGTTTCATAGAACCATCCCACGTGAATTTAGAATCACACCATACGCATTGATAATCACATGCCGCTAGGCGAATGAAGCAAGTTTTGCGCCCAATGACCATCCCTTCACCCTGCACTGTTGGGCCAAAGATTTCCAAGACGGGAAAATTCATGCAAAATCCTCCGCACGTGGCAAATAACGCACATAAGTGGTGGGCGTTTCTCGCACCAAAATCTGAACGCAGCGCGGCTGATTGTCTAACTGATTCAAATGATCCTGAATGCGGCGCCAAATGCACTCTGCCACAATTTCTGTAGACGGCGGCGCGCTGTTAAAATCCGCATGATCATTCAATAACGTATGATCATATTCACCATGCACCAAATGTTTGAGGGTTTGAAAATTCACCAAAAATCCGCATTCATCCAATTGATCACCCGCAATGGTGACATTGGCAAAATAGGTGTGGCCATGCACGCGCTGACACACACCCGCAGATTCATTGGGAATGAAATGGGCAGCGGCAAAGTGCATGTCTTTATTGAGCTCATAACGAAAGGCATGCGTCACGGTCGGGTAAAATTGCTGTAGCATTATGCCTCCCCTTTTGCTTTTTCGGCCAAATAAGTCTCTAATCCATTTTGACGCAAAACACAGGCCGGACATTTTCCGCAGCCCGCTGCCGGAATGCCTTCATAGCATGTGAGCGTATGATCTCTGACAAATTCAAACGCCCCTAATTCATCTGATAAAGCCCAAACAGCTGCTTTATCGCGCCACATTAATGGCGTATGAATTTCAAAGGGCGCTTCCATGGCTAAATCTAACGTAACATTGAGTGATTTAACAAACTGATCCCGACAATCCGGATAACCACTGAAATCAGTTTCACTGACGCCCACCACAATGTGTTTGGCATCCTTTTGATAAGCCACCATCGCTGCAATGGAGAAAAATAGATGATTACGACCAGGCACGAATGTTGAAGGCAATTCACCTTCTGCCATTTCAATGGCAACATCTGGCGATGTTAAAGCATTTTTGGTGAGTTTTTGAAACAGATCCAACTCAATGGATAACCATTCGACTCCAAGCGTGTTTGCAATCGCTTTTGCATGCTGAACTTCGTTGCTGTGTCTTTGTCCGTAATCGAAAGTCAAGGCAATGACTTCTTTGAATTGTTTTTGTGCCCAAAATAGACAGGTTGTACTGTCCTGACCGCCACTGAAGACGACGATCGCACGATCTTTATTCACAATGATCTCCTTAGTTTTTTATAGAGGGTTGCGCTAGAACCTCTGCTCATTAGCGTTTGCATAGTATAGCAATCTCCATAAAAAAAGCCATTGAAGTTCCCCTCAATGGCTCAAAGTCAATGAATTGACACAGTTATGGTGTTGGTACCGCCGTCAACATACTGGTGAACATTGGCAATTTCAAGAAACCTTGAATCACAATCACGTTCACAAGATCGATGAAGAATGCGCCCACCATTGGTACCACGATGAAGGCAACCGGTGCAGGACCATATTTTTCTGTCACCACTTGCATGTTTGCAATCGCAGTTGGCGTTGCCCCCATACCAAAGCCACAGTGACCGGCAGACAATACTGCCGCAGTATAGTCACGACCCATTAAGCGGTAAGTGATGAAAATCGCATACATGGCCATCACCACCGTTTGTACAGTGAGGATCACCAACATTGGCACCGCTAATGTTGCCAAATCCCACAATTTCAAGCTCATCAATGCCATGGCTAAGAAGAGGGATAAACAGACGTTACCTGCGATGGACACCGCGCGTTCAAAGATTTGATAGCTTGGCACAAAGTTCACAACGTTGCTGATGATCACACCCACGAACAATACGCACACAAATGTTGGCAATTCGACAGCGGTGCCTTTTAAGTAGCCAGCAATTGCAGTCCCGACGCTCAAACAGATGGCCAGCATTGCGATGGTTTCTAACATGGAAGAGGCTGTGATTGCACGGCGAATCGTTGGACGATCAAATGCTGTTAAGCTGTCTGCACTGGCCGTTGGGTCAATTTCCACTTGATCCGGTTTACGATTAATGAGGAAACGGGCAATTGGCCCACCGATCAATCCACCTAACACCAAACCAAAGGTTGCACAAGCCATCGCAATTTCAGTGGCGGAGGTAAAGCCATATTTTTCAGCAAAGGTTGCACCCCAAGCAGCGCCCGTACCATGACCACCTGATAAAGTGATGGAGCCTGCCAATAAGCCTAATAATGGATTTTGATCCAATGCTGTTGCTAAACCCACACCCACAGCATTTTGGATGATCAATAAACCCACCACGCCAATTAAGAAGATCGCGATCATTTTGCCGCCCGCCATCAATTGCTTGATGTTTGCGTTCAAACCGATGCTCGCAAAGAACATGAGCATTAAAGGATCTTTCAAACTTTGGTCAAAGTTGATCTGAATGCCCTGAAAACTTCTCAAAGCAAACAACGCCAGTGCGGCTAACAAACCACCTACAACAGGCGATGGAAGGGTTAAACGATTGAAGATCGCTAAACGCTTCGTTAAAAAACTCCCCAATAACAACACTAAACTTGCACAAAGCAAGGTGTTATAAATATCCACTGGGATTTCTGTTATAGTTTTCGCAGCTTCCAAAATGTACCTCCAATAAATAAAAAGCCACTACGCCATTTTCATAGCATAGTGGCGGCGGCAGACATTCTACCTTAAATTTTTATAAATTATAAGCTTGTAACATATTGATTTAAGGTAATACTTGGGCGCATCAAGGAATTCAATGCTTTATCTGTTGGCAAGTAATAACCTTCAATCTCTTGATTTGGCGTTTGTGCATCGATCAATTCTTTCACAATTTTTGCTTCATTTGTAGCTAAATTGTTGTAGAACTCTGTGAATACTGCTTTCAATTCAGGATCTTCATCTTGGTTCGCCAATGCTTTAGCCCAATATAAAGTCAAGTAGAAATGAGAGCCACGCGTGTCTAATTGACCAGGGCGTGATTGTGGGGATTTATTTTCCACTAAGTATTCAGCATTTGCAGCTTCTAAGGCTTTTGCGATCACAGCAGCACGTTGATTGTCATTCGTGCGCGCTAAATGATGCAAAGATTCTGCCAACGCCATGAATTCACCGAGTGAATCCCAACGTAAGTGACCTTTGGCCAAATAATCTTCCACCAATTTAGGGGCAGAACCGCCCGCGCCTGTTTCAAATAAACCGCCGCCTTGCATTAAAGGTACGATCGATAACATCTTCGCAGATGTGCCCAACTCTAAAATTGGGAATAAATCTGTTAAATAGTCGCGCAATACGTTACCCGTCACAGAGATCACATCTTTACCCGCACGGATCAATTCCAACGTTCTTTTCGTGGCTTTTTCAGGGGATAAAATCGTGATGTCTAAACCGTTAGTATCGTGATCTTTCAAATATGTTTCCACTTTTTTGATGAGTTCACGATCATGGGCACGATTTTCATCCAACCAGAAGATTGCAGGCATGCCAGATAAACGCGCACGCGTCACGGCTAATTTCACCCAATCTTGGATCGGTGCATCTTTCACTTGGCACATGCGGAAAATATCACCGGCTTCAACCGATTGGCTCATCAAAACATCGCCCGCTTGATTGATCACTTTCACAGTGCCATTGTCAGCCATTTCAAATGTTTTATCGTGCGAACCATATTCTTGTGCTTTTTGCGCCATCAAGCCCACGTTTGGCACAGTGCCCATTGTGGTTGGATCTAATGCACCGTTCTCTTTACAATCATCCACCGTCACTTTGTAAATGGATGCATAGCAACGATCAGGAATCATCGCAATGGTATCAGCTTGCTGACCATTTTTATCCCACATTTTACCGCCTGAACGGATCATCGCTGGCATGGAAGCATCGACGATCACATCGGATGGCACATGGAAGTTTGTGATGCCAAGATCAGAGTTCACCATCGCTAAATCAGCCGATGCATCAATGATCGCTTGGATGTCCGCTTTGATTTGAGCTTCTTTGGCGTGACCTGCGATTTTTTGTGTCAAATCACCTAAACCGTTGCGTGCTGTGATGCCAAGCGCTTTGAATTCTTCGGCATATTTTGCAAATAATTCTTCAAAATACACTTCGATCAATGCACCAAAAATGATGGGATCAGACACTTTCATCATCGTGGCTTTTAAGTGGGCAGACAACAATACACCTTCTGCTTTCGCACGCGCAATGGCATCTTTCGCAAAAGCTTTGAGTTTGTTCACATTCATCACAGATGAATCGATGATTTCACCCGCTTGAAGCGGTGAAAAATCTTTAAGCACTTTGGTTTCACCCGCAGTATTTTCAAATACGATGCTGTATTCAGTTGCGGCATCAATCGTCACAGCTTTTTCTGAGCCATAGAAGTCGCCTTCTGTCATGCTCACTACATCTGTTTTAGAATCTTTCACCCATTGACCCATGGAATGTGGGTTTTTGCGTGCATATGCCTTCACAGCTTCTGGCGCACGGCGATCTGAGTTACCTTCACGCAATACAGGATTCACGGCTGAACCTAAAACTTTTGCATACGCTTTTTTAATCGCCGCTTCTTCATCATTGGCAGGGGCTTCAGGATAATCAGGCACATTGTAGCCTTTAGCTTGAAGCTCTTTGATCGCACGCTTTAATTGTGGAATGGATGCTGAGATGTTCGGCAATTTCACAATGTTGGCTTCAGGGGATTTGGTTAAATCACCAAGCATCGCCAATGCATCATCAATGCGTTGCTCTTCTGTCAAACGCTCTGGGAACAATGCAATGATGCGACCGGCTAAAGAGATGTCCGTCAATTGCACATCAACATCTGCGTGTTTTACGATGGCTTGAACAATTGGTAAAAATGAGTATGTGGCCAAAAGTGGCGATTCGTCTGTCTTAGTATAAAAAATGGTGTTGCGATTGGTCATTTCTATCCTCCGTTATATGATGACGCACCTTAAAAAAATAGTTACACGTTAATATTTATTTACTTTACAATACATTTGTCTTTACAATATACGTTTAATGATTCAATTGCCCGCTTGATATTTAAAATGATCCTAAAATAGCCATGTTCAAACAATTCATCACCAAAACCATTCCGCATGAGAAGCTTTCACCTGCGATGCTCACTGATCGTGCTTTTTCAGCAGATCAAACATCGACAAAACATCTTCCCATTTTTGATGATTATAACCCAGATCTGATCGAAAATTTGACTAAAGAGCACAAAGAGATCCTCAAAACCTGTTTTATCATCGAACACTTAGCCTCTGAGCAAGAATGGGAAAAAACTCAAGCGGCCATGCAGTCCCTCTCGCATCTTTTAAATCGACATGTGGATAAAGAAAATCATATTTTGTTTCAATCACTTGAAGATGCTTTAGAGGATGACAGCCAAGAAATTGAGATGGTGCAATACATTCGCCGTGACCTCAATCAATTGAGCGGTAACCTCAGAAATTTCATTCATCAATATTGCAACATGCCACATGATGCCATCAATGGTTCACAGTTTTGTAAAGAATTCGCATTGATGCTGCGCTACGTTGAACGGCGCATTGAACTTGAAGAGAGTGCCCTTTACCCTTTGTACGAAATCCTCTATAAAAAAACCTAGTCAATGACTAGGTTTGATTGTTTACTGTAATTTTTCTGCCATCAATGCATTGATCGCGGCAGGATCGGCCTTGCCCTTACTGAGCTTCATCACCTGCCCCACAAAGAAGCCAAGGAGTTTGGTTTGTCCACCCTTGTATTGCGCCACTTGTTTCGGGTTTTTCTCGATCACTTCATTGACCCAGCCTTCGATTGCGCCTGTATCAGTCACTTGTTTTAAGCCTTCAGTTTCAATGACTTCATCGGCGGTTTTTGATGATTGCAGCATCAACTCAAACACTTTTTTCGCAATTGAGTTAGAGATGGTTTTATCGGCAATGCGCGTCAATAATCCAGCTAAACGATCGGCGGAAATCACAAAGGCATCAATGCTCACACCTTGTTGATTCAAGGTTGCCGACACTTCACCTAATAACCAGTTCGCCGTCATTTTTGGATCCGTGCCATTGGCCACCATTTGACCAAAGTAATCACACATCGCGCGCGATTGCGTCAAAACAGATGCATCATATTCAGATAAACCATAATCACTGATCAAGCGTGCTTGTAACATTTCTGGCAATTCCGGCAATGTTTCGCGCACTTTTTCGATCATCTCTTCGGTGACCACAATCGGCAACAAGTTCGGATCAGGGAAATAGCGATAATCGTTCGCCTCTTCTTTCGTACGCATGGAGCGCGTTTCATTTTTATCCGGATCATACAAACGCGTCTCTTGCACCACTTCACCGCCCGCTTCGATGATCTCAATTTGGCGTGCCACTTCATGATTGATGGCATCTTCAATGAAACGGAAAGAGTTGATGTTTTTGATCTCTGCGCGCGTACCAAAAGGCGTGCCCGGTTTATGAACAGAAACGTTGGCATCACAACGGAAAGAGCCTTCTTGCATGTTGCCATCGCAAATGCCAAGCCAAGTCACCAATTGATGCAATTGACGCAGATACTGAATCGCCTCTTTTGCAGAGTTGATGTCAGGCTCCGTCACGATCTCAAGTAAAGGCGTGCCGGCACGGTTTAAGTCAATGCCCGTCATGCCGTACACTTCATCATGCAAGGATTTACCGGCATCACACTCCATATGCGCGCGGTTGATGCGAATTTTTTTCTCGCTGCCATCATCCGCCGTCACCATCAAGTGACCATTTTGTACAATCGGCAACGCCAATTGGCTGATTTGATAGCCCGTCGGTAAGTCAGGGTAAAAATAGTTTTTACGCTCAAACACTGTTTTCGGTGCAATCTGTGCATTGATCGCTAAGCCCAATAAAATGGCTTTGTCCAACACGGCGCGGTTAAACACAGGCAATGTGCCCGGCATCGCTAAATCATAGAGGCTTNCTTGCGTATTAGGCTCAGCACCATATTGAATGCTTGAACCGGAAAACAACTTCGTTTGCGTTGTAAGCTGTGTATGTACTTCTAATCCAATGACAACTTCCCAAGTCATGGTCAATTCCTTTATTCTGCGTGGCTCAATTAATCCAAAGTTGGCAATTTAGTGTGCCAATCCGTCTCTTTTTGATAAGCATGTGCCACATTTAAGATTTTTCCTTCGTCAAATGCACGGCCAATGATCTGTAAACCCACAGGCAATCCCTCAACAAATCCTGCAGGAATCGACATGGCAGGTAAACCGGCTAAGTTTGCGCCCACCGTAAAGATGTCACTCAAATACTCATTGGTGCCGCCTTTGCTGTCTTGTCTAAAAGGTAGATCAGGTGAGGTTGGCCCCATGATCACATCCACTTGACTCAACACAGAGTTGTAATCATTTGCCACAAGACGGCGCACTTTTTGTGCTTTGACATAATAAGCATCATACGCACTGGCACTTAAGGCATATGTTCCCATAAAGATGCGTTTTTTCACCTCTTCGCCAAAACCTTCGGCGCGACTACGCATGTATAAATCTTGTAGATCTTGTGGATTTTCACAACGGTGGCCATAACGCACACCATCAAAACACGCTAAGTTACTCGAGGCTTCTGCCGGCGCAATCGTATAATACACAGGCACCACCACATCGGTATTTGGCAATGTGACTTCAACTAACGTTGCGCCCATCGCTTCATACTGTTTTAATGCATTTTCAATCACGGCGGCAATTTTAGGGTCTAAATCTTTAGATAAAAACTCTTTAGGAATCCCGATGCGTAAACCTTCAATGGATTGATTGAGTAGATCTGAATATTTTGGCACAGCCACATGATGGGAGGTGGAATCTTTCGCATCGTGCCCCGCCATCGCTTCAAACATATAGGCACAATCTTCTGCTGTTTTTGCAATCACGCCCGCTTGGTCAAATGAACACGCAAAGGGAATCATGCCCCAGCGCGAAATGCGGCCATAGGTGGCTTTAATGCCTGTTAAGTTACAAAAGCTCGCTGGCTGACGGGTTGAGCCGCCGGTATCTGACGCCGTTGCCGCTAAAGCAAACCCTGCACTCACTGCCGCAGCTGAACCGCCTGAAGAGCCGCCTGCCACATGATCACGATTCCATGGATTATGCACAGTGCCAAAGTGACTGGTGCGGTTACTGCCGCCCATGGCAAATTCATCCATGTTCACTTTACCAAGCACCATGACGCCCGCTTGATCTAACTTTTCAACCACAGTGGCATCATATGGGGACACAAAGTTCTCCAACATTTTAGAGGCTGCCGTTGTTTTAATGCCTTTGGTGCAAAAGAGATCTTTATGGGCAATCGGAATGCCCGTCAGCATCTTTTGCTCACCTTTAGCGATCGCTTCATCGGCCTTTTGCGCTTGGGCTAAGGCATGATCATACGTTTTAGTGATGAAGCTGTTGATCTTTTGATCATGGGTTTCAATCTCTGTTTTGAAGTGCTCTAACACCTCAACGCTTGACACCTCTTTAGTATCTAGCGCTTCGCGTAATGCTTTAATGCTATAGTTTTTCATAATGCCTAAATTCTTTCGATGGATAAATGGGTTATTCGATCACTTTCGGAACGAGATACAAGCCTTTTTCAACGGCTGGCGCCACCACTTGATACTCATCACGGTGATTCGTTTCCGTCACCACATCGTCTCTAAAAGGTTGTGTACGATCAAATGGGTCACTCATCGGTTCGATATTCGTGGTATCCACACTTTGCAACTGATTGAGGATCGCTAATGTATTTTGTAACTTCTCTTCTAACATCGGCAATTCATCGTCACTGACGGCAATCTGTGCCAACGTCGCAATTCTCTTGATATCAGAGGCTTTCAATTGACTCATTTCTTTTCATCCTTCTCTTCTAAAGTCTTCTCTTCTTTGTCCACACCTATTCGATAATAATCATCATCTTCATCAAATAAAATGCGATGGGCAGGGCCTTCTAAATCATCAAACTGTTTAGAGCGCACCGCCCAAATAAATCCAATCGCTACGGCCACCAATAACAAGAATGATAGCGGCAGAAGAAAGTACAGAATTTTCACTCTTTGTCTCCTTCTCTGATTCTTAATGTGTTGCCGATGACGAGCAGTGAACTTAAGCTCATCCCAAGTGCTGCCATCCAAGGCAGAATAAAGCCCATCATCGCGGCAGGTAATAGCAGAATATTATATAGTAAAGCCCACGCGAGATTTTGAATAATTATTTTATGAGTGCGTTTTGCAACTTTTATGCCATCAAGGAGCGGCGTCAATTCTGTGGAGTGCATCAAGATCATATCTGCCGTGGCTTGGGTTAAAAGTGCCCCTTGACCAATGGCAATCGAAACATCCGCTTGGGCTAAAACAGGCGCATCATTGATCCCATCGCCAAGCATCGCCACAATTTTTCCAGATTGCTGCAATGCTGTCACATACGCCAATTTATCCTCTGGCGTTTGATCCCCAAGGGCATGATCAATCCCTAAACGCTGATTCATGTGCTGCACTGTTTCTGTACGGTCGCCACTTAAAATGTGCAACGTATAACCGGCTGCTTTTAAGGATTCAATCACAGCGATGCTGTCAGATTTTAATTCATCTTTTAAACAATAGAGCGCTAAAAGCTCTTCATTGCTGCCAAGTGCAATCCAAATGCCATCATCTAAATCATAATCACGGCTGGCATTGAACCAATCGACGCGCCCAATGCGATAATTGACGCCATCAATGTAACCTTCTAAACCTTTGCCCACGATGTTATCCACATCTGTCACAGTCAAAAGCACATCATCACGATGCCCTTTTTTAAAGGCAGAAGCGATCGGGTGATTCGAACTGGCCTCTAATGAACGGGCAATCAGCATCAGTTGATCTTCTGAAAAGCGATCGGTCAATAACTGCGTTTTCACCAACGTCAAATTGCCTTCTGTGAGGGTGCCTGTTTTATCAAACACAATGTCCGTCACTTGGGACAAAGCTTCAATCGTGCCGGAGCGCGTGCCAATCAATCCCTTTTCAATCATCACTTGATTGCCTGTGCTGATGGCAGAAGGCGTGGCAAGCGCTAAAGCACACGGGCAAGAAACCACCAAAACAGAGAGCATCACTTCAAAGGCGCGTGCATCATCCACAAAGAGCCACGCCACATATGTACCAATACAAGCAGCAATCAAAATGAGCACAAACCATGTCGAGACAAGGTCAGCGAGTTTGACAAACTTTGGCTTCTCGCTCATTGCGCGTTCGATCATCAAGGTCATTTGTGAGAAAACGGTATCGCCACCCACTTTTGTCACCTTCATTAAAAGGGATTGCTCTTGATTGATCGCTCCGCCAATCACTTCATCATGGCGCTGCTTTTCGACAGGCAAGCTTTCACCCGTTAATAATGACTCATCCACCCATGCAGTTTCTTGCAATAAAATGCCATCGGTCGGGATTGATTCGCCGGGTTTAACACGCAATACATCGCCAATGTTGATTTGATTGACGGCAATCAGTTCACTTTGTCCATTACTGAGCATGCGCTCTGCAATGTGCGGCTTTAATTTTAACACGTGATCCGTCATCATTAAGGCTTTGTGACGAGCATTCATCTCAATTAAGCGCGCGCCTAACAATAAAAAGCCAAACATGGTGACCGATTCAAAATAGATTTCGCCGACGTTAAATATTGTGTTCCAAATGCTTGCCAGCGTCCCTAAAATGATGGCCAGCGAGATGTTCACATTCATGGTCAGCCGCTTATTTTTCAAATCATAATAGGCAGATTTATAAAATGTCCAGCTTGAATACGTCACGCATGGAATTGCCATAATGAAACTTGCCCAACGCAAAATGAGGCGCGAACCATCACTGATGCCATCATAATGACCAAAGTAAAGGCCAAAAGAGAACATCATCACTTGCATGGAGAAAATGGCGGCAACACCAAACTCTAAAAAGAGGGTTTGGCGTTCTGCTTTAAGTTTTTTCTGTTGCGTTTGCTCATCATACGGCGTTGCTTCATAGCCTAAATTATAAATGGCCAACAAAACCTTTGAGAGCTGCACTTGATCGGGATTGAATTCTAAATATGCGCGGTGCGTTGAATAGTTAATGTCAAACTTACGCACGCCTGGCAATTGCTTAATCTGATGCTCAATGAGCCACACACATGCTGCACACACAATGTTGTCAATGATGAGGCTCAAGCGCGAAAGATTTTCATCCCCTTCTGTTTGCGAGGAGACAAATTGCTTGGCAATCTCAGGATGATCATAAAAACTGAGCTCATCACGCAGCTCCTTTGGCACCAAATCGCCAATGGAATCTGGGCGCAATGCAGCCTCTGTACGAAATTCATAGTAATGCAATAATCCTGAATCACGGATCATCTCACAAACGGCTTTACAGCCTGAGCAACACATCGGCTGCGGTTGATCCTTGATGGTGACATAAAAAGGGGCATCACCATGAATCGGCTGCGTACAGTGGAAACATTGTGTGGACATAGATTAAGTCGTCTTTTTAGCAGGTGGAATCACTTCAATGAGGTTATCGTTCACATCTTGATAGACTTCGTCGCCTTTTTTAATGTGCACTTCAAAGTCCCAACGCCCTAAGCGTTCAAACATCATTGGCGCTTCATAGATGCCCTGACCCACTTCAGTAAATGGCACAATGCGGTTGAGCTCTTGCTCTGCTAAGCGTTTTAAATTGATGGACACTTCGGCATGCTCAATCGGTACGCCTTCACGATCCACCACTAAAAAGCTCATGATGTTCTCTTCATTCATGCGCGGTGGATTGTGTTCAAATTGATAGCGCACTTTCCAGCCACGTTCGGCTTGTTCACGCATTTTAGCTTTATGGGCATTAAAATATGCCTCTTTTTTATGATAAGCATTCGGGACTTCACCGGGGAAGCGCGTATTGACGCTTTTCACGCCGCCATCTTGATCCACATATTGCACGCGTAAACCTGATTCTGCCATAAAGACAAATGCACCATCTAAAATGGTGAGCACCACAAAAAAGCCAAACACAGTAATCGGCACCCAATGGGTGCGCTTACCATCTTTGCCTTTTAGAGCATTCGTTTTTTTGCCCACTAAATAGTAAGCATAACTCGTTAAAATGTTACATGAGAAATAGAGGGCAGCCACATCGCCACCCGTCCAATTCATAATTAAGTAAGGCACCAATACGGCAATGCTCAATAACCCTGAGATCACAGAAGCTTGTAACCGTGTAAAACGCAACACATGATGCAACAGTAACGTCACCACTAAAACACTGACGATCCCGGTCATCATTACGGTTAAAACGTCATTCATTTCTACTATTCTCCTTCAAAGTTATCTCACATGAAAAATAGAGCTTGCGCTCTATTTTTCACGGTTGTTGCCGGTTTACTTGGTCACAAATTTAGAGTTCAGATGATGAGTTTCAATCACCTTACCCTGATCATCTTTGACCAAAATTTCCACATCAATCGGCTGGCTTGGCGCGCCTTTTACGGTTTGATGCACCAATACACGCCAGTTTTTACGGTCGCCCGCTGCGATGGTTTCGTTGTTCTCAGAGACCACTAAATCTAAATCTTTAGTGTCCACTAACTTCACTTCCACCATTTTTGGTGTCATGGTGAGGTTGTTGAGTTTTAACATATAACGGTTTTGAATCAAGCCGTTACTCATCACGGTGTAGGCAGGTGTTCTTGTTTTTTCAAGCAAGAAAGACATCTGTGCACTCGTAACCATGCTCCAAATCAATACACCAATGACCACTAAAATCACCAAACCATAACCGATGTTACGGGGTTTAAAGAAGTGCGTTTTCTTGCCTTCTAAACCATTGAGTGAGTCATAGCGAATCAATCCCGTTGGATAGCCTGTTTTGGTCATCATGGTATTACATGCATCAATACACAAGCCACACGTGATACACTTATAGTTTAAACCTTCACGAATATCAATCCCTACAGGACACACTTGCACACATAGATCACAATCTACGCAATCCCCGTGACCGGCTTCATGACGTGTTTCTAAATCACGCAGCTCTTTTGTGGGTTTCGCGCGGCCTTTCGCTCCTTCACCACGTTTTTCATCATAGGCCACCACCAATGTGTCTTTATCAAACATTACGCCTTGGAAACGGGCATACGGGCACATGTAAGAACACACTTGTTCACGGGCAAAGCCAGCCATCACAAAGGTTGTGGTGGTGATGAATAAAATGGCACCATATGCGGCAAATGGCGCATCCCCTGTGATCACTTCCTTCAGTAACTCTGAAGATGGCACCCAGTAAGCGGTGAAGGTAAAACCTGTCCAAATGGCAACTAACAACCACACCAGCCACGTTCCGCCCACTTTGATCAGTTTTTCACCGTTCCAAGGCATTTCATACAACTTGCTGCGCTTGTTACGACCGCCTTGAATCCAAGTTTCGATCTTCATGAAAAAGTCTGTCCAAATGGTTTGGAAACAGAAATAACCACAGAACACGCGCCCTGCAATGTTGGTGATGAAAAATAGCAAGAATGCAAAAATCATCAGTACGCCGGCAAGCCACATGATGTTTTGAATGTCCACATCTAACCCTAAAACATAAAATCGTCTTTGGGCAATGTCAAACAAAACGGCTTGATTTGGTACGCCCGCAGCACGTGGCCAAGGCAACCATGGTAATAAATAAAACACCGCTAAACCGAAGTATAAAACCGCGGATTTAAAACGGCGAAAAGTCCCCTTAACATCTCGTGTAAATATTGGAATGCGCTTTTGATAAAGCGAATCTGGTTGTTGATCTGACACAACGCCCTCCCTCTTACAAATCTAACGAATTACTCTCTATACTCCCACCCGCCATTGTACTACTCTTTCGGGGTGAATAAAAATAAAGGACTCAACATTTCGAAGAGTCCTTTACATTAATCAATTTTTTTTGACACGCCAAAAAAGTTATTGACCGCCGCCTAATTCATGAACATAGATCGCAAGCGCTCTGATTTGTTCTTTCGTTAAACGTTCTTTCCAAGTTGGCATCACGCGATCATCTTGTGGTGTCACACCAATGGTGATGCGGTGCGCCATCATGGCCACTTTTTCTTCATCATTTTTTGCTTCAAATACAGGCACCAATTCCCAGATTTGATCGGTTAAGTTTGCAGAACCCATGGTTGGCAAACCTTTACCATCTGCACCGTGACACGTAAAGCAAGTACCTTTACCTTCAAAGATTGCTTTACCGCGCTCAGTGGCTTCATCTGCAGTGTAGTTACCTGACAATGTCAATGCGTATTTTGCAACATCATTGATTTCATCTTCAGATAAACCTGTCAATTTAGCTGGCGTCATGTTACCTGTACGACCTAAAGTGATGGTTTGCTCGATTTGAGAGTAATGACCGCCCCACAACCACGCATCGTCCGTTAAGTTTGGATAAATACCAAATTTACCTTCACCGCCCGCACCGTGACAGGTTGCACAGTTATCACCGAACAATACCGCACCTGTTTGCAATGCGAACTCTTTTAAACCTTCATTCTCAGTCGCTTCGATGTCATCAATTTTACCAAGCGCTGCCAATTTACCGTAGTAATCTGCACGGTTTTTAGCTTCAGTTGAAGATTGTAATTGTTCTGCTAACAATGTACGGGTGTTCCAATGTAACTTCTCTTCTTTACCATCAACCTTAACTTCTACAGTTTTAATCCCTTTTGTCCAGCTGTTTGGTAACGGCCAAGTAGGATATAACACCCAGTAAATCAAGGCAAAAATGACTGTGCCATAAAAGGCTAATAACCACCATCTTGGCAATGGGTTGTTGAACTCTTGAAGGTTCTCATCCCATACGTGCCCCGTGGTTTCTACTTCTTGTTTTTTATTGATATTTTCACTCATAAATCAATCCTCAAAATAAAGTAATCATCAAGCTTTATGATCATTACTTACATGATTTTGTCCGCTATGAGACGCATCAGTTTGCGCCCTTTTCTCCTCAGCACGGGCTGAATTGACTTGGCCTAAATCCTCATCATCTAATAGAGGAATCATACGATAGCCATCATAGCGAGCCTTGCGGTCTTTATTAGTGAAGACATAAATAATTATTCCAACAAATACGGTGAAAAAGATCACCGCCGCAACGGTTTTACTGTTGCTCATATCCGTGAACCATGAAAAAAACTCAATCATTTATTTATGTCTCCAACGCTTAATAATTAACGGAATTTACTGTATTCGATACCATCATCATCTTTAAACTGATACATCGTACCTAATACTTGTAAATATGCGACCAAGGCATCCATTTCTGAGATATAGTCACTAGATGTGTCGAACATGCCTGTTTTCGCTTGGTCTTCCAAGTTTGCAGTTGCATTCTCAATCACAAGAAGTTTCGCAACGCTTTCACCAAAACGCTCTACGTTCGCATTGTACTCTTCCTCTGTTTTAGAGTAAGGCACACCTGTGATGCGTAAGGCTTTCATGTGAGCTTCAACATCTTTATAGTAAAGTTTGTTTTTGCTCAACCAAGGATAGCTTGGCATGATGGATTTTGGCTCAACGCTTCTTGGATCTGTCAAGTGTTCTACATGCCAACGGTTACTGAATTTACCACCGACACGCGCTAAGTCTGGACCTGTACGTTTAGAACCCCATTGGAATGGATGGTCAAACTGAGATTCAGCTGCTAATGAGTAGTAACCGTAACGCAAGTATTCATCTTGCATTGGACGGATCTGTTGTGAGTGACACGTATAACAACCTTCTCTCACATAGATATTGCGACCTAACATTTCAAGCGGCGTGTATGGACGAATGGCATCCACTTCACGCTTCACACGTACGCGCTTACCTGTATTTGGATCGACCGTGCGCTCTGTCACTTCTTTTTTCACAACTTCAATGGTGTCATTGATGAAGAACAAAGGCACAATTTCAATCAAACCACCGATGCTGATGATGACGAGTGTCAACACCAACAATAAACCGGAGTTCTTTTCAATTTGTTCATGTCTAATCATAATTTATCTCTCCCTCTATTAAGCATGAGCAACAGCCGCAGGAATCGCTGCGTGTTTATCTGCTTGCGCTCTAGTGCCTTGTTTGATTGTCATATAGAAGTTATAGATCATGATGACAGCACCTAATAAGAACATAGAACCACCTAATGCACGCAAGATGTAAGGTACATGCATGAATTGAACAGTTTCGATAAATTTGTATGTCAATGTACCGTAGTTAGGATCGAAACCACGTAACATCATACCTTGGCCGATACCTGCAACCCATAAAGCTGCCACGTACAATACGATACCGATGGTTGCTAACCAGAAGTGCGCAAACACCAATTTTTCGCTGTACAATCTGCCACCAAATACGCGTGGAATCATGTGGTATAAAGAACCAAACGTGATCATTGCAACCCAACCTAACGCACCTGAGTGAACGTGACCCACAGTCCAGTCAGTGTAGTGAGACAATGCATTCACAGACTTCAAGCTCATCAATGGACCTTCAAACGTACTCATACCGTAGAAAGATAATGCAACGATGAAGAAACGTACGATTGGGTTTGTACGAACCTGATCCCAAGCACCAGACAATGTCATGATACCGTTGATCATACCGCCCCAAGAAGGTAACAATAAGATGATGGAGAATGTTGCTGCCAATGAAGACACCCAGTCAGGTAATGACGTCCAGTGTAAATGGTGCGCACCCGCCCACATATAAAGGAATGACAATGCCCAGAAGTGGATGATGGATAAACGATAAGAGTAAACTGGACGGTTCACTTCTTTTGGTACGAAGTAGTACATCATACCTAAGAACGCAACTGTTAAGAAGAAACCAACCGCGTTATGACCATACCACCATTGAACCATAGCATCTTGAACACCGGCGAATACGTTATATGATTTAATGGTGAAACCATCAAATACTGGAATGGCGATGTTATTGAAGATGTGCAATAAAGCAGTGGCTAAAATGAACGCTAAGTAGAACCAGTTCGCAACATAGATGTGCTCTTGTTTACGGCGCAATAAAGTATTGAAGAATACCCAGAAATAACACACCCAAACAATAGCAACAGCCCAGTCAATTGGCCATTCGAATTCAGCATACTCTTTACCTTGTGTAAAGCCTAATGGGTAGCTGATCATGATTAAAAATACGCCGACAGTCCAACCCCAGAATACGAATTCTGCAAGTTTACCGTATGCTAAACGCACCTGACATGTACGTTGTACAACATAGAAAGAGGTACCAATCAAAGCGGAACCACCCATACCAAAAATCACCATGTTGGTATGCACAGGACGCAAACGACCAAAACTCAACCATGCTTGGTCAAAGTTCAACACAGGCCAAGCCAACTCTAAAGCGGCCCAAACGCCCGCGAGCATGCCGATTGCCCCCCAGACTAATGTCATGATCGCAAATTTACGAATCACACCATAGTTGTATTGGGTATCCCTAATATCTACGGTTTCTCCCATACTTCCCCCGAAAATAAAATAAAAAGTCACGTATTAACTAACTATACACACTGCAAAGATATAGCAATGCGCCATATTTTACGTCATACAGCGTTAATAACATTGACAAAAATCAATAGACTACTGCTGTAGACCGCCCTATTCTACCTGAATTATTTTTTTTTAGGTAGTTAAATGCACCCCTGTAATCATTTGATAAACGTGGACTGCATAACGATCAGTCATTCCTGAAATGAAATCGGTGATTTTTAAAATCCGTAAATATGGATCCGCATCGAGCTTGCGATTTGCCCCTAAAAACTGATCGGGCAAGAAACTCATCAACATACGAGATTTTGAAGTGGAACGCGCATAATATTCTTGATTGACTGCGCCGACAAAAGCTTTTAATAAACCTTCTATGATTTCATGGCCGGCGATGCCCACTTCTAAGACAGGTTGGGAGACATAAATATGATCATACGCATAGGTCTTAATGTTTGCCAATACATTTGCCGATGGAATGAGGCTCAATAAATCCACCGTCAATTGTCCATTGAGCATCTCTGTTTCATGCTCAATGAAGGCTTTGACCACTTCATCAATCAGCAATCCCATGGCAAAAGCACGAAGGTATTCGATTTTATCTTTATCGCGCGTGATGCGTTTAACCTTATTTGGAAAACCGCCATATGGCGCAATGATCGATTCATAAAAACCGATCACTTCCTCGCTGCTCATGAGGGATAAACGATACGCATCTTCAATGTCCACAAGCGAATAACACAGATCATCCGCCGCTTCTAATAAATAGACCAACGGATGGCGCGCCCACGCAATCGCTTCCCCACTCTTATTATATAAGAGTGGCAGCATCTCTAAACGGGACATGATACTGCTGAACAGATCCTTTTCCGCTTGAAAGTAATTGAATTTTTTGAGTGCAATGTGATCAATAGTTTTGCGCTCTAAGCTGCCACACGGATACTTAATGAAGCTTGCCAACGTCGCCAATGAGAGCTGCATGCCGCCATCATTGTCCACATTTTGTAATTTTGTCAGTAGGCGAAAGGCTTGCGCATTGCCCTCAAAATAGAGGAGATCATTTTGCTCGGCTTTCGTCATCTCTGCTAAGGCGCGCATGCCAATCTCTGAATCTGCAAAGAACTGCCCAATCCCATCTTCTCCCGCATGCCCAAACGGCGGATTGCCGATGTCATGGGCAAGTGCTGCCGCAGATAATATGGTGCCCACATCGCTTGCCGACAGATCACCTAAGCGATCATTGTCCGCCAAATGCTGCCCCACTAATGTACCAATACTGCGCGCAACGCTGCTCACCTCTAAACTGTGGGTTAAACGCGTGCGCACATAATCGGTTTGCGCCAGCGGAAAAACTTGTGTCTTATCCTGCAAGCGACGAAACGCCGCGGAGAAAATCAAGCGGTCATAATCTTTTTGAAACGCCGAGCGATACCACTGCGCGGCTTCCTGTGAACGGGCAACGCCTAAACGATCTTTCGTGAGTAGATGTTGCCAATTCATGCTAGGCATCGTGTTGCTCCACCTTTTGCGATAAATCAGAGAGTGGCCAACGGGCTTTGAGTTTGACCTCATAATTGACGGCGCCTTGATTGCGCACCAAGCGCTCATGGCCAACGTATGCCACCATGGCACCATTATCCGTACAAAAGAGTGGACGCGGATAAAAAACACGCACGCCCAGCGGATCCATTACGCGCGCCAACTCTTGACGCAACAATTGATTCGCAGCCACGCCGCCGGCAATCACAATGGATTTAACGCCGGTTTGCAACACAGCTTTTTTCGCTTTTGCCGTCAATGTATCAATGACCGCACGCTGAAAGCTTGCGGCAATGTTTGGGTAATCAGCTTCTGTGGCATCTTTAATGGTCATCGCCACTTTGGTTTTTAAACCACTGAAACTGAAACGCAAATCGCCGCTGTCTAACATTGGGCGTGGGAATGCGTACGCTTTTTCATCCCCCGCTTCTGCCAATTTAGCCAATTTAGCGCCACCAGGATACGGTAAATCCATGAGTTTTGCTGTTTTATCAAATGCTTCACCCACGGCATCATCTAACGTATCACCCAAAATTTGATACTCGCCGAATGCCTCCACTAAAACCAATTGCGAATGACCGCCCGATACCAATAGCGTTAAAAATGGATACTCCGGCTTATCCTCTTCTAAATGCACCGCTTGCAAATGAGCTTCCATGTGATTGACACCCACGAGCGGCTTATTCAACGCATATCCTAAACCTTGGGCATACAACGCGCCCACCATCAATGCACCAATGAGCCCCGGGCCTTCTGTAAAGGCAATGCCATCGATGTCTTTATAATCTTTGCCAGCCTCTTCAAGGGCAGCATTCACCAATAAAGGCAACTTACGGATGTGATCACGCGATGCCAATTCTGGCACCACGCCACCATAGAGCGCATGCAACGCAATTTGTGAATAAATTTGATGTGCCACCAAACCGTTTTCGCTGTCATACAGCGCAACGCCCGTTTCATCGCACGAACTTTCAATTCCAAGTACTAACACTTTTACCTTCTATTTCTGATTCAATTAGCGAAATACCAATACTGCAACCCATGTCACAGCCATCAAGATCATGGCCACCATCACAATGGCTGATCCTATATCCTTCGCCTGTCCAGAGAGCGGATGATGCTCAGGACCAATGCGATCCACCACAGCTTCAAGGGCAGAATTGACAAGCTCTGCCACTAAAATTAAGCCAAAACTCCCAAAGAGGAGCGCAAACTCAATGCCTGTGTTTGCAAGCCAAATCGCCAAACCGAGCACAATGGGCAATGCATATACTTCTTGTCGAAAGGCCGCTTCACTTAAAAAAGCTGCCCGTAAACCCTTAACGGAGTAACCGCACGCATGACGAATGCGCGTGAGCCCAGTTGCTCCCGGTTTATTCATCATGGCATCGGGATCTCAATGGATTCATTTTCAAATAAACCAGCACCATAATCATCCATCATCACCCAACCAATGAAGACAACGATGATGACGATGTACAACCATCCAAATGATCTCTTTTGTTTCTCTTCGCGACGACGCATATGATCTTTTATCCTATGACTTGAAAGATTAGAGCCAACATTGTAGCTTATTATTTAGTTTTCATTAAGTACATGAAAGTGTATTATCTCCACATTTTTAGTAAAACTTCGTAAAGCTTTATGACAAAATTCTAAATAACTACTAAGCTTTAACCTTTTAACATATTCAGACAACTGTAGGAAATTTTAACATTCATGAGTAAAACTCTTGTTATTGTGGAATCCCCCGCAAAGGCCAAAACGATCAATAAATACTTAGGCAAAGACTATAAAGTGCTTGCCTCTTTTGGGCACATCCGTGATTTGGTGCCTAAAACTGGTGCGGTTGATCCCGATCATGATTTCGCCATGAAGTATGAAATTGTCGAGCGCAATCAAAAGCACATCAATGAAATTGTCAAAGCCTTAAAAGATGCTGATGCGTTATTGTTAGCGACGGATCCGGATCGCGAAGGTGAAGCCATCTCTTGGCACATTAAAGAGTATTTAGATGAGAAAAATCTCCTCAAAGATAAATCGGTGGCGCGCGTGGTGTTTCATGAAATCACCAAATCCGCGATTGAAGAAGCCATCACCCATCCGCGAGACATCTCGATGGACATGGTCAATGCGCAGCAAGCCCGCCGCGCCCTTGACTATTTAGTGGGCTTTAATTTATCGCCGCTCCTTTGGAAAAAAATCAGCCCGGGATTGTCTGCAGGGCGCGTACAAACGCCTGCCCTTCGCATGATTTGTGAGCGCGAAGATGCCATCGAAGCCTTTAAACCTGAAGAGTATTGGACCATTGAGTCACAATTAAAGCACAATGATGTGGCTTTTAAAGGTCGCTTAACTGAATTTGATGGACAAAAAGTGGAGCAATTTTCCTTCACCGATGAACCAACCGCAATGGCAGCAAAAAACACCTTGATCCAGACTTTTGGTCAAATGTTGCCTGTTTATAACATCGAGAAGAAGCAGCGCCGCAGAAATCCCACCGCGCCTTTTACCACATCAACCATGCAACAGGAAGCGGCGCGTAAGCTTGGCTTTGCCACAACACGCACGATGCGCACCGCCCAATCATTGTATGAAGGGATCAACATTGGCACAGAAACCATCGGTTTGATCACGTATATGCGTACAGACTCCGTTTCCCTTGCCAAAGAAGCCGTCGAAGAGATCGCAGCCCTCGTTAAAAAACGCTATGGCGATGATTATCTACCTGAAACGCCGCGCGTTTATAAAACCAAATCCAAAAATGCACAAGAGGCGCATGAAGCCATTCGCCCAACCTCTGCATTCCGTCATCCTGATGACATGAAGCAATACTTAACCTCAGATCAATTCCGTTTATATGAATTGATCTGGAAGCGCACGGTGGCTTCCCAAATGTCCTCTGCCATTTTAGACACGGTGGCTGTGGATCTAGGGCAAGCAAAATTACACACATTTCGCGCCAATGGTTCCACCATCTTATTTCCCGGCTTCATCATCGTTTACACTGAAAGCTTTGATGATAAAAAAGAGGAAGATGATGAGAAATTATTGCCTGCGTTAAGTGTGGGCGATGCCGTTCACATTGATGAAGTGATCGCCACCCAACATTTTACTGAGCCGCCACCACGCTTCTCTGAAGCCTCACTCGTTAAAGCATTAGAAGAGCATGACATTGGCCGCCCATCCACCTATTCTGCCATCATTTCCACATTGCAAAATCGTGAATATGTCACCGTGGATCAGCGCCGTTTTTTCCCAACGGATGTTGGGCGCATTGTCTCGCGCTTTTTAACAGAGCATTTCACACAATATGTGGATTATGACTTCACGGCCAAAATGGAAGGCGAACTGGATGAGATCGCCAATGGACAATTGGCATGGATTCCTGTGATGAAAGAGTTCTGGACGCCGTTTCATGAATTATGTGTCACCAAAGATGAATCTGTATCACGCGCGGATGTGGCTCAAGCCCGCGAACTTGGCATTGATCCTAAATCTGGTAAACCTGTCTCTGTGCGCATCGGGCGCTTTGGTCCCTTTGCCCAAATTGGCGATAAAGATGATGAAGAGAAACCAAAGTTTGCCTCGCTTCGTAAAGAGCAGCGCATCAACACCATCACATTAGAGGAAGCCCTTGCCCTTTTCACCTTGCCAAGAAGCCTTGGCACGACAGAAGAAGGCGAAGCGGTGCGTGCTAACATTGGTCGCTTTGGCCCCTACATTCAATATGGTCAAAAGTTTGTCTCGTTAAAAGAAGATGATCCTTACACCATTGAATTGCCCCGCGCATTAGAACTTGTGGCAGCACATAAAGCAGCAGAAGCGGCAAAATTCATCAAAGCCTTTGAAGCGCATGACATTCAAATCTTAAATGGCCGCTGGGGACCTTATGTGACAGATGGTGAGAAAAATGCCCGCATTCCAAAAGATTGCGAAAATCCTGCCGCTTTAACGTTAGAAGAGTGCCAAGAGTTGCTCGCAAAAGCCCCCGCTAAACGCACAAAGAAAAAGGCAGTCAAAAAGGCCGCCCCGAAAAAAGCAACGACTAAAAAAGCTCCTGCGAAAAAGTCTACGAAAAAAGCAGATGACGCAGACGGCAAAGAGAAACCTAAAAAAGCGACCGCAAAAAAGGCACCGGCCAAAAAAGCCGCGCCTAAAAAAACGGCAGCGAAAAAAGTGACAAAAAAAGAGAGTGAATAATCATGAGCGATCTTAAAGATACACAAATTTTAGTGGTCGATGATGAAGAAGACATCAACGACCTCATTAAAGATATTTTGGAAGATGAAGGATTTTCCGTGCGCACGGCGTGTAATGGCCAAGAAGCGCGCGATGCCATCGATCAAAGCAAGCCTGATTTGGTACTCCTAGACATTTGGATGCCTGACATTGATGGCATTTCCCTTCTCAATGAGTGGAAACAAAGTTATCAAACCTTGCCATTTTCTGTCGTAATGATGAGCGGACATGGCACCCTTGAGCATGCCATTGAAGCCACAAAGCTTGGCGCATTTGATTTTCTTGAAAAGCCCTTAACATTGGCAAAATTGGTGGCGGTGGTCAAACGCGCTTTAAAGGAGCAAACCACGCAGCCATCGGCAAAGCCACAAAACTTTAACCCGCAGCCTGTGTTTGAACCTGTGGGCAAAAGCTCAATCATGACGGCGCTGCGCAATCAAGCGAAACAGATTGCTGAATCTGGCAATCGCACGGTGCTCCTAGAAGGCGACATTGGCGCAGGCAAGCATCTGTTTGCCCATTACATTCATTCGTTGTCAGACAGAGCGCAGCAGCCTTTAATCACCGTCAATTTAGGGCAATTGTCTGAAGAGAATATCGAAGAAACCTTGCTTGGCAAAGAAATGGGCAGCCATGTCACACAAGGCATTTTAGAGCAAGCCAGCGGCGGCTCTGTCATTTTAGACAATGTCACTCAGCTCAGTTTAGAGGCACAAAAGAAACTTGCGGACATTTTATCAAACACCGATTACTTTCGTGTCAATGGTAAAAACTTGCTGCCTAAGAATGTGCGTTTCATTGCCATTTCTCGTGATGATTTGTCCGTTTTAGTGGATGAAAAAGAGTTCAATGAGGCGCTGTACTATAAGCTCAATGTCTTACCGTTAGAGATTCCTGCCCTCTCTGCTCATCCTGAAGATGTGCCCGATTTAATTGCCTTTTACATTCATCATTTTGTGGATGAAGAGCATTTGCAATATCGTCATTTCCCGATCGCGGTGCAAAATCGCCTTCGCAATCACACTTGGCACGGCAATGTGCAAGAGCTTAAATCTGTGGTGCAGCAATTATTGGTGCTTGGTAAAAATGAGGAGGTTTCCCTAGATGAGGTCAATCAAATCCTCACGAAAAAAAGCCAAACCCATGTGATCCCTGAAGATTTATTGCCGCTTGATTTACCACTGCGTGAAGCCCGTGAGCAGTTTGAAAAAGCTTATTTACTCGCGCAATTTAAATCATGCGAAGGCAATATTGCCAAACTTGCTGAAAAAGTTGGCATGGAGCGCACAAACCTCTATCGTAAGCTTAAATCCTTAGACATTGACCCGAAAAAAATCGGATAGTGACATGACCTTAGCCAATCATTTAAATACCATTACGGAGCGCATTGAGGCGGCTTGCCAAGCAGCACAGCGTGATCCTAAAGAGATCAAACTGCTCCTTGCCACCAAAACGCAGCCCGTTGAAACCATTCAAGCCGCCATTGATTTAGGTTATGGCTTAATTGGGGAAAATCGCGCCCAAGAAGTGACAGATAAATTCCCATTGATTCACCCGGCGCCGATTGCCATCATGCCGTATGAGCAGCACTTCATTGGCCATTTGCAAACCAATAAAGTCAAAGCCATTTTCCCGTATGTGCAGTGCATTCAGTCGGTGGATCGCCCATCTTTGGCAGAAAAGCTGCATGATGAATGCATCAAACATGCCACAACCCGCGAGATTTTCATTCAAGTGAATGTCTCAAACGAAGAGAGCAAACAAGGAATTGATCCGCATCATCTTTTTGAATTTTTAGAAACTTTCACAAATTTGCCATCTTTGAAAATTCGTGGCTTAATGACCATAGGCCTCAATGCTGATGATGAAATGGCAGTGCGCGACGGTTATCGCTTATTGCGATCTCTACGTGATGAGGCCATTTTGAAAGGTTTATTGCCACCATCTGCAACAGAATTATCAATGGGCATGAGCCATGATTTAGAGTGGGCCATATTAGAAGGGGCAACGTTGATTCGCGTCGGCAGCGCGGTGTTTGGCGCCCGTCCGCCGCTGTAATTGAACAGATTTAAATAATTTTTATATTTTCTCTTGAAATCCCAAAAGTGCGCCCCATCTTTATAGCCGTTAGAGATTAAAACTGAATTTAAGCAATCTTTTTTAGGAGCAAATCATTATGAGTAAAATTATTGGTATTGACTTAGGGACCACCAACTCTTGTGTCGCTGTAATGGATGGCGATAAAGTGCGCGTGATTGAGAATGCTGAAGGCGATCGCACCACGCCTTCCATCATCGCTTATACTGAAAGCGGTGAAATCTTAGTGGGTCAGCCTGCAAAACGCCAATCTGTGACGAATCCAAAAAATACATTATTCGCCATCAAGCGTTTAATTGGTCGTCAATTCAGTGACCCTGAAGTTCAAAAAGACATCGGTTTAGTGCCTTACTCCATCATCAAAGCTGACAATGGCGATGCATGGGTGAGCGTATTAGATGGCAAAAAATTAGCGCCACCTGAAGTGTCTGCTCGTGTATTGATGAAAATGAAACAAACGGCAGAAGATTTCTTAGGCGAAAAAGTGACAGAAGCTGTGATCACAGTGCCTGCATACTTCAATGACTCACAACGTCAAGCCACAATCGACGCAGGTCGCATTGCAGGTTTAGATGTTAAGCGCATCATCAACGAACCAACAGCTGCTGCCCTTGCTTACGGCATGGACAAAGGCTCTAAAAAAGATGCTAAAGTGGCTGTATACGATTTAGGTGGTGGTACATTTGACTTATCCATCATTGAAATTGCAGATGTTGATGGCGAAAAACAATTTGAAGTGCTTGCCACAAATGGTGACACATTCTTAGGTGGTGAAGACTTTGACGCAGCTGTGATCGATTACTTAGTCAAAGAATTCGAAAAAGAGAGCGGCATTGATTTACGCAACGATCCTTTAGCGTTACAACGCTTAAAAGAAGCGGGCGAGAAAGCAAAAATCGAATTGTCTTCAGCGCAACAAACGGAAGTGAACTTGCCATACATCACGGCAGACAGCACAGGTCCTAAACACTTGAACATCAAGTTGACGCGTGCAAAATTAGAATCTTTAGTAGAAGATTTGATTGATCGCACTTTAGAACCTTGTAAAGTTGCATTGAAAGATGCAGGCTTAACAGTTTCTCAAATCGACGAAGTGATTTTGGTGGGCGGTCAAACGCGCATGCCTAAAGTGCAAGAGAAAGTGAAAGAATTCTTTGGCAAAGATCCTCGTAAAGATGTGAACCCTGATGAAGCTGTGGCTTCGGGTGCAGCTGTTCAAGGCGGCGTATTAGGTGGTCATGTTAAAGATGTGTTGTTATTAGACGTGACACCATTATCTTTAGGGATTGAAACCATGGGCGGCGTGATGACTAAACTCATCGAGAAAAATACGACGATCCCAACAAAAGCAAGCCAAGTGTTCTCAACTGCAACGGATAATCAACCTGCTGTTACGATTCATGTATTGCAAGGTGAACGCCCTCAAGCGTCTCAAAACAAAACATTGGGTCAATTTGAGTTGTCAGACATTCCACCTGCACCACGTGGCGTGCCACAAATCGAAGTGACATTTGACATCGATGCGAACGGCGTGATCAACGTATCTGCGAAAGATAAAGCGACGAATAAAGAGCAATCCATCGTGATTAAATCTGATTCTGGCTTATCTCAAGATGACATTGATAAAATGATCAAAGATGCAGAAATGCACGCAGAAGAAGATAAGAAGTTCCAAGAATTGGTGGCAGCACGCAACACAGCGGAACAAATGATCCACATGTCTGAAAAATCTTTGAAAGATTTAGGCGAACAAGTGGAATCAAGCGAACGCGCTGCGGTTGAATCAGCGATTAAAGAACTTCAAGAAGCGGTGAAAGGTGACAACCTTGAAGCCATCGAGAAGAAAACTGAAGCGTTGACAGAAGCTGCGGGCAAAATTGCTGAAAAAGCATACGCTCAGCAACAAGCAGCCGGTGAAGCTGGCGCAGCTGGGGCTCAAGATGCAGGCGCACAACCAAAAGATGATGTGGTTGATGCTGAATTCGAAGAAGTCAAAGACGACAAAAAATAATTGATGTAACATCAAACTCAAGCAATATCCCTTCGGGGATATTGCGCTATTTAAACCACTGAAACCCCTGATTTTTCCGTAATGATTGATTATTGAAAAATGATGAGTTTCTGAGCACAAGGAAGTTAAAACATTATGGCACAACGCGATTATTATGAAGTGTTAGGCGTCGCAAAAACGGCCTCTCAAGATGAGATCAAAAAAGCCTATCGTCGCATGGCGAGCAAGTATCATCCTGACAAAAACATCGGGAAGGAAGAAGAAGCGGAAAAGCAATTTAAAGAAGTGCAAGCCGCTTATGAAATTTTATCGAATGAAGAAAAACGCCGCATGTATGATCAATATGGTCATGATGCTGTCAATGGCCAAGGTGGCGCCGGTGGTTTTGGTGGCGGCTTTGGAGGGTTTGGCGGTCAAGGTGGCAATGCTGACTTTAGCGACATCTTTGGTGATATGTTTGGCGACATCTTTGGTAGCAGCGGTGGCGGCCGTAGAAGTTCAGGTCCGCGCGCGTATCGTGGCGAGGATGTGGCGTATCAATTAGACATCTCTTTAGAAGAAGCTGTCTTTGGTACCAATGCCCGCATCAAAACCAACATTCGCAGCACCTGTGATCATTGTGATGGCACAGGCGCAGAACCTGGCACGAGCGTCACAACTTGTGACACCTGTCATGGTGCAGGTCAAGTGCGCATGTCACAAGGATTTTTCTCCGTTCAGCAGCCCTGCCCAACGTGTCATGGCCGCGGTAAAATCATTAAAAATCCATGTAAAAAATGTAACGGCTCTGGCAGTGAATACAAAACGCAAACTTTGGAAGTTAAAATTCCAGCGGGCGTTGATACCGGCAACAACATTCGCTTAGAAGGTAAAGGCGAAGCAGGCGTTAATGGCGGGCCAAATGGGGATTTATACGTACAAATCAATGTGCGTCCACACCCAATCTTTAAGCGCGAAGGTCAAAACCTTCACTGCACAGTGCCGATCAGCTTTGTGACGGCATCTTTAGGCGGCGAGATTGAAGTGCCAACGCTTGATGGCCGCGTGAATCTTAAGATTCCGGCAGAAACACAAACCGGCCGTGTGTTCCGTTTACGCGGTAAAGGTGTGCGTTCTATCCGCGGTGAATATCAAGGCGATTTGCTCTGCACTGTGAACATTGAAACACCTGTGAAATTAACCACAGAACAAAAAGAGATTCTCAAACAATTTGGCGAAACCCTTGGGGAAAAACACAATCCACAAGAAAAAGGCTTCATTGACCGCGTCAAAGATTTTTTAGACAATCTTAAAAAAAAATAGTGAACCTTTTTAAAAGATGACGATAAATCCCGACTTGATCGGGATTTATTTTGTCTGTTTTATAAAAACATTGAACAAAATCTCATTAAAATTAATTCTCATCTTATGAGTGGCTCGGCAATGCACTGCCCCACCCTGTGGTGCTCTTTGCCATTCTCATTACCATGCTTTTAGTGGCATCAGCCATTGGTGATTACTTTGGGCTGAGCGTTGCGGATCCGCGCCCTGAAGGTGCAAAAGGCCGCGCGCCTGATGGCATCATTCGTGCCGTGAACTTACTCGATGCCGATGGCATCCGTAAGATTCTCTCAAATGTCGTCACAAACTTCACAAGCTTTGCGCCTCTTGGCACTGTATTGGTTGCAATGCTGGGTGTCGGGATTGCCGATCGCGCCGGTTTATTCTCCTCTGCCATGCGTTTAATCGTCTTAAAAGCGCCACCTAAATTCACAACCGCTGCCGTCGTGTTTGCAGGTGTGATGTCAAATACTGCAGGTGAATTGGGTTACGTTGTTTTAATTCCCTTAGCCGCTGTTATTTTCCATTCGCTTGGCCGCAATCCATTGGCAGGTTTAGCTGCTGCATTTGCTGGCGTATCGGGCGGTTATTCTGCCAATTTATTACTTGGCACCGTCGATCCTTTGCTCTCAGGCATCACGCAAGAAGCGGCGCGCATCATTGATCCTACCTACATTGTGGGCGCTGAAGCGAACTGGTATTTCATGGCATTCAGTACCTTTGTGGTGACTTTTTTAGGCTGGTTTGTGACAGAAAAAATCGTTGAACCACAATTAGGTCCTTACAATCACGCAGACATGAGCGATGAAGAGAACATGATTGCCTCATCGGCTGAAGTGACGCCCATTGAGAAAAAAGGGCTCTTTTGGGCAGGGATTACCTTTATGATTTTAGCCATCATCGTAGCATTCATGGTGGTGCCTGCAGATGGTATTTTACGTAATCAAACCACTGGCGCGATCGCAAACTCACCGTTTTTTCAATCCATTGTGATCTTCATTTTCTTCTTCTTTGCCATCCCCGGCATTGTGTATGGCTTTATTGTGAAAAGCTTTAAGAATGATCGTGACATCGTCAATGCCATGAGTGGCTCGATGAGCACTCTTGGGCTCTATTTGGTGATCGTATTTTTTGCCGCACAATTCATCGCCTTCTTTAACTGGACGAATCTTGGGCAAATCATCGTGGTGCATGGTGCAAACTTCATCACAAGCATTGAAATCAATAGTATGGTGCTATTCATCTGCTTTATTTTGATCTGTGGTTTCATCAATTTAATGATGAGCTCTGCCTCCGCACAATGGGCAGTGACAGCACCAATCTTTGTGCCAATGTTGATGCTGGCAGGTTATGCCCCTGAAACCATTCAAGCGGCCTATCGCATTGGGGATTCTGCCACGAACATCATCACGCCGATGATGAGCTACTTTGGTTTAATTGTTGCGCTCGCGATTAAATATAAGAAAGATGCCGGCATTGGCACAATCTTAGCCATGATGGTGCCATATTCTGTGGTGTTTTTAACTGCATGGATCGTTGTGTTCTGTATTTGGGTGTTTGTGTTTGGTATTCCTGTGGGCCCTGGTTCTGCCATTTACTTCTCCCCATCGGCAGGCTAACGAAATCAACCAATAAAAAAGCCATCAATAGGATGGCTTTTTTAATGCGTCAATGGTTACAACAGATCCGTATCATAATCAAAGGCAAAAAATGACTCACTGCCTTGAGGATCTAACATGCTGCGAAGTTCTGTCCCAACTTTCACATGCTCAGGGTGCACTAAATATTCATCACGTTCTTGAGCATTGTTAAACGTCATATAAAACGCATAATCAAAACCTTTATAACGTGCCTCTGCCCCATTATATAAACCATAATCAAATGATTGCATGGTGGGCAATACAGACTCTAAGGCACGGATTTTCTCAAAAATGGCACGAATCGCCGCTTGAGATGTCTCTTTTTTAAAACGAACCAACACAATGTGCTTAACCATGATCTCTCCTTATTGATTGAGCCTTGATTATGGCACAAACTGAGGCCATAAAAAAACCCCGGTTGCCCGAGGTTATGCATCAGCTTAAGAATTTCAAACCGCAGACACCTGCGATGATGAAAGCTAAACTGATGATGCGTTTAATGTCTTTAGATTCATTAAAAAACATGATGTTGATCACAACAGCTGCTGCCGTCCCGATCCCTGTCAATACCGTGTAAGCAATGCTCACCGGCAAATAATGAAACGAGTAATAGAGCGCCACAAATGATGCCGCTAAACCCCCAAAATACAATAAACGATTGATGAGATTTTTTTTGCGAGTGTATAAGCTTAAGCCAAAAATACCCACCATCTCTGCAGCCACGGCTAAAGTCACCAAACCCCAGCCGATCCAAGTGCCGTAATTAGCCATGATTTTCCTCCTCTTCATCTACTGAAGGATCAGATAAATTCAAGCCAAGCACGCCGAGCAAAATGAGACCCATGCACACCATCATAGCGGTGGAGATGGTTTGTTCTAATAAGAAGGTGTCCATTAAAATGGTACCGATGGTGCCGACTGCAGCAAATACAGCATACACGGTTCCGGCGGCTAAATATTGACACGCTTTGGCTAAAAAGTTTAAGTCCATAAAGATGAACAGCACAACCAGTGCCCATTCCCACGGAGCATCCGCGCGATTAAATCCATAAAGCCAAATCAGCTCAAAAACGCTTGTGAGCCCGACATAAAACCAAGCTTTATTGTTCATAAGAATTCCTCTATCTAAAATGTGTAATTAAAAAATTGACAACGCTGAGTAGATAGAGACGCTAATAAAGTAGCAGTAAAAAATGAGATGTTAAGAAATGTGAGGTGTTATCTATATGATATATGACAGGCATAAAAATTTTGGTAGTGGAACACATAGATATGTTAGCGTTGCACTACCCTTTGGTCAAGTGATATCCACTATTTTCCGCGCGCCGTTAAAGTCGCCCCAAGCGATGCACAAATGATGGCACTGAGGGCAATCCATTGAATGGGCAACAGATACTCACTTAAAAAGACAATGCCAAAAATTGCGCCAACGGCAGGCTCCATACTGCTGAGGGTTCCGTAAGTTTTTGCAGGAATGTGCGTCATCGCAATGAGTTCTAACGCAAAAGGAATGGCAGAGGATAACAACGCCACCAATAATCCTAAACCTAAAATGGTGGGGTTGAGTAAATTCGCACCTTCTGTGATGATGCCAATCGGCGCAAAAATCAACGCACCCACAATCATCCCGGCCGATACAATCGGAATGCCATACGCTTTACCCACTTTGCGGCCATAAATAATATAAACCGCCCACCAAAAACCTGCGATCAATGCATAAATCACACCTTTAAAGTTCACATTGTGCACCTCTTGACCAATCGGTAAGAGCAATAATAACCCCACAACCGCCAATAAAATCCAGATAAAATCTATCGGGCGGCGCGAGTAAATCAGCGCCACAGACAATGGCCCCACAAATTCAATGGCAACGGCAATGCCGATCGGAATCTCTTTTAAGGCACGATAGAAAAAGAAGTTCATCGCCCCAAGTGCCACGCCATAGACTAAAAAGTGTTTTAAATTGCCTTTTTTAAAATTGATGCGCCAAGGACGAAACACCACCAAAAGCATCAAAGCTGCAAAGCCTAAACGCATGGAGGTTGCACCTTCTGGCCCCACCAATTCAAATAATTTTTTGGCCAATACAGCGCCAGATTGCACCGTCAGCACTGCCAATAAAAACACGCCAATGGCCCACGGCGCGAATGTCTCTTTATTTTCCATAGATTAATCTTTCATAAAAGTGGCGAACATTCTACATCAGTTGCCTAAACAGTGCGCAGATTTAAAATCCTTATAATGCCAATCAATTCAATTAATTGATGAAATCTGCACAAAAAATTGAACAAACATTATACATGTAATCCCACCATTTTTCCTGCCCTTACTATGAAAAGGTTAAATATCATGTAAAATACAATCATTATCATTCGAGCATTAATTGCATTTATGAAGGGCTATTACTAACCATGAGAAAACGCCATCTTTTTCTCATTTTAATCATCCTCTCTGTGATCTCACTGTTTGTGGGCGTCTTGAACATCTCTGTGCGTGATGTTCTCACACTGAACCTCACAGAGATTCAATTGCAAACCATTTTTGTGAGCCGTGTGCCGCGCTTGGTGACCATTTTAATCGCGGGGGCAAGTCTAAGCATTGCAGGTTTGATCATGCAAAAGCTGAGTCAAAATGCCTTTGTTTCTCCAACCACCGCAGGCACGTTAGAATCCGCAAAATTGGGGATTTTAGTGGCACTTTTACTCTTTGCCAGCTCAAGCCCGATTGTCAAAATGCTCCTTGCCTTTGCCTTTTCCTTAGCGGGCACCTTTATTTTCATGAAAATTTTAAACCACATCCGCTATAAGGATGCGGTGTTTGTCCCCTTAGTGGGCTTAATGTTTGGCGGGATCATCAGCTCAATCTCAACTTTCATCGCCTATAAATATGACCTCATTCAAAACATCTCCTCATGGCTGCTTGGCGATTTTTCCATGGTGATGAGTGGGCGCTATGAGCTCATGTATGTTTCCATTCCCTTAATGATTGTGGCGTATCTTTATGCCAATCAATTTGCCATCGCAGGCTTAGGGGAAGATTTTGCCAAAAATTTAGGGCTCAAATACCATCAAGTGGTGAACATTGGATTGGCGATTGTGGCGATGATCACTGCATGCGTCATTCTCACAGTGGGCATGATTCCCTTCATTGGGCTCATTGTGCCAAACATTGTGTCGCTCTATAAAGGTGACAATGTGCGCATCACGCTGCCCTACACAGCACTTGTGGGCGCCATCATTGTGCTTGTGTGTGACATTGTTGGGCGCATCATCATTCATCCATACGAAATTCCCATCAGCGTCACCATTGGTATTTTGGGCAGCACCCTATTTGTCTGGTTACTCTTTAAAAAGGCTGCAAACACATGAGTCATCGCACCAAAATATTCATTCTGCTCGGTCTGACGCTGCTGAGCATTCTGCTCTTCCTCTTTTATAAGCTCGGTGCTAACTGGAGCTATTCACTGCCTAAACGCGGTTTTAAAATCGCGGCAATGGTGGTTGCTGGCAGTGCGATTGCCATCTCCACTGTGATTTTCCAAACGGTGACCCACAATCGAATTCTGACCCCAAGCATCATTGGGCTCGATTGGCTCTATCTTTTGGTGCAAACCTTGCTCATCTTTTTACTGGGCAGTAAAAACTACACGCTCCTTGGCAATCAATGGCTCTTTTTCATCTCGATTGCCATTTTAGTGGGCTTTGCTGTTTTGCTCTTTAGAGTGATGCTGAAAAATGGTAAATCCGTCTACTTTTTATTATTGGTGGGCATCATTTTAGGTGCGCTGTTCCAAAGCTTATCCACCTTCATGCAGGTGCTGATTGATCCCAATGAATTTTTAATCGTGCAAGACAAGATGTTTGCAAGCTTTAATAACGTTCAAGTCAAACTGTTGTGGTGGTCTGTGGGCATCATTGGCGTGGTGATGGCAGGTTATTTCCCCATCATCAAATACCTTGATGTATTGAGCCTTGGGCGTGATCAAGCCGTGAATCTTGGCATTGATTATGCAAAAGTTGTGCGTACTAGCTTAATTGTAGTGGCAATCCTCACGGCGGTTTCCACCGCGCTCATTGGTCCCATCACATTTTTGGGATTATTGGTGGCAAACCTCACCTATGAGATTTTTAAAACCTATAAACACTCAGTCCTCTTGATCGGTTCAGTGCTTGTGAGCATCTGTGCCCTAGCCTTTGGCCAGCTTTTGGTGGAACGCTTTTTCACCTTCTCCACCACTTTAAGTGTGATCATCAACTTCATCGGCGGCCTTTACTTCATGTATTTATTACTGCGGGAGAATCAAAAATGGTAGTGGTCAATAATGTTTCTAAATCCTTTGGGCAACGCAAAGTGGTGGACAATGTCTCCATCACGATTCCTGAAGGCAAAGTCACCTCCCTCATTGGCCCAAATGGTGCCGGTAAAAGTACATTGCTTGGCATGATGAGCCGCTTATTTAAGCCGGATCAAGGTGAAATCTATATCGATGGCCGCGAAATCCACACATGGCAGCCCGATCAATTGGCACAAAAAATCTCCATTTTAAAGCAAGCCAACCACATCAACCTTCGCATTACAGTGCGTGAATTGGTGGCATTTGGGCGCTTTCCCTACAGCAAAGGGCGCTTGACGGCAGAGGATCAGCATTATATTGATCAAGCCATTGAATATATGGGGCTTGCCCATTTACAGGATAAACACATCGCGGAACTCAGTGGCGGACAGCGCCAATGCGCTTTCATCGCGATGGTGGTGGCACAAAATACGGACATCATCTTTTTAGATGAACCCTTAAACAACTTAGACATGAAGCACTCTGTGGAGATCATGCAGGTGCTACAAAAATTAGTGCGCGAGAAGAATAAAACGATTGTGGTGGTGATTCATGACATCAACTTCGCATCGTGTTATTCCGATCACATTATAGCCCTCAAAAACGGCGCACTCGTGCATGAGGGAGAAACAGGGAGAATCATCGATTCCCATGTCCTTAAAGACATCTACGACATGGAAATTCCGATACAGTTAATCAACGATCAACGCATTTGCGTCTATTTTACTTAAAACTAGCTTTGTAAGGAGTTATGAATGAAGTCATATAAAAAAGCTGCGTTAGCTTCCGCGTTTGCCTTAATGCTTGCCGCTTGTGGTAACGAACAGCCTAAAACAGAAACCGTTGTCATCGAAACTCAAACAGAAACCACAACGAATGCACCGGCTGCATCTGCTGAGAAAGCACCAGAAGCTGCTAAAACCATGACCATCAAACATCTATCTGGTGAAACTGTGGTGCCCATGAATCCTCAGCGCACTGTGGTGTTTGACTTTGGTTCATTAGACACATTAGAAGCCCTTGGCGTTAATGTTTTAGGCATTCCAAAAGCCAACATCCCTGCTTACTTAAGCGAATATAAAGATCCAAAATATTTAGACTTTGGTGCGTTAAAAGAGCCAGATTTTGAAGCCATTCACGCAGCAAAACCTGACTTTATGATCATCGCCATTCGTCAAGCGCCGCTTTATGAGCAATTTGCAGAGATCGCGCCGACCATCAATTACAACATTGATGATCAAAACTACATGACATCTTTAACCGAAAATGCCACCACATTGGGCAAACTCTTTGGTAAAGAAGATGTGGCGAAAGCACAATTGGCTGAACTCAATCAAGAGATCGAAAAAGTGAAGGCTAAAACTGAAAACATGCCAGAAAAAGCCCTCATCATTTTAGCGAATGATGGCAAAATCAGCGCTTATGGCCCAGGCTCTCGCTTTGGCTTCATTCATGATGTCTTAGGCTTTAAACCTGCCGATGAAACCATTGAAGTCTCTCGTCATGGTCAAAGCGTTTCCTTTGAATATGTGATGAACTTAGATCCTGATTACATCTTTGTGGTGGATCGCACTGCCGTCATCAACGAAGGTGGCACCACAGCAAAACAAACGGTGGAAAACGATTTAGTGAAAAACACCAAAGCCTTTAAAAATGGCAAAATCATCTATTTAGATCCAAACGTTTGGTATTTATCAGGTGGCGGATTGAAATCCACTAAAGTAATGATTGAAGATGCCAGCAAAGCACTGATGCAGTAATCATCATTGAATGAAAAAACCTCGGTCACCCGAGGTTTTTTTATTAGAAGCGATTGTTTGGCATGTCACTTCTGATCTCACCATGACAGATCAAGCCAAACAAAATTGTGCCCCCAAAGATATTGCCAATCAAAGTTGGAATGGCAAAGGGATAAAAATAGTGACTCCAGTGCTCATGCCCTGTAAACACTAAATATAACACCTCGCTTGAACCGGCAATGATGTGAGTGAACTCCCCAAGGGCAATGATGTAGGTGATGAAAATGATCCCCCAAATCTTATTGTCCCCAAGGTTTGGCAACATCCATACCAATGCCGCCATCAACCAACCGGCAAACACACCTTTGACCAGCATTTGATATGGACTGTTCTCCATAATGTGGTGCCCAAGCGCCGGCAAATGAGCACGCACATCCACAGAGAAATCCGGCAGATAAATCAATGACAGCGTAAACGCCACAACGCCCAATAAGTTGCCACATAAGACAATCACCCATAAGCGCATGATCCGATACAACGTGCGCTTTGAAGGATGGCTCATAAAGGGCAACACTGCCGTCAGCGTGTTTTCTGTAAAAAGCATTTGATTCGATAAAATGATGATCACATAGCCTAATGTGTACCCAAAACCACTGAGTAAAAAGCTTAAATTCGGATCCTCAATGTGCATGGCAATGACGGATTTGGCAATGAACCCTGCCCCCATCGCAAAGCCTGCTGCCAATGCTGAGAGCAGCAATGCATAACCATCGCGCTCTAAGACACGAATGCCCTCATAGCGCACTGTTTCATGCAGCACGGCCGCTTCTGATGGCAATAATTCACCATCTTTTTCGATGGCTTCTAACTGTTCTTCAACCTCTTTTGGTAACTGTGTTTTCATGCGTGCCCCCATCAAAAAAATCCCCAAGCATGCTTGGGGATTTGATTCATAAGCCTAAACTTTTTAAAGAAAAACCGCTGCTGATTTTTGGTAAAGGATAATCAGCATTCATCAAACGCAGCGTCACCGGTGTTGTGGCGACATTGTCAAACTGCCAGGTCACCTTCACGGCAGCTTTTGCGGGCACAATGATTTTATTGTTGTGCTGTAAAGAAGCATCGGTGGCAAAGTAGGCAATGCTGTCTTGGTCTAACACAATCACATCGACTTTGTTTTTCAGATCTTTAAACTTCACCGGTTTATCTTGATTATTTTTTAAGAGCACTGTCACCGTCAAGTGTTCATCTTCAAGGGAAACCGCAGGAATGTCCACCACTAAATATTTTTGTAATGTCGCGGCATCTGTCACAGCATAACTATTCTTAAAATCATCAAAACTGCTTTTGATGGATTCGCCGGCTTTATCTAACTGCACTTTGGCATCATCTGAGAAGTCACTGAGGGCATCTTTTGATTTGTCCCACCCTTTTTTCACAGACTTTGACACATCATCCGTGAGTTTAGAAAAGTCCTCTGTAAAAGAGCTCTCTTGTGCGTGGGCAACTGACAATGCGAACATTAAACTGCTTAGGCATAATAATTTTTTCATACGTTTCTCCTAACAATCACATCAATGCGGATGCTTTCATTATAACGGATCACTGCCTTAGAAGTAATGTTTACGCCAGAATAATCCGGCAACGCCAAGACTGATGAGCACCATCACGGCAATCAATACATAAAATGCATTGTCCGCCTCTTGAAAAGGCAGTGGCACATTCATGCCATAGATGCTTGCAATCAGGGTCGGAATGGACAAAACAATCGTCACGGCTGTTAAAAGCTTCACCACATGACTCACGTGATTTTGGATGATGTTGCCATATGCATCCATCACGTTATTGGCATTGAGCTGATTGATTTCCGTAATGGCATAGGCTTGATCTAATTCAACCGAAGCATCCATAAAAATGGCATGATCCTCTTTGTGCAACAACCACAATCCCTTTTCCAATTTACGCATCATACAACGCATCTGTTTGAGTGCCGTTGCCATGTAGAGCAAACTCTCATTGAGATACAACAAGCGATACAACTCAGGATTGCGATAAGAGCGCGACAATTCATCTTCCGCCGCTGTGATCTCCGCCTCAATCTGCTGCGTCAATTGAATGTAATCCACTGCTGTTTGATGCAAAATGCCCAAAATATTGGCGATATGGGTGCGATGATCAAAGCTCAAAGCCGTCTTTTCACTGCACACAGTGATTAACGTATCGCCCGTAAGAATCATGCTAAAAGGCAGAGTGCGATATTTCACATCCATTGAGCTGTCTGTCACCTGTTGATCCACATAAGGCAGATGAATCACCAACAATTGATGTCCGCCCTCTTGCTCAAGTTTAGGGCGTGCATTGATGTCTGTGGCTTCATGCATAAAATATGCTGGTAAATTAAAACGTTCTGTCATCTCGTGTTGCTCTGCGATGGTTGGCGCCACCAAGGAAAAATGGTTCATAAATGTCATGATGTCCCCTTACATGCGTAAATATTTTTTTCGATAAAAGACAATGAGCAGCATCACACTGATCAATACCATGCTAGAGGCAATGATGACGGTAGATACAGGATCTTCTTCCCCTGGCAATGCGACGTTCATGGAGAAAATGCTGCCAATCATGGTGGGAATGATCATCACGATCGCAAGCGTCGTCAGCATTTTTAAAACAGCGTTTAAGTTATTGTGAATGATGGTGGCATATGCATCCATCAAGTTACTTAAACTCTCGCGGCGCATTTCTATCACTTCAGCTGATTGCTCTAAATCCACCAAAATTGACTCTAAGCGCTGCTTTTCATCCTCATGGATTTTAAATGTATCGCCGAGGGTCAGGCGCTGATACAAAATGGTCATTGCACTCAACGCCGTTGAGAAAAACACCAAACTTTTATTGAGATTAATCAGGGCAAACAACTCGGTATTTTTATACGAGGCTCTGAGTTTCTTTTGCAACTGACTCACTTGTGTATTGATCAATGCCAAATGATCTTCATACGATTCAGACACCGCTTTAAACAATAACAATGAAATGCGCGTTTTCATGTGGCTATAAAAATCGCCATATTGCCCCGTTAACACTTCATCCACCACGGTTAATGGCTCGCGGCTCACAATGATGAGATGATCCCGCCCATGAATGATGCCAAGGGGCACCGTATGATAAGGCGGTGCCGTTAAATTTTCAGCGTTCGCAGCCGTTACAGGTACATTTAAAATGATCAAAGTGCCATTGTCGTCCCGCTCAATGCGTGGGCGCTCATGACGGTCAAGCACGCTATGAAAAAAATCCAATGGCAAATGAAGTTCATTGACCAACACATTGATCTCTTCTTCTGTGGGATTCACCAAGTGAATGAGGCTATTGTGCGCTAAGGTTTCACTTGGCAATAACTGCCCATTCGCATGGGTTTGATAAATGGATAACATCATCTCTCCTATAAATAACGGCGGGCTTTAAAAAAGCCCATGACAACGGCAGCAACCACCGCAGCAATGCCAGCTAATGCCACAAATGCATAAGGCTCATCTTGAAAGGGTAAAGGCGTATTCATGCCATAAATGCCGGCAATTGCCATCGGAATCGCAGCAATCGTCACAAAAATGGTTAAATACTGCACCGCTAGGCTTAAATTATTCTCAATCGCCGCAGAATAGGCATCCATTAAATTTCGAAGATTCGCGTTGTAAATCTCCACTTTTTTCTGGGTTTGCAGTGTTGCAAGTATCACATCTTGCAGCATCGCATCGGTTTTATGATCACTGAGCAATAAACGCTTGGCAGCTAAATCCTTAAACACGCGACCATTGTGTTTCAATGCGCGAATGAATGCACCATAGCTTTTATTGTGATTGAGTAGATCAAAAATGTGCTGATTGCTGATGGCTTTTTCGATCTGCTGCTCCACCGTCAATACGGTGCGATTGATCTCATCGATGGCCAATAAATAGCGGCCAATGGTGTGTTCAAATAAATGCAGCAACAGATGCGTGGCATTGCCCTCAGTGCTGAGGGCTGTCAAGGATTGCTCAAGCTGCGTTAAAATCGGATGCTCACATTCACTGATGGTGATCACGACATTGCCCATCACAATGACGGAAACATTCATCACGGTAAATGGCATCACCTCATCAAAGCGACTGCGCATCGGCAATTGCAACATAAAGGCAAACAGCTCTGCATGGCGCTCAATCATGCGGCTTTTTGCGCCATTTTGATGTAAGTTGAGCATGGAAAAAGGAATGAAAAAGTCATGGCTGATGCGCTCAAGCTCTTGTGGCGTTGGCGCTGTGAGTTGAATCCAGACATGTTGAGCACGATTCAATGTTTTAATCATGGGTGCCTCCCGAAAAACAGTCAAAAAATTTCGCATAAAAAAAGCGCCTCTAACGAATAGAGGCGCATGCGATCTTAAAAAAACCGTAACGCGGGCAACCATACACGCAAAGGCGCATACGGTGCTCTCTCCCCCCAAATCGTTGAGTTTTAGCACTGTACGGCATAAGACGTGAAGCATGCTTCACTGCTAGCTACGTTATAAACCACCTTAATTCGATGGTTTCTGTTCAAACCCGTTGGCGTCTTTGGACGTTTCTGGGCAGTAGCATGTCTCCGTACAGGAGCCTCACCTAACGAGGTTAGATTTGCAATTTGTGTGCATTATAAGCAGAATAAATCTTTTAGCAACCTAAATGTCGATAAATTCTTTTAATTTATCCGATCTTACCAAATCGTCCTTGTGCGTAATCAAGTGATGCCTGCATAATTTCTTCACGCGTGTTCATGACAAAAGGACCGTGTCCTACAATAGGTTCATCAATTGGCTCACCACTTAAATACAACACAATGGCATCGTCATCGCTTGATAAAATAAACGAATCACCTGCTTTGTCTAATAATGCTAAGTCAGATGGATTCAGCACTGCATCATGATTAAGACGCACATGCCCTTTAATCACCACCAACCCCACATAGCGATCATGATGAGCTGCAATGGTCACCTCATGATTGCCCTTCAAATAGATGTCCCAAACATCCACAGGCGTAAAAGTGCGGGCAGCGCCCTTTGTGCCAAGATAGTCACCCGCGATGATGCGCGCATAACTGCCATATTGATCAAGCTGAATCACCGGAAGATGCTCTTCAGTCAACAATTGATAGCCCGGTGCACTCATTTTATATTGCGCAGGCAAATTCACCCACAGCTGCACCACATCAAACACGCCACCTGACTGTGTGAACGCATCTGAATGATACTCTTGATGCAAAATGCCTGATGCCGCCGTCATCCACTGCACATCACCTTGACCGATGACACCGCCATTGCCAGTAGAATCATGGTGTGCCACTTCCCCTTCATACACAATTGTCACTGTTTCAAAGCCGCGATGCGGATGCTCACCCACGCCACGCGGTACAATGGCCGGCTCAAAATGAGTGGGTTCGCCGCGATCAAGCAGTAAAAATGGATTTAAATGGCGTCCATGATTGTGATAAGTGAAGAGCGAACGGACATAAAAGCCATCGCCCACCCAATGGGGCGCTGGCGCATGATGGATCTGACATAATGATTTCATAGTGTGCTCCTAAAAATGAAAACGGTTTGTTTTGTTCATTTTTAGAACAATATCATATACATTATTCTATTATCAGAATAAGCTTTTCTAAACCATAAGGAATGAACATGACCAAAACATTGCTCACACTCGGCGCACTCTTATCCCTCACGCCAAGCTTAGCCGCACATTATCAATTAGAACCAGAACACACCAATGCGCGCTTTTACATAGATCACTTTCAAACCTCCACCAATCATGGCGGCTTTTATGGTTTAACGGGCGATGTCACATATGATCCACAAAATGAGATCGGCAGTGTTTCCCTCATCATCCCCATTCAAAACTTAAAAAGTGGCTCTGATGCCTTTGATCAGCACCTGAAAAATAGCGATCTGTTTAATGAAGCAAAATATCCTGACATGCGCTTTACATCCACGCAATGGCAATGGGCAAACCATCAACCCACACGCATTACAGGGGATTTAACGCTGCTTGGGCAGACGCATCCTGTCACTTTAACGGTAGAACGTTTTAATTGTTATCACAGCCCGATTTGGCAAACGGAAGTGTGTGGCGGTGATTTCAGTGCAGAGATTGATCGCACACAATGGGGCATGGACTTTTTTGTGGACAAAGGGATGAGCAAAACTGTAAACCTTCAGATTCAAGCAGAAGCCGTCAAACAATGAATCAGCGGTTATTTCGATGATGCATGATGATGCCAATCAACACCATGATGAGCAGCAAAAGCCCGCTGGCTAAGGCAAATGTCCCCACAATGCCAGCCGTGGTGCTTGGGGCGAGCCAATAAAATAAGGCAACATATGGCGATGCCATGACAGCTGCCACAAGTACCATTAAAATCAGAAAAATCGGCATGATTATGGATGATCAAACAGCCATGAATTCAACAGCGCAAACGGCTCGCGAATATAGGCGGTAAAAATGGCACGTGAATCTGTGGGCGTGGGTGCTGCTAAACCTGAGACATGCTTCAATCCTGAGCGCTCTGCTAACATCAACGAGCGCGGCAGATGAAAATCATTGGTCACCACCACAACATTGCCTAAATCCATTAACTGCATGGCATTGACAAATTGATGTGCGGTGCGTGTTGAGATCTCCTCCATCACAATCACATCGCTTGGGACGCCGTGCTGAATCAAATAATCACGCATCACTTCTGCTTCACTTTTGGCCAACCCCTGAGTTTTACCACCGGAGACCACAATCCGTGTATCGGGGGATTCTAACCAATATTGGCGCGCCATCTCTAAACGATTGGCCAAAGCATTTGTGGGGGCAAGGGGCTCACCTTCCACTTTATAGCCTAGCACCAATAATGTGTCCGCATTGTCTTCAGCGTGCAGGTGTTTAATTTCGGATTGAATCCATACATTGCCCACCACAACCACCATCAAACAGATGATCAACGAGCTCACCAACCAACCCCGTAAATTACGCGCACAAAAAAGGACAAATGCTTGTAATGGATCTTGTTTACCTGTCATTTGCCCTTCCTTTACCTCTGTTAAAATTAATTAGCCATCAATGGCAGCCATTAAGTTTAACATTTCAATCACCGTAATGGCAGCATCTGCACCTTTATTCCCTGCTTTTGTGCCAGCGCGTTCGAGTGCTTGCTCGATGCTGTCTGTCGTTAAGACGCCAAAAGCAATGGGTTTCGCATTCTCTAAACTCACACTTGCGATGCCTTTTGACACTTCATTGGCCACAAAATCAAAGTGTGGCGTTGAGCCACGAATCACAGCACCTAAACAGATCACCGCATCCACATCCGCTTTTTTGGCAAATTGCTGCGCGATCAATGGAATTTCAAATGCGCCTGGCACCCATGCCAATTGAATGTTCTCTTCATTCAAACCGTGGCGTTTAAGTGCATCAACTGCACCATCAATCAATTGCTTAGTGATTAAGCTGTTGAAACGACCTGCCACAATGGCGATTTTTTTGTTGGAAATGGATAAATTGCCTTCGATAACTTGCATGATATGTCTCCTAAAAACTTATAGATAGTGACCCATTTCGGTCGCTTTGGTGGTTAAATAATCTTGGTTCTCTTTTGTCACAAATCTTGGGGTGGGCACGCGCTCAACCACTTCAATGCCATTGGCTTCAAGGGCGGCGACTTTCTCCGGATTATTGGTGATGATGCGCACGCGCTTTTGATCAAAATATTTCAAAATCTGCGCTGCCACTGTAAAATCTCTAGCATCCACCGGATGACCTAATGACACATTCGCCACAATGGTATTTTGCCCCTGATCTTGCAATGCATACGCACGAATCTTCTCTGCAAGCCCAATGCCGCGCCCTTCTTGGCGCAAATAGATCATCATGCCATTGGCATCATCAGCGATGGTTTTGAGCCCAAAGTCGAGCTGCGCTTGGCAATCACATTTGACCGAGTGGAAAATATCCCCCGTTAAACATTCAGAGTGAATGCGCATGGTTAATGGCGACTTGTCATCATATTGAGCATTGCGAAGCACCACATGCGGCTCCTCGCCTTCACTGTTTGGAAACGTATAAATCTCAAAATTGCCATAAGCTGTGGGCAAATGCGCATGGCTTAATGGCTCAATGCTCGCAGCTTGATTTGCTAAATGGTGGCGATAATTGACGATGTCCTCGATCGTGATAAAAGGCATATTTTCAGCCTGGCTCACCTTTAATAGATCATCATGGCGCGCCATTGTGCCATCTTCTTTTAAAATCTCACAAATCACGGCAGCTTCCGTTAAGCCTGCAAGCTTCATCAAATCCACAGAGGCTTCTGTGTGCCCACGGCGCACTAAAACGCCACCATCTTTGGCAATCAATGGAAAAATGTGCCCTGGGCGTTTAAAGTCCGCAGCCACCGTCTCTTTTGCCGCCAATTTACGGCAGGTTAAAGCGCGTTCGGCGGCGGAAATGCCGGTATGCGTTGCGATAAAATCCACAGTGACCGTAAATGCCGTTTGATATTCATCTTCATTTTTCACCACCATCGGCGTTAAATCTAAGCGCTTGGCAATCTCAGTTGAGATCGGTGCGCACACTAAACCGCCGGCTTTACGAATCATGGTGTTCATGTCCTGATCATCACAAAACTCAGCCGCCATGATCATATCGCCTTCATTTTCACGGGATTCATCGTCCATTACGATGATGATTTCACCACGTTTAAGGGCGGCCAATGCTGCCTCCATGCGTTGAACCATTGCATTCATCTTAATATCCCCATTGTGCTAATTTGTCGTAAGTTAAGGTCGAAGCCTGCTCTTTCAAAATGTATTTGCCGAGCTGATCAAATTCGATATTGACACGGCTGCCCTCTTTGAGATTATGTAAATTCGTAATCTCAAACGTGTGCGGAATGACGCTCACACTAAAACCATTCATCGTAACATTCGTCACCGTCAAACTGATGCCATTGATGGCAATTGAGCCCTTTTCCACCACCAGTTTTTGATGGGCTTTGTCCAATCGAAAGCTCAATACATAACTGTTTTGCAACTTTTGTAAACGCGTCAATTGCGTGATGGTGTCCACATGACCAGAAACCAAATGCCCATCTAAACGGCTGTTTGCCAGTAATGCACGCTCTAAATTAATCGGGCTGCCCATTGGTAAAGATGCAAACGTGCTGCGCTTTAAACTTTCCGGCGTTAAATCCGCTTCAAAGCTTTGTGCATCGAACTTTGTCACCGTCAAACACACGCCATTGCTGGCAATGCTGTCGCCAATTTTGACATCCGTTAAAATGGCACGGCAACCCACTTTAATGGTGATCACATCGCCGCGCTGCTGTTTGCCTTGAAGTGTTCCCACTTCCTCAATAATGCCAGTAAACATTATTCAACCTCCTTAAAGGTTGCTTGTACATAAATCGATTGCCCTAAGCGTTCTGTGTGCGCAATGTTGAGAATCGGCGCATCGCTGAGTTGTGTAATGCCACTATGATCCCATAAACTTGGTGCATCATCACCGATCAAACGCGGGCCATAAAAAAGCGCCAATTCATCCACTTTGCCGGCGGATAAAAAGGCGTTATAAATGCTGCTGCCACCTTCTAAGAGCACACTCATGATGCCTTGTTCATATAGGTAAGATAATAAAGTTACCGGATCAATTGCAGGCAATGCATGAATCATCACGCCTTTTGCTGTTAAATCAGCTTTAAGAGCATCATCCATCACAGCTGTATTTGGGTGAATGATTAGCGTTTTTGCTGCAGTTGTCTCAAAAATTTGGTAATTAGCATGTGTGATGCCGTCAAAATTTCTCAATAGCACAATGCGCACAGGATTGCGATAATCGCCTTCTAAACGTACGGTTAAGGCAGGATCATCGTTCAGTAACGTGCGTTTGCCAATCAAAATGGCATCATGCATGGCTCTGAGTTCATGGGCTTTTCTGCGCGCAGCTTGGCACGTGATCCATTGTGAATCACCCGTTTTAGAGGCAATTTTGCCATCTAAACTTAAGCCTGCTTTTAATGTCACAAAGGTCGATTGCGTCAATTGATTATGAAAAAAGATGCGGTTGATGGCGCGGGCGGTGGGATCATCTGCACAGATAACTTCAATGCCATGAGCTTGTAAAAATGCTTTGCCGCGCCCTGCGACATTTGGATTCGGATCTTCTGTGGCATACACAACGCGTGCAATGCCTGCATTTAAAATGGCTTCGGTGCATGGCCCTGTTTTACCATGATGACAACACGGCTCTAATGAGACATAAATGGTGGCGCCTTCTGTGGATTCTGTCGCGTTTGCAATGGCAACGACTTCTGCATGTGCAGTGCCAGCTTTGGCATGAAAGCCTTCACCGATGATTTTGCCGGATTTGACAATGACTGCGCCCACATAAGGATTTGGCGACACAGCACCGATTGGCACGGTTGCCAATGCAATGGCGCGCTCTAAAAACCTTAAATCTGATTCCGTTAGCTTGTTCATATGCCCTCTTTATTCATTTATTTTCGGGGCATAACAGACAGCCACGACCCGCCTGATGGCATGCCGCTTCTATCCCATTCATCTTTTACCATCCAGACTTTACTGTCGGTCTTGGAATTACACCAAGTCAGCTTGCGCTCGCGGACTGTCACCGCCGGTCAGGAATTGAAGTTACCTTCTCACCTTGCCCCAAAGATCAATGTTCAACGAGAAAAACTCTATCACATTTGCCAGATGATATCAAATCTCAATTGCACCGGCGCGGCGCATGAGCAAAGAGATGATCAATAAACACCCGCACCTTCGCCGGTAAATAACCACTGAGATAGACGATATTCACCGATAAAGGCGGTGGGCGATGGTCACTGAAAAGCTCAACGAGTGTGCCATTATTCAGCCCCTCTTTGACAGAAAAATCCAGCAATTGAATGATGCCAAAACCCTCAATGACTGAGGTTAAAGCCCCTAAAGGATCGCTGTATTGCACGGTGTGCGTTAAGGGTAAAGCGCGCCCTTCATCCACTCGCCACGGTAATACCGTTGGCATGCCCGGAAATTTTAATCCCACACAATGATGATGTGATAAATCTGCGAGCGTCTTTGGCGTGCCATATTTCGCCAAATAACGAGGTGATGTCACGATCTTTTGTTCAAGCTGATCAAACGGGCGCGCGATCAATTGATCATTGCCCACATCGCCGATGCGTAGGGCTAAATCAATGTCTTCGCGCATAAAATCCACATACGAAGTGCTGAGCACAATCTCCACCTTCAATTGCCCTAAGTGCGCCTCAATAAAATCATTGATCACAGGAATGAGGTGAAAAATCGCCAAGCTGTCTGGCAAGCTGATGCGCAGCGTGCCTTGTGGCTGTGCATGATGAATGAGCTGCTGCTCGATCGCTTCAATGCGCCCTAGAGAATCTCGGCACACATCATAATAACGTTGCCCTGCTTCAGTCAGGCGCATCACACGCGTTGAACGATGAAAGAGTTTAACTTTCAATCGCTGCTCTAAACGTTTAATCGCTTTACTGACTGCCGATGGCGTTACGCCAAGGCTGATGGAAGCTGCTGTGAAATGGTCACTCTCAACGGCGCGACAAAAAATCTGAATGTCATCAATGGCAATGGGTGAAAGGGGCTTCATATGTTCTCCATTAATGCCTCATGGGCACAAATGATTTTCTAAAGTGCAATGGTAACAAAAAAATAATCCCATTAATATGCCGCCTTTATCACTACTCTTCATCAGGAACACTCATGAACCCCAACCGTTTACTTGAACAATTCACTACAAAACCTGCATTACAAGCGGCCATTTTGCTCATCGCACGCGCACTATTGGCGTATCTCTTCATTGTTGCCGGCTGGGCAAAAATTGGCGGCTATGCAGGCACGGCAGCATTCATGGCATCAAAAGGCATCCCTGAGTTCATGTTAAGCCTTGTGATTGCTTTAGAGCTTGGCGGCGGATTGGCGATTTTAATCGGCTTTCAAACCCGCATCATTGCGCTGATCATTGCCATTTTTTGTGTCATGTCTGCCATCATTTTCCATGGTACGCCAGAAGATGCCACAAACTTTATGAAAAATCTATCCATTGCTGGCGGATTTTTAGCCCTCATCCCACAAGGTGCGGGTTTATGGAGCCTTGATCACTGGCTTGAAAAATAATTGCCCGCCCACTGCCCGAGCCCTAAAAAGTGGACTATAATCTCACAATCTCCCTAACTCCGAGGTCTTTGTGAGTCAAAAAACACTGCGCTTATTATTCATAAGCTACGTGATTCCAACGTTAGGTGCCATGCTCATCAGCGGCACTTATCAATTAATCGATGGCTTTTTCATTGGCCATTTCATCGGTCCTGAGGGCTTAGCTGGCGTCAATATTGGCTGGTCCTACATCACTGTTTTACTGGGTTTTGGGCTCTTAGTGGGCGTCGGTACCGGCAGCCTTTATTCAATTGCTAAAGGCGCTGAAGATGATGAAACCGCTAGAGCCATCATTGGCCAATCCATCCCATTAATCCTCATTCCCGGCCTCATTTTTGGCATCATTTTATACGTTGCTGCGCCAAGCTTGGTCTATATGCTGGGTGATCCGCAATATCAAGTGAGCAAAACCTTCCAAACCGCTGCCCTCATGGCGGTGGATTTCATCCGTGTCTTTGCGGTGAGCTCGCCCTTGGTGATTGGTAGCCTTGCCTTGCCATTTTTGGTGCGCAATATGGGCAATCCTTACCGCGCCACGCTATATATGGCCATTGGCGTCACCATTAACATCATTTGTTCATATTTTATGATTGTGGTGTGGGAATGGTCGATCTTCGGGGCAGCGCTAGCAAGCATCATTGGCGAATCCTGCGCCATGTTTTTAGGGCTCTATTACATTTTGTATCAAAGCGGTGAAAACCTTCAATGGCGCCATTTTAAACCGCGCCCGAAATTACTCAAAGAGATCATCATCAATGGTGCTTCCACCTTTTTCATGTACATTTATGTGGGCTTTATCATGATGCTTCATCACATGATGCTGGTGAAATATGGCGGCACCATCGCGGTTTCTGCCTACACCATTACAGGCTACATCGTGACGATCTATTATTTGGGCATGGAAGGGATCGCCAATGGCGTGCAACCCATCATCAGCCGCTTATATGGGCGGGAGAATTTCTTATCCACGCGTGCCATCATCCGTATGATGGTGATTGTGGGCATGACTTATGGCATCGGTTTAACGATTTTACTGCAAATATTTCCGGGATTTTTTACGCGATTATTTACAAGTGATCAAGAGCTCTCTAAAGTCACCATTCATGCCATCAACATCCATTTATCTTTACTCTTTTTAGAGGGCGTATTTGTGATGGTCACCGTTTTTTTCCAAGCCATTGGCGAAGGCTCAAAAGCATTGGTGATTTCCATTGGTAATCTACTCATTCAAGTGCCTTTCTTACTCATTGTGCCCAAATACTTTGGGCTCGATGGCGTTTGGATCAGCATGCCGCTGAGCTCATTTTTACTGGCCATTCCTGTCGTATATTGGGCATACATTCGTTACCGCCACATCGTATAAATCACCCATAAAAAAAGCTTGTGTCGCCACAAGCTTTTTTTCATTGCGAGAAACAATGATTATTTTTTATTAACAGCGTGAATCGCTTCTTTATGCACCGCTAACGCTGCTTCTTTCACAGATTCTGCCAATGTTGGGTGTGCATGCATGATGCGTGCAATGTCTTCTGCAGATGCATCAAAGCTCATGCCCACCACTGCTTCATGAATCAATTCAGAAGCATTTGGCCCAAAGATGTGTACGCCCAAGATTTTGTCTGATTTAGCATCGGCAATGATTTTCACTTGACCTTCAGCGGCATCCATCGCGCGGGCGCGGCCTGATGCTGCAAATGGGAAGCTGCCCACTTTAATGTCTAAACCTTCTTGTTTACAAGCTTGTTCAGTTTTACCCACCCAAGCAATTTCTGGCGCTGTGTAGATCACAAATGGCACTAAATCATAGTCCACAAATGAATATTTACCAGCAATGCGCTCAGCCACTGCCACACCTTCTTCAGAACCTTTATGCGCAAGCATTGGGCCACGCACTAAGTCACCGATTGCCCAAACGCCCGGAATGTTTGTGGCACAGTTGCCATCCACATGTACGCGCGGACCATCCATCACCAAATCAACACTTGGATCCACCAAGTTTGTGGTGTATGGCGTACGGCCAACGGCTACCAATAAGTAATCAAAGGTTTCAGCGTGTTCGCCTTCAGTGTTTGAGTATGTCACTTTCACATCTTTTTTAGATGTCACTGTGGACAATACACGCGCACCTAAACGCACATCTAAGCCTTGTTTTGTGAATGAACGAAGGGCATCACGGGCAATGCCTGCATCTGCGCCGGCTAAGAAACTGTCCATCGCTTCAAAAATCACAACTTCAGAGCCTAAACGAGACCAAACGCTCGCCATCTCTAAACCGATCACACCGCCGCCAATCACGCCTAAACGTTTTGGCACTTCAGTCAAGGCTAAAGCACCTGCTGAATCGATCACGCGTTTACCATCAATCGGTGCTGCACCAATATCAATCGGTGTTGAACCGGCCGCTAAAATGATGTTGTCTGCTTGATATTCAGACACTTCACCCATGTGATCTTTCACTTTAACAGTGCGCTCAGGGAATAATGTACCTTCGCCTTGCAACCAGTCAATTTTGTTCGCTTTGAATAATTGTGCGATGCCGCTTGTCAATTGTTTCACAATGCCATCTTTACGTGCGATCATTTGTTCAACGTCAATGCCAACGCCGCCCATTTTGATGCCGTGTGCGCTAAAGCCATCCTTGGCATATGCAAAATGATGCGAAGATTCCAACAATGCTTTAGAAGGAATACAACCCACGTTCAAGCATGTACCGCCTAAGACAGGATCACCTTCTGGTGACAACCATTTTTCCACACATGCTGTTTTCAAACCCAATTGTGCTGCACGAATCGCTGCGACATAGCCTGCAGGGCCGCCGCCAATGACGATGACGTCATATTTCTTTGCCATGATGATTTCCTTATCAAGAAGAAGCGGATTAAAGCGCTGCCCTAATCCGATTCTATTTGCGTCAATGATTGATTAGATGTCTAACAATAAACGAGTTGGATCTTCGATCGCATCTTTGATGGCCACTAAGAAGCCCACAGCTTCTTTACCATCGATGATGCGGTGATCATAAGAGTGCGCTAAGTACATCATTGGCGCGATCACAACTTGACCATTTTCCGCAATTGGGCGATCGTAAGTTTTGTGCATGCCCAAAATACCACTTTGTGGTGGGTTGATGATTGGCGTTGATAACATTGAACCGAATACACCACCGTTGGTGACAGTGAATGTACCGCCCGTCATGTCTTCTAAACCTAATTTGCCTTCTTTGGCGCGAATTGCAAAATCCATGATGGTTTTTTCAATTTCTGCCAAAGATTTTTGGTCAGCATCACGGATCACAGGCACCACTAAACCACGTGGTGAAGAAACCGCAACACCGATGTCAAAGTAACCATGATAGATCATGTCATTGCCATCAATGGATGCATTCACCGCAGGATATTTTTTCAATGCTTCAACGGCTGCTTTCACGAAGAAAGACATGAAGCCTAATTTAATGCCATGACGTTTTTCGAATTCGTCTTTGTATTTTTTACGTAAGTCGATCACGTTTTTCATGTTCACTTCATTGAATGTCGTGAGCATGGCTGTGCTGTTTTTCGCTTCTAATAAACGTTCTGCGATGGTGGCACGTAAACGTGTCATCGGTACGCGTTGTTCTGTGCGGTTACCGCTCACAACGTTTAAAGGCGCTGCAGGCGCGGCTGCTTTTGGTGCGGCAGGTGCGGCTGCTTTTGGTGCAGCTGCGCCTTTTTCTAAGAAGTTCAAAATGTCTTCTTTCGTGTGGCGACCATCTTTACCTGTGGCAGGAATCACAGAGATGTCCAATTTATTCTCTTCCACCAATACTTTAACAGCTGGGGATAATTTGTGAGCAGATTCAGCCTCAGCTTTAGGGGCTTCTGCAGGTGCAGCTTCAGCTTTTGGTGCCGCTGCGCCTTCTACCAATACGGCTAAGACTTCGCCTGCTGTTACGTTTGTGCCTTCAGCGATTTTGATGGATTGAATGGTGCCGCTAACGGTCGCTGGCACTTCAAGCATCACTTTATCTGTTTCTAAATCAACTAAGTTGTCGCCTTCTTCTACAAAGTCGCCTTCTTTTACGTGCCAAACGGCCAAGAGCGCATCAGCAACCGACTCAGGTAACACAGGAACTTTAATTTCGATACTCATGAGATTCTCCTTAAAAATCTTTGGTGGTATTTTATAAACTCATATTAAAAGTTTGTTGTAACAATTGTTGCTGCTGTTCTACGTGCACGCTGTTGTAACCCACAGCAGGTGATGCACTCGCTTCTCTTGTTACGTAACGAATGGAAATTTTCTTCGACGCATGAACATCTAAATAGTCACGAACAAAGAAGGCATAACCTTGGTTTCTTGGCTCATCTTGAACGAATACGATTTCTTTCAAGTTTGGATAAGTGGCCACGATCTCTGCCAATTGTGCTGCTGGGAATGGATAGATCTCTTCTAAACGCACCAATGCAAAGCTGTTCAATGCTTTCTCTTCGCGCATTTCGAATAAATCATAGTAGATTTTACCCACAGAAATCACGAGTGTATCCACTTTTTTATTCTCAAGCTCTTTGCTTTCAGGAATCATTGGTTGGAATGCACCATCGGTTAAATCTTCTAAGGTGTTCACAGCCAATTTATGACGCAACAAGCTCTTCGGAGAGAAGCAGATCAAAGGCTTGCGATACTCTTGCAACACTTGACGACGGAATAAATGGAATGTTTGCGCAGGCGTTGTTGGTACCACGACAGACATGTTGTTTTCCGCACACATTTGTAAGAAACGTTCAGGACGTGCTGAGGAGTGCTCAGGACCTTGACCTTCATAGCCGTGTGGCAATAACAATGTTAAGCCGCATAAACGCATCCATTTGGTTTCACCGGCTGATACGAACTGATCGATCACCACTTGTGCACCGTTGGCAAAGTCACCAAATTGACCTTCCCAAATCACAAGTGAATCAGGTTCAGTCGCTGCATAACCATATTCAAAGCCCATGACAGCGGCTTCAGATAAAATGGAGTCAATCACAGTAAAACGCGCGCCACTGTTGATGTGTTGTAATGGCACATAACTTGAGCCATCCACTTGGTTGTGGAACACAGCGTGACGATGGAAGAACGTACCACGACCTGAGTCTTGACCAGAAATGCGCACGCCATGACCTTCTTTTAATAAAGTCGCATATGCCATGTTTTCTGCAAAGCCCCAATCGATCGGTGCAGCGCCGGCTGCCATTTTGATGCGATCTTCATAGATTTTTTGAACACGTGGATGCAATGTAAAGCCTTGTGGCAATACACTCATCTCTTCTGCCAATGTTTTGATTTCAGAGGCTGGCACAGCTGTTTTTGGCACCACTTGTTCAGGTGTACCAAATTTAGGGGAATCTTTTAAGAATTTCGCCCATTTTTTCGTGTATGTATCGTTGATGGCAGGAATCGTTGGATAGCCCACAGATTTACCTTCTTCTAAACGATCACGATACGCTTTAGTCATCGCTTTGTATTCAGCTTGTGTGATGGTACCTTCAGCGATCAAGCGCTCTGCATAAACGGCGGCAGGTGTTTGATGTGCTTTGATTTTTTTGTACATCATTGGCTGCGTTGCGCTTGGCTCATCGGCTTCATTGTGACCTAAACGACGATAAGAAACCAAATCAATCACAACGTCTTTGTTGAATTTTTGACGATAATTGATGGCCAATTCTGCAATGAATTTCACAGCTTCAGGATCATCACCATTGACGTGGAAAATTGGCGCTTGAATCAACTTAGCAACGTCAGAGCTGTAAGCAGATGAACGCACGTCTAACGGGTTAGACGTCGTAAAACCGATTTGGTTATTAACGATGATGTGAACCGTACCGCCACAACGATAACCACGCACTTCTGACAATTGTAATGTTTCCATCACAACGCCTTGGCCCGCAAACGCCGCATCCCCGTGAATCAACACAGGCAATACTTTGTTAAAGGGTAATGGTGATAAGTTTTCTGCACGGCGCTCTAAACGGGCACGCACAGAACCTTCAGTCACAGGATCTACGATTTCTAAATGCGATGGGTTAAACATCAACGCTAAGTGTAAATCGCCATGTTTGGTTTGGATGCTTGATGAGAAGCCCATGTGATATTTTACGTCACCTGCGCCGCGTTCAACGGTGCGTTTGCCTTCAAACTCATCAAACAAATCTTTTGGTGCTTTACCTAAGATGTTCACCAACATATTCAAACGACCACGGTGCGCCATACCGATGATGACTTCTTCTGCACCTTCTTCGCTTGATTCATCGATCAACTCATGCATGAGTGGAATTAAAGCATCACTGCCTTCAAGTGAGAAGCGTTTTTGACCCACATAACGCGTGTGCAAATAACGCTCTAAACCTTCAGCGGAGATCAACTCTTTTAAAGTGTCGATCTTTTGTTCTTTAGAGAACTTGATATTATTATTAACGCTTTCTAGCTGATTTTGAATCCATGTGCGCTCTTCGGTTTTTGTGATGTGCATGTATTCTGCACCGATCGATTGCGTATAGGTTCTGCTTAAAATTTTGATGATGTCTTTTAATTTCATCTGTGCAACATTGGTCAATGTGCCAGTGTTGAATTCAGATTCGAAATCTTGGCTGCTTAAACCATGATATTCAGGCGACAACTCAGGAATGATTTGGCGATCACGAATGTGCACAGGACACAATTCAGCCGCTTGATGACCACGCATGCGATACGCTTCGATTAAACGTAATACTGCCGCTTGTTTTTCAGACGCCACAGGGTCAATGGTGTATTGAGCAGCCGATTGGTTTTTGATTCTTGCCAATTCTTTAAAGGATTCTTTCACCGCTGCATGTGATACATTGATGGTTTCGTCGTTTTTGAAGTCCTTAAAAAATGCGGCCCACTCTTCTGAGACAGAATGTGGGTCGGATAAATAGGATTCATACATTTCTTCTACATAGATCGCATTCGAGCCATACAATGCTGACCACTGTTTAAATCTATCAATTTGTTTCATCTTTATCCTCTTTGGTTTAGAGCTTGAAGGCTGCCTAAATTTTATCGTCTTTTGAGTAATAGTCCAATCTTTTTCTTAAAAAATGCACCCCCCTCTCGTTTTTTGAGTCATTATAAATTTTTTAAATCATAAAAAACGTAAATTTTCATCACCCCCTGATTTTTTATCGGATATTCATGAATAATTTAAATGTGCCAACGAAGTGAAAAATTGAGTGATTCTGATCAAAATTGGAAAGATTGATCTTAGGGTCTGAAGCCTGTACCCTAACTTTTTTATGCGCAATGGTGTTATCATTGATAAAATAATGAAATGATTATAACAATGCAACTTTGAGTGGTTTACTTTATAGGAGTCTGACTGATGAAATTGAACGAACTTAGGTATTTCCTAGCAGTGGCCGAAGAGAAACACTTTGGTCGCGCGGCTCAGAAATGTTTTATCTCACAACCTGCCCTCTCGATCGGCATCAAAAACTTAGAATACTCTTTAGGTGTGACGCTGTTTGAGCGTTCTGCCAGTGAAGTATTCTTAACGCCCGAAGGATTAGAGGCCTTACCTAAGGTTAAACAGATTTTTGCCATTGTGCAACAACTCAAAGAGTTACGTGTTTCTATTAACTCTGCACAAGGCGAGTTGAAGCTTGGCATCATCTTTACGATCGCCCCATATTTACTGCCGCGCGTGATTCCTGTGTTAAAAGAAGCCGCGCCAGAATTGACGCTCAACATCTTTGAAAACACAACCGACAACATCATTCCTATGCTCAAAAGTGGCGAGATTGATGCAGCGATTGTGGCTCTACCAATTTATGAGCCCTCTTTAGCCGTCGATGAATTGTATGATGAAGAGTTCTATGTGATCACGCCAAAACATCATCCGCTCTCTGGCGAGTCTTCCATTGATGCTGCGGTGATTCATGAATATGATCCATTATTGCTAAACATTGGTCACTGTTTCCGTGATCAAGTGGTGGAGCAATGCCCAGAAATCAGCTCAAATAATGCCCATCATTATTCATTAGAAACCATTCGCAACATCGTGGCATCTGGCCAAGGCATCTCGGTTTTACCGAAGTATGCATTGATCAATGACCATGTTCAAGAGCTCATTGCTTGTATCCCTTTCAAAGCGCCTGTGCCAAAAAGAAAAATTGGTTTGGTGTATAGAAAAGAGTATACTCAGCTCAAGAAGTTAGAGTTACTTTCTGAATGCATTAAGTCACTCCACTTATAAGTTGTGTGAGGTAAGTTATGTTAGTTGATCAGTTTGGCCGTACAATCGATTATGTGCGAATTTCCGTCACCGATAAGTGCGATTTACGTTGCACTTACTGTATTCCTGAGGGATTTCGCGATTTTGAGGTGCCGCAAAACTGGTTGACCTTCGATGAGCTCACGCGCATCATTCGTAACTTTACAGAGCTTGGGGTTAAACGCTTTCGCTTAACAGGCGGCGAGCCATTATTGCGTAAAGATCTCCCTGAGCTTGTGGCCTCCATCAAAGCCATTGACGGCGTTGAAGATCTCTCCATGACCACCAACGCCACCCAATTAGAAAAACATGCTGTGGCTTTAAAAGAAGCAGGGCTTGACCGTTTGAACATCAGTTTAGATGGATTGACCACATCGGTGATCAAAGAGATCACAGGGCTCAACTGCTTTAACAAAGTCTACAACGGCATTATGGCTGCAAAAAATGCAGGCTTTAAACAGATCAAAATCAATATGGTGCCCATGCTCAATCTCAATGATAATCAGATTGAGCCAATGATCGCCTTTTGTATCGAGCATGGTTTCATTTTACGCATGATTGAAGTGATGCCGATGGGCGACACAGGACGCAACACACAAGGCAAGAATCTCTCTGATTTTCTTAAAGAGATTTATCATAAATATGATCTCGTCGAATCCATGCAAGTGCGTGGCGGCGGTCCTGCGCGTTATTGGCAATCTAAAGATGGCAAATTCACCTTAGGCTTAATCACGCCGATTTCGCAGCATTTTTGTGAAACGTGTAACCGCGTGCGTTTATCCGTTGATGGCACTTTATATATGTGCCTTGGGCAAAATGAGCAATATGCACTGCGTGACTTGGTGCGCTCACCTGATTGCACAGATGAATCGATCAAACAAGCGATTCGTCAAGCCATTGATCTAAAACCTGAAAAACATGAATTTGTCGAAGATAAAGGCAAAATCGCGCGTTTTATGTCCATGACGGGCGGTTAATTAATCATTAAAGAGGAGTTTTGTATGAGTCAAAAATATGGCGTTCGCATGACGCTGCCAGAAAACAATCCATTAAACGCCGAGCACTTATTAGGTGCCGATTTTAACGCAGAGCGTTGGTTTGACACAGAAGCTGAGCGCACCGCCTTTTTAGAATCGTATCAAACCCCTTTCATCTTTTATCGTAAAAGCGATACCGCAACCCTTCATTATGAATTACTTGAAAAATAATGCAGTTTGTTTTTGATCTAGATGGCACGCTCTGCTTTCAGGGCATGCCATTGTCTTCTGACATTGAGATTGCCCTCAAAGCCCTCAATGAAAACCATACATTAACCATCGCTTCTGCGCGCCCGATTCGGGACATTTATCCTGTCATTCCGACATGGATACAACAACTCAATTTAATTGGCGGCAATGGTGCACTTGTCAAAACAGGTGATGTCACAACCGCCACTTACTTTGATGATTTCTCGCCTTTAGCTCAACTTCTAGAAGATTATCCCATCGATTATTTAGCGGACAGTGACTGGGATTATGCCTACACAGGCGCGAAAGATCATCACATTTTTGGCAAAGTCGATGAGCTCAAACTTGCTCGCAATCATGCGTCATATCACACATTACCAAGCATCATTAAATTGGTGATGATGACCAATCACCCTAAGATTTTAGATGCCATTGCCAATTTGCCCGTGGAAGCACACATTTATCATAATGAAGCCTTAATTGACATCAGCCCGGCTGGCATTACGAAATATCGTGGCGTGCAAGCGCTTGGCATTGATGAATTCATCGCCTTTGGCAATGATGCCAATGACATCAGCCTCTTTGAACATAGCTGTGAAAGCATTTGTGTGGGTACACACCCAAAAGCTTCCGCCTGTGCCACGCGCACCATTGACAGCGCCCACGTAGCACGCACCATTTTAGAGTATTGCTAAATTATTTTTGCCCAAGGGTGATGCGGTCATTGCCCCCAAGGTCTTTTAACGTCACCACATTATGATAACCAGCCGCCATCATTTTCTCACGCAGGCGCGCCCCTTGCTCAAAGCCATGCTCCATCATCAAATAACCTTGCGGTTTTAATCGCGGCAAAGCAGCCATCATCAAATGATCTAAATCCGCATAGCCTTCATTTTCTGCCACTAAAGCTGAGCGTGGTTCAAATTTGACGCCATCACCGTCTAAATGTGCATCAACGCCATCAATGTAAGGTGGATTTGAGACAATCAGATCAAAAGGTTCATCGGGCACTTGATCAAACCAATGGCTATGCATAAATGTCACCGCTAAATTCAGCTGCTTGCCATTATCCATCGCGACTGCTAAAGCTTCTTGAGACTGATCCACTGCCCATACAATCGCTTGTGGACGATGCTTTTTAAGGGTCAAAGCAATCGCCCCGCTCCCTGTGCCCATATCAATCACGCGGCATGGTGCATCTTCTGGCATTTTAGATAAAGCGGTCTCCACCAATAATTCTGTATCCCCACGGGGAATCAATGTAGCACGCGTCACTTTCAGCGTTAAATCATAAAACTCTTTTTCACCCGTCAAATAGGCAAAAGGCACACCTTCTGCGCGCGCATTGACCAGATCTAAAAACGCCGATGCCTCTTCAGACGTCACAGTTTTTTCAGGAAACGCAATGATGCGGCTACGATTACACTTTAAGACAAAAGCCAGCAGAGATTGCGCCTCAAATTTCGGGTGATCTAAATGCGCCAAAGCCGCCTCAGCAGCGGTGATTAGGTCTTGATAACTCTTCACAATGGTGGACCCATACAAAAGTCTTACCTTAGCATTTTTCCATGCTATGATCCATGACGAGGAGGAGTTTTCAGTATGGGGATATTTTTAATTTTTATGGGCATTGGCGCAGTTGTGGGCGTCATTGCGGGTTTATTAGGCGTGGGCGGTGGTTCAATCATCGTGCCCATCATGAGTTATTTTGCAGAACAACAACAGATGGATTCATCCATCATCATGAAAATCGCCCTTGGCACATCGTTTGCCATCATCATTGTGTCATCAGCAGCTTCAGCATGGTCGCACAATAAACGCGGTTCGATTTTATGGGACAAAGTGCCCTATTTAGGCATTGGCGCTGCCATTGGCGTTGTGCTCGGCAGCTTGGTGGTGAGCCGTCTATCCAACACATTTTTACAGATCGTTTTTTGCTTTTTCTTGGTTTACACCATCTATTCGATGCTCGCACCTAAAAAGAAAGCCGATGACAATCGCCCTGCCCCTAATCATTCCATGATTTTATTTTTAGGCTTAGGTTTATTGATCGGTTTTTTAGCGAGCTTCATTGGCATTGCAGGCGGTGCAATTGCTGTGCCACTGCTCACTTATTTAGGTTATGAGATGCGCCGCGCGATCGCAACGTCATCAACTTTAGGCGTAATATTGGCCTTTTTTGGCGCAGTGAGCTACATTTATACCGGCTGGGATCATCCACATTTACCAGAATATTCCTTAGGCTTTGTCTATTTACCCGCCTTTTTTGGAATCGCAATTGTGAGTTTACTCACAGCATCGATCGGTGTGAAATTGAGCTATAAATTGCCGGTGCCCCGCATTCGTCAAATTTTCGCGATATTTTTAGCCTTGATTCTTGTGAGAATGCTCAGCACATTTCTGTTTTAATGCCGATGGTTATCACACTCACAGATCATTGAAAATGTAATCAAAATGTAATCCATATTTTCCGCCGTTTGCCCAATCGGTCAAGATTCAGCGAAGCAGATCAGAATGCAGTTGAGGAAAAGTGGGAAGTTCATTAAAATGATCTGTGTTTTTGTTTGTTACACCGCGCTTTCGGGCGTAGAATAAGCAATTTGTTTTCATAATATTTTTACCACCAAAGTCTTACCAAGGAGTCGTATGGAAAAGCATCAACGGCCTTTATCACCTTTCATGCTAGGTTCAGGCTACAAATTTCAACAAACCTCAGTCATGAGTTTCTTGCATCGCTTAACAGGTATCGCTTCTTTAGTTGTAGTGCTTGTGATTTGTGCATGGATCATTGCCATCCCGTTTAACTTAAACTTAGCGATCGGCATTCAATCCCTATTGACACATTATGCATTCTTCCCGCTTTTAGCCATCGGTGTTGCTTCTACGGTTTACCATTTCTGTAATGGTATTCGTCACCTTTTTTGGGATGCTGGCATCGGCATCAGCAATGAAGAGGCTCAAAAATCAGGTCGTTGGGTCATCATCGCGAGCGTTATCGTAACAATTGCGATTCTTGGCGTAGGCATTTGTGCATAATAGGAGACAATCATGAATTATCGTACACCGCTTGGCCGCGTTAAAGGTTTAGGCTCAGCTCACTCTGGCTCAAAAGAGTGGTTATTGCAGAAAGTTTCCTCTGTCATTTTAGCAGTGTTATTTGTGTGGTTTGCCTTCTCTATGGCATTTCTACTCAAATCTGACATCCGTGATGTGATCATCTGGATCTCAAAACCCCTTCACACAACATTGCTCTTAACGTTTATTTCTGTGAGCATCTTTCATGCTGCCCACGGTATTCAGACCATCATTGAAGACTATGTCCATCAAACGACAAAACGCGTCTTTTATATTTATCTTGTCAAAACCCTCTTAACCCTCGTTTGGTTAGTGTTGGTGATCGCTGTATTGAAAGTGGCATTGAACATTTTCATCTAAATCGCGTTCAAGAAGATAACAAATATCGTTAATAGTTAGAGGAATCACATGAATTTGAAAAAATATAAAGACTATAACATCACCGAACATGTATATGATGTTGTAGTAGTGGGCGCAGGCGGTGCAGGTTTGCGTGCGACATTGGGTATGGCGGAAAAAGGCTTTAAAACAGCATGTGTGACTAAAGTATTCCCAACGCGTTCTCACACAGTGGCAGCACAAGGCGGCGTATCTGCAGCTTTAGGCAACATGGGTGAAGATGATTGGCGCTGGCACATGTATGACACCGTTAAAGGTTCTGACTGGTTAGGTGACCAAGATGCCATCGAATATATGTGTCGCGAAGCCATCCCATCGATTTTAGAATTAGAACATTATGGTTTGCCTTTCTCTCGTACGAAAGAAGGTAAAATCTATCAGCGTCCTTTCGGCGGCATGACCACCCATTACGGTGAAGCACAAGCACAACGTACATGTGCCGCCGCTGACCGTACTGGCCACGCTATGTTGCATACGTTGTATCAACAATCTTTGAAACATCACGCTGAATTCTACATCGAATATTTTGCCCTCGACTTAATCATGGAAAATGATGAATGTCGCGGTGTGATCGCTTGGAACTTAGCCGATGGTACCATCCACGTATTCCGTGCCCAAATGGTGGTATTGGCAACAGGTGGTTATGGTCGTGCTTACTTCTCTGCAACGTCTGCTCATACTTGTACAGGTGATGGCGGCGGTATGGCAGCGCGTGCAGGTGTACCTTTACAGGATATGGAATTTGTTCAATTCCACCCAACAGGCATCTATGGCGCAGGCTGCTTAATCACAGAAGGTGTACGCGGTGAAGGTGGTTACTTAACCAACTCAAACGGCGAACGCTTCATGGAACGCTATGCACCGAATGCAAAAGATCTTGCCTCTCGTGACGTTGTGTCCCGCTCCATCTTGTTAGAAATCCGTGAAGGTCGCGGTGTTGGTCCTAAAAAAGATCACGTGTATTTGAACTTAATGCACTTAGGTCCTGAAGTGATCAATGAACGTTTACCAAGCATTGCAGAAAGTGCAAAAATCTTCGCAAACGTAGATGTCACCAAAGAGCCCATCCCAATCATCCCAACCGTTCACTACAACATGGGTGGTATTCCAACGAACTATCATGCTGAAGTTGTGACATTGAAAGATGGCAACCCAGATCACGTGGTACCAGGTTTGATGGCGATCGGTGAGGCTGCGTGTGTGTCTGTACATGGTGCGAACCGTTTAGGTTCTAACTCATTGCTTGACTTAGTGGTCTTTGGCCGTGCAGCTGCAAACCGTGCGGCTGAAATCTTAAAGCCAAATGCAACACAAAAAGATTTGCCTGAAGATAAAATCATTGCCATTTTAGATCGCTTTGACAGCATCCGTCATGCAAATGGCTCAATTCCGACGGCACAATTGCGTGACAAAATGCAGCGCGCAATGCAAGCAGACGTGTCTGTATTCCGTATGGAAGAGACATTAAAAGACGGTGTGACTGCCATCACTGAAGCCTTCAATGACTTCAAAGAGATCAAAGTGCATGACCGCAGCTTAATTTGGAACTCTGACTTAGTGGAAACTTTAGAGTTGTCTAACCTTTTAGCGAATGCCATGACCACTGTCGCTTCTGCTTACAATCGTAAAGAATCTCGCGGTGCACATGCTCGTGAAGACTTCCCGAATCGTAACGATGAAGAGTGGATGAAGCATACTTTAGCGTGGTTAGATGATGCAACCGGCGAGATCAAAATCGATTATCGTCCTGTGCACACTTACACTCTTACTGATGATATCGAGTATATCCCACCTAAAGAAAGAACATACTAAAGGAATCGGTTATGGCTGAGTTTAAATTACCTGCAAATTCTATTGTCAAAGAAAACGGACAATATTTTAAAGCAGAAGGCGCGAAAAATAAGCGCGTCTTTAAAATCTATCGTTGGAACCCTGATACAGGTGAAAATCCACGTTTTGATAAATATGAAGTCAATATGGATGAATGTGGGCCAATGGTGCTCGATGCGTTATTGAAAATCAAAAACGAAATCGATCCAACATTGACATTGCGCCGTTCATGCCGTGAAGGCGTTTGTGGTTCATGTGCGATGAACATTGATGGCACCAATACACTTGCGTGTACAAAAGCCATTGAATCCATTGGCACAGATGAAGTGCGCATCGCGCCTTTACCGCACATGCCTGTGGTGAAAGACTTAGTGCCAGATTTAACGCACTTCTATGCACAGCACGCATCCATTCAACCTTGGTTACAAGCGGATACGCCAAATCCTCCACGCGAGCGTTTGCAATCCATTGAAGAGCGCCGCAAACTCGATGGTTCATACGAATGCATCTTGTGCGCAAGCTGCTCGACTTCTTGCCCAAGCTATTGGTGGAACTCTGATAAATACTTAGGTCCTGCGGTATTGTTGCAAGCGTATCGCTTCATTATGGATTCTCGTGATGAATACAAAGGTGAACGTTTAGCGGAATTAGAAGATCCGTTCAAATTGTACCGTTGTCACACTATTATGAACTGTACAAAAACGTGTCCTAAGGGCTTAAACCCTGCAAAAGCGATTGCGGAAATCAAAAAATTAATCGTGGCGCGCCATAATTAATCGAATGATTGCATGAATCAAAAGGCAGCTTTGCTGCCTTTTTTTGTGCGCCATGAAAAAATATGGTAAATCTACTAGAACCCTTCATTTTTGCCATAAGGAGTGCACATGAAGACACTCACCTATTTTTGGATCAACGTCTTTACCACAGAACAAGACAAAGGCAATCCATTGCCCGTATTTGTGCTTGATGATCCTTTAAGCAAAGCCGCGATGCAAAAAATCGCCGCAATGCTAAATCAATCAGAAACTGTCTTCATTGAACACGTGGACTCAACTGAACCTAAGCTCTCCATTTTTACGCCAATGCAAGCCCTACCTTTTGCAGGACATCCCATCATTGGTGCGCTGAAAATTTTAGAGAAATTGCAGCCGAATCCCACTTTCACCCATGTTAAAACTGAATCGGGCAATGTGCCGGTTGAGATTGATCGTCATAAACACATTTATTGGATCAAAGCGCCCCTTGCCCCAACAATGCGGGCAAGCACATTAACCATTGCTGGCACAGCGCAAATGCTTGGCTTAACGGAAGCCAATATTCTCTCCTGCCCCACTTGGGTCAATACGGGCAGCGAACAATTACTTGTGGAGTTAGACAGTGCTGAAGCGGTGGATGCCATTGCCATTAATTCCACATTGTTTAAAGAGCATGCCACGCTCTATGAAGGGCGCACCATGATCTATGCATGGAGCCGCACAAACAATGATGTGTATGCGCGCTATTTTTACCTTAAAAATGGCGCAATCGGCGAAGACAGCGGCACAGGATCAGCCGCTGCCAATTTAGGTGGTTTACACTGTTTAAACGGCACAACGTCTCTGGAATATCGCATTCGTCAGGGTTGCAAAATGGGGCGTGAAAACGTCTTATATTTAAAAGTTGTTGAAGGTGAGATTTGGATCGGCGGGCAAAACACCTTTATGGGACAAGGTGAATTGCTTTGGGCTGAGTGATCAACGTAGATCCACCGCTCGACCATCATTTAAAAACATCGTGCCTTTGCCCACTTTATTGTGGCGCATCTGGCCGATGAAAAATGAGCCATCACTCAACGTGAGTTTTCCGCGTCCATGAAACTCGCCCATCACATGCTCGCCCTCATAGACTGCGCCATCTGCGCTCACTGTTTTGCCAAAGCCATGGGCTTTGCCTTGCTTAATCGCCCCTGTATAAATACCTTCTGCACTCTTTAATGTGCCATAACCTTCTGGCACACCATTGACTAGATCACCCACATAAGTTGCACCATTTGGCAAGGTGATTTTGCCTAAATCATCATCAATCGGCGCGCCATGATTTGTGGCACAACCCGTTAACATCACCATCAATCCTACAATTGCCAAGCCTTTCATATCACCTCTATACACTGATAAATTGCGTGCGATGGCTGAGCCAACGCTGAATCAAACCATTGACGATCACATCATTGTCAATGAGCTTAGGCACCATTTGCTGCGCGCGATCAATGATGTCACGATGCACCAACATATTGGCCACTTTAAAGGTCACTTCTCCTGTTTGCTTGGTGCCGATGATCTCGCCTGTTCCGCGAATCTCTAAATCCTTTTCTGCGATCACAAAGCCATCTTCGGTTTGTTGTAAAATTTGCAAACGCTCTTGTGCCACAGCCGATAAAGGCGGCTCATACATCAATAAACAAAACGATGCTTGACTGCCGCGCCCAACGCGCCCACGCAATTGATGGAGCTGAAAGAGCCCTAACCGCTCTGCATTTTCAATCACCATAATGGTGGCATTTGGCACATCAACGCCCACTTCAATCACCGTGGTGGCCACCAATACATCTAATTCATGCTGTTTGAACGCCAGCATGATCGCCTCTTTTTCCTTCGGTTTCATCTTGCCATGCAGTAAACCAATGCGCACATTCGGCATCATCATGGATAATGTTTGATGCGTCTCTTCAGCGGCTTGAGCGGATAAGGTTTCATTGGCCTCAATCAACGTGCATACCCAATAAGCTTGCACGCCCTTTGCACATTGTAAGGCTAAGCGTGCAATCAACTGATCACGCTTTTGATGGTTCACAAGCGTTGTGGTGATCGGCACGCGATTGGCGGGCTTTTCATCAATGATGGAATGCTTTAAATCCGCATAAGCGATCATGGCCAATGTGCGCGGAATGGGCGTTGCTGTCATCATCAAAAAGTGCGGTTGATGATGTGGATTTTTCTCTTGCAAGGCAAGGCGCTGCGCCACGCCAAAGCGATGCTGTTCATCGACAATCACAAGGGCAAGGGATGCATATTCAACGCTCTCTTGAAACGTCGCATGCGTGCCTACAATGATCTCAATCTCGCCGTTAGCAATCGCTTCAGAGCGGATGCGTTTCTCTTTCGCCGTCAAACCGCCCGATAAAAACGTGACACGAATGCCCAGCGGCGATAACAATTTATCAATGGTTAAATAGTGCTGCTCTGCCAATAATTCTGTGGGTGCAATCATGATGGCTTGCTGCTTCATCATCGCCACATGTAAAAGCGCCACGGTCGCCACGATGGTTTTCCCTGCCCCCACATCGCCCTGCACCAAGCGCATCATCGGGCTGTGTTGCATCATGTCTTCTTTGATCTCTGCAATCACGCGGTGCTGTGCATTCGTCAATTGATACGGCAAACTTTGTAGGAGTGCTTTCTCAGCCGGTAAAGCGAGCGCAATGGCAATGGCGGTTTTATGGGTATCCGAAACACGCGCGCGCCCAAGCGCCAATTGATACGCGAGCACCTCTTCTAATGCCAATGCCTTTTGCCACGGATGCGAACCTTCAGAGAGTTGCTGCAAGTTCGCATCTGGCGGTGGATTGTGTAGATAATGAAGTGCATCTGACAAGGAATATTTGCTCGAAATAAAGCTTGGGAAAGATTCTGGCGTGGTTAATGTGAGCGCTGCTGTGATCATGGTACGCATCTGCTTTTGATTGATGCCCGCCGTTAAGGGATAAATCGGTGTCAATCGCTCTTCGACAGCAATTGATTCATGCAATGCCCGAAACTCAGGGTGCACCATTTCTAAATAAGGATAACCCTTTTTCACCTCGCCAAAGGCACGAATCAGTAAGTTTTCATCCAATACTTTCAATAAGCCATGATTAAAATTAAAGAACTTAAATTGCATGATGCCTGTGTCATCTTTCACCCAAACTGTCAGATACTTTTTGCGCCCTTGTGAGACTTCTTTTTTCACCACGCTCACTTCCACAACTGCTGTATCACCAACGTGCAATGCCGCAATCGGCAATAGGCGCGTGCGGTCTTGATAACGATGGGGCAGATGAAAAATCATGTCCTGAATCGTATGGATGTGGAGCTTCTCTAAGGTCTTTGCCATCTTCGGCCCAACACCGGGAAGCTTTGTCACAGATTGCTGAAGAATCACAAATTATCTCTTATATGAATACTTTTTATTGAACAGGCCTTATAATACCTTAATTCATAGTCAAAAGAGAAACAGGGGCGAGAATGTCTATCAAAAATATTCAAGCGTTGATTGCCGACGATTTTAACCAAGTCAATGAAGCCATCATGACGGCGTTATCCTCTGATGTGGCATTGATCAACGAACTTGGTGCATACATCATTTTATCTGGCGGTAAGCGCTTACGCCCGATGATTACTGTATTGTGTGCCAAAGCGGCACAATACACCGGTGATAAACACATTTCAGCGGCGGCGTTGATTGAGTTTATCCATACGGCAACCTTATTGCATGATGATGTGGTGGATCACTCCGACATGCGCCGCGGCAAAGAGACCGCCAATGCCATTTGGGGCAATGAAGCGAGCGTTTTAGTGGGCGACTTCTTATACACGCGCGCTTTCCAAATGATGGTGAATTTAGATTCCATGCGTGTGATGCGCATTTTAGCCGAAGCCACCAACCGCATTGCAGAAGGCGAAGTGTTGCAGCTGTTAAACATCAAAGAGCCAAACATCACAGAAGCAAATTACTTTAATGTCATCTATTCAAAAACAGCTAAATTGTTTGAAGCGGCGGCGGAAATCGCAGGTGTAATGGCCTATGAAACCTCAGGACAACCTGAATCACAAGTGGAAGCGTTCCGTGAATATGGTAAATATGTTGGTACAGCATTCCAGCTCATCGATGACATTTTAGATTACACGGCCACCGCCGAAGAGATGGGTAAAAATACAGGCGATGACTTAGCAGAAGGCAAACCCACATTGCCACTCATTCGTGCCATTGAAGTTGGTACACCAGAAGAGGCCGAACTGGTCCGCAATGCCCTACTCAATGCTGATGTGAGCCAATTGTCCACCATTTTACAGATCATTGAACGCACAGAATCCCTCACCTACACTTATCAAAAAGCGTGCGAGCAAGTGGACCAAGCAATTACTGCCATTGCCCCGATTGCTGATTCGCCCTATAAAGAGGCATTGATTGGCCTTGCAAAATACGCCATTGAACGTAAATTCTAAATGCAATGAAGCCCTTCCATGAAGGGCTTTGCTTTATTCATGAGAGTTGCCCATGTTAAATTATTGGTTACAGTTTGAAGAACGTCACCCACAGCTCTATCACACCGTGGAAACGCATCCTGATTTTTTAGCCCTCAATCGTTTGCTTGAGTCTTCGCCGTGGGCAGGTCGCCTAATTCTCAATCGCCCTGAGCGCTATTTGACTGATTTTTTAACCCAACAATGGGATGCGCCGCTTGATCTCTCATCGCTCATCATTACGGCAAATTCAGAAGCTGAAGCCCTGCCAAAGCTTCGCACCCTTCGCAATCAATTGCTATTAAAAATGGCATACCGTGACATCAATCAAATCGATGATGTGCTCACCATCAATCGCGACATTACGCGCATTGCCGATTTCTTTTGTCAGCAAGCCCTCAATTTAGCCTATCAATTCACCACAAAAAATACTGAAGCACCAAAGGATCAGCATGGGCAACCCATCGTCCCATACGTCATTGGCATGGGAAAAATGGGCGGCTTTGAGCTCAATTTCTCCTCGGACATTGATCTCATCTTTGGCTATTCTGGGGATGATGCGCATTTCTTCCATAAAGTGGCACGCCGCTTCATTCATCTCCTGCATACAACCACAGAAGATGGCTTTGTCTATCGCGTGGATTTGCGCCTTCGCCCATTTGGCAGCAGCGGCCCCATTGCCTTATCCACTGTAGCGATGGTGAGTTATTATTTTCAATATGGTCGCGATTGGGAGCGTTATGCACTCATTAAAGCGCGCGTGGTCGCGGGTAACACGACAGAAGGTGAACACTTTTTAAAAGAGATTCATCCCTTCATTTACCGAAAAACCATTGATTATGAATTGGTGGATGCCCTTAAAAACATCAAAGACATGATCCAAAAAGAGGTGATTTTAAAAGACAATCACCACAACATTAAACTTGGCGATGGCGGCATCCGCGAAATCGAGTTCATCGCCCAAGTTTTTCAGCTCATTCATGGCGGTAAACAAACGCAGCTGCAAACCACAGAGATCATGCAAGCATTAGATGTAATCAGCACGCGTTATCTTTCCCCTGAAACTGTGAGCGCCCTAAAAAATGCCTATATTTTCTATCGCTTGATCGAAAATCGCTTACAAATGGTGCACGATGAACAAACCCACACATTGCCAAGTACACCCGCTGAGCAAGCGCGCCTCATTCATGGGCTCAACATCACCTCATGGGAGAACTTCACTAAAACTTTGATGTATCACCAAAGCATCGTACATGAAGAGTTTGAGAACATTTTTGGCGCCGTGACGGTGCAAGAGAGTGACAATCACTTCACTTCCCTGTTAAAACTGCTGCGTGAACCACAAGAAGCGATTGATTTTAAAAAGTGGTTTGATCTACAAAATTCCCGCGAGAGCGAGCAAAAATCTTATCTGTTGTGGGCGTTTCAAAAAGAGACCTTTTTAAAGGCAGATTTAGAGACGCAAAAATCCATCACCTTCATTTTGCTCCATGCCTTTCATTATCTAGAAACTAAGCAGCAACACAGCGCCCATACGCTCAATCTATTTTTAGACATTTTAGCAAGCATTGCGCAAGAATCCCGCTTCATTGAGTGGTTGCATGAGTACAATTCAGCCTTGATTCATGTGCTTGATCTATGTTGCCACAGCACTTTTTTAAGCCGTTATCTTGCCCGTTTTCCAAAGCTCTTTGATGAATTGATGGCAAGCATGGAGGATGCTAAACCCTTCAATCATCGTAAACTCAGTAAAGCCCTCAATACTGCCCTAGAACAGCCAAAAGCCACTGAAGAGCAACGCCTCAACCTTCTGCGTGATTTCTTGCATAAAACCGTGCTTAAAATCGCCATGGCGGACTTTTCTGGCAAGATGCCGCTCATGATCGTCAGTGATTATCTCTCTGAGCTTGCCGATACGCTTCTCAATAAGATTTTGCGTTTAGCATGGAGCGAGCTCAGCCAAAAACATGGGCAACCCACTTCCCTTCGCCATAAAAATGGTCGCCCTGATTTCATCATTGTGGCATATGGAAAATTAGGCGGCTTAGAGCTCGGTTATCAATCGGATTTGGACATCATCTTTTTGCACGACGCGGTGGAAGATCAAATGACCGATGGCGCGCATCCCATTTTTAACAGTGACTTTTTCGTGAAATTGGCACAAAAGATCATCCATTATTTAACCGCGCAAACGGCATCCGGGCGCTTATATGAAGTGGACATGCGCCTTCGTCCTTGTGGCGATTCTGGGTTACTCGTGTCAAGTTTTGAGCGCTTTAAAAACTATCAAGCCAATGATGCATGGATTTGGGAACATCAAGCCCTCATTCGTGCGCGCCCCATCACAGGTAGCCAAACGTTAAGCAATGCCTTTAACCAATTTCGCAAAGAGATTTTAACGCGCCAACGCTCGATCCCGCATTTAAAGCAAGAGATCATCAAAATGCGTCAAAAGCTTGATAAACAGTTTGCCGCAAAACAATCCGACCTTGCCCGTAACCTTAAATATGGCAAAGGCGGCATGATCGACATTGAATTTTTGGTGCAATACTTAGTGCTCTCACATGCTTATCATGAACCTTTATTGGTGCGCTTTACCGATAACATTCGTCAACTTGCGGCACTTGAAGCCCTTGGGCGCTTGAGTTCATGGGAAGCGATGGTGCTGCGTGATACTTATCGTTCCATCCGTAAAATTCAACATTATGCCCGCTTATCGGATCAAGAGACCTTGCAAAAACCGCCGGAATTGGTAGAGTCAATGCAACTTGTGAAGGAAATACACGATAAAGTGTTTGGTCAAACAAGCCACAAAAAGATTAATTAATCATTAATAAATGTTTAGAAAGTGTTAGAATAGTGAAAAAGATACATATAAATAGGAGATGAAACTCATGGAAAATAATATTGTCGACATTGTTGTAACCATCTTAAACCCTGCTTATTTGGTCATTGCTGCAGCATTGGCATGGATCTTACGTAACATTGGCGGTTCGGTGTATGTGATTGTCCCGATCATTATGATGGTGCTTGCCATCGTGGTGGATGCTATTTTCGAATTGCCGAACTTTTCACCGTATCCATTTCAAATCATCGGCATTGGCGTTGTTGCATTGATCATTACTTCGATTGTGCTCTATCTTGTGAAAAAGATGAACGCATCAAAATAAATTGAGTTTCATCCATAGCGGCCGTTCAGACCGCTATTTTTTTATAACAAATATAATTTGATAACAAGTTAGGAGTGACCATGTCTAAAAAGAAAGTGGCCCGCATTGTGGTGGAAGCTTTAGAAAACTTTGGCGTCAAACGTTGTTATGGCGTTGTCGGCGATACGCTCAATCAAGTGACGGATGCGATGCGTCATCACACAGACATCGAATGGGTGCACATGCGCCATGAAGAAGCTGGCGCTTTTGCAGCCGGCGCTGAAGCGTATATGAGTGATACATTAACAGCGTGCGCAGGTTCATGTGGCCCCGGTTCATTGCATTTCATCAATGGTTTATTTGAAAGTCATCGCAATGGTTCACCTGTTGTATTGATCGCCAGTCAATTGCCCACAAATGTGCTGCAAACCAACTTCCCACAAGAAGTGGATTACATGCCCATTTATCGCACCTGTTCTGTCTTTTGTGAGCAAGTCAATGATGCCGCTTCTGCTAAACGCATTGTGATGAGTGCATGCCAAGCGGCACTTTCACAACGTGGTGTTGCGGTGGTGATTTTGCCGTCAGACATCAGTGCCATGGAAGTGGAAGATGCGCCGGTTCTCCAAACCTATCAGCCGAAAAAGCCCGTAATTCATCCACAAGAGAGCGAATTGATGGCCATGGCAGAGATCCTCAACAGCGGTAAACGCGTGGGCATTTATGCAGGGGCTGGCTGTGAAGGCGCCCATGATGAAATCATCACCCTCTGTGAAAAGCTCAAAGCACCGATGGCACACACATCACGCGCGAAAGATTTTGTGGAATGGGACAATCCCTATAATGTTGGTATGACGGGCATGCTCGGTGTGGAATCCGGCTATCGCATGATGGAACATTGTGACACATTACTCATTTTAGGCGCAGACTTTGCTTGGTCACAATTTTACCCGAAGGATGCAAAAATCATTCAAGTGGACATTAACCCACAGCAACTTGGCTTACGTCATCCGATTACGATGGGCGTGATTGGCAATACAATTGATACGGTTCGCGCCCTATTGCCGCATCTGAATACAAAAGTAAACACGGAGTTTTTAGACACTTATACGGAGATGCACAAAAAATGCACCGCTGAGCTCAATAAAAAAGCCGTGGCTGGCAGTGAAGATCTCATTCATCCGCAATATCTTGTGGAGCTCCTGAGCAAATATGCCACAGATGATTGCCTCATTGCCGGCGATTGCGGCTCTGCGATGGCTTGGATTTTACGCCATTTCCACACCAATGGTCAGCGCCGCACCATGTTGTCTATGAAGCATGGCACAATGGCGAACGCAATGCCACAAGCCATTGGCTTACAAAAAGCATTCCCGAATCGTCAAGTGATCTCCTTATCCGGTGATGGTGGTTTAACCATGTTAATGGGCGATTTACTCACCATTGTGCAAGAAAAACTGCCCATCAAAATCGCCATTTTAAACAACGGTGCCCTTGATTTTGTGGAACTTGAGATGAAAGCCGAAGGCATCGTCAATAGCTATACGGATCTACACAATCCTGATTTTGCAAAACTCGCCGATGCTGTGGGCATGCAAGGTTACAGCGTCAAAGGTTCTCATGAGCTTGAAGATGCTGTCAAAGCCTTCCTTGAGCACGATGGTCCTGCCATCTTAGATGTGCACACTAGCCGTTTAGAACTGCTCTGGCCGCCCCACACAGAACCGAAAAACTACACCAATATGGCCTTGTATGGCGCGAAAGCCATTTTAGGTGGGCAAGGCAAAGATTTTGTGGATATGCTCAAAGATAATTTCTTGAAAAAATAGTCAGGATTCAATCTTTCATGGAATGAAAACAGTGCCCGATGACCTCGGGCATTGTGTTATCCGCAATCTATCCACATAACCTGTGGATAATTATGTGCATATCTTGTGGAGAGGGGCTCAAACGCCGCCTATCATCAGTGAGTCAAGCGAACGCCTAAAGATTAAACATAAATAATTTATTCAATGATATCAATAAATTAACTTAAAGTTAAGTGTTTGATTTAATCGTTATCCTCACCTAAAAATCATCAAACAGATGCTGTTGATAACTTTGTGCACAACTAACTGCGCCAAAAGCTTGGCGTCAATAATACAAAGATGGTGAAGATCTCTAATCGCCCTAACAACATCGTAAAGCTCAAGACAGATAAACCCACATCACTGATGGAAGAATAGTTATTGGCAATCGAGCCCAAGGCAGGACCTGTAATGTTTAAACAACCTGCCACCGCGGAGAATGCATCTAATGGCGTTAAGCCACAGCCAATCATCACCAAAGTTAAAACGGCCGTGGATAAACCATAGAGCACCACAAATGCCCAGATGCTCGCTAAAATGGAGACGGGAATCACTTTACCATCCACACGCACTGGCAGCTCTGCCCGTGGATGAATGAGATGTTTGATCTCACTGTGGGCTTGTTTACACAATAAAATGATGCGAATCATCTTAATCCCACCTGTGGTGGAGCCGGCACATGCACCCATAAAAGATAAAAAGATCAATAACAAGGGTAAATATGTGGGCCAATCGCTGAAAGGATTGATGAGAAAACCGGTGGTGGTGATCATGGCGATCACAGTGAAAAAGGCATTGACAAATGCATCATACCAGCCTTCAAACACAGAAAAATAATGCAGCGTCAATGCCACAATCACCGACGCGCCAAGGGAGACAAAGAAGAAAGTGCGCAGCTCAAAGTTTTGGAAATAACGTTTGATGCTTTTTTCACGAAACACTAAAAAGTGCAGTGTAAAGTTGATCCCACCCATGAACATAAAAAAGATGGCAATCCAATTGATGAGCTCGCTTTGAAAGTAACCAAAACTGTCATCATAGTTTGCAAAACCTGCCGTTGCCACCGTGGAAAAGCCGTGGGTGATGGCATCAAAAAGATTCATCCCTGCCACATAGTAACTGAGGATACATGCTGCCATCAGGGCGATGTACACGAACCATAAGTTACGTGCTGTTTGCGCAATGCGTGGCGTGAGTTTTTCCTCTTTCATCGGCCCTGGCACTTCTGCCTTAAAGAGCGCCATTCCGCCCATGCCTAAAAGCGGCATGATGGCCACAGCTAAGATGATGATCCCCATGCCCCCAAAAAAGTGCAGTTGCGTTCTGTACCATAAAATGGATTTTGGCAAGGTTTCAAGATGCTCAAGCACCGTTGCGCCCGTCGTGGTAAAGCCTGAGGTCGCTTCAAAAAAGGCATGCACAAAGGAGATGTTGAGTTCTTTTGAGAGATAGATTGGCACAGCACAAATCAAACTTAAAACGCTCCAGAAGAGCGCCACAATGATGAATCCATGTCGTGTTTTGAGCTCGTAATTGCTCTGACGATACGGGAGCCATAAAAGCCCACCGAGCAAGAAAGTGCTGACAAAAGCGGCGAGAAAATAGCGCGCTTGATCATCTGAGTAGATAAAGGAGATTCCCACCGGAATCAAAAAGGTAAAACTAAAACCCATCATTAACATTCCCATTATTTTGAAAATAACGGCGAGCTGCTTATCCATGGATAATTTCCTAAAAGCCAAAGAGGAGTCATTTTACTCTTTAATTGAAAATTTGTGTAGTCAATGGCTTATGAAAACTTTCGCCCCGAACATGATTCGAACATGTGACCTTTCCCTTAGGAGGGGAACGCTCTATCCTGCTGAGCTACCGGGGCATTCGTCTATTATTTCTGATTTTTGATGAGGTTTGCAAGGCTTTCGGCATATTTTTTAGAGGCTGCCACATCAAAACTCTCCACCATCACGCGCACAACGGGCTCTGTACCGGATGGACGAATGAGCACGCGGCCATTGTCCCCTAACGCTTTTTCTACCTGTTCAATCTCAGCTTTGACAACATCTGTATCCCAACCGGTGCGATCTTTGAGTTGTACATTGATCATGGTTTGGGTGGATTTAGGAATGTGCTGCAAGGATTCTGCAATCGTCATATTTTTATCCAAAATCGCTTGCAATGCCTGCAGTGCGGCAATGATGCCATCACCTGTGGTGTGTTTATCCATACAAATGATGTGCCCTGAACTTTCACCGCCCAATGTTAGATTGTGCTGCTTTAACTGCTCAAGCACATAACGATCACCAACTTTCGCGCGAATCAATTCAATCCCTTCGTTTTTAAGGGCATGTTCAAACCCTAAATTACTCATAATGGTGGCCACAATCTGCTTTTCTCTGCGGTGCGTTGCGATCAAATACAAAATGGCATCGCCATCGTACACAACACCTTTCCCATCGACGATCACTAAGCGATCACCATCACCATCAAACCCGATGCCACAATCAGCTTTTTCTTCAAGCACCTTTTTCTGAAGCGCTGCAGGCTGCGTCGACCCCACTTGATCATTGATGTTAAAGCCATTGGGCTCATTGCCAATCACGATCACTTTCGCACCAAGCTCTGTAAACACGTGCGGTGCAATGTGATAAGTGGCGCCATTGGCACAATCTAGAACAATCTTCATGCCACGCAAATTCAGATCACGGGCAGAACTCTTACAAAACTCAATGTAGCGCCCTGCAGCATCTGTAATGCGACGCACGCGGCCAAAGCCATCAGGATTGACCGGCACAAGGGGGGCATCTAAATGTCGCTCAATCTCAAGCTCTAAAGCATCATCTAATTTCTGACCATCTTCCCCAAAGAATTTGACGCCATTGTCAAAATAGGGATTGTGAGAAGCTGACACCATGCAACCGGCGGATGTATCAAGCGTGCGAGTTAAGTAAGCAATCGCTGGCGTTGGCATCGGGCCTGTTAAAGCCACGCCCACGCCTGCATAGGTTAAGCCCGCTTCTAATGCCGATTCAAACATATAGCCTGAAATGCGCGTGTCCTTGCCGATCAAAACGCGTGCGCCTTCTCTGGCCAACACTTTGCCGGCTGCATAGCCTAAACGCAAGATAAAATCTGGCGTCATCGGCACTTCGCCTGTGCGGCCACGCACTCCATCAGTCCCAAAATAACGACGCATACAGACTCCTTTATTATTAATTTGTCGAATCTCCTGATTTTAACGCGTTTATTGCCAAAATGGTATGGGCAAAATCATCCCACATTTTGCCCATTTATCCGCTTTGGTCAAAGCACATGGAAATAACGCCTGATTTAGTTTACGCCTTACCCCCCTTTCGCTAGAATGGACAAGTTCTTATCCCTAACACAGGAGGATTCATCAATGTCTAAAATCATCGTTTTGGGCGGTAGCGGATATGTGGGCTATCATGTGATCAGTCGATTAGCGAGAGATAAAAATAACCACATCATCGCTTTTTCACGCAGTAAAAATGTACAAGAAGATACACGTCAATTTTCATTTGTGAAGTTTAAAACCTATCCACAAACAGATGCGGAGATTTTATACCACATTCATGATGCGGATGTGATCATCAACCTCGTTGGCACCATGGATGGCAACCGTAAACGTGCCACCAAAGCCCACGTGGATTTAGTGAAGCGTTATGCTGAACTTGCCAAACAAACGAGCATCAAGCATTTCATTCACATGAGTGCCCTTGGCGTGTCTGAAAAAGGCGGCAGCGTCTATTTTGATACCAAATGGCAAGGTGAAGTGGCGCTCAAAGAAGCGTTAAATAATAGTGGCATTAAAGTTTCCATCCTGCGCCCTTCTTTCATGTTTGGTCAGCGCGCGCCAAGTTTAGATGGTTTGGTGCGTTTGATTGATAAATTCCCAATGTTCATGGTGCCCGGTGCATTCACACAATTTCAACCCATTTATGTGGGCGATGTGACTCGCGCCATCGAACAAATCATGTGCACACAATCAGAGATGCAAGCCACCTACACATTAGTGGGTCCTGAGCGCATGACATTTTTAGAGATGATTCGTGATGTTTTGCGATATTCTCACCTTTGTCGTAAAAAGGCGATCGCCATGCCAAAATTCTTTGCCTTCCTCTTAGCATTGACCACCGGCTGGATGCCAAAAGCCCCATTTACGATGAATCAATACAACTGCTTGAAAATTGATAGCGTTTCAGATACAAATAATCTAGAGCAATTAAGTATTTCGCCACAGTCGTTTCAGTCTGTCATGAGTTACGAATACAAATATGGCTTACAAGATCGTTATGAAGCGGATCGAATGACAGCAGGTCGAAATATTATTTAAAGGAAGTTTGAGTGTTAGTAGTTGATTACAAAATCTTAGATAAACGTTTAGGGACAGAGTTTCCATTGCCAAGTTATGCAACAAAAGGATCAGCAGGCCTTGATTTACGCGCCATGCTCGATGAGCCCTTAACGTTAGAACCCGGTCAAAGCGCATTTGTCAAAACAGGCATGGCGATCTATTTAAAAGATCCTAACTATGCTGCGATGGTATTGCCGCGCTCTGGCCTTGGCACAAAACATGGGATTGTCCTTGGCAATCTCGTGGGTTTGATTGATGCTGATTATCAAGGCGAATTAATGGTATCCGCTTGGAACCGCAGCAATCAAGCTTTTACAATCGAAGTGGGGGAGAGATTGGCGCAGATGATCATCGTGCCAGTCATTCAAGCAAACTTCCAAGAGGTGGATGAATTTGAAGCATCCGAACGTGGCGCTGGTGGCTTTGGCCACACAGGCCGAAATTAATAATCAATAAGGAAATTGAATGAAAGTATTAGTATTACCCGGTGATGGTATTGGTCCAGAAATCACAGCACAAGCCGTTCGTGTATTAAACACCATGAACGACAAGCACAATCTTGGCATTGAAACAGAAAATGCGCTGATTGGCGGCATTGCTTATGATACGACTGGCAAGCCATTGCCTGATGAAACCCTCGAAAAAGCACTCAACGCCGATGCGGTGCTCCTCGGTGCGGTGGGTGATACGAAATACGATGCATTGCCTCGCAATGTGCGCCCTGAACAAGGCTTATTGGCGATCCGTAAAGGTTTAAACTTGTTTGCGAACTTGCGCCCTGCTCATGTGTTTAAAGAGCTGGCCCATGCTTCTTCATTAAAAGAAGAGTTGGTGTCAGGCTTAGACATTTTGATCGTGCGTGAGTTAACGGGCGACATCTACTTTGGTCATCCGCGCGGCATCGAAGTGCGTAATGGCGAAAAAGTGGGCTTCAATACCATGTTGTATTCAGAATCTGAAATCCGCCGCATTGCGCATGTGGCGTTTCAGGCAGCGCAAGCACGTGATAAACGTGTGTGCTCCATTGATAAAATGAACGTGCTTGAAACCACGCAATTGTGGCGTGATGTGGTCACTGAAGTGGCTAAAGAGTATCCGGATGTCACGCTTTCACACATGTTGGTGGACAATGCCGCCATGCAATTGGTGCGCGCACCAAAACAATTTGACGTCATGCTCACGGGCAACATTTTTGGTGACATTTTATCCGATGAAGCAGCGATGCTCACAGGTTCGATTGGCATGTTGCCATCGGCTTCATTAGATGAGAACAATAAAGGCTTATATGAACCCAGCCACGGCTCTGCACCCGATATTGCCGGTCAAAATAAAGCCAACCCATTAGCGACCATTATGTCTGTCAGCATGATGTTTAAATACACTTTTGCCCGTCCTGACATCGCTCAAGAGATCGATGACGCCATCGAGCGCGTGTTGGCAAAAGGCATTCGCACCGGTGACATTGCTCAAAAAGATAGCATCATCGTGGGTTGTAAAGAGATGGGTGATGCAGTGATCGCAGAGCTCAACGCATAAGAATTAGGGAAAGGATACACAATGAAAAAAGTAGGTTTAGTTGGCTGGCGTGGCATGGTGGGCTCTGTGCTCATGGAAAGAATGGTGGAAGAAGGCGATTTTCAACACATTCACGCCACATTTTTCTCCACCTCTAACGCAGGTGGTAACGCGCCTGTGATGGGCGGCGCACAAGAGAGTGCGTTAGGCGATGCCTATGACATCGATGCATTGATGGCGCAAGAGATCATCGTCAGCTGCCAAGGTGGCGATTACACCAAAGATGTTTACCCAAAATTGCAAACTGCTGGTTGGCAAGGTTATTGGGTGGATGCTGCCTCAACCCTTCGCATGGATAATGACAGCATCATCGTGCTTGATCCCATCAATCGCGAGAGCATTGATCAAGGGCTCAACAATGGCATCAAAACATTTGTGGGCGGCAACTGTACCGTCAGCTTAATGTTGATGGCACTTGGTGGCTTATTTAAAGAAGATTTGGTGGAATGGACAACCTCCATGACCTATCAATCGGCCTCAGGTGCGGGTGCGCAAAACATGCGTGAACTTTTGCAACAAATGCACTTTATTGGCCAAGAGATGGCGAGCGACATCATCTCCCCTGCCAAAGCGATTTTAGAGATTGATCGCCGCGTGTCTGATCTGTTAAAAGCGGATCACTTCCCGAAAGATAATTTTACTGTGCCATTAGCGGGTAACTTAATTCCATGGATTGACAGCGAATTGTCCGATGGACAAAGCCGCGAAGAGTGGAAAGGCATGGTGGAAACCAATAAAATCCTCAACACTCAAAGCCCCATTGCCGTCGATGGCATTTGCGTGCGTGTCGGCGCGATGCGTTGTCACTCACAAGCATTGACATTAAAACTTAAAAAAGACATTCCCTTATCTGAGATTGAGAGCATTATCAAATCCTCAAATGATTGGGTGCGCGTGATTCCAAATCACCGTGACGTCACCATGCGTGAATTAACGCCGGCTGCGGTTTCTGGCACGCTTGAAGTCCCCGTTGGCCGCTTACGCAAAATGAAGATGGGCAATGAGTATTTGTCTGCCTTTACCGTGGGCGATCAATTGCTTTGGGGCGCCGCTGAACCTGTGCGCAGAATGTTGATGATTTTAGTGAACTGATCACACATCTTCATACAATGAATAATAAAAAGGACTGCAAGCAGTCCTTTTTTAATCATCATAGTTCGATATTATTGCTAATATCTAGGGAATTTAGTCGCGCAGCTCTTTAGGCAATGGAAACACGATGGTTTCCGGATTCTCATCGATGCTGTGCTCAAGGGTTGCCCCTGCCTTTTCAAGCAGTTCAATCACTTCTTGAACGAGCACTTCAGGTGCAGATGCCCCTGCGGTGACGCCAATATTATCATGATCTTTTAAGACTGCAAGATCTATATCTTCTGCCCGATCAATTAAATACGCCATAGCGCCCTGCTTTTCTGCCAATTCACGCAAGCGATTGGAGTTTGAGCTATTTTTAGAGCCCACCACAAAAATCAATGAGCATTGCTGAGAAAGCTCACGCACGGCATCTTGACGATTTTGCGTGGCATAACAGATGTCATCTTTCTTTGGCGCAGCAATCACAGGAAAACGCGCACGTAAGCGGTCAATGATCTCTTTTGTATCATCAATCGATAATGTGGTTTGTGTCACATAGCTGACATTGTCAGGATTGTTCACCACAAGATTGTCAGCATCTTTTACATCTTCCACAAGGTAGATTTTACCGCCATGTGCCGCATCAAACTGTCCCATGGTACCTTCCACTTCAGGATGCCCCGCATGGCCAATTAAGATGGTATCACGCGCATTTTTTGCATCTCGGCTCACTTCCATGTGCACTTTTGTCACCAATGGACACGTGGCATCAAAAACTTTTAAGCCACGACGATCCGCTTCCATCTGCACCGCTTTAGAAACGCCATGGGCAGAGAAAATCACAATCGCATCATCCGGCACTTCATCAAGCTCTTGCACAAAGACCGCACCACGATCACGCAAACCATCCACCACAAATTTATTGTGCACCACTTCATGACGCACATAAATCGGTGCGCCAAACTGTTCTAATGCTTTTTCAACGATGCCGATGGCTCGGTCAACGCCAGCACAAAAACCGCGTGGGTTGGCCAAATAAATTTTCTTACTCATTGCGTGAATCATCTCGTTCAATAAAAGAGGACAAAATGACTAACCCTGCACCCACAGAGACGCAGATGTCAGCCACATTGAAAATGGGAAAGTAATAGCTGCCAAATTGCACACTGATAAAATCAATCACAAAGCCATGCCAAATGCGGTCAATCACATTGCCAATCGCGCCCGCCATGATCAAGGCAAAGCCATAAGGCAAAATGCGCTCATGGGCTTTACGTCGAATGATCAAAACTGAGAGCACAATCGCCGCAATGATGGCAATGGCAATGAAAAACCAACGCTGCCAACCAGAGTGATCGGACAAAAAGCTAAAGGCCGCGCCATAGTTATACGCTAAGCGCCACTCTAGAAAATCTGGAATCACAGTGATCACAGAATTGTTCAATGCAGCAGTTGCCCAAAGCTTTGTGAGTTGATCCACCACAATGCCAATGATCGCAAGCACAAAGAAGATCATGACCTTCTTTGTGGGCAAAGATGACTTAGGCATATTTGCGATTCTCACCTTCTTCAGTTAAGTTCGTGATGCAGCGGTCACACAATTCAGGATGATCTGCATGCGTGCCCACATCTTCACGATAATGCCAGCAGCGAACACATTTTTTGTAATGGTTCACAGAGATTTCGATGGCAAATTGCTCATCTTCTAATGTCAAGACTGGCAACTCTTCTGTATTGTCAGACAATGGTTTCACATTTGCATATGACGTCAATAATACAAAGCGCAATTCATCTTCTAACTGCATCAATTGATTGTACATATGATCTGTACAGTAGATGGTGACATTTGATTGCAATGAAGAGCCGATTTCACCATTTGCACGGTGTTTTTCGATCTCTTTAGAGACTTCAGAACGCACATTGAGCAACATGTCCCAGAAGGCACGATCAAATTTCGCATCATCTAATGGCACTAAATCTTTATAGAATTCAGCTAAGAAGATGGATTCTTCGCGGCTACCATCTTTTTGGCGCATGTTTTGCCAAATTTCTTCAGCGGTGAAGGATAAAATCGGTGCCATCCAACGAACCAATGCTTCTAACACATGGTGCAATGCTGTTTGACATGAACGACGTGCTTTAGAGTCTTTCGCACAAGTGTACTGACGATCTTTGATGATGTCTAAGTAGAAGCTGCCTAAATCGATTGAACAGAAGCTTTGTAATTTTTGATACACATTATGGAACGCAAATTCCACATAATGCTCACCAATTTCAGTTTGTAATTGATGCGCACGATCAATCACCCAGCGATCTAATGGCAACAATTCATCCATGGGCACAGCATCTTTGGCATAATCAAATTCGCCTGTGTTCGCCAACAAGAAGCGCACGGTATTGCGAATGCGGCGGTAAGTTTCTGATGTGCGTTTTAAGATTTCATCTGACACGGGAATTTCACCGCGGTAATCGGTAGAAGACACCCAAAGACGCAAGACATCCGCACCCATTTTATCCATCACATCTTGTGGCTCTACACCATTGCCTAAAGATTTAGACATTTTGCGACCCTGTGCATCCACCGTAAAACCGTGTGTGAGCAACTGTTTATAAGGCGCAATGCCATCCATCGCCACAGACGTACAGATTGATGAGTTGAACCAACCACGATGCTGATCCGAACCTTCTAAATAAAGATCCGCAGGATAAGACAATTCAGGACGCTGACGAAGCACCGTATAATGCGTTGTGCCTGAGTCAAACCACACATCTAAGATGTCTTTGTTTTTCTCATAATTTGCAGCATCTTCTGCATTTAAGAATTCTGTGATGTCCGCTTCAAACCAGCCGGTTAAACCCTTGTCTTCGATTTTCGCTGCCACTTGCTCCATCAACTCACCCGTTTGCGGATGCAATTCGCCGGTTTCTTTATGTAAGAATAAAGGAATTGGCACGCCCCAATAACGCTGACGAGAAATACACCAATCACCGCGACCTTCGATCATGCCGTATAAACGTGCTTGACCCCAGCTTGGCGTGAATTTCACTTTGTCGATCTCAGTTAAGATCTCTTGACGTAAATCTTTTTTATCCATGCTGATGAACCATTGCGCCGTTGCACGGTAAATGGTTGGCGTTTTATGGCGCCAGCAATGTGGATAGCTGTGTTCAATTTTAGTGGCAAACACTAGATTGTTGTGACTGCGCAATGTTTCTAATACATTGTCCGTCACATTCATGATGTTTTGACCAGCAAACAATGGCACATCAGAGGCATAATCACCATTGCCTAAAACATAATTCCCCATTGGCAAGTGATATTGTAAACCCACTTTATAGTCGTCATCACCATGAGAAGGCGCTGTATGAACGCAGCCTGTACCGCCATCTAGTGTGACATGCTCACCTAAGATCACTGGCACTGTTTTTTCATAAAAACAGTGGCTCAAGGCTAGGTTTTCAATTGCTTGACCTTTAAAGGTGTGGATCACTTCTAATTCAGTTTTCCAGCGTTTGGCCAAACCTTCCACCAATTCTGCCGCCACAATGATGTTTTCACCATTCATGCGCACGAGTGCATAATCATATTCAGGATGCACAGAGACGGCTTCATTACATGGCAATGTCCATGGTGTGGTTGTCCAGATCACCACAGAAACAGGCTCAGTCACGGCAAAACCAATGGCATCACTTAAGGCTTTAACGTCTTGCACTGCAAATTTCACATCAATGCTTGTGGAGACTTTATCCGCATATTCAACTTCCGCTTCCGCTAAAGAAGAACCACAATCTAAACACCAGTTCACAGGACGAGAACCGCGCTCCATGTGACCATTTTTATAGATTTCTGCCAACGCACGCACTGTGTTTGCTTCGATTTTTTTATCGTACGTTAAATAAGGGTGATCAAAATCCCCTAAAATACCAAAGCGTTGGAATTCTGCCTTTTGTAAATCCACTTGTGTGGCGGCATAGTCTGCACATTTTTGACGGAACTCTTGTGCCGTCATGTTTGGCCCAACTTTGCCATATTTACGTTCAACCACCAATTCAATGGGCAAACCATGACAATCCCAACCCGGTACATAAGGCGTATCAAAGCCTAATTGACTGTGAGACTTGGTAATAATGTCTTTGAGCGTCTTATTTACAAAGTGGCCTAAATGAAGGGCACCGTTGGCATAGGGAGGACCATCATGCAATACAAACTTTGGCTTGCCTTCAAAGGCTTTGCGTTGTTTGGCATATAAATTAATGGATTCCCAAAACTCAACAAACTTTGGCTCCTTCGTTGGGAGATTTGCGCGCATGTCAAAGTCAGTCGTTGGAAGATTCAACGAATCTTTATACTGGTGATTACCATTGTCTTGAGATTTATTTTTACTCACAGTATGTACCTATTCTGAAAAGTCTTTAAAAAAAGTGGAAGAATTTGTTATATCATGCTCAATTTGCTTTCGCAAATCCTCTAAAGCGTTAAACTTGATTTCATCGCGAATTTTGTTGATGAAGGTAATTTTGAAGTGATCACCATAGAGATTTTCATTGGTATTGTGTAGGTGCACTTCTAAAGAGAGCTTTTTACCATCAATCGTTGGGCGCATGCCCATATTCGCAGTGCCATAATAACGCTTGCCTGTACAGAGATTATCGGCAATCACATTAAAAACGCCACGCAGTGGGAAATGATGCTTTAAATGAACATTAATGGTGGGCATGCCCCAAGTGCGAGCGAGTTGATTGCCATACACCACTTTACCGATGAGCGAATAACGGCGGCCTAAAAATTGCTCAGCTGAGGCTAAGTCATTGTTGGCCAAAAACTCACGGATTTTTGTTGACGAGACACGAATGTTGTCTTGTTCAAGGTCTTCAATCGCTCTGAAATGATAATCATCTTTGAGCGCATTGCTTAGAAATTCTATGTCGCCTTGAGCTTTGTGCCCAAAACGGAAATCTTTGCCCACAAACAGGGCTTTCATCTCAAGGGTATCGAGCAAAATGTCATTTAAAAAGCTGTCAGCCGTAATCGTCGCCATGCCTTGAGAAAAGGGTATGAGAATCACTTCATCCACAAGATCATGAGCTTTCAAATAATCTAATTTATCACGCAATGACATCACACGATCAAAAGAACCTTTCTTAAAATACTCAGGCGGTAAAGGATTGAACGTCACTAAGGTGCGTTTTAAATTGTGCGCTTTCGCATGCTCATTCAGAGCGTTGATGATTTTCACATGTCCAACATGAAGACCATCAAAAGAGCCAATGGTGATGGCGCGGCCATCGAATTCATTCGATGCTAAGGAGAGATTTAAATGTGTAAAATACATACTGCCCCAACAATAAAAAGGCCGGATGAACCGGCCTATTCTATCAATTTAACTAATCATTACTCAGCAGCGGGTGCTACGACACGATCAACGAGCTCAACGTAAGCCATTGGCGCGTTATCACCTGCACGGTTACCACACTTAAGAATTCTTAAGTAACCGCCTGGGCGTTGTTGCATACGTGGTGCGATTTCAGTGAACAATTTTGCAACTGCTGCTTCTGAACGCAAACGAGCGAATGCTAAACGACGGTTAGCAACTGAATCTACTTTCGCTAAAGTGATTAATGGTTCAACCACTGATCTTAATTCTTTAGCTTTTGGTAATGTTGTTTTAATTAATTCATGCTCAATCATAGAAACAGCCATGTTCTTAAACATTGCTTTTCTATGCGCTGATGTGCGACTAAAGGCACGACCTGATTTACGATGACGCATTAGAATAATTCCTTAAAAATTTGTAACTTAATTATGCTGGCGGCTTGCTCACATCTAGGTGTGAAGGTGGCCAATTATCCAATTTAGTTCCTAAAGATAAACCGTGCTGTGCCAATACGTCTTTAATTTCAGTTAAAGATTTCTTACCCAAATTAGGTGTCTTTAAGAGTTCAACTTCAGTCTTCTGGATTAATTCGCCAATATAGTACAAGCTTTCTGCTTTCAAACAGTTTGCTGAACGAACAGTCAACTCAAGATCGTCTACAGAACGCAATAAAATCGGATCGATCTCACATACTGGCTCTTCTTTCTCTTCAACAACATCTGGTTTAGATTTTAAATCTACGAAGACAGCCAATTGCTCATGCAAGATTGTTGCAGCGGCGCGAATGGCTTTTTCTGGATCTAAACTGCCGTTAGTTTCAAGATTAATAATTAATCGATCTAAGTTAGTTCTTTGTTCAACACGTGCTGTGTCTACTTTATAGCTGACAGTTCTCACTGGGCTAAAAGAAGCATCGATCTTGAAGTTACCAATTTTCTGTGTCGCTTCAGAAGCAGATTCACGAGCAGCAACAGGTTGATAACCACGACCATTTTCAACTTTCAAGCGCAATTTTAAAGAGCCTTGCGCAGTCAAGTTAGCGATCACATAGTCAGGATTAAAAATCTCAACATTGTGTGGTAACACTAAATCGCCTGCAGTGACAGGACCCTCGCCAGATTTCTCTAGCGTCAAATAGGCTTCATCAGCATCGTGAAGGGATAAAGAAATTCCTTTTAGATTCAAAAGAAGATCTATTACGTCTTCATACATTCCAGGTACTGCAGTATATTCTTTCTGAACACCTTCAATTTCACATTCAGTAATCGCTGAACCAGGCATTGAAGATAAAAGAATACGGCGTAAAGCATTACCTAACGTATGGCCAAAGCCACGCTCTAAAGGCTCAAGCGAGACTTCAGAACGTGTAGGACTAATTGTCTTAATATCGACAATCTTTGGCGTTAATAATTCATGTACAGCCATAATAAATATTCACCTAGATATTAACGTTAATCAATAATATTACTTAGAATACAATTCAACTACTAGTGATTCATTAATGTCTGCTGGCAAGTCGCTGCGATCAGGGATACGTTTGTAAGTACCTTCCATTTTTGAAGGTTCTACAGATAACCATTCAACGAAACCGTTGCTTTCTGCTAATTGCATAGCGTACTTAACACGAGTTTGTTGTTTTGCTTTTTCAGAAAGTGTAACAACATCTTCTGCTTTCAATTGGTAAGAAGGAATGTTTACAGATTTACCATTCACCAATACCGCTCTGTGTGACACCAATTGTCTAGCTTCTGCGCGAGTTACAGCAAAACCCATACGATAAACAACGTTGTCTAAACGACATTCTAAGATTTGTAACAAGTTTTCACCTGTTGAACCTTTACGACGTGCTGCTTCTGCGTAGTAAGATCTAAATTGCTTTTCTAAAACACCATAGATGCGGCGTAATTTTTGCTTTTCACGTAACTGCGTACCATAAACTGATAACTTCTTAGGACGTGCGCCGTGTTGACCAGGTGCTTTGTCATGAAGCTTAGTTTTAGATTCAAAAGGACGAGCAGGTGATTTTAAGAAAAGGTCTGTGCCTTCTCTTCTTTCTAATTTACATTTTGGACCAATATAACGTGCCATTTAAATACTCCAATTATACTCTACGTTTCTTAGGTGGACGACAACCATTGTGTGGGATTGGCGTAACGTCAACGATAGATGTGATTTTGTATCCTAAAGCATTTAACGCACGAACCGCAGATTCGCGACCTGGGCCTGGACCATTAACTTCAACGTCTAGATTTTTCAAACCATACTCTTTAGCAGTTGTACCTGCTCTTTCAGCAGCGATCTGTGCTGCGAAAGGTGTAGATTTTCTAGAACCACGGAAACCGGAACCACCAGAAGTTGCCCAAGATAACGCGTTACCTTGACGATCTGTAATAGTTACGATTGTATTATTGAACGATGCATGTATGTGTGCGACACCGTCTACAACAGTTCTTCTAACACGCTTGCGTGCTTTTACTGAAGGTTTTGCCATCACTAATTCCTATAAATTTATTTCTTAACTAAACGTCTTGGACCTTTACGAGTGCGTGCATTCGTTTTGGTACGTTGTCCGCGCACAGGTAAACCACGACGATGTCTGATACCACGGTAACAACCAAGATCCATTAGTCTTTTAATACTCATTGACACTTCACGACGAAGGTCACCCTCTACTACGAATTGCGCAACTTGCGCACGTAGTGCTTCAACTTGATCTTCAGTCAAATCACTGACTTTAGTTGTTGGATCAACTTGTGCATTTTGACAAATTGCTTTTGCGCGCGTGGCACCGATGCCATAAATGGACTGCAAAGCAATAATAACATGTTTTTTGAGCGGTAAGTTTACACCTGCTATACGTGCCATATGTTATGAAACTCCGAAAATTTTTGTTTTATGACCAAGGGGTGGAATTCTATACTGTTTTCCAGAATTCCACAAATTTAATTATCCTTGACGTTGCTTATGACGTCCATCTTCACAGATAACTCTAATAACACCATGGCGTTTAATGATTTTGCATTTTCTGCAAATTTTTTTAACTGATGCTCTAACTTTCATAAAAACTCCTAATCGAGAATATTTTAGATTGATGGCGGCTTGCCATTTAAAGCAGAACTAATGTTGGCCTTCTTCATCACAGATGAATATTGTTGAGACACCAACTGAGCTTGAACTTGAGCAATTAAGTCCATGACAACTACAACCGCAATCAGAATAGAAGTACCACCGAAATAGCTTGGGAAATTAAAAATAGCGCCGAGCATTTCTGGTAATAAACAGATTGCTGTGATGTAGAGCGCACCCCAAAGTGTGATTCGTGTGAGTACTTTATCAAAAAATTGAGAAGTTTGAATTCCTGGACGAATCCCTGGAATAAAACCACCCGAACGCTTTAAGTTTTCTGCTGTTTCTTTTGAATTGAACTGAATCGCAGTATAGAAGAAACAGAAGAAGATGATTAAAGCTGCAAATAAAATCATATAAGCTGGTTGACCAGGTGTGAAATATTTAACACCGTAGTTGCCAATTTTTTGGAAAAATTGACTTGCTAAATAACCAAACTTAGCAAAACCAGACACAGGACCTTCAGCAACACTCACTTCAATTTTTGCCAACGCTGCTGAAATTGTATAAACGAACGATAAGAATGCCGATCCGAAAATTGCTGGAATCACACCCGCCATGTTTAACTTCAATGGGAGATGTGTCGTTTGCCCACCAATTGACATTTGGCGTCCTTGTTGTTTTCTTGCATAGTTGATCGTAATACGACGCTGACCACGCTCAATAAATACAACAAGTAATACTATCGCCATAACAAACAAAATGACAAATACAACTTTTAAATAAGCCAATGCGCCACCTTCAGTGCGTGCTGTGTCAAACAAAGCACTCACACCTGTCGGTAAGCCCATCAAAATGCTCGCAAAAATAATCATGGAGATACCGTTACCGATTCCCCTTTCAGAAATTTGCTCACCAAGCCACATTAAAAAGATTGTACCTGTAATCCAAGTGATCACAGCTAATAAAACGAAATTAAGCGCTGGTATCACAACGATACTCGAGTTAAACCCGAGTGAGCCATTGACAATACCAAACGCATACGCTGTACCTTGTGCAGCAGCAAAAACAATAGTGAGATAACGCGTATATTGCGTTATCTTACGACGTCCCGCTTGACCTTCTTTTTTGATTTGTTCAAGTGGTGGGTATACCACAGTCAGCATCTGAATAACAATAGATGCTGTAATATATGGCATAACCCCTAGCATAAAAATCGACATCCTTTCAAATGCGCCACCTGAAAACAGGTTCATCATCGCACTTAAACCTTGGCCTTCACCTGGTTGCGTCATCTGATCCATTAATAATGGAACGTTAATACCGGGCACGGTGATATGAACACCAAGGCGGTACACAACCAAGGCTAATATCAAGAATATAAAACGTGATTTTAATTCCGATAAATTGCCAAATTGAGGAAGCTGATTATTTTTCATACTATTTCTTTATTCGTTGATTGTTCCACCTGCTGCCAAGATTGCTTCCTTAGCACCCTTTGTAACAGCTAAACCATTAATGGTCACTGCACGATCAATTGTACCTGAAAGAATAATTTTAGCTCTTTCAAATTTACCTGCAATTACATTAGATGATTTTAATGCGATCAAATCAATTTCATTACCTTGTACTTTAGCTAAAGCTGACAAAGGTACTTCTGTTGTTACTAAAGAAAGTTGAGAAACGAAGCCTACTTTTGGTAAACGACGTTGTAAAGGCATCTGACCGCCTTCAAAACCTACTTTATGGAAACCACCAGAACGTGAATGCTGACCTTTATGACCGCGACCTGCTGTTTTACCTAAGCCAGAACCAATACCACGTCCAAGACGTTTCTTAGGTTTACGGCTACCTTCTGCACTTGTTAAAGAGTTTAAACGCATACTTTCACCTATTTCTCAGAAACTTTTAATAAATAGGATACTTTATTAATCATGCCTCTGTTCTCTGGAGTATCTTTAACTTCCACAGTATGGCTGATTCTTCTTAATCCTAAACCACGAACACAATCTTTATGAGATTGTAAACGACCATTGGTACTTTTGATCAAAGTAACAGTAATTGTACTCATGCATTACTCCTTAATGTCTTCAACTGAAAGACCACGCTTAGCAGCGATTTCTTCAGGTGATTTCATAGAGCATAACCCTTCTACTGTTGCGCGAACAACGTTGATAGGATTACGTGAATTTTGACATTTTGCTAACACGTCTGTCACGCCAGCAACTTCAAACACAGCACGCATTGCGCCACCAGCAATGATACCAGTACCTTCAGAAGCTGGTTGCATGTAAACACGCGCAGCACCATGAACACCAGTCACTGGATATTGCAATGTACCATTTGTTAAAGCAACTTCTCTAATGTTTTTACGAGCTTGCTCAACAGATTTTTGAATTGCCAAAGGAACTTCTTTAGCTTTACCGTAACCAAAACCTACGCGACCGTTACCGTCACCCACTACTGTCAAAGCAGCAAATGCGAATTGACGACCACCTTTAACTGTTTTAGAAACACGGTTTACTGCAACAAGCTTCTCTTGAAAAGCATCTGCTTGTGCTGCAACGTTTGTATTTTCTTTCTTTGCCATATCAAATTCCCTTAGAATTGTAAGCCAGCTTCGCGAGCTGAATCTGCCAATGCTTTAATACGTCCATGGAACTGGAAGCCAGCACGATCAAAAGCAACTTCAGTGATGTTTGCTTTTAATGCACGCTCTGCAACAACTTTACCCACTACTTTAGCTGCGTCTACGTTGCCACCATTTTTGATTTGCGCACGTACTTCTGCATCTAATGTAGATGCTGCTGCTAAGATAGTTTTGCCACATGGAGAAATCACTTGTGCATAGATATGGCGAGGCGTTCTATAAATAGTTAAACGTGTCGCACCAATTTCTCTGATTTTTGCTCTAGCTTTACGACTACGGCGTAATCTAGCTTCTTTTTTTACGTTCATATTCACCTACTTCTTCTTAACTTCTTTCAATGAAACAACTTCGTCCGCATAACGAACACCTTTACCTTTATATGGTTCTGGTGGTCTGTAAGCACGTACTTTTGCTGCAACTTCACCCACTGCTTGTTTATCAACACCACGGATGATGATTTCAGTTTGTGAAGGTGTTTCACAAGTTACGCCAGCAGGCATTTGATGAACCACTGGGTGTGAAAAACCTAATGAAAGATTTAAAGCAGAACCTTGCGCTTGCGCACGGTAACCAACGCCCACTAAAAGTAATTTCTTTTCGAAACCTGCAGAAACACCGATAATCATATTGTTTACCAATGAACGCATGGTACCTGCTAAAGCATAGTTACCTTTTGTTTGCGCTAAATCAGGAACGATCACTAAATTACCGTCTTCCTGTTTAATACCAACTGCAGAATGCAATTGTAATTCGCTAGAGCCTTTAGCCCCTTTAACTTTTACCAAGTTACCTGCGATTGAAACTTCAACACCAGCAGGAATTGGAATGATTTTCTTTGCAATACGAGACATTACTAACTCCTTACGCTACGAAACAAATTACTTCACCACCTAAGGACAAGGCTTTTGCTTTACGATCTGTCATCAAACCTTTAGAGGTTGAAACGATCGCAATACCTAAGCCGCCTAATACTGATGGTAATTCATCTTTACTTCTGTAGATACGGAGGCTTGGACGACTAACGCGTTCAAGAGTCTCGATTACAGGTTGACCTTGATAGTACTTCAAAGTAATTTCTAAAGTCTTCTTAACGCCTTCGGCAGTTACGTTAAAACCAGAAATATAACCTTCGTTCTTTAAAACTTCTGCAATTGCTTCTTTCTTAGTAGAAGAAGGCATTGCCACTGTTTCTTTGTGTGCAGCCTGTGCGTTACGAATTCTCGTTAACATATCTGCAATCGGATCATGCATACTCATGAATTATCTCCTCAATTACCAACTTGCTTTGCGTAAGCCTGGGATATCACCACGCATAGTGATTTCGCGTAATTTATTGCGACCCAAACCAAACTTGCTGTAAACACCGTGTGGACGACCAGTGATCGAGCAACGAGCGTGTTTACGAGATGCTGAGGAATCACGAGGCATTTTTTGTAAAGCTACCACTGCTGCTTGCTTTTCTTCAAACGTTGCAGTTTCACTTTTAATAATATCTTTTAAGCTGATGCGCTTAGCGTGTAATCTTTCAACCAATTTTGCTCTTTTAAGCTCACGGTTGATCATTGATTTTTTTGCCATAATATTACCTATTAATTACGGAATGGGAAACCGAATGCAGCGATAAGTGCTTTCGCTTCTGCGTCAGTTTTTGCAGTTGTCGTAAAGTTAATGTCCATACCACGTAAAGCATCAACTTTTTCATAATCAATTTCAGGGAAAATGATTTGTTCTTTGATACCAAAGCTGTAGTTACCACGACCGTCGAAAGAACGACCATTGATACCGCGGAAGTCACGTACACGAGGTAAAGAGATGTTGATCAAACGATCTAAAAACTCATACATGTGCGCACGACGTAAAGTCACTTTACAACCTACAGGCCAACCATCACGGATTTTAAAACCAGCGATTGATTTTTTAGATAAAGTTACGATTGGTTTTTGACCAGCGATCGCAGACATATCTGCCACTGCAGAATCCATTACTTTTTTATCAGCAACAGCTTCACCAACACCCATATTCAAGGTAATTTTAGTGATTTTTGGAACTTCCATTGGATTTTTATATCCAAATTGTTCCATTAATTTTGGAACCACTACTTCATTGTAGTACTGATTTAATCTTGTCATAAAATTAATCCCAGCCAAACGGATATATCTCAGGAATGCATCCTATTCAGCAATTGTTAAAACAAACACTCTCATAGACATACATCTATGAGAGTAGAGCGCATTACAATAACAGAAAAATCAATTATTAGCCAATTTTTTTGTTAGTTGATTTGAAAAATCTTTCTCTTGTGAAAGTATTTTTACCGTTCGCATCTTTAGTGGCAGTCACTTCGATGCGGATACGATCACCTTTCTGAGTTTCAGGATTAAGGATCATCACGTTAGAAATATGAAGCATTGCTTCTTGTTCTACACGACCACCCTCAATACCGCGTTGTGGGTTTGGCTTAACATGTTTGATTTTCTTGTTAACGCCAGCCACTAACACTCTTGAGCCGTCTTTAGCAATCGCTAAGATGTGACCAGTTTTACCTTTGTCACGGCCAGCGATTACAACAACTTCATCACCTTTACGTAATTTATTCATGCTATACCACCTTAAATTACTTCTGGAGCTAAAGAAATGATCTTCATGAAACGATCACCACGGAGCTCACGAGTTACTGGTCCGAAAATACGTGTGCCGATTGGTTCGAACTTAGAGTTCAACAATACAGCTGCGTTCGTGTCGAACTTGATCAAAGAACCGTCATCACGACGAACGCCTTTACGTGTTCTAACAACTAATGCGTTGTAGATTTCACCTTTTTTCGCACGACCACGTGGAATAGCATCTTTTACAGATACTTTAATGATGTCACCAACACCAGCATAACGACGATGAGAACCGCCCAATACTTTGATACACATCAAGCGCTTTGCACCTGAGTTATCGGCAACTTCAAGCATAGATTGAGTTTGAATCATTTCACTAACCTCTTGCTTCTTCGATCACTTTAACCAATTCCCAAGATTTTAACTTAGACATTGGACGTGATTGTTTAATTTCAACAACGTCGCCCACTTTACAGATGTTGTTTTCATCATGTGCGTGGAACTTCGTAGAACGCTTAATGTATTTACCGTAGATTGGGTGTTTTACTAAACGTTCAACCAATACTGTAATTGTTTTATCCATTTTATCAGAGGATACTGTACCAACTACTGTACGCTCAACTTTTTGTTTAACTTCAGACATTATTCACCTGCCTTTTGTGCTAAAACAGTGTTAATTTGAGCGATTTGCTTACGAACAGCCTTGAACAAATGCGGCTTTTCTAATTGACCAGTTGCTTTTTGCATACGCAAATTGAACTGAGCCTTACGCAATTCAAGACGCTCTTTTTTGAGCTCATCAACACTCTTAGCAGATAATTCTTCCATAAATTTCTTTTGCTGACTCATAATCATCACCTTATAGTACTGTTCTAGCAACAAATGTTGTTTGAACAGCTAACTTAGCAGATGCTAAGCGAAACGCTTCACGTGCAACTTCTTCAGATACACCTTCGATTTCGTATAACACTCTACCTGGTTGAACTTTAGCTACCCAATATTCAACGTTACCTTTACCACTACCCATACGAACTTCTAATGGTTTATTAGTGATTGGCACATCTGGGAACACACGAATATAAACTTTACCACCACGACGAACGTAACGGTTGATCGCACGACGTGCAGATTCGATCTGACGCGCTGTGATGCGACCACGTGTTGTAGCTTTCAAACCAAATTCACCAAAGCTGACTTTATTACCAGCAAGCGCATTACCGCGGTTGCGGCCTTTACGCATTTTTCTAAATTTTGTACGCTTAGGCTGTAACATAATTATTCACCTTTCCTTTTAGCACGACGACCTTTATCTGCTGGTTGCTCATCTGCTTTCTGATAGTCGAATACTTCACCTTTGTAGATCCAAACTTTGATACCAAGGATCCCGTAAGTTGTTAAAGCTTCAGCAGTACCATAATCGATGTTTGCACGCAATGTATGTAATGGCACACGACCTTCACGATACCATTCCATACGAGCAATTTCAGCACCATTTAAACGACCAGAAACGTTGATACGGATACCTTCCGCACCTAATTTCATAGTGTTAGATACAGCACGTTTCATCGCACGACGGAACATTACACGACGTTCTAATTGCTGAGCAATACCTTCAGCAACTAAATATGCATCTAATTCAGGTTTTTTGATCTCTTCGATCGCTACGTGCACAGGGCAACCCATAATTTTGGTTAATTTTGCACGTAATTTCTCGATATCTTCACCCTTTTTACCAATCACAACACCAGGACGAGCAGTAAAGATCGTAACTTGTGCTGATTTGCTTGGACGAGTGATTTGAATTTTAGAAACTGCAGCTGCTGCTAATTCCTTACGAAGGAATTCACGAGCTCTGAAGTCAGCTTCGATAAACTCAGGAAATTCCTTGCTACTTGCATACCAACGTGAATTCCAATCCTTAGAGATACCTAAACGAATTCCGGTTGGATTAACTTTTTGACCCATTATAGTCTCCCTTATTCCGCTACTGTGATCGCAACATGGCTTGTGCGCTTAAGGATGCGGCTACCGCGACCTTTTGCACGCGCTCTCATGCGCTTAAGAACAGGACCAGCATCAACCATAACAGCTTGTACTTTCAAGCCGTCGATATCTAATGCAGCATTGTTTTCTGCGTTAGCGATCGCTGAGTTCAAAACTTTTTTCATAATGTCAGCTGCTTTCTTATCGCTGAATTCCAAAAGCGCTAAAGCACGCTCAACTGGTAAACCGCGAATTTGATCAGCAACTAAGCGCGCTTTCTGAGGAGAGATACGCGCAAATTTCATTGTAGCTGTTTGCATATTAAACTCCTATCGCGCTTTTTTATCTGCAACATGACCACGGTATGTACGAGTTAATGCAAACTCGCCCAATTTGTGACCGATCATGTTTTCAGTGATTAAAATTGGAACGTGCACCTTACCATTGTGCACAGCAATTGTTAGCCCAATCATTTCTGGAAGAATCATTGAGCGGCGCGACCAAGTTTTAATTGGCTTACGGCTGTTAGAAGCAAGAGCTTCTTCAACTTTCTTCATTAAGTGATGATCGATAAATGGGCCTTTCTTAATAGAACGTGGCATAAATTATCCTTTATCTTACTTATTACGATGACGAACAATAAACTTCTCAGTGCGTTTATTAGTTCTCGTTTTGTAACCTTTCGTTGGTACGCCCCATGGAGTCACAGGATGACGACCACCTTTACTACGGCCTTCACCACCACCGTGAGGGTGATCTACCGGGTTCATCGCAGCACCGCGAACTGTAGGACGAACGCCTAACCAGCGTTTTGCACCTGCTTTACCCAATACGCGTAAGCTGTGTTCGCCGTTAGAAACTTCACCTAAAGTTGCTTTACAATCAACGTGAACGCGACGCATTTCACCAGAACGTAAACGTAAAGTTACAAATTGGCCTTCACGAGCAACTAACTGAACGCTAGCACCAGCTGAACGAGCCAATTGAGCGCCTTTACCTTCTTTCAATTCAACACAGTGAATGGTAGAACCCACTGGGATGTTGCGAAGTGGTAATGCGTTACCTGGTTTGATGGGTGCGCCTGGGCCAGACAATAATACTGTGCCTTCAGAAACACCTTTTGGTGCGATGATATAACGACGCTCACCATCTGCATAACATACTAAAGCGATGTGTGCAGTACGGTTTGGATCGTATTCAATGCGTTCAACGCGTGCAGGGATATTGTCCTTGTCACGTTTGAAGTCAACGATACGGTAATGTTGCTTATGACCACCACCAATGTGACGTGTAGTGATACGACCGTTGTTATTACGACCACCAGTTCTTGATTTGCTGTCTAATAAAGGCGCGTATGGCGCTCCTTTATGTAAACCTGGCGTCACGATCTTAATCATATTGCGACGACCAGCTGACGTTGGCTTAGTCTTTACAATTGCCATTATGCACCACCTACGAAGTCAATAGTTTGTCCATCAGCTAAAGTTACGTACGCTTTTTTCCAATCTTGTCTTTGACCAACGAAGCGACCTAAACGTTTTTGTTTACCGTTTTGAACCACTACCGTTACAGCGCTAACTTTAACGTTGAAATTTAATTCTACCGCTTGTTTGATTTCAAGCTTAGTAGCATCTTTTAATACTTTAAAGCAAATTTGACCCGCTTTTTCTTCTAAACGAGCTGTTTTTTCTGACGCGTGAGGCGCAAGAATAATTTGCATCAAACGTTCTTCTTTCATACTCATGCTAACCACTCCGCTACAGATGTTAATGCTTCTTGAGTCATAACAACTTTTTCAAATTGGATTAGGCTTACTGGATCAATACCTGCAGCATCGATCACTTGCACGTATGGCAAGTTGCGAGTTGCTAAGTATAAAGGCAAGTCGATTGCTTGAGTTACTAACAATACGTCTTGACCTACGTTCAAATCCGCAAGCATTTTTAAAGCTGCTTTAGTTTTTGACTCTGCCAATTCAATTTTTTCAACAACCACTAAACGATCTTGACGGATCAATTCAGATAAGATTGAAGAAATCGCTGCACGGTACATTTTTTTGTTAACTTTTTGTTCCCAGTTTTGTGGTTTAGCAGCGAATGTTACGCCACCAGCACGCCAAATAGGGCTACGAGAAGAACCAGCACGCGCACGGCCTGTACCTTTTTGTCTCCAAGGTTTGATACCGCCACCACGAACTTCAGCACGTGTTTTTTGAGCGCGAGTACCAGAACGGCCAGCTGCTTGATAAGCAACAACCACTTGGTGAACAAGCGTTTCGTTGAATTCACGAGCAAAGATCGCGTCTGCTAATGAAATCGTTGAACCATTTTTAATATTTAATTCCATTGATTACCCCTTTGCCTTAACTGAAGGTTTGATAATCACGTTACCGCCTTTAGATCCAGGTACTGCACCTTTTACTAAAACGATATTTCTATCAGCATCGATACGAACGATTTCTAAGTTCAATGCTGTACGCTTAACGGCACCCATGTGACCTGTCATTTTCTTACCTTTGAAAACACGACCAGGATCTTGACATTGCCCGATAGAACCAGGAACACGATGTGATAATGAGTTACCGTGAGAATTTCTTTGACCTGCGAAGTTGTGACGCTTAATTGTACCTGCAAAGCCTTTACCTTGGCTGATACCAGAAACGTCAACTTTTTGACCCGCTTCGAATACTGAAGCTGTGATTTCTTGACCGAGTTCAAATGAAGCGATAGCGTCTTCGTTTACACGGAATTCCCACAAGCCACGACCTGCTTCCACTTTTGCTTTAGCAAAGTGACCAGCGGCTGCTTTGTTTACACGGCTTGCTTTTCTTACGCCCGTTGTTACTTGAACTGCAGTATAACCATCTACATCACCGTTTTTAACTTGAGTCACTTTGTTAGGAGTCACTTCAATAACGGTTACAGCGACGGATTCACCACTTTCAGTAAATACGCGAGTCATCCCCGCTTTACGTCCTACTAATCCAATTGCCATTTTATAACCTCAATATAGATAAATAACGAGAGGAAGGTTGGCCACCTTCTTCGCCCCAATAGGCTAAATTAGCCTAATTTGATCTGAACATCAACACCAGCTGCTAAGTCAAGCTTCATTAAAGCATCAACTGTTTTTTCAGTAGGATTGATAATGTCCATTAAACGCTTATGCGTTCTTAATTCGTACTGATCACGTGCATCTTTGTTTACGTGCGGAGAGATCAATACTGTAAAGCGTTCAGTTTTTACAGGTAAAGGAATTGGACCCTTGATTTGTGCACCTGTACGCTTAGCTGTTTCAACAATTTCTTTAGCTGATTGATCGATTAAACGATGATCAAATGCTTTCAAACGAATACGAATTTTTTGGTTTGTCATTCTCTAAATCTCAAAATGATACGCCCCATGATAGACAGGGCGTATACTAGTTAAATTGATCCAATTACGCGATGATTTTAGCTACAACGCCAGCACCAACAGTACGGCCACCTTCGCGAATTGCGAAACGTAAACCTTCGTCCATTGCGATTGGGTTGATCAATTCAACAACCATCTTGATGTTGTCACCAGGCATAACCATTTCTACGCCTTCTGGTAATTCAACAGCACCAGTTACGTCAGTTGTACGGAAGTAGAACTGTGGACGGTAACCTTTAAAGAATGGCGTATGACGACCACCTTCATCTTTAGATAATACGTAAACTTCAGCTTCAAATTTAGTGTGAGGCTTGATTGAACCTGGTTTAGCTAATACTTGACCACGTTGTACTTCTTCACGTTTTGTACCACGTAAAAGAACACCCACGTTATCACCAGCTTGACCTTGATCCAATAATTTACGGAACATTTCAACGCCAGTACAAGTCGTTTTCATTGTTGGTGTGATACCAACGATTTCTAACTCTTCACCAACTTTAACGATACCTGATTCGATACGACCAGTGATTACTGTACCACGACCAGAGATGGAGAACACATCTTCGATAGGCATCAAGAATGGTTTGTCGATTTCACGTACAGGTTCAGGGATATAGCTGTCTAAAGCATCAACTAATTTGATGATTGCAGGTACGCCGATGTCTGATTCGTCGCCTTCTAAAGCTTTCAAAGCAGAACCAACGATGATTGGCGTATCATCACCTGGGAAATCGTAAGTGCTTAACAAGTCACGAACTTCCATTTCTACCAATTCGATCAACTCAGCATCATCAACCATGTCAGCTTTGTTCAAGAATACAACGATGTATGGAACACCTACTTGACGAGACAATAAGATGTGTTCGCGAGTTTGAGGCATAGGACCATCAGCTGCTGAACATACCAAGATAGCGCCGTCCATTTGAGCAGCACCCGTGATCATGTTTTTAACATAGTCCGCATGTCCAGGACAGTCAACGTGAGCGTAGTGACGGTTTTCTGATTCATATTCTACGTGTGATGTAGAGATTGTAATACCACGTGCTCTTTCTTCTGGCGCTTTATCGATTTGATCGTATGCTTGAGAAGCACCACCGAAACGATCTGCACCTACTTTTGTTAAAGCAGCAGTTAAAGTTGTTTTACCATGGTCAACGTGACCGATTGTACCCACGTTTACGTGTGGTTTACTACGACTAAATTTTTCCTTAGACACAATATCACCTCAATTGTTAAAGAATGAATGAAAATAGCGCTATATTATAGCGCTATTTTTTATGTTTGCAAATCTAAAATGAATTTAGATTAGCCTTGGTTTTTCTTGATCACTTCTTCAGTAATGTGCGAAGGTGCTTCTTGATATTTCGCAAATTCCATAGAATAAGTTGCACGGCCTTGTGTTGCAGAGCGAAGTGCAGTTGCGTAACCAAACATTTCAGATAATGGAACTTCAGCACGGATCAATTTAGAACCGTATGCATCATCAATACCTTGTAAGTTACCACGACGACGGTTCAAGTCACCCATTACATCACCTAAGTAATCTTCTGGTGTTTCAACTTCAACTTTCATCATTGGTTCTAACAATACAGCGCCTGCTTTACGAGCACCTTCTTTGAAGCCCATAGAACCTGCGATTTTGAACGCCATTTCGTTGGAGTCAACTTCATGGTAAGAACCATCAAACAATGTTACTTTAACGTCAACCACTGGGAAGCCTGCAAGAACACCATTTTCCATTTGTTCTTGGATACCTTTATCAACCGCTGGGATGTATTCTTTAGGAACAACACCACCCACGATTTGGTTAACGAATTCGTAACCTTCGCCGGATTCTCTTGGTTCAATGCGTAACCAAACGTGACCGAACTGACCGCGACCACCAGACTGACGAACGAATTTACCTTCTTGTTCAACAGATTTTTTGATTGTTTCACGGTAAGCAACTTGTGGTGCACCTACGTTACATTCAACCGAGAATTCACGTTTCAAACGTTCAACGATGACTTCTAAGTGAAGCTCACCCATACCACCGATGATGGTTTGGCCAGATTCGTGATCTGTTGATACGCGGAAAGATGGATCTTCTTGCGCTAAACGAGACAATGCAAGACCCATTTTCTCTTGGTCGCCTTTCGTTTTTGGTTCGATTGCAACAGAGATAACTGGCTCAGGGAATTCCATACGCTCAAGCGTAATTGTATTCGCTTGATCACATAAAGTGTCACCTGTGGTTACATCTTTCAAGCCCACTAATGCAACGATGTCACCGGCACGCGCTTCATCGATTGGATCACGATCATTTGAGTGCATTCTGAACATACGACCGATTCTTTCAGAGCGAGATTTCACAGGGTTATAAACTGAGTCACCTGATTTGATCACACCTGAATAAACGCGGATAAACGTCAAGTTACCAACGAATTTATCGTTGATGATTTTGAACGCTAACGCTGAGAATGGTTCATCATCTGTAGAGTGACGTTCAGCTGGTTCACCATTTGGTAATTCACCTTTAATGGCTGTTACGTCTGTTGGTGCTGGTAAGTAACGAACAACGTTGTCTAATACACATTGTACGCCTTTGTTTTTAAACGCAGTACCACACATCGCAGGAATGATTTCAGAGTTCAACGTACGGATACGTAAACCTTTGTAGATTTCTTCGATGGATAATTCACCTTCTTCAAAGTATTTTTCCATCATTTCTTCTGAACATTCAGCGGCCGCTTCGATCATCGCTGTGCGATATTCTTCAGCTTGCTCTTTTAAATGTTCAGGAATGTCTCTGTATTCAAATTTGAGGCCTTGGCTTGCTTCATCCCAATAAATGGCTTTATTAAGCACTAAGTCAACCACACCTTCAAAGTTTTCTTCAGCGCCAATTGGAATTTGAACTGGCACTACGTTTGCACGTAAACGCTCTTTCATTTGATCCATTACGCGGAAGAAGTCAGCGCCTGTACGGTCCATTTTGTTAACGAACGCCATACGTGGCACTTTATATTTGTTTGCTTGACGCCATACAGTTTCAGACTGAGGTTGAACACCGCCAACTGAACAGTAAACCATTACCGCGCCATCGAGAACACGCATAGAACGTTCAACTTCGATTGTGAAGTCAACGTGTCCCGGAGTATCGATCAAGTTAATCAAATGTTCTGGGAACTGATTATCCATCCCTTTCCATGAACATGTTGTTGCAGCTGATGCGATGGTAATACCGCGCTCTTGCTCCTGATCCATACCATCCATAGTCGCAGTACCTTCGTGTGTTTCACCGATTTTATGGGTACGACCTGTATAGAATAAAATACGTTCAGAAGTTGTTGTTTTACCAGCATCGATGTGAGCACTAATACCGATATTACGATATCGATTAATTGGCATTGTACGAGCCATATCTTTTCCCTTCTATATTAGACAAATAAATATCTTAAAAATGACGATGCGGCACTACCTTGCTGATAGCACCGCATTACATTCATACTAAATAAATCACGCGACTACCAACGGAAGTGAGCAAACGCTTTGTTTGCTTCTGCCATTCTATGTGTATCTTCACGTTTTTTCACTGCAGCACCACGGCTTTCTGCAGCATCTAATAATTCTGCCGTCATTCTACGTGACATTGATTTTTCCGAACGTTTACGTGCAGCATCAATGATCCAACGCATTGCCAATGTATCGCGACGAACAGCACGAACTTCGATTGGCACTTGATAAGTTGCACCACCTACACGACGAGATTTAACCTCAACCTTCGGACGTACATTCTCTAATGCTTGTTCTAATACAGCCATAGGATCTTCATGACCCTTCTCTTTAATACCATCTAAAGCGCCGTATAAAATACCTTCAGCAACAGCCTTCTTACCAGAAACCATTACCATGTTCATAAATTTCGCCAACGTTTTGCTACCATAAACGGGATCTGGCAAAATATCACGTTTTGGGACTTCTCTTCTTCTTGACATGAGATACTCTCAATAAATACTAAATCCTAACTAAAAAGGCCTTTCATAGAATATCAATTATTCCTTAGGCTTCTTAGCACCATATTTCGAACGTCCTTGACGACGTTTCGCAACACCTTGTGCATCTAATGCACCACGAACTGTGTGGTAGCGAACACCTGGAAGATCCTTAACACGACCACCGCGTACTAATACTACGCTGTGTTCTTGCAAGTTATGACCTTCACCACCGATGTAGCTAGACACTTCAAAACCGTTCGTCAAACGCACACGACAAACTTTACGTAACGCTGAGTTTGGTTTTTTTGGTGTCGCTGTATAAACCCTAGTACATACACCACGGCGCTGAGGACAGCTTTGTAATGCAGGTACGTCAGATTTGTCAGCTTTTACCGAGCGTGGACGACGCACTAACTGATTTACTGTTACCATTAAAATTCAATCCTATGATTATAAAAATTATACATAAGCAAATCTTGGATATAACTATCCAAAGATGGGAAATTTTATAAGACTGTATAGAAAGTGTCAAGTTGCATAATGATTTACGCGCCCCTTTCGTGCAAAGCCCCAAAGAGAAAGATGGTATTTTTGTGCCATCCACACCGCTTTATCAGTGGGTGCTGACATCGTGATTAACGTTGGTACACGGGCTGCAATTGTTTTTTGTACAATCTCAAAACTTGCCCGTGAACTCATTAAAATGATGACATCTTGAGGATTAAATGCACTGTTCATCAATGCGCCAATCAATTTATCTAACGCCACATGGCGCCCGACATCTTCACGCGTCAATAAAATATTGCCTGCGCGATCACACAAAAACGCCGCATGAGAAGCGCCCGTCATCTGCCCATAATATTGGCAAGCATCACTCTTTTTTAAAAGCGTTTGAATCAATGAAAAATCAATGGGCTCCGCTTTTTCTAATGGGGACAATGTTTTTTCCACTAAAGACAAATTTTCCACACCACACACACCGCAGCCTGTGCGCGCACTCATTTGTCTTTTTGTACCTTCTAAACGACTCATCAAAACGGGTTCAATTTCAATGCGAAGCTCAATGCCATGAGTGGTCGTGACAACTTCAACACCTAAAATTTGTGTCCCATCATGAATGATACCTTCCGTTAAGCTAAAGCCATAAGCTAAATCTTCAAGATCAATTGGCGTGCACATCATCACCATATGGGCGATGCCGTTGTACACAAACTGAATGGGCTCTTCGCTGATCAAAGCATCCTCTTTCTCAAAAATTTCTGCTTCGGTGTGTGTCGTCATCCTGCATTGTTTAACCGCGTCCATCATGCTTATTCCTTTGCTGAGTTCTGAGCATTCTATCACTGCCCGAAAACATAACGCACCCTCTTTTGTGCACGACACCCCACCTGCCAATCCTCATCCATCACCCATGGCTCACCATAAATGCATGGTTTTAAAATGATTGGCCTAGACTCTGAGAGCTCCCGCTCTGTTCGAATCACGCCCACCACCCCTTGCCCAAAAAATGGCTCACCGTCTAGATAGAGCACCACCAAAGCCCGTTCATGCTGCTGATGGACATTCAGCCAAATGACGCCATCGACCACCCTGATCTGTTCAACCTGCCAATGCGCAATGCTCACTTGCCAATGCGTCGAATGCGTCTCATTGACATGATTGAGCATCAGTAAACCTTCGCCTAAATGCGTCACACGCCGCACACTCTCTTGATGCGCAACTTCAAGTGTTAAATGCTCAAAAGGCACTTTAATGCGCTCGATCATCGCACCTGTAGCCGTCTGCCATAAGAGTACCCCTTCATAATGATCCGCCGTTAAACGAAAGCGCTGCCACAGCAATTGATCATCCGCATCATGATCCATCAAGGGCAAACGGTGCAATCCTTGTTGCTCAATCATCAACTGCCAATCGTCTTTCTCACGCTGCACATCAATGCCATGCTCTAAAGACTCAATGGCGCGCTGCCAATGTACGGTTTGCGGAATCATCACATTCATTTGTAAAGGCAACGGATGCGACTCATCTTGCAGCCAAACATAATGCGCCGACTGCCCATCACCACATCCATTGGGCAATTGTAATTGACTGAGCCACACGCGCTCACTCTCATGCCAAATCGACATGCCAATTTCAGGTGGCACAATCTCATTGCAATGGGGCCACACGGTTTGTCTATGATCATCACTGACCACATTCACCGATTGCCCCATGCGCAGCAACTTTTGCCGACTGAGCATCGCACTTTGTGTGAGATCCACATCATCAATGTATTGCCGGTGCACAATCAGCACCAAGCTGGCCAATAGATAAAAGGCAGCGGCCAACATTAATACAATCACGAGAATACTGCCTTGTTGACGTTTCATAGATTCAATAACCGAATGGAGAGTGATTTGCGGCGCGGCTCTGTGTCTCCTCGGACATACAGTGTCACATCCAGCAGCGTTCGATCGAGCATCTGCCCAAGCACTATGCCTTCAATGCCATAAAAACGCATGTGATTTGCGCCATCTAAAAAATTGTGCACCAATTGATACTGACCACTTTCATAGGTCACATAATAAAGGTCATGGTTGACTTTGTAATACTGAATGTAGCGATCCGCATCAAGTGTGCGCTGAATTTGGTGCGCCGTCTCTGGCAACACATACACCGCCCCCTGCCCTTCACGGCGATAACGCCCCGACACCACATGCCGACAATCGGTGGCAATCAAACCCCCTTCACGAGCACCCCGTAACGTTTGATCATTGATAATAATGTCATCGGATACTTGAAGCGGGGTTAAATGCGTCACTTCTAACACATCAAACCCCGATAAGGATTTAATGTTCGTCGTTCCCCAATCAGGAAATTGTGTCTGTGCTGCCACCATCTTTTTAGTGCCCACATTCAGCGGTAACATTGAACGATGCACTTGTAATTTCGGCTCAGGCAAATCAAGCCATTCAGGATGTGGACACAATGGATCAAAAATTGCATCCCCTAAGTTTTGCCGAAGATAACTTGCTGCCTCCACATAATCTTGTAGCAACTCATAGCGACGAATCTCTTGATGACTGCTTTTTGATAACACCATCCACACCGACACAAAACCCACAATTAAAATGAGCCCCATCGACATGCCCACCATCAATTCTGTTAACGTAAATCCATCACGACGAGGCATCATGACGCCCACCAAATGTCCGATCAAACTCATTTTCTTCCATCAAGCATTGCTCTTCTAATGCCGTCAACGCTTGATTGCGCACCATCAGCGTCATATGATGGCGATACGCGAGGGCTGCCACTGCGATGATGATCACCATCGCCATCAGCACCTCTATCAATAAAAACCCTTGTGCGGAGCGTTTCATGATGTTGCGCCTCTTTATTAACAATTCTTAAATTTTATATTCATATATTTACCATGACAAGAAAAATTCTCCATGTGGATATGGATGCATTTTTTGCACAAGTTGAGCAGCGTGATCATCCCCAATATCGTGGGCGACCATTGGTCGTTGGCAGTCCTGAGCGCCGCGGCGTCGTTGCTGCGGCAAGTTATGAAGCGAGGAAATTTGGTGTCTATTCTGCCATGCCATCGAGCATTGCCCAGCAAAAATGCGACCATTTAATCTTTGTATCACCGCGTTTTGATGTGTACCGTGATGTTTCACTGGCCATCCGCGCCATATTTGCACGCTTCACAGAATTGATTGAGCCCTTATCTTTAGATGAAGCTTATTTGGATGTCACACATAACTTTGTCAATGAGCGCAGCGCCACGCGATTGGCACAAACAATCCAAGCATTGATTTTAGAAGAGCTCAATTTAACGTGCTCAGTTGGTGTCTCTTATAATAAGTTTTTAGCGAAAATGGCATCCGGCATGCAAAAACCCTTTGGCATCACAGTGATCACCCCAAAGCATAGCCAAGCATATTTGGAGACGCTGCCGATTGCAAAATTTTATGGCGTCGGCGAGCAAACCACCAAAAAAATGCATGCCCTTGGGATTTATGATGGCAAAGATCTCAAAGCCCGCAGCCGCGAAGAGTTAAAGCTCCATTTTGGCAAAGCTGGGGAGACTTATTATCAATGTGTGCGCGGACAAGATGATCGACCCGTTACGCCCAATCGACCCACAAAATCTGTCGGTGCCGAGCAAACCTATGCCACTGATTTAATTGAGCTGCATGACATTGCAGAAGCGATTGATGAAATCATCCACATTCTATTGCCGCGTTTAATGCGTGAACATTTCCATGGTCAAACCTTAACGCTGAAAGTGCGTTTTGCGGATTTCACAAGTATGACGCGCAGCAAAACCTTCTCCACACCCATTCCGCATGACGCTAAGCTACTCACAGAATATTTTTGGCAACTGTTTGCCCTGCTGCCCAAAGCCCCCATTCGCTTAATGGGCTTAACGTTACAGAGTGAACAAGAAGGCTTTATGCAGCAATTGTCACTGTTTGATTAAGCACGCAGCGCCAACTCAAACCATTGCCAAGTGGCCGTTAAGCGCTTTTGATAACGCTCAACGCCACCAAACAATAATTCTGTTTGTAGCCCATCCACCATCGCCATATAGTTTGCTGTGATAAGCGCTCGGGTGATGCCATCCTTTATCTGCCACTGTGCAGATTCTATCGCCGCATGAATGATCACTTCCAATTCATCCATAAAGCATTGCATGTGCCCAATGACTTCATCACGCAGATGCACAGGCGGCGCATACAGATTACGCAGCCAAAAGCGCACATGATAACTGCTCTCAAAACGAGTCGAAATGCTCTCTAAATATGCATACAAGGCAGGTTTAATGGCGTCATTTTGCATCATCACTATCCGAACATAATCAAGCTCAGATTTGATCAAAATGGGCAATAGACTTAAAAATAATTCATCTTTACTGCTGAAATGAGCATAGATGGAGGATTTTTTAATCCCCACATCTTCAGCCAATTCATTCATGCTGGTGCCCTCAAATCCTTGAGTGGCAAAACGCATCAATGCAACTTCTTGTAATTTCGCGGCGGTCACGCAGTTTTATCCTGACTGGCAAATATAAAAAGGATGCCCATTAAACCACAAATTCCAATGGCTAAGGGCAATACGCTGATGCTTTGCGCAAATAAGCTCACCACATATCCCATCAATGCCGGCAATAAATATTGCAATACGCCCATTACCGCTGATACTGCACCTGCTTGAGGTCCGCCATAATGCATGGTCAATGCCGTGACATTCCCAAGCACAAAGCCCAACGCACTGATTGCCCCTGCCAATAATAATGCATAAGGCACAATGGAAAGCGTCATCGATTGCGTCAAAATAAAGAGCAACAGTGCAAAGCCTGTGTGCATCATCATCCCAATCATCAATAGACCGCGAGCAGACAATCCCTTCACCAATAAACGGTTGGCAACTGCACCAAAAATCACCAATCCTGCTGAGTTTAAGGCAAATAGGTAACTAAAGTGCGTAGCGCTCAATGCAAAATGCTCACGAAAAATAAAAGATGAGCCGCCCACATACAAAAATAGTCCACTCATGGCAAAGCCTGATGCCATCGCATAACACATAAATGTTCGATTAGTGAATTGTCCGCCATATGTTTTGGCAATGGCTTTTAAATTTAATGGCGTGCGTTTTTCAATGGCTAAGGTTTCTGGCACTTGTTGCCAAGCCCATAACAGCGTAATGCCACCAATGATGGCGATGATGTAAAAAATGACGCGCCATTCCCCAAAGCCTAAGACAAAACCACCGAGCATCGGCGCTAAAATTGGGCCCAACATCATCGCATTCATCAACAGTGAAAACACACGCGCTGAATCTTTTAAATCACACGTGTCCGACACAATGGCGCGCGGCGTCACAAGCCCAGCCGATGCGCCAATCGCTTGAATAAAACGAGCCGCTAGCATCCATTCCACATTTGGCACAAGCGCACTTAATACTGAGCCGATGATAAAAATCACAATGCCAATCAATAATGGCAAGCGGCGACCATAACGATCCAGAAGCGGACCATACAAGCCCTGCCCGATCGCCAATCCTGCTAAAAAGATGGCGAGGGTTTGTTGCACTTTACCTGAGGAGATTTGAAAATCAGAAGCGATGTCCGGCATCGCGGGGAGATACATGTCAATCGCCATTGAATCAAGGGCGGTGAGTAGCGCCATCAACATGATCAAAGATGCTGTGATGATGCGCGTTTGTGTGTGTTGAGTGTTCATACAATCCATTTTATGTGGGTGGGCAATGCCCAAAGAAATAAACCTACCGACCGGTAGGTTTTAAAGTTGAGCACTATAGTAGAACGCTGAACATTAAGCAATGCGCTTGACCAAATATTTAGTCCGCCACAGGCTCTAGCGGCGTTGATAATATCAATTGATACAATGCCAAATCCAACCAACGACCGAACTTAAAGCCCACTTGTGGCAACAATCCAACAGATTGAAAACCCAATGATCGATGTAAACCAATGCTTGCAGCGTTATCGGCATCAATGCAGCCCATCAACACATGAATTTCTGCCGCTTTTGCCGCTTCAATCAATGCCCGCATCAAACGTTTACTGAGCCCTTGCCCACGGGCACTGCGATGAATATAGATGCTGTGCTCCATCGTATATTGATAAGCAGGATACGCACGAAAGCGCCCCCATGTGGCAAAGCCAAGCAATTGCCCAGCATCATTGACCGCGCCTATGATCGGTGCATTCAGGACTGATTTTTGCTTAAACCATGTTTGCATGTCTTGCATCGTGCGCGCTTGATACTCATACAAGGCCGTGGAAGTTAAAATGGCTTCGTTAAAAATCTCTAAAATCGCCGCCGAATGTTCGCGCTCTGTGCAATCAATGAGGGAAATGGTCATGATGATTCCTTTATGGGTAAAGGAATATTTGTAACGTTATTTGGTGATCCATTCAATCCTAAATATCAATTAACCACTGAGATGTCCATAGAAAATTTTCAGTAACAAAAAAGCCCTTGCTAAACAAGGGCTTTTCGATGTTCTTTGGCGGAAGCAGCAGGAATCGAACCTACCTCAGCCGATAGGCTGACAACGGTGTTGAAGACCGCGGGGCCCCCAGGACCCATTTACTTCCGCGTGTACTATACCATTGCATCCGGCAATTCTCAAATGTTAATCCTCCTGTTTCTTGCACAGATTTATTGCCCAATTTCTATTATAATTAAGGGTTAAAGTGATCCATCAACCAGGCAAACAACGTGCAATTATCTAACATCATTCAAGTGGGCAAGTTACTGAATCATCCACAACTCATCCCTTACATTGAAACATTGAGCCGCCCGATCGTCACTGAGATCGTGCGCCGCAGCATCGATGACTACAAACAAACCTTAATCCGCGAACAAGGCAATGTTGATTTAGATGATCTTCTCGCGATCATCCTCAATGAACTTGCCATCATTGCGCGGGAGAAAACACAACCGGTCATCAATGCCACGGGGATTTTAGTGCACACCAATCTTGGGCGCGCGCCGATTGATCGCACCCTTTGGGATAAAGCGGGGGAAACGGTTTGCCGTTACTCAAATTTAGAATTTAATCTCCTCAATGGCAAACGCGGCAGCCGCATGGGCATGCTCAGCCGCGTGATCCGTGCTTATTTTGGTGGGGAAGATAATGTTGTGGTCAATAACAATGCCGCGGCGATTCATCTGATTTTAAAAACCTTCGCCATCGGTAAAGAGGTGATTGTCTCGCGCAGTGAACAGGTGCAAATTGGCGGTGGCTTTCGCATTCCAGAAATCTTGGCAGAATCGGGCGCGATTTTAAAAGATGTGGGCACCACAAACATCACAACGCTGGATGATTATTTAAATGCCATCACAGACAACACGGCCATGGTGCTCTTAGTGCATCAATCAAATTATTATATTGAGGGCTTTACTGAGCAAGTGGACCCTAAAGCATTGCGCGATGCATTGCCTGATCATGTCATGCTGGTGGTGGATCAAGGCTCTGGCAATCAATCGCCCCATTTAATCGGGGAAACCACCGTCAGTTATTATGAGAAACTAGGTGCGGATTTGATCGCATTTTCGGGGGATAAAATGGTGGGCGGCCCCCAAGCCGGTATCATCATTGGCAAAGCCCAATACATCCAAAAAATCCAAAAACATCCCATGATGCGCGTCTTTCGTCCGGGCAAAGAAACCTACGCCTTATTAGAAAATCTACTGCTCACGCAGATGAATGATAAACACAGCGTCGTTAATCGCGCGGCATGGACGATCGCCCAGCCGCTGAATCAACATAAAGCATTGGCAGACAAAATTGCAGAACAAACCCATGGCAGAACACGCGTCATTCAAACAGAATATTTAGTGGGCGGTGGCACAACGCCGCGCGCAAAATATCCCACATATGCATTAGCGATTGATCATCCTAGCTCTGCTGATGAATTACTGGCGCATCTACGTGCACAAACGCCGCCCATCATTGGCGTCATCCAACAAGGGCGCGTGGTGATCTATCCTGTCTCCCTTCTCCCTTCTGAATATGATTATGTGGCTCACACACTCGCTGAGCTAAAGGATGAGTTATGAATGCAGTCATTGGCACCGCAGGTCACGTTGATCACGGTAAATCCTCTTTGATTCATGCCTTAACTGGCATCCACCCGTCTCGTTTGCCTGAAGAACGTGAACGCGCGATGACCATTGATCTTGGCTTTGCCAATTTCACCGCGACCGATGGCGGCAAAATCGGCATCATCGATGTGCCCGGCCATGAACGCTTCATCCGCAATATGGTGAGCGCCGTTTGGGGTTTGGATTTAGTGTTATTCGTGGTGGCAGCGGATGAAGGCTGGGCGACTTTATCTGAAGAGCATTTACGCATCATCACCGCAATGGGCAAACATCAATGCATTTTGGTACTGACTAAATGCGATTTAGTGGATGATCAACGCCGCCAAGCCGTGGAAGATGATGCCCTTGAGCGCTTTTTAGACACCATGAACACATTGCCAGATGTGGTGCACGTCAGCAGCATTCAAGGCACAGGCTTAACAGAACTCAAAGCGCTGATTGAGAGCAAAGTCAATGATCTTCCTGCCCGTGATGAGCTTGATCATGGCGCCCATTTGTATGTGGATCGTGTCTTTTCCGTCAATGGAATTGGCACCACAGTTACGGGCACGCTGCGCGGCGCACCGCTTGAGGAAAACGCGACATTAACACTCTTTCCGGGCAATATGCCTGTTAAAGTGCGCTCCCTTCAGAGTTATCACACACAAGTTGAGACCGCAGCACCCTATTCACGCACCGCCGTTGGCTTAAAACAGGTGAATAAAAAGCTTGTCAAACGTGGCAGCTGTTTGGTGGCGGACAGTAGCAGCATCACCATGAGTGATGACTGGATCATTCAGCTTGACCCACAATTTAGCAGCACCTTAAAAAAACAAGGCATGGTGGAAGTGGCGCTTGGCACCACACACACGCATGCTAAATGCTTCACCTATGCTGATGGGCAACTGGCACGCTTACAACTTAAAGAGGCAATCCCCGCTTTTTGGGGACAACCAATGCTCATCATTCAGCATGGCGGTAGCCACATCATCGGTGCTGGGAAAATTGCTTGGATGCATCCGCTAGATCGTTCAATGCGCGATGTGTTGCAGCAAGCCCTCACCACATTGACCATTCAAAGCGCAGACTTAGAATCTAAACTTGCCCTAGAGATTCAAATCAATGGCTTTACAGAGCGCCATGCAGAGGTTCAGCAGCCTGCAACATCCGTTGTGCTTGGGCAATGGTGGATTTTGCCCGAAGCCCTTAAAAAACTGCATCAAGCATGCAGTGATGTGCTCAATCAAGCCATCAGCGCAATGACGGTCGAAGAGATTGCCAAACAAGTGAAACATCCATTATCACTGACAGAAGCGATGATTGAACAAGGCTGCCAAAAAGGTGAATGGCAACGCATCAAAGGTGGCATCGTCAATGCCTTTAACCTTGCGAGCGACACATTGCCCGACAATCTTCAGCAACTGTATGATGCCATTGATGCATGTGGCAGCGCAGGCTTTGAAGCGGGTAAATCCCGCATTGTGGGCATCAAACGATTGCTGAGAGCTTTGACAGAAAAATCACTCATCGTCCCCACTGAAAATGACATTTTCTTTAGCACCAAAGCCTATGAGCAATTGGTGCAAAACATCATGCTTGACCGTAAAATCGGCGAACGATTTACCGTTGCCGATGCCCGCGAACGTACCGATCTTTCCCGTAAGCAGCTCATTCCACTGTTTAACCGCATGGAAAAAGATGGCTGGGTCAAACGCATCGAAAATGATCGCGAAGTGTGTCGCGAATATCCATCTTCTGAATCTTAAATGAGGTACATTATGTTCATTATTTATGGCATCCCCAATTGTGACACCGTCAAAAAAGCTCGTGCATGGCTCACGGAACAGAACATTGAATACACTTTCAGCGACTTTAAAAAATCCGCACCTTCCGCTGAACGATTAAAAACGTGGATCGATGCTTTTGGATTAGATGTGGTCATCAATAAACGCGGCACCACTTGGCGAAAACTGAGCGCAGAGGATCAAGCAGCATGTGCAGCAGTCAAAACCGCTCTGCCCATTTTGCTGGCAAACTTAAGCATGATTAAACGCCCAATCCTGATGAAGGATGATCAGCCCATTTTTATTGGCTTTGATCCAAGCTTATGGCAAGCAAAATTAAAATGATTTGATACAATGGACACGCAACATAAGGAATCAACATATAGATAAGACAACGATATAAGATCAACATAATACATAGGTGTGCCCATGAATCAGAAGATTACCAATTTAATTGCGAAGCCCTTGCAAGGCATCAGCAGTTCACTGGCCCGCCAACTGGTGGGTAATGTGCGTTACAATCCTGACGTCATCTCCATGGCAGGAGAAGTCACCACTGCTGAGTTGTATGATGTTGATGGCGTGCATACCGCCATTCAGTGCTCGTTAGATGCGCCCACGAAGGATTTCGGTTACGGACTCACCGAAGGACTGCTCGGCACCCGTGAAGCCATTTTGCCCTTTGCCAAAAAGCATTGGGGCATTGATGCTTCAGCCAATGAGGTGATCATCACCTCTGGCGCCCAACAAGCATTGCATATCGCCAGCCGCATTTTGACAGACCCTGGCGACACCATCGCCATTGCCGATGCAGCCTATCTATTGGCCATGCAAACGTTTCAAATTTCTCATGCCCGCATGCTCACCATTGCCAGCGATGAGGAAGGCATCATTCCCGATGCCCTTGAACAGCATTTAAAGCAGCAGCGCATCAAGGCGCTGTATGTGGTGTCTAACAATGCCAATCCCACCGGCATTACCTTATCCCTTGAGCGTCGTCGTCGTTTAATTGTGCTTGCGGATTTATATGATTTCATCATCATAGAAGATGACCCTTATTGCGCGCTGCGTTTTGATGGCCAAGTATTGCCAAGCATCTATACCTTAGCGTCACAAATGGGGCTTGGGCAGCGGGTGCTCTTTTTAGGCTCTTTTTCCACAACCTTCATCCCTAGCCTGCGCTTAGGGGTGTTGATTGCCAAAGATCCGCTCTATCAAGCCGCTGTGATCATGAAACAATATCTTGACATCAACAGCAGCTGCTTATCCCAAAAGGCACTTGAGCAGTATCTGAACAGCGGACGCATCGATGCGCAAATCAATCGGCTGCGCCACACATATCATCAACGCTGCTCTGCCCTAACGAAAGCCATTGATGAACATCTCTCGGAGCATTTGACGTACCATCCGCCTGATGGCGGTGTTTTTTTATGGGCGCGATTAAAGCAATCCATCAATGCCCTAGAATTATTGCCTTATGCCATCAAAGAAAAACTGATTTTCATCCCTGGGGCAACTTTTTACACCAATAAACCGTGCTTTTCTACCTTACGTTTTTGTTATTCATCTGTACCTGCCGATCAGATGGAGGAAGCCATGCTGCGTTTAGGGCGCGCACTGAAACAGTATATGGCGGATCATTTTTAATCCACCCACATTAAAAAACTCGCCAATCTGGCGAGTTTTTTGATTCAATCAATGCAGCATGATTTATTTTTCATCTCTTGGGAAGATCAGATTTAAAATAATTGCTGTAAAGCCACCGGCAGCAATGCCTGATGAGAACAATGTTTTAATCATATCTGGAGCAAATTGCAAAATGGCCGGCTGCTGAGAAACGCCCATACCCACTGCTAATGACAATGCCATGATCATAATTGCGCGGCGATTTAAAGCTTCACGTGAAACAATGCGCACACCAGAGGCGGCAATTGTCCCAAACATCACCAATGTCGCACCGCCTAACACAGGCTCAGGAATGCGTTGCACCAATTGCGCCACAGATGGGAACAGACCCAATAGAATCAACATACCTGCAACCACATAACCCACATAACGGCTGGCCACACCTGTCAATTGAATCACGCCATTGTTTTGCCCAAAGCAGGAGTTCGGGAACGTATTGAAAATGGCTGATACCATTGAGTTCAAGCCATTGGCCAATACACCACCTTTAAGGCGCTTCATGTATAAAGGACCTTCCACAGGCTGCGCTGACACATCCGATGTTGCAGTAATGTCACCAATGGTTTCTAAAGAAGTCACCATAAAAATCAAAATGAGCGGCAGCAATAAGTTCCAATCAAAGCTCAAGCCATAATAGAAAGGCTCAGGCACAGCCACCAATGGCACTTCTTCCAATACTTTGTGTGGCAACATGTCCGTTGCCCATGCAGCTAAATAACCCACACCCATGGCAATCACTAAAGAAGAGATGCGTAAATAAGGATTCTTCTGACGATTGAGCAAGACAATCACACCAAGCACAACACCTGCCAATAGTAGATATTTAGGCGCACCAAAGGTGTTGTCTGCTAACGCATCATACCCGCCACCGATGGATGTCAAACCCACTTGAATGAGGGATAAACCGATGATCATCACCACAATGCCAGACACCAATGGCGTAATGATGCGGCGGGCTAAATGTAAGGCGCGCGATAAAATCACTTCTGTCATCGCTGCCACTAACAATGTGCCAAAGAGTGCCGCCATCATGGCATTGTCATCTAAACCACCATTTTTAAGGGCGGTGCCCCCCATGATTAATGGTGCAACGAAGTTAAAACTCGTCCCCTGAATAGACAAAAGACCAGATCCAACTGGTCCCCATGCGCGAATTTGTATTAAAGAAGCTAAACCGGATGCAAATAATGACATGCTGATGATGCGCTGCGTATCGTGTGCCGATAATCCGAGCGACTGACAGATGATCATCGCGGGTGTGATCACAGCAACAAACATGGCCAACAAGTGCTGGCAGGCTGCAAATAGTGTTTGAGGCAACGGCGGTCTATCCTCTAGACCATAGATCAAATCATTCTTGACAGCGGGCTCTGACATTTTAGCGTTCTCCTGATCGCAAAATGCGCATTGTAATGCCGTCACGAAAAAAGGCAAGTAAATCGTGATTTATTTATCATTTTTGTACAGACACAAAAAAAGCTAGATTTTCATCTAGCTTTCTTCGATATGGTGGGTAGTGAGGGGATCGAACCCCCGACCCTCGCCTTGTAAGGGCGATGCTCTACCAGCTGAGCTAACTACCCGAAGAAGTGCGTATAATACCGATTGAATGTAATCTTGTCAACAAACTTCATTGATCAATTTTTCACCAATCGTTGCCAACGTCTTAGGCAATAAAAAAGCCAGAATTGAATTCTAGCCTTTCGATATGGTGGGTAGTGAGGGGATCGAACCCCCGACCCTCGCCTTGTAAGGGCGATGCTCTACCAGCTGAGCTAACTACCCGAAAGAGGTATGCATAATAATCAAGAATGCTGCCTCTGTCAACTTTTTAATTGCGTAATTTTTACGCTTCACTGCCCACCAATGCAGATTTCAAGACATGGGGCTTAATTTTACCCATCACATGCATTTCACACGGGCGACATTTAAACTCTAAACGAATCTCTTCATCCTTATGCATCAATACCATAGGCTCAGCGCGCACCTGCCCTTGCACACCTTTGATGCCTTTGGCTTGCTTAGGACATAAGTTATACGCAAAACGCAAACAGTGCTTAGTGATCATTACGGGCACTTCACCTTTCTCTTGATGTGCCTCATACGCAGGCTCAATCAATTTAACGCCATGCTCTTCATAAAACTCACGCGCTTTATGATTATAGACGTTTTCAAGATACGTAATGTGCTCGGATGGATAAGCTGCTTTATCGCTGCCCTCATAAATACGAACGCCGCGTTCATTACTCGCTTTATAGGCAGCTTCTAAACGCGCGATGGCATCGCGTCTGATTTGATTGAGTAAGCTCTTTGGCATAAAAGGCGCCGTTTTTATATCAATCACCACGCTTGTGGCTTCAAAAATGGTGTCACCTAATTTACGCAATCCCTCTTCGAGGTTTTGTAAGGTTTTTTCCACATTGTTGGCCGCCTCAAAGTCGCCCTCAATCGGATGAATCACCGTTAAGCCATCTTCACCCGTCAATGTTAATTGATACTGCCCATTTGTTTCTGTTAGAGCAATGTCCACACCAATTTTACGTGTTGAGGATTCACGCATGAGCATCTTTTGCCATGCAGTGTCAGCATTGCGATACAAAGGCTGACCGATGCGCACTTTTTCAATGTTCTCTGGCGCGTCTTCATGCCAATAAACCAAATAGTGCTTATCGCCAATCTCTTTGACTTCACTGGCTCTAAATCCTACCACTTCGCGCTTGATGAGTACGTTTAAACCATCGCCATTGGCCAAAGGTTCGGATGTTTTCACCTCTAAATGATTGCCACAAAATTTTAAGACTTCGCCCACTTCTACGCCACGAAACTTTGGAGAATCAAATGCACCAATGTCATCTTTACGGGCATTGACGAAATAATCTGTCGCGCCGCGGTTAAAAGTTTTATCTGTATTCGGCACGAAATGATGCACCGTTTTCCCTAAAGAGCTTCTCGTATACTCGGGATTTCCCTCTAAGAACTGATCAAGCATTTTACGATAATGGGCGGTGATGTTTTTCACATACGCCATATCTTTATAACGCCCTTCGATCTTAAAGGAACGCACGCCCGCTTCTACAAGCGCACCGAGATTTTCCGTTTGGTTGTTATCCTTCATGGAGAGCAAATGCTTCTCAAACGCCACCACGCGCCCTTCCTTGTCCTTTAAGGTATAAGGTAGACGACACGCCTGGGAACAATCGCCGCGGTTCGCGCTGCGCCCTGTATCGGCGTGAGAGATGTAACATTGCCCTGAGAATGCCACACACAATGCGCCATGGATGAAAAATTCAAGCGGCGTATCCACCGCCTCATGAATGGCGCTGATCTCTTTTAAAGAGAGTTCACGGGCAAGCACCAATTGCGAAAAGCCCACTTGTGAGAGGAATTTTGCGCGATCTAAGGTACGAATGTCCGTTTGCGTGGAGGCATGCAGCTCAATCGGTGGAATGTCGAGCTTTAATACGCCCATGTCCTGCACAATGAGGGCATCTACACCCGCATCATACAATTCTGTGATGAGCTTTTGCGCCTTTGGCAATTCATCATCATGCAAAATGGTGTTGAGGGTCACGAAAACTTTGGCATGATATGGATTGGCAAATTCCACCAATTTGGCAATGTCAGAGACACTATTATCCGCATTGTAACGCGCGCCAAAGCTTGGGCCACCTAAATACACGGCATCTGCACCATGCAAAATTGCCTCACGCCCGATCTCAATGTCGCGCGCAGGACTTAACAGCTCTAATTGATTGTGTTTTAACATGATTTGTCAGTCTACAAAGTTACTTTAAATGTTTTCGATCCATCTTCTGTTTTAAACGAAATCCAAGATACGTGAGGATGAGCCAAACAGGCATCACATATACCGCAGGACGGAAGCTATCGAGCTGCGTCATTGCGCCAATCACCACCACAAGGAAGATTAAACAAAAGTAGTTCACATACGGGAAAAATGGTGTTTTAAATGTCAATTGATCCGCTTGATGGGCACGGCGAAAACGCATGTGCATGATCACAATGAGCCCCCAAGTGATCACAGCTGCGGCAATGGCAACAGACATCACAATCATAAATGCACCATTTGGTACCAATAGATTGATGACCACAGCAATGAGCGTCACTGCAGAGGAAAATGCAATCGCTGCGTATGGTACATGATTGTGGCTTAATTTCATGAATACTTTTGGGGCATGCCCTTGCTCGGCTAAACCAAACAACATTCGACCATTGCTGTAAATGCCGCTGTTATAGACAGAGATCGCCGCCGTTAAAATGATGAAGTTTAAAATGCCCGCCACATTTGGTAAACCGAGCTGATCAAACACCAACACAAATGGGCTGATGCCTTGCTTAATGTCGTGCCATGGCACCAACACCAACATGATGATGATGGATCCAATATAGAAAATCAGAATGCGCCACATCACTTGTTTGATGGCTTGCGGAATCGTTTTTTGTGGATTGTCAGTTTCCGCAGCGGCAATGGCAATCATCTCTGTCCCCCCAAAGGAGAACATGACGATCACAAGAGACACCCAAACGCCCCAAGCGCCATTCGGGAAAATACCAAATTCCCAAAGATTCGAAATTTTAACGTTAGATTGCTCCGACACAAAGCCCTTGGCCACTAAATACAGACCAAACACAATCATCCCCACCACAGCCAAAACTTTAATGAGCGCGAGCCAAAATTCCGTTTCACCAAAGAATTTAACGCTCGCCAGATTAATGGCAGTGATGATGACAATGGTGCTCAGCACCGTCAGCCAAATGGGAAAATCCGGAAACCATGTATAAATATAGCGCCCAATGGCGGACAACTCTGCCATGCTCACTAAAATGTATAACAGCCAATAGTTCCAACCGGCCAAAAAGCCCGCATATTGCCCACAATATTTATTGGCAAAGTGGCTAAATGCGCCCGAAACTGGCTCTTGTGTCGCCATTTCCCCAAGCATGCGAATGATCATATAGATCACAAAGCCGCCAAGTAAATACCCTAAAATCAACCCAGGACCTGCCAAAGGGATGGATTCTGCGGTGCCATAAAAAAGCCCTGTGCCAATACAGCCACCAAGGGCAATCATTTGAATGTGCCTATTTTTTAGGCTACGCTTAAGCGTTTGCTGATTTTCCATGTGTTGTTTTTAATCGTGATAAAAACTCATGATAAGACAATTCAAAGCAATAACAAAGTGAGCAGACTCAAATCAGACACAAATCTGATATGATAAAATCAAACAACCACAATGATTCAAGAATGATAAGGATGGCTTTATGAAAAAATCACTTGCCGTAACCACTCTCATTGCCCTTGCAACCTGTGCCTCATTTGCCAATGGGCAACCGCTTCAATCCTTGCCAAATGTTTTAAATGCTGTGAGCGAGCAAGCATATACCGCACATGCTAACGGCGTGCCCTCTTATTGCTCCATCAATAGCAATACAGAATCCGCTTATCCTGATACGTTAGTGCGCAGCATTGGCAAAAATTTTGACCAAGTGATGATCCACTTTGATCAACGCATCACCACATTAACGCAAGATACAAGCAGCAAGCGCTTTGATAATCCAAATTTGATGCTCTGGAATGATCCTGCTCAAAAGATCATCCTTGCCCTTGAGATCAATCAACCGGGTGAAGGCTTACTCACCATCATTACGCCAAAAGTGCGCGAAAGTTATGTGGTGACGTACAATTGCCTCAAACCATAAAAATTCTCAGACAATAAAAAAGCCCGCATGCGGGCTTTTTGCTGTTTAGGACTGATGTCTCATTAATCCATAATGGCCACTTCAATGGCAACAGGTTGCTCTTGTGCTTTCAATTCAGCTTTCGCCGCATTGATGTGCTCCATAATTGCACTGGTCAATGGTTTGGTATTCTCGCCTGAAATGGCAGAGATTTGGAAACAAGGACCTTCCCAGTTGATCTCTTTTAAGAAATCAGCCACGCGCTCTTCGCGTTCATTTTCAGGGATTAAATCGAGCTTGTTCAATACCAACCAGCGCTCTTTTTTCGCCATTTCTTCATCATATTGCGCCAACTCATTGGTGATCACGCGGAAATCTTCCACAGGATCTTGTGAGTCGCTGTACGGGGATAAATCCACTAAGTGCAACATGATGGAAGTGCGCGACAAGTGACGCAAGAATTTATGACCAAGGCCAGCGCCTTCTGCTGCGCCTTCAATCAAGCCTGGGATGTCTGCCATCACAAAGCTATCTAACGGCCCAACGCTCACCACACCTAAATTAGGGTGCAATGTTGTAAATGGGTAATCCGCCACTTTTGGACGCGCAGCCGACACCGCACGAATCAATGTGGATTTACCCGCATTTGGTAAGCCTAATAAGCCCACATCCGCCAACACTTTTAACTCTAAACGAATGCGGCGCTCTTCACCTGGCGTGCCCGGTTTTGTTTGACGCGGTGCACGGTTGGTGGATGATTTAAAGCGTGTATTGCCTAAACCATGAAAACCGCCCTGCGCCACTTTTGCCACTTGACCATCTTCGGTCAAATCGCAAATAAACTCATTGGTATCTGCATCATGCACTTGTGTACCCAGAGGCACAACCAACACCAAATCTTCACCGGCAGCACCAGTACAGTTTGCCCCGCGGCCATTTTCACCACGTTGCGCTTTAAATTTTTTGGCAAAACGGTAATCCACCAATGTGTTGACAGCATCGGATGCTTTTAAATAAACGCTACCACCATCACCGCCATCACCACCATCCGGCCCACCGAAAGGAATGAATTTTTCGCGGCGAAAACTCAAGCATCCATCACCACCATTACCCGCTTCAACTGTAATGGTTACCTCATCAACGAACTTCATACGCTCTCCTTGAACTCGATGGCTAAAAACAATAAAAGCCCCAAAAAAAGGGGCTTTTACAAACAATCAACGGTTGATTAAGCAACTGGTTGAATGCTTACAAATTTACGGTTGTGTTGTCCTTTAACTTCAAAAACAACGTGACCATCTACTTTAGCAAATAAAGTGTGGTCTTTACCTAAACCTACATTGCTGCCCGCGTGGAAACGTGTACCACGTTGACGAACGATGATAGAACCTGCTGGTACTAATTCACCGCCAAAACGCTTAACCCCTAAGCGTTTACTTTCGGAATCGCGACCGTTACGGCTCGAGCCGACGCCTTTCTTCTGTGCCATGTTTAAATCCTCTTAATACGTCTAGGAATCTCGCAATTATGCAGAGATGCTAGAAATTTTAATTTCAGTAAAGTGTTGACGATGACCTTGGTGTTTACGAGAGTGCTTACGACGACGGAATTTGATAATTTCGATTTTGCGTCCGCGACCTTGTTTAACAACTTCAGCCGTTACTTTAGCGCCTGCAACAACAGGAGTACCTACAGTTGTTTCGCCTTCTTTACCTACTAACAATACTTCTGCAAATTCTACATTAGAACCTTCAGCAGCGCCTTCAATTTTTTCTACGCGAAGGATTTGACCTTCCGCAACACGGTATTGTTTACCGCCTGTTTTGATTACAGCATACATTTGTAATGCTCCAAATAGTTGAGTGAATCTGAATTCTTTTTGCTATCTCACTGATATCTACAATTGACAACAGAAATAACAGCCCATAAAAAGGACGTGATTGTATAAAAAAAATTGGTTTGCGTCAAGAATATACACAGGATTCCTCAACGCTTTTAACACATATCAAATGTCAATTCTGTCAATTATACCAATTTTTCTGACGTTTTTAAGGTTTTTTCCTCAGATGATGAATTTTCCATGCGTGCAAAAATATTTGCCAAAATTGCTCCGCTAATATTATGCCACACGCTGAAAATTGCACTCGGTACCGCCACAATCGGATCGAAGTGTTTCACCGCTAAACTTGCACCTAAGCCACTGTTTTGCATGCCCACTTCGATGGCAATCGCTTTACGCTGCGCCAATCCTAAGCCCATCATTCTAGCAACAATATAGCCAATCACATAACCAAATGTATTATGTAGGATCACTAAACCGATTAATAGCATACCCGTTTCTTTTAAACGCACCTGATTTAAGCCCACCACAATTGATACAATCATCACAATGCCAAAGACTGAAATCAGTGGCAATACGGGCGTCACATATTGCACTTTTGAGCGCAATACCATGCGCACGATAACGCCAAGTACGATCGGGACAATCACCATATTCACGATGGACATCATCATCGCATAAAACGACACATCAATGCTTTTATCTGCCAACAATTGGATTAACAGTGGGGTCATGATTGGGGATAATAATGTAGAAATGCTCGTGATCGTTACGCTGAGCGCCACATCCCCTTTTGATAAATAAGTGATCACATTGCTTGAAGTGCCACCCGGACAGGAGCCCACAAGTACAATGCCTAACGCCAATAAAGGATCAATGTTAAAAATTTTCACCAAAGCGAGCGCTAAAAGTGGCATCACAATGAACTGCGCGCAGACGCCTAATAATACTTGAAGGGGCTTTTTGACCACTTCAGAGAAATCATGTGGCGTGAGCGTCAGCCCCATGCCAAACATAATGATGCCCAATAAATAAGTGATCATGCCTTTTAAGGAGACAAAAACCTCAGGAAACACAAAACCTAAAACCGCAAACAACAATGTCCAAATTGCAAATGTCTTCCCGACAAAAGTGGACAATAAATTTAAAACGCGCATACTACAGCCTTCAATGATGATTGAATAAAAACAAATTAAAATGAGTGAAAAGGTGCTGTGTATCGCGATTGTGGCACTCATCGATTATTAGCAATTTCACTAAATTTTGTAAAGCATAAAATGGTTCATTCAATCAGAAAATTGAAATCCTGCGGTTTCCCGACCATTCATCTGACAATAATAAACGGAGATTGACACATGCATAAAGATCAAACACATTATCGCACCCTGCAAGAAGCCATTGATTACCCATATGATTTTTCCATCAGCGAGATCATCAGCGAAGGCTGGGCATCGGTTAAGGGCGCAAAACTACCGATTTTCTTAATTGGACTCATCATCATGGTGGCCACCGTTCTTTTATATTTAGTGGCGGGGTTAATTTTCTCAGGCTTATCTGAGCAAGCCGCCGCCCTTGTCATTTTACCGATTGAACTGATCACCTTTACTTTAGGGCTTGGGTTGATCATCGTGAGTTTAAAACTGTCTAACCGCGAAACGGTGAATGTGTGGCAAGATTTTCTCTCCTTTCGACATTACTTTTGGCCGTTGTGCTTAATGGTGATCGTCACAGGTCTTGTCACCACCCTTGGCTTTATGTTACTCATCATTCCGGGTGTATATTTAGTCACGGCCTATTCCCTCACTTATTGGATTTTGATCATCCATCCGGACGCTGGCTTTTGGAACATTATGGAAGCTTCCCGCAAGATCGTCACGCGCCATTGGTTTAAGTTTTTCTTCTTAAATTTAATCCTTGGCATTATTTTATCGATCTCAGCGATTCCCTTTGGCATCGGCTTAATTTGGACTGTGCCGCTGTTCACATTAAGTTATGCCGCGATCTTTAAAAAGATCTTCATCAAAACGCCATAATGCATCAATCCTATGCGAAGCGCCCGATTAGGGCGCTTTTGCGCTATACTACATAGATCTTTTGCAGTACATCTATTTAGGTTTTATGAAGTCACTCTCTCGACTCCTTCGGTTTTTCTGGTATCTTTTCATCCCCAATAACGTCTATGCCATTCCTAAAAGCGTGGGCAAAGGCTATTGCATGTTGCGCCATCCGGTGGAATTCATCATCACCAAACGCAATACAAGCTGCGAGTCGCAACACATCATCCAGCGCATCAAAGGCGGAGAAAATCAGCTCAATACCATTTGGATCAACACCCATCTGCATGATTATTTAGACCGTTCCTCCTGTAAGCCTTGGAAAAATCAGCGCCCAATGTTTAAGCTCTTTGGCAGCAAAAATTTAGAGCGCGGTTATATGATTGGCACTTGGGCAAATGGCTTTCATTTTGTGACTTATGATCATCATGGGCGCGGTAAATTGAATTTATATCGTTGGGATGCAGTGACACATTTAGTCACAGGTTGGACAAGCCTTGTCAATTATCCGCAAAAAGAGCTCAATTATCTCCTCTATCAACTCTCCCTCTTAGGTTCAGGTCGTTCCACACAGATTTTAGATGCCATTTTAGGCATCGGCATTGATTTGGTTGAATTAATCCTTGGACTCATTTACTCCGTGCTTGGCATCTTCATTGGGGCATTGATGCACCCATTTGATACCCTTCGCAACCTCATTCCCGGCGCATTATTGCTCATCACAGGTTCGATCCAAGCCATTCGTCAACTACTCTCTGGCTTAGCTGCCGTTCTGACGGTGGGCAAAGTGGGCGGCTGTTCCCCTTAATTTATGGATATCACTATGGATGCCATCCTCAACTATCTTGCCACACACACCTTTGACGTCATTGGCATGGTCATTGGTTTGATCTATCTTTACCTTGAGTTCAATGCTAAAAAAAGCATGTGGATTGTGAGTCTCGTCATGGCGGTGCTGTACATTTACATTTTCATGGAAAGCAAAATGTACGCAATGAGCCTAATTTACGTCTATTTCTTCTTTGCCTCCATCAATGGCTGGCGCGAATGGCATAAAGTGACACGGCGTAAAAAAGTGGTGCCCATCATGCGCATGCCCCATCAATACAGCGCAGTGATTGCCCGCCTCTTTCTTGTGGCATCCGTCGCGATCTTCCTACTTTTAAAGCTCCTGACGGACAACACCATGGAAATGATCATGGGGGATACCATTGCCACCGCTTTGAGCGTGGTGGCCATCTGGATGGCGGCTAAGCGTTGGGCGGAACAATGGTGTTTACTCATTCCAGCTAATTTACTCACCGCAGTGATTCTCTATGGGCAAATGGAGTATGCCTCAAGCCTATTATTTTTTGTCTATTTTATTGCCTCCATTTTTGGTTTTCGCCGCTGGGTTCAGCTTGCTCAACGCAATCAGCCTGCGTAATCATTGCGTTTGACTGTGCCAGAGAAGATTCTTTACACTCAAAAAGATGGAATGCCATATTTTTTGACATAGATCATGTTTATATTGATCAAAGAGTTAATTCACACTTTAAAACTTACACTTCTAAAATAATAAAAATATTTAATAACATAACTAGTAATATTTATTTTTTGTATTACAATACTCCCCATCGTATAGATATTGAGCATGTTCAATGTCTGAAAAAAAGATTCATCGGATCCTGTCCATTCGACGCTCGCTCCGAGAATCATTCATAAAACTTAATCTTATGGGGCAAAAGCGATCATGATTTGTACAGAAGTAAAGAAACACATCAACGAATTGGCTGTTTTAAATGAATTATCACAAAACGACATCGATAAAATGCATTTAATCAATGCGCACTTACAAAATGTGATTCCTGGCTTAACCGAAGATTTTTATCGTACGGCATGGACGCCTGCTTTGGGCATGAATTTCCCTGAGCTGTCTCAAGTTGCCGTAGAAGTGATCTTTAACACATGGATCAAAAGCGTATTGAGCTGCCCAACGACTGCACCACAAAAATACACAGAAGCTTTATGGACAATGGGCGAACTGCATGCTGAACATCGCCTAGCGCCGGTTGTGCTTGCCGCTGCGATTCCATTTATGAAAGAGACAGTAAAACAATGCTTAGTACAAAATGATTCAGCCTTGCCATACACATTAAAATTGGAATTGGCGGCATCTTTACTGAAAACATTAGAGATGAATGAGTCGATTTTATACGATTGCGTTGCATAATCTTATGGCGAACATTTGATTACAAACTCGCTTCGGCGAGTTTTTTTAATGCCCGATTCTTAAATCATGAGACTTTTTCATCCATGATCACCTGAGTTTTCCTATGTTTTGATAATGATAAATAAAATTTATTCTGAGATTCATTTTTTATCTGATATATCTATTTATCAGCCAGATATTTCAAATATAAATTAAAAAATCTTATTAAGAGGTAATTTATGATCAATGCAGAAATCAGTAAAAATGTAGAGAAATTTGTTGTATTCAATGAAATGTCGCAGTTTGACATGGACAAAATGCATCTCATCAGCGCGAATCTGCATGAGATCATCCCAAGATTATCGAATGATTTTTATTTAGATTGGCAATCACATGCTGGCATGTATTTCCCCGAATTATCTGAATCCATGGTTAAACATCTGGCCACTGCATGGTTGCGTAATTTCTTTGATTGTCCAAACTCCGCCCATGAAAAATATGCCAATACCTTATGGGCACTTGGTGAATTACAGGCACACGATCGCCTTGCTCCCGTTGTGATGGCGGCCATCATCCCCTTCATGCAATCTGCCATTGAGCAGTTCATACAGGTAAAAGATCATGCCATTGCCTACCATGTGCGCTTAGAATTAGCGACATCACTATTTAAAACCTTGGCAATGAATGAAAATATCTTATATCATTGTGTGGCTTATTAGTTTTAGACAGCCCTTTCGGGCTGCCTTAATCACTGCTAAATTACAATGTATCCATCAGTGATAACCAATTTTGTATGCCTACCGGTAAATCCACAACTAAAAATGGGACAACGATATAGCACATAAATTGTTTGGAACTCATATAGCTCCTCCTTTATTTATGTAGGGTATAAGGGCTGCCTAGTAGATTGACCAGTCATTGATCAATGATCGATCAATAGTTTTGCAGTCTTGATTTGATTATGATCTACCTTATAAGCTACAATAAATACGCCAATATTCTGTTTGTAATACTTATTATGAATAGACCAAAGCGGTTTAACCGCTGTTAAAGCTCAGTCGTTTCGATTGGGCTTTAATTTTATAAATATATGATTTTACATTTCTCTAAAGATTTCCTCCTGCAACTGTCGAAGTTGTGCCACATCAATTAAGTGGCCGCCAGAAGCTGTCATTTGAAGCATCATTAAGATGTCTTCAATGTATTCATTCAGTTTTTCTAATTCTTGTTGGTGTTTATTATTTTTAAGGGCTTGAATCTCTTCATCCGTAATGGCGGATAAAAAAGCGATGATGTCATCAGGTTCTTCATTAATTTGCTGAATCAACTGATCTAATCTCATTCAAGCCCTCATGTCATTAAATGTCAAAAATTTCGTCTTCTGAGTCATCTAACACGCTGTTTAAGCGATAGTTGGTATTGTCTGACTCTTGGTTTGCATTTTGCGTTTTGTTCAAATCTAACCAGTTATCCATCCAAACCAATGGTTTAGTTTTGATCACAGGATAAGGATTGTCCACGCCTAAGAAACGATACAAATCTTGGGCATTGTAAAGCACCCATTCATTCAATAATGTTTCATTCAAACCAACAATGGAGCGATTTTCACTGAACAAATATTTGTTCCAAGAGAACTCTTGCTCGATCACTTCACGAATGATGTTTTCCACATCCCCACGAATCTCACTGAGCACCACTTGCCACTCTTCATCCGCTAAGAGAATCTCTAAAATCGCTTCATCCATCATCACGTGCACTTGCTCATCTTGGGCAATTTTTTGCACCAATTTTGCAATGCCTTGGAAGATGTTTTGCTCAGCTAAGGCAAATGTACAGGCAAATGAGCTCATGAACTCAACTTTTTCTAAGCAGTAAAGCGCCACAAAGCCTTTAAGCACCACTTGCTTTAAAGTTGGATCATTTTTATCCACTTGACCCAACTTATAGAGCGCACCATATTTAGACAACTCATTGAAGGTTTCAATCACGGTGGTGGAACGATTTAAAACTTCATCGTTCTTCATCACTTCTTGGAACACTTCTTTAGGATCAGAGATGCATTGACGAATGATTTCTGAATACGTCAAAGCATGTAAGTTCTCAACTTCAGATTGCTTAGAGAGCATTGCCCAAAGCTCACTGTTTGACACAAAAGGTGCAAACAATGGTGCAATGGCACGCGCCGCCACAGAGTCTAATTCCCACTGGAATGCAAGGGTTTTGACCATAATGTCGTAGTTATTTTTTGAACAGTTCAACAAATCCATGCGTGACTGTTCAAGATTCACTTCGTCTTCAGTCCAGTCCATGGACTTTTGTAGCTTATACAAATCAAACAACTTTGGATAAGGCACATTGACGCTGTCGTATAAACCGAGCGCTTCACCTAACACTAATGGATAACGGCCTGTTTGCCAGGCGCTGTTGTCCTGGTTAAAAATTGAGGCTGGCTTACTCTCTTGCATGGTATTCTCCTATAAAGTACAAGCGCCGCCCGCACACCCTTTATCTTCCACGGTTTCAACAAAAGATTCATGGATGATGCCTGAGGCGCTGTTTAAATAATAACGCGTTTTACAGCCCATCTTCATCATATAGATGTAATCTTTGAGCAACTTACTTGTGGAGATATTTCCCTCTTCTTTTAAGTTTAAGTAAAGATCCGCCGAAATGGCTTGGCCTGTAAACTTCTGAATAATCGCATACATGTCAATGAGGTCTTTCGACTCTAAATTCCATGCGATGTCATAAAATGGTCCCAATTCATCTAAGTCTGGTGCTAACAACAAGTTTTTATTATTGCTTGATGTTTTCATCACACGAAGGTTACGAATCGGGTAAACGCCATTGGTGGTGTTGGTCAATTGACTTGATGACTCAACTGGCATCATTGCTTCTAACACGCTGTGACGGATGCCGCCTTGCGCTTTGATCTCTTTACGAAGGGTTTCCCAATCAAACAATAAGGCTTGATTGTGTACCTCATCCACGGCTGTGCAGTAAGTATCGATGGGTAACCAACCGTCTGGATATTTAGTTTTACCAATCCATTTCGCATTGCCCTTCTCTTTGGCTAAACGAAGCGATGCTTTATGCAACCAATAGCTGTGGCGTTCTGCGATTTGATGGATGTAATTTTTACCCTCTTTAGAGGCATAACTTAATTTTTGTTTCGCCATTTCGTGGGCAAGGTTTGTGATGCCAACGCCAATGGAGCGACGCGCTTGGGCGGTTGTTTTCAATGATGGGAATGGATATTCCATCAATTCGATCACGTTATCAATCATCAATGCGGTGTAATACGCCACATCTTCATATTCTTCAGGTTCAACGCGGCCAACCACAATCGACGCTAAACTACATAAACCAATTTCACCTTCAGGATTTTCAGAATAAAGATCCTGAATGTCGCGGAAAGGTTTGGTTGGCAATGCAATTTCTAAACACAAGTTACTTGAATAAATGGTGTCTTTAAATGGCGTGTGACGGTTCATCTCATCGATGTACGTCATGTAGATTCGGCCAGTTTCAGCCGATTCAGTTAAAGCTTTGACTGCAATGTCACNGGCTTTAACGATCTGTTTTTTGCAATCTTTGGCAAAGTAGAATTCATACAATGATTTAAATTTATCATAATCATTGGCATAAAATGCATCGTATAAATCTGGCGCGATTTGATAGCTGATGAGCATCCAATCTTCATTTTTCGCCACTTTTTCGACGAATAAACGGTTAGAGAGCATCGCGTAATCGATGTCACGGATACGTTTTTGTAAAACAGTCGTTGGGTTTTTCAACACCAACAGATCATAAATTTCAGGATCTAACACGTTAAAGTAAACGGTTGCACTGCCGCCACGGCTTGATTGCATGTTTGCATGCACCGCACTTTGAATCATGCGGTAATACGGTAATTTACCTTGATGGATCACGCGGCCTTGTTTAACCGGATCACCTTTTGAACGGGTGAGCAAGTGCGCGCCAATCCCTGCAGAGGCACACGTCATCATATAGGCAATGTGATCACCTGTGGATAAACTGTCCACATTGTCGCCGGTGGTGTAAACGCAGCAAGATGCATAGCCTTTATGTGGCGTACGCATGTTGATCAACATCGGCGTTGGCGTGTTGATTTTCAATTCGTTTAAATAACGATAGAGCTTTTTGATGTCTTCCATGCGACGAGCTTTTGGCTGATTTTGCATGTTTTGCATCGCCATGCCCATGAACATGAATTGTGGGGACTCTAAGCAATAACCCGTCACACGATTTTGAATCAAATACTTATCTTTCATTTGACGCAGCGTGGTGTAGTTATAGTTGATGTCAATGGTGTGATCTAACACGCGATCTAATTCGATGAGCTCTTCGTCGGTGTAATCCATCTTTTCCCAATGACCGAGTTGAATCATGTGGTGATAAAACACAGTTAAGGATGGAATTTTACGAAAACCACCAAACGCTTCTTTATAGATCGAGCCAATCAAAAAGCGACCGGCCATTTTTAAGTGTTTATGATCTTCACGTTCAACACACGCATCAATCATCGCTTTGTGAAGCTCAAGGGTTGTGCAGCCGTCATAGCACTTTCGATACGCTTCTAAAACAATGGCACTCCAATCAACCTCATAATGTGCTGCAAACTCCGCCCATTTATTCAGTTTTTCAGCATCAAACTCTTCGCGTTCGCCACTGCTTTTTAAAATGTATCGAATCATTTCCCTCACCCACGTTTTTGAACTGTAAAAAAATAAAAAAGCGAGGAAAACAAAAAGCACACTGTCATTGCCAAGTCGCTTCTAGAAGCTTCCTCGCCTCTAAAAAATTTATTCCTAAGGGGTGAATGATCACCACTTAGGAAAGGCGCGCATTATAGCATTTTAGAAAAAAAATTTTTGATCTTTTTATACCCTCATTGTCCCTATTGACAAAAGTTGATACTTCATAAACTATTGATTTTAAAAATATTACACAAAAACTGATGAATTTTAAATAAAAATGATTCTCATTTAAATAAGTCTATAGGATTCAACTCAAAACTGCAATATTTCAATGGATCAAGCCTTTTTTTGACTAAAATTTTGGGCAATTTTTTTGCCCATTTAATTTTTTTACAGCGCGGTTAAAAATGCTGCGGCTCCAAAAAGAACACCCGGCGCATTGGCCACCGCAATCGGGTAATCTTTTTGCTTTAAACCATAAATGACCCAAAGTAAACAGTTCACCATCGCGGCAAAGGGCTGCACAGGATTGCCTTTATGCCCGGCAAGATTATCCATGATCTGCGGAATGTACGACACATACATGCCAACGGCAGTACAAGTGGCCACCCAACCTAAAATTTTAACGCTCATCTCTCCTCCTTAAGATTGATATTGTTATAACAGCGATGAGGTTAAACGTGCCACTTTCTCAATGAAGCGCTGCGTTGCACTGCGGCGTTCCCATTCAACAGGATCTAAGCGCACTGAATGCTCAAGGTCTTTATTGAACTCATCACACATTTGCTGGCCAAGGGCTTCATCGTATAGCATGCCATTGACTTCAAAGTTGAGGTTAAAACTGCGGTTATCCATATTGGCCGTCCCAACGATGCTAAATTTTCCATCAAACACTGAGGTTTTTGCATGAATAAACCCTTTTTTATAACGATAAATCTCAACGCCTGCATTCATTAACGCGGTGTAATAGGATGACGATGCCAGCTGCGTGATCAAGGAATTGGTGGCATATGGCACCAACAATTTAACCTTCACGCCACTTAACGCGGCATTTTTAATGGCTTCCATCACACTTTCAGAGGGCACAAAATATGGCGTTGTGATGAGGATTTCCTCTTTTGCCAACATAATGGCGCGCAGCACCGTGTACATAATCATGGGATATTTAGAATCCGGGCCACTGGCGGCAATTTGTGCAATGGTGCCGGATTCTTGGCGCATGTGACTTGGGAACAGCGGATCGACAATCAATTTTTCCTTAGAGCAAAACTGCCAATCACAAAGAAAAATGTATTGCAGCGAATACACAACTGGCCCTTCGACGCGCATGTGCATATCACGATGATACACTTTTGAATCGGGTAGATTAATGTAATCATCGCCAATGTTGATGCCGCCCACAAAGCCAATGCGCCCATCAACCACGATGATTTTACGGTGATTGCGATAATTTAAGCGGTTTGCGAGCGCAATCCAAATAATCTTACGAAACGGATAAACCAGCACGCCATTTGCCTTTAACTCCGCCACATAATCGCCGCGGATCGCTTTACTGCCAAAATCATCATAAATGAGGCGCACCGTCACGCCTGCTTTGGCTTTACGGATCAAAATCTCTTTGATTTGATTGCCGATTTTATCATTACGAATGATGTAATATTCTAGGTGAATGGTCTCTTTGGCATTCTCAAGGGCTTCGATGATGTTCGGGAAGGCATTTTCCCCGTTGATCAAAATCTCAACTTTATTGCCAATGCTGATTTGATCGGCAAAATCATGCCCCACCAATGTGGCTAAGCTTTTAAATTGATCCACCGCGGCGCTTTTATAACTCAAAGCTTCGGTTGAGATTTTCTCAATGTAGGCTTCAGCGCCCTTTTCTAAATCCTTATTCATCAATAATTTTTTAGAATACATCTGATTGTTGCGGTAATTGACGCCAAGGGAGAAATAGAGCACCACCCCAAACAGCGGCACAAACCAGATCAAGGTTAAATACCCCAAAGTTTTGGTCGCGCCCTCTTCATTGTTGATGATGATCACCGTCACCGTCAAAATGGCCAAAAAGTAGAGGATCGTGAAAACCCCCATGTATGTACCCCAGTTTGTGATAATATCGTCAAACAGCGCTTGCATTTATCTTCCTTGTTCTTTTATGAGTTTACTCAACAGTATAGTCAATGGATTGAAAATCTATGAAAAAATATCAAACGGGCCTCATTTTCGGTAAATTTTTCCCACTTCATCCTGGCCACGTCCTTATGATGGAAAAAGCTTTATCAACTGTCAATGAACTCTATGTTTTTGTGTGCAGTGACACCGAGCGCGATCAAGCCTTATTTGAACAAAGCCAAATGATCAAAATGCCCACACGCAAAGAGCGCTTAGCATGGTTTGCGCCGTTAGTGGCGAAGCACCCGAATCTTCACCCGATTGATTTTAATGAAGATGGCATCCCATTTTATCCAAATGGTTGGCTTGAGTGGTCAAACCGCGTCAAAGCCGTTTTGACAGCTCAAAACATTCATGCCGATGTGATTTTCAGTAGCGAGCCACAAGATGTTGCGCCCTATGAACAGTATTTTCAATTGCCCGTGCAACTCATTGATCCTGATCGCGCTGCCATCAACATCTCCGCCACAAAATTGCGCACCGATCCTGATGCTTACAAAACTTACTTATTAGATGCGGTTTACCCCTATTTTTTTGATTAAAGTGGTGCTAACTTACTAGATCCATCAAAATCTAATCTCATAAGGACAAAGGTTATTTCACCATGGATAATTTAATCCGCAATATCCTCACGGCGCGTGTTTACGACGTCGCTGAGCGTACATCACTCGACTTTATGCCACGCTTATCTAAGAACTTACAAACCAATATTTGGATCAAGCGTGAAGATACACAGCCGGTTTTCTCTTTCAAAATTCGTGGCGCTTACAACTGCATTTATCAACTCTCCCAAGAAGCGCGCCGCAAAGGCGTGATTTGTGTCTCCGCCGGTAACCATGCACAAGGTGTGGCATTAAGCGGTCAAGCCCTTGGCATTGACACAACCATCGTCATGCCCATTACCGCCCCTGCCCTTAAAGTCAATGCCTGCCAAGCGCGCGGCGCGAATGTGGTGCTCTATGGCGATAACTTTGATGATGCGAGCGAATACGCGGTGCGCCTTGCCAATGAAAGCGGCAAAACTTTGATTCACCCGTTTGATGATTGGGATGTGATTGCCGGTCAAGGCACCATTGGTAAAGAGATGATTGAGCAGCAACCGGATTTAGATGCCATTTTTGTCCCCGTTGGCGGTGGCGGTTTGATTGCAGGTGTTGCCGCTTACATCAAATTCATTGCGCCTCATTGTAAAGTGATTGGCGTGGAACCTGTGGAATCGGCCTCCATGAAAGCGGCGCTTGATCAAAATGAGCGCGTCAAACTCAAGCAAGTGGGCACCTTTGCCGATGGCACAGCGGTCAAACAAATTGGCGAAAACACTTTTGAAGTCGCAAAAAATTTAGTGGATGACATTGTGTGCGTCACCACCGATGAAATCTGCGCGGCGATGAAGGATATTTTTGAAGACACGCGTGCCATCACAGAGCCTTCCGGTGCGCTTGGCGTTGCGGGCATTAAAAAATATTTAGAGATGTATCCCGACATTGGCTTTAAAAATGTGGGCAATATTTTAAGTGGTGCAAACATCAACTTTGACCGCTTACAATACGTGGCAGAACGCACAGAACTTGGCGAAGGGCGCGAAGCTTTATTGGCCGTCACCATTCAAGAAGAGCCCGGCAGCTTCTTAAACTTTGTCAATGTGATTGGCAAACGCCACATCACTGAGTTTAATTATCGTTATTCCAGTGACCGCCAAGCGATTGTCTATGTGGGCATTCAATTGCAGCAAGGCAAGGCGGAAAAAGAGAGCGTCATCGAAGCGCTCGAAGGTCATGGTTTAGCAGTGGTGGATTTAAGTGACAATGAATTGGCAAAACTCCACATTCGTCACATGGTGGGCGGTAAAAAGCCGCGCTCAATTAAAGGCGAGCGTTTATTGCGCATCATCTTCCCACAGCAGCCCAATGCCCTCTTCCAATTTTTGCACACCCTCAATGTGCAGCTTAATATCACACTCTTCCATTATCGCAACCATGGCTCGGATTATGGCCGTGCGTTGGTGGGCTTTGCCGTGACAGAAGAGAATGAAGCCATCTTCCAAGACTTTTTATCTAAACTTGGATATGACTACATCGAAGAGACGGACAATCCTGCCTACGAACTCTTTTTATAATTAAAATGAAGGGGATGAATGACATCCCCTTTTTGATTGTCATTTGATAATAATTACCATTTGGCATAAGCTATGCCTTTGCCGCTTTAGCCGATGCCATGAAAAAACTCAATTACTTCGAAAAGATCATCCAGCCCTTTGAATCTACCCCCAATCAAACGCCGCCCACGAGTTTATGGGGCTTTTATGCCTTTTATTTAAAGCAGGTGAAAGGTCCGCTCATTGCGCTCTTCATTGTGGGATTTTTCACCGCGATTTTGGAAATTGTGCTGTTTAAATACATCGGTGAAATTGTGGACATCATTCAAGCGGTCAAAAACCCCGCAGAGCTGTTTGAAAAACATGCCAGCACATTCATATGGATGATGGCCGTCATTGTCCTCATTCGTCCTGCGGTGTCCCTCATTCACGACATTTTGATGAATCAGGTGCTCACCACCAATTTCACTTCCCTCATTCGTTGGCAGCAGCACAATTATTTGATTAAGCAAAGCCTGAATTTCTTTCACAGTAATTTTTCAGGCGGGATTGCAAGCCGCGTGATGAGCACAGGGCAATCAATCCGCAATTCCGTCTTAATGCTCACCGATTCGATGTGGCGCGTCACCATTTATGCGGTGACAACGGTTGTGCTCTTTGTGGAACTCAATATTTTGCTTGCCCTCCCAATGATCGCTTGGATTGTGGCGTACATTCTATTGCTGCGCTATTTTTTACCGAAAACCCGTGAGCGCTCCCATCAATCGGCGAAAGCCCGTTCGCGCTTAATGGGGCACATTGTGGACAGTTATAGCAATATTTTAACGCTCAAACTCTTTGCCCACTCTGATCGCGAATCTGCCAAAACTCATGAACACATGCGCCATCAAACGGACATGGCGCTTTACTCAACGCGCCTTGTCACCGCCCTTGATTTCTCCTTAACGGTACTCAATAGCTTGTTGATCGCCTGCACCATCATTGTTTCCCTGCTTCTTTGGCAAAATGCCCTCATCACCGCAGGTGCCATTGCCTTTACGTTAAGCTTGGTGATCCGCATCAATACCATGTCCACATGGGTGATGAAGGTGGTCAATGCGATTTTTGAGGACATCGGCAGCGTGCAAGATGGCATTAAAATCATGACAGCCAAACATGACATCATCGATCACCCTAATGCCCATACATTAAGCGTGACCGAAGGCGCGATTGCCTTTGATCACATTCATTTTAGCTATCATGCTGACAAACCCATTTATCAGGATCTCTCCTTAACGATTGCCCCAGGAGAAAAAGTCGCCTTAGTCGGGCCATCGGGCGGTGGTAAAACCACGCTAGTGAATCTACTGTTACGCTTGTATGAGGTGCAACAAGGGCAAATCACCATTGATGGACAAGCCATCGAAACCGTCACGCAAGAGAGTTTACGCAGCAATATTGGCGTTGTGGCGCAAGATACGGCGCTCTTTCACTGCTCCATTCGTGACAATATCCTTTATGGCAATCCAGATGCCACCGATGATAGGATCAAAGCCGTCCTCACACAAACCAAAGCCCTAGAATTTGTGCAAGATTTGGTGGATCAATATGGTAATAAAGGGCTTGATGCCATCGTTGGGGAAAATGGCGTCAAATTATCCGGCGGACAACGCCAGCGCATCGCCATTGCCCGCGTGTTACTGAAAAATGCTCCCATTCTCGTCTTAGATGAAGCCACTTCCGCCCTTGATTCAGAATCTGAAGCTGTGATTCAAGAGCACCTTGAAACATTGATGGCAGGCAAAACAGTGATCGCCATTGCCCACCGTTTATCCACCATTGCCAAAATGGATCGCTTAGTGGTGATCGATGGTGGCAAAGTGATTGAAACGGGTACGCATGATGATTTGGTGGCTCAAAATGGGCTCTATGCCACCCTTTGGCAGTATCAACAAAACCAATGAATGAAAAATTTTTGAGAATCGTTTGACAACGCTCAGTTTTTACTTTAATTCTATGTGTATGCCGATTTGAAAAAACAGCTTGCGGGCATAACAGCTAAAGCGTCCATCTCTTTTATAAGGATCTTCCTTACGTGCTTCACGTATAGGCAAGTCAAATCAATCGGCATGGTTGAATTGATTTTGTTTTGGAGATTCCCATGTCACATGCATTACCCATTTTAGATTTTTCTCAGTTCCGTGCAGGCGGCGAAGCGCAAGCAAATTTTATTGCAGAGCTTGCAGACGTCACGCACAACATTGGCTTTTTTTACCTAAAAAACCACGGCATTGATCAAACATTGATTGATGATGCGCTCAGTTTATCAAAAGCATTTTTTGCGCTGCCCATTGAAGATAAATTGGCCATCGAAATGATTAACTCACGCCATTTTAGGGGCTATACGCGCCTTTATAATGAGATCACCCGTGAACGCCCCGATGGCCGCGAGCAGCTTGATTACATGCCAGAATATGACGCCTTGCCACTTGAGTCGATTCCCGACCATCAGCCTTGGCTGCGTTTACAAGGGCCCAATCAATGGCCGTCGCAATTGCCACAACTTAAACCCACTTTACTTGCCCTACAAGCGGCACAAGTGGCATTGGCTAAAGAACTCCTCAGTGCCTTTGCACAAGCCCTTGGGCAACCGGCCGATGCCTTTGCCCACACATATGCACACAAGCCTTCTGTATTGTGTAAAGCGATCCATTACCCAGGTACAGAAGATACCAAACAAGGCGTTGGCATCCATAAAGATGCAGGTTATTTAACCTTTGTGTCCCAAGATGAGACATCCGGGCTTGAGGTGTTAAAAGGGGATCAATGGGTCAGTGCCACGCCGATTCGTGGCACTTTTGTGGTGAACATTGGCGAGCTCTTAGAGATTGCTTCCCAAGGTTATTTAAAAGCAACGCAGCATCGCGTCACAACGCCGCCTGTGGGCACCGATCGCTATTCGCTCGCATTCTTCTTAACCTCACAATTAGATGCCACGGTACCACTTTTGGATTTGCCAGCGCATTTGCAGCCTGCCAATTTTGCCATCACGCAAGACCCCAAAAATCCGCTCTTTACGGAGATTGGTAAAAACTTCCTCAAAGGCCGCTTGCGCTCTCATCCGGATGTGGCGCGCGCCCATTATGCTGATCTTTTGGCTCAATTTTAAGGACTGAACATGAAAAAAATCTTACTTCTACTTTCCATATTACTCTGTTTAACGGCGTGTTCTGACCCTGCGCCAAAGGCACAGACCACACAACCAACGGTGCGTTTGATCTCATCGCCTGGAGATTTTGCAGACATGATCCGCGAGCACATTGGCCCTGAGCTTGAAAAGCGAGGCTTTCGCTATCAATTGAGTGAAACCACCAATGGCATTTTACCGAATCAAGCGGTGATTGAAGGCTCGGCTGAAGCGAATCTCTTTCAACACAAACCCTATTTAGATGAATACAATGCACAGGTCAAAGGCGATTTGGTGCCGCTTGCCCAAGTGCCAACGGCGCCGCTTGCCATTTATCGTGCGCGCTTATCGAGCCTTGAGGATGTCAAAGAAGGCAGCAGCATCGGCATCCCGAATAACGTCACCAACTTTGCGCGCGGCTTACGCATTTTAGAATCCCTCGGCTGGATTGAATTAGACCCGAATGCCAATCCCATCACGGTGTCTGAAAAGGACATCATCAACAATCCCAAAAAAGTCAAAATCGTTGCCATTGATGCCGCCCAAGTGGTGCGCTCGCGCGTGGATTTAGATTATGCCATCATCAATGGGAACTTTGCTCAAGATGCCAAAATCCCTGAGGATGACATTTTAAAAACTGAGCCTGGCAAACTCTTTGTGAATTGGATTGTGGTCAAAGATGGGCAGCAAAACAGCGATTGGGCACAAGCATTGGTGGAAATCGTCAATAGCGAGGATTATAAAGCATATGTGAAGGCAAACTTCCCAGCCTTTTATAACCTACCGCCAGCTTGGGAATGATATGATGGGGCTTTGAGGAGTGCATATGGCAACCATTTTGGTCAATGACGTTGAGCTTTACTACACACAAACCGGCAAAGGGGCGCCGCTCCTTTTCCTGCATGGCAATGGTGAAGATCACACCACTTTCACGCCGCTCATTGCCGAACTCAGCCGTGATTTTACATGCTATGCCATCGATAGCCGCAATCATGGTAAAAGCGCTGTGCACCCTGATTATCATTATGATGCCATGATGAAGGACATTCACGCCTTCATCACCGCCTTAAACCTTGCGCCGGTACGCATTGTGGGCTTCAGTGATGGCGCCATCATCACCATGCTGCTTGCCATGAGATACCCTCAATTGGCAGAGCGCATTGTGCTCCTTGGGCCGAATCTATCCCCCAATGATTTTACGCCCGCTTGCACACGCTATGTAGAGCGCTTGTATCGCTTAGATCCAAACCCTTTATACAAAATGATGCTCGAAGAACCGAACATTTCACCGGAGGATTTGCATGCCATTAGCGCAAAAACCCTCATCATGGGCGGAGAAAATGATGTATACATCGAGGGAACATTTGAAACCATTGCCCACAACATTGAGGGCGCGCAATTATTTATTCTAAAAGATCACGACCACGGTAGCTATATTGTGCAAAATGATTTAATTTATGCATGGCTGTATGATTTTCTAAAATAGACTATAATTCACTTGGAGAATTGCTTTTATGCCAGAAACAAGGCATGATAATACAGTCAATTTGTTATCCAACTTTAACAAGGAGTTATACAATGAAAGGTTTATTAAAAGTAACAGGTTTAATCGCTTTAGGTTTAGTGGCTACAGGCTGTGCAACAAACGCACAAAAAACAGCTGATGAAGCATTGGCAACTGCAAATGATGCTAAAAGCATCGCATTAAATACACAAGCACAGTTTGACCGTTATTTCGCAAAAACTCGTTACAAATAGTCGTTGATTTGTTAACTGTATAAAATGCATCAAAGCCTCGAGCAATCGAGGCTTTTTTCTTATTCGCTTTTTGCTGAGCGCTCTAACAGATGGCTCATTGCTAAATGGGGCGGCAAATTCTCCATTAAGATTTGATACACTTCATTGACGATTGGCAGTTCAATGCCCTGCGCCTCGCCAAGCATTTTCATATTGATGACGTTGTTCGCACCTTCTACCACTTGAAACACCTTCTCAAAGGCTTCTTCTTTCGTCAAACCCTGCCCGATGAATTGCCCAAAGCGGTAATTGCGTGACTCTGTACTTGTGGCGGTTAAAGTGAGATCACCGACGCCTGCGAGCCCTAAAAATGTTTCCACCGATGCACCGAGTGATGTGCCAAGGCGCGTCATCTCTGCTAAACCTCGGGTGATTAAGGCGGCGCGTGCATTACAACCAAAGCCTAAACCGGCAGAAATCCCCGCTGCGATCGCAATCACGTTTTTATATGTGCCCGCCAGCTGTACGCCAATGGGATCTGAGTTTAAATATACCCGCATGTGGTGATGATGAAAAAGCGGCAAAAAGGATTTGGCATCGCGCTCATTTTTCGAGGCAATGGTGATGGCGGTGGGTAAATGGCGCGCCACTTCCGATGCAAAGCTTGGGCCCGATAACACCGCTTGCACAGGGTAATCAAACAGCTCATCAATCAAGGTTGAGAAAAAGCGATTGCTGTCATGCTCTAAGCCCTTTGTGGCATTAATGAAGGATAAGCCCGGGCGCTGATACTCCTTGATCTCATTTAAAATGCCTTGCAAGGCAAAAGATGGCACCACAAACACCAATTGATCACATTGATCCACCACTTCTTTTAATTGTGTCGTGGCGGTGATGTTCTCAGGATACACAATGTCCCCTAAATATCGTGGGTTGGTGCGAGTGTTGTTGATGCTTTCTACATCTTCGTTATTAAATCCCCACAGCATCACATCCTGACATTTTGCGATGTGAATGGCCAATGCACTGCCCCAAGAACCGCTACCGATCACGCCAATCATACATTCTCCCCATAAAAATAAAGCCCGCAATGCGGGCCTTATAGTATATAACGTTATGTGACTTTAGTCAGGTCAGATTAGAAATCGTGACGGATACCTAAAGAGAACACATCGTTGTGACGTTTTGCAGATTCAGATTCACCAGTTTCTTTAAACTTACGGTTTTCTTTTGCAAATTCCGCCCATACTTTTGTACGAGTGGATAATTTTTGTTCAAAACCTAACGCCCAAACAGTCATTTTATCTTTTACTTTAGGCTCAACTTCATACTTGTAGTTAGTTGTAGATTGACCTACAGTTGCACGTACTGTGCTGAAGTAATCAGGACCGAATGAGAATTGTGCACCAACGTCCCAACCTTTAGAAGAGATTTTAGCTTGGTCTTGACCATTTTTACGACCACGTTCTGCACCACCGAAATCAGCGTTTACGCCGAATTGTTCGTTAGCAAAACCAACGTTCAAACCGTAAGCGTTACCACGTTTTGCATTTTTGTACATATCTGTACCTAAGTATGCAGCTTTAGCGTAGAAACCAGATTCGTGCTCATAGTTTAAACCTACAGTGTAGATGTCAAAACCTTTGCTCTTATTATTCGCTGCATCATATGCAGTTGTTGGATATTCACCAAACTCATTTGCTTTAACATCTGGCGCTTTAGCAATGCCCGCTACAGTGAAGCTGAAACCTGAGAAAGAAGGTGATACGTAAGCAATAGAGTTACCTACACGTGTTGGCATTTTACCATCAAAATAAGCTGTTTCAAAAGAACCATCCTTTTGTTGTTGTGCAACACCTGCAGTTGGTTTTGCAAATACAGCTGCTGTTGCATAACGCAATGCAGAAGTGTAGTTACCGTTGAATTCGTCAGCGATTGTGCCAGCGTTCAAAGATTCAGTGAATGGGTTGTTTTGACGACCTAAAGCAACTGTACCCCAGTCACCTGTTAAACCGATATAAGCCAAACGGTTTTCAAAGCCTTCGCCGTTAGCGTCGCCATTCATACCGTTAAAGCCCCATTCTAATTGATAGATAACTTTAGTGCCGTTACCTAAATCTTCAGAACCTTTTAAGCCTAAACGTGAACCGAAATCTTCCATTTGAAGGCCACGTTTATTCTTAGTTACTTCACCATTAGCTTTATTTAAGCCAAAATGATTTTTTTGAACTTCTGCGCCTAAACGGATAGAACCGTATAAAACTGTTTCAGCAGATGCTGCTGTGAATGCCATTGCACTCGCTAATGCTACTACTACTAAGCTCTTTTTCATATCTTAAGCTCCAAATTGATTAAAAATAATTTAGATATTTAATGAGTCAACTCTCATATCTATCCATGTGGCTAATTTAATACTATTTGTGACTTTAATGCAACTATTTTTTTCATTTTTAATACATTTTGTTGTTGCATTATTTACACAGAAAAGTTTTTTTAAATTTATTTAATATAAATCAATGATTTATATTGTTGTATTTAGGATACATCTATTTTTGCACGGCCAACTTTTTTATCGCCAAACGGACAATTTCTTTTGCTTGGTTTTGTTTTGTGTCGGTTTTCAGTTCATATTCCGTGTGATTTGTATCAATAATGACAATATGATTCTCATCTTGCCCAAAGACTTGACCATTTGAGACATCATTTGCACAGATCATATCTAGCCCCTTAGCCACCAATTTGCCTTTGGCATAATCAACGACGTGGTCGGTTTCCGCCGCAAAGCCAATCACAAAGGGTTTATCCTTACGCGCGGCAACGGTGGCTAAAATGTCCGGGTTTTTCACTAATGTTAAAGTGAGGGTTTCTTCACCGACTGTTTTTTTCATTTTGTGTGTGGCAATGGTTTCTAAACGGTAATCGGCCACCGCTGCTGCTCCCACAAAGATGGCCGCCTCTGTGATGACGGCTTCCACCGCCGCAAGCATCTCTTGTGCACTTTCCACCGGCACAATGGTGACGGCAGTATTGGGTTTTGCTTCACATCGGCCCAGCACCAAAGTGACATCCGCCCCCGCTGAATGAAAAGCATCTGCCAAGGCTGTTGCCATTTTACCGCTTGAATGGTTACTGATGTAACGCACAGGATCAATGGCTTCACGCGTTGGCCCACCGGTGATCACCACTTTTTTCCCTGCGAGCGGTAAATCCTTAGGCTGGCGATCCGCCATTAAGCGCACGGCAATGTGCTCAGGTTCTGCCATGCGCCCTTCACCCACTTCGCCACAAGCTTGTTCACCGCTTTCGGGCGCGATCATCACATAGCGCCCGCTGTCCGTTAATGTTTGGACATTGTTCACCGTCATGGGATGAGACCACATCAAGCGATTCATGCTTGGGGCAATGTGAATGGGTTTTGGGGAGGCTAAACACATCGCGCTTACTAAATCATCCGCTAAGCCGTGGGCTAATTTTGCCAACATGTTCGCACTGCACGGCGCAATGATGATTTGATCTGCCCAGCGCGACAATTCAATGTGCCCCATACCCATTTCATGGGCGGGATCTAAAATGTCATCCACCACAGGATGACCCGACAAAGCTTGCAGCGTCATCGGCGCAATGAAGGCTTTTGCACCCTTAGTCATCACCACACGCACTTCACACTCAGCTTTTCTCAATAAGCGCACCAAGTGCGCTGCTTTATACGCGGCAATGCTGCCGGTAATCGCCACCACAATCTTTGTCATACGTTCCTACAGTAAAATGATGTCAAACTGCTCCACATTATATAAGGCTTCGGCTTGCAGTTTAATGTTGAGTTTCGTGAAGGTTTGCAATTCTGCCAAATGATGCGCCTCTTCATCTAGAAGCTGCTCGATCACATCCGCCGCCGCTAAAATCAAAATGCCGCTGATGTTTGGATACTGCTTCGCTTCCCTAACCACTTCGCGGAAAATCTCATAGCAAATGCTCTCTTTGGTTTTAATGTACCCTTTGCCTTGGCACGTTGGGCATTTTTCACACAAAATGTGCTCTAAACTTTCGCGCGTGCGTTTGCGGGTCATTTCCACTAAACCAAGCGATGTCACCGCGCTGATCGTTGTGCGCGCATTGTCCATCGCTAAGTGAGATTGCAACTCATCAAGCACGCTTTGCTGATGCTCAGGATTGGTCATGTCAATGAAATCAATGATGATCATCCCGCCTAAATTGCGTAAACGCACCTGATGCGCAATTGCACCTGCGGCCTCTAAATTGGTTTTAAAAATGGTCTCTTCTAAGTTGCGATGCCCCACATATGCGCCTGTATTGACGTCAATCGTGGTCATCGCTTCCGTTTGCTCGATGATGATGTAACCGCCAGATTTGAGCGACACATGGTTAGAGAGCGCCTTTTCAATCTCCTCTTCAATATTATAGAGATCAAAAATGGGTCGTGAACCTTTATAAAGCTGCAAATTGTCCAATGTTTCTGGCAGAAAATCCTCTGCAAAGCCGCGCATTTTTTCAAAAGGCTCAGCGGCATCCACGCGAATTTGCTGAATGCCACGCCCCACGTAATCACGCAAAATGCGTAGCTCTAATGGGAAATTGCCATAAATGAGATCGCCCGCTTTTGATTGCTTGATGCGATCTGACACATTGTCCCAAAGGCGCGATAAAAACTGCATGTCCGCACGCAATACCCAAGGATCAACACCTTCTGCGGCTGTTCTGGCAATGTAAGCGCCGCCCAATTCTGCTTGATATTGGGTTAAATGCTCTTTCAAGCGCGTGCGCTCTTCCTCTTGCTCAATGCGAATGGAAACGCCAATCACGTCGCTTTCGGCCAAATAGACTAAATAACAAGAGGGAATGGAAATTTGTGTGGTCAAGCGAGCGCCTTTGGTGCCAAGAGGATCTTTGATCACCTGCACCACCACTTCTTGACCTTGATGCAAAATGGCTGTGATGTCCGCTTTTGGCGGCGCGATCACAGGTTTTTCGTCATTGGTGCCGCCTTCATCTTCATCGGGTAACACTTGCTTTTCCAACTCTAACGAATTGCGCACCGTATGAATGTCATTGACATGCAAGAAAGCAGCCCGTTCTAGACCAATGTCCACAAAGGCTGCTTCCATGCCGGGCAATACTCGGACAACTTTGCCCTTATAAATATTGCCCACCAAAAGGTTTCGATCCGTCCTCTCAATTAATATTTCTTGTAAAACACCATCTCGCATCACGGCTGCGCGCGTTTCATATGGCGTTTTATTAATTAAGATTTCGTCACTCATATTCATCCTTTAGTTCGCTTTTCTTTCTAACATGGCAACGGCCGGTAACTCTTTGCCTTCTAAAAATTCTAAGAAGGCGCCGCCTGCTGTAGAAATGTAAGAGATGCTTGGCGTTAAACCAAACTGCTCAATCGCCGCAACAGTGTCCCCACCACCTGCAATGGAGAATGCTTGGCTGTTTTTAATCGCATCCCCCACAGCTTTAGTCCCTTCTGCAAAGCTTGCAAATTCAAACACGCCCACAGGACCATTCCATACCACAGTTTTAGAGGTTTTGATGAGCTCTGCATAGAGTTTTGCCGTTTCTGGGCCAATGTCCATGATCATGTCATCGCTCGATACATCGGCAATTTTCTTAACGGTGGCTTCTGTATTCGCATCAAAGGCTTTACCCACCACCACATCCACAGGCAATGGAATGTTTTTACCGGTGGCTTTTGCTTTATCAAGCAATGCTTTGGCATCTGCCACTAAATCAGCTTCCGCTAAGCTTTTACCTACGCTAAAGCCTTCTGCCAATAACAATGTATTGGTGATGCCGCCGCCCGTAATGAGCACATCCACTTTGTCTAACAATTGATTCAATACGGTGAGTTTTGTTGAGACTTTTGAGCCACCCACAATCGCCACGATCGGATGCTCCGGTGCCATTAAACCTTTTTTCAAGGCATCTAACTCTTGGGACAATACCATGCCTGCACAGGCAACTTTTGCTGCATCACCCACGCCAACTGTCGAAGCTGCTGAGCGGTGCGCCGTTGCAAATGCATCCATCACAAACACATCACACAATGCGGCCATTTTTTTGGCCAATTCAGGATTGTTTTTGCCTTCACCCACTAAAAAGCGCGTGTTTTCTAATAATTTCACTTTACCGGGCTCAACGGTGACGCCATCAATCCAATCTTTCACTAAAGGCACATCAAAGCCCAATTTGTCGCTGAGCCATGTTGCGACAGGTGCAAGGCTGTATTCTTCATTGAATACGCCTTCTTCCGGACGACCTAAATGAGACATCACCAATACGCCCGCACCTTGTTTTAAGGCTTGCTCAATGGTTTGCATGGATGCCACTAAACGCGCATCAGAGGTGATTTTGCCATCATGAATCGGCACGTTTAAATCTTCGCGAATCAATACGGTTTTACCAACGAGGTCCAAATTTTCCATTTTGTTGTAACGCATAATAAACTCCTTAATTGATTGTTTCTAAGTATTTTTCAACATCCAATGCTGCCATGCAGCCGGTACCCGCGGATGTAATGGCTTGGCGATACACCGAATCCATCACATCTCCACAAGCAAATACGCCCGCAACACTTGTCGCTGTCGCATTGCCTTCAATGCCTGAACGCACTTTGATATAGCCATCGACCATCTCAAGTTGACCTGTGAACATGTCCGTATTTGGGTGATGACCAATGGCAATGAACACACCTTGCACGGGCACAGATTTCACAGCATCCGTTGCCACATCCAAAATATTCACACCTTGCACCACAGCGCCATCGCCCGCCACTTCATGCAACACGCTATTGAGATGGAGCTCAATTTTACCTTCTTCAACCTTTTGGTATAACTTTTCCACCATGATTTTTTCAGCGCGGAATGTATCGCGGCGATGAATCACATGCACTTTTGAGGCAATGCCACTTAAATAGAGTGCTTCTTCCACCGCAGTGTTACCACCGCCCACCACAACGACTTCTTGATCTTTATAGAAAAAGCCATCACATGTGGCACAAGCAGAGACGCCTTTGCCTTTATAAGCCTCTTCAGAGGGCAAACCTAAATATTTTGCGGTCGCGCCCGTTGCGATGATCAAGGCATCACATTCATAGGTGCTGCTGCCACCTTCTAAGATGAATGTAGAACCTGAAAGATCGACTTTTTCAATGTGATCCCAAATCATCTCTGTGCCAAAGCGCTCTGCATGTTCTGCTAAACGCGCCATTAATGCTGGCCCTGTTAAACCTGCTTCGCCGCCTGGCCAGTTGTCAATTTCTGTGGTGGTCATTAATTGACCGCCCTGCTGAATCCCTGTGATGATCACAGGTTTTAAATTTGCACGCGCCGCATACAATGCCGCCGTATATCCCGCAGGACCTGATCCTAATATGATCAATGGATGTTTGATTCGTTCACTCATAGTTGTCCATCTCAGCCAAAAGTTTCATTATACAAAAGATTTCACTTTTTAAGGGCGCAAAAAAACCCACTGTCAAAGTGGGCTTCTTTTTTAGCCATCTTATAGCATCGGCTTAATTGCTTCGGATGCTCGTTTGATGTCTAGGAAGATCAAACCTAAACGAGCATTTGACTTACACATGACTGATAAAACTGCATCATTACCCGCAGATGTCATAATGACATAACCAGAAGCCCCTTTAACCAACACTTGCTCTAACTCACCTCTCGCTAATTCCTTAGCGATACGTTCACCTAAAGATAACATTGCCGCACTCATCGCACCGACGTGATCTTCGTCCATACTTGCCGGCAAGAGTGAACTCATGATTAAACCATCTGTCGAAATAATCGCAGAAGCCTCTATATCCGCAGATGTACCATTCAATTCACTTAAAATTGAGTTCAACACTTCTTCACGCATATACTTATCCTTTTATTATATCTCTAGTTCTTTTTGAACTTAACATTGCCATATCGATATACTAACACCCATATTAAATCTCGAAAAGCTTTTTGATTTAAAAAAGGGATACCCGCAATCGTCAAGGTAAATTGATTACCTGAAACGTCCATAGCATAAATACCCAACTGCGTCATACCCTGATAGTTCGTAATACCCACACCAACATGGCTATGTCCGCCTAAAATATTAGAAACCGTTGCGTAACTATCATCATACAAAGCGGCTAAACGCGTACTCATTGCTGCTATTCCGTTCAGCTCTTCATCAGGAAAACCAACGTTACCTAATAAGAACCCTAGTTGATCCGAAAGTAACGCTTTCCCTAAACTAGAATACATTGATAACATTGACGGCAGATCATTCTCGAAGTTAATCATTGGCACTGAGACAACTTTAGTCTCCGCCTGAATGAAATGCATAATCTCTAACTGGTAAAAAATGGCTTTAGCCAATTTGATTTTATCAGCAGCAAAGCCGGTCAATTGACAAATCAAATCATCCGATAATTCGGGACTTTCCTTCATACTCAGCAACTTCAACAAGACATTACGCACCGCCTGATTGGTCGTTGACTTCTGTACTGCATATAACGCGCCTTGGGCCGTTACTGTAATATATTTTTTTCCTATCATCGTTCGTTAGCCTTTACAACCATCTTCTCGACCAGTTTAAGAACATCATGTTTTTTCCTAACGTCCGCGGTCATTGTATCAGAAAGCGATGGGTGATATTGAAAAATTGCGTTTAAAAATAGATCGATTTCCCCTTGATCAAACCCTTCAGTTTGTGTCACACCCACGATGCAAGGCGTGCTTTCGATCACTTGCAAATATTCATATAAAATTTGACCCACTTCTTCGACTTTAATGTGGCGCATGCTCAGTAATAAAATGGTGCCAATGGTGCCTTGCATTAAAATGTCATGCATAAAATGGAAACGCTCTTGTCCGGGCGCTGCGTAGATATGCAATTTCAAGCCACTATTGAACGGCAAAATACCATAGTCTAAAGAGACTGTCGTATCGCCTTTAATTGACGCCACTTCATCACTGGTTTTTTTACAAGTTGTCACAACATTATCTTCGCCGCATAAGCTTTTGACTGCGGTGGTTTTACCGCTGGCAACAGGACCGACAAATAATATCTTATATTGTTTCATTTATTTATACCTTTAATTGCTTTATAGCTTTTGTAACTCTGACAACAACGTATTTAAATCCAATTGATTCCTGTTTTTATGATCCTCAACTTTGCGATCAAAATAACCGTAAAGATCGCACATCGTGTAATAGGAAAAGATGTGGTACGGATTGACTTCCGTGAGTAATTCCGCAGTATCGCGCAATGATACATTGCGATAGCGCCAAATGTTCTCCATCTCTTTTGCGTGCGGCAGCGTTAAAACCATCTTCGCTTGCCCATCGTGCTTCATTAAACCTAAGGGCTCTTTGATGTCTTTACCATTGATGATTCGGCCATTTGCCCCCATCAACACCGCGCGGCACATGATGCCTAAGGCATCCCCATACGAATATTGCTCATACCGATTTAACAATGATAAAAATTCTGCCTCAGAGGCCACGGCTTTAAGCACAATCTCATCTTTTGTGGCTTTTGAAAAATCATGCAATCTTTCCACTGCTAAGTTTGATAATACAATACCATCGGCAAATATAAATACAATACCATCGAGATAATCAAAATAGTAGATCGGGCCTTTTTTATCCATTTTGAGGACTTTTTCAAAAAGCCACACACTCGCATGGTCGGCCATGTCCACAAAGCACTCCTCTTGATTGCCATATAGACAAGAGGAATCATACAAATCTTTCCCCGCCGTTTGTTCTAAATAATTATCATACGTGTATTTTGTGAGCCCTTTTCGATCGGTCAGCTCATCTTGCCAAGTGCTAAAAAGCTGATAATCGAGCTTTGCGGATGCAGGTTCTGCGGGCGCTTCTGACGCGACGGCGCCGTTTTGAGCAATCTTGGCAAACATATTTTGCCCCGCTTTATGTTTTGCCATGTAACTTGGGTCTAAAAATTTGGCAAAAGGATTACCGGTGGCTTGTGCATCAGCAATGACTTCATGTGGGGTTTCTTCTACGGCAAGAGCCTCAATAGGCGCGATGGCCGCAACCTTTTCAAGCACCGCCATGAGCTCATCAATTTTGATGGGTTTTTTCACAAAATAGGGATGATCCCACTGCTCTGGCATGACAGAGAGAATGATGGTGTGATCATCTAAATGTTTTTGTAATGCCTTTTTCCCTTCAATGGAGTCGGCATCAATCAATGTGATCGTCCCTTTATCTGCAAGGACAAAACGATCTTTTGATTTCAATTTCAAAAATTGGGCAATGCTCGCGCGAAACCTAGCATCGGCGCCTAACAGTTCTATGGCTATGTTCATGCTCGATCAAATCAATAAGGGTTGGCAATAAAATCAAAAGTGCCTTGCACATCTTCTGTCAAGACACTTTTACAACTGCGTGGCAAAGGTGTACACGGATGCACACTCTTTTCTAAATGATCATAAAAAAAGAGCAACCAATCGTCATCTAATTGAAACATGCCATCTTTCGTCACTTTAGTGCGATCGATGCTCTGTTCTGCATCTGAGACAATGAAATAGTCTAATAATGCGCCCACTAAGTTTTCCGCATCCCCATGTTTGAGTTCAAACTGAATGCGCAACACATGATCGTTCGTTGTCGCTTGTTTGTTAATGATGGAGCTCAAAAACTCCTCACGACGCATTATCTCCATGACACTTCCCCCTCTACTTCCTATTTTTTAGATTCTGCCAAAATTTTACCAATTTTTTTTGATCTGAGCGCGTGTAAGGTTGCTTAATGTGAAGTTTATTGAGATCTTCTTGACCAGGATACAAGATCTTGTCATTAATAAGGTGCTCACTCACGTAAGGAAACGCCGCTTCGTTTGATGTGGCGTACTCAACATAGTTCGCGGAACGGGCATTGTTTTGAGGATCTAACATAAAATTAATGAAGGCGTAGGCTTCATCTTTGTTCGGTGCATCATCTAAAATCGTGAACTGATCAAACCAAACCAGGCTGCCCTCTTTAGGCACAAAATATTTAATGTCCACACCTGTGTTTGCCTCTTCAGCGCGCGCACGGGCTAAATACACATCCCCTGACCAACCAAACGCCACACACGCATCCCCATTGGCCAATGCTGAAATGTATTCAGAGGAGTGGAATTTTTTCACATACGGGCGAATCTGTTTTAACGCATCATACGCTTTGTCTAAATCTTTTTGATCGGTGGATTCTGCCGGAATGCCTAAATACATATTGATGACCGGCAACACTTCACTTGGGTTATCCACCATGTAAATGCCGCAGCTTGCCAATTTCTCAGCATATTTTGGATTCATGATGAGTTCTAAAGAATCCGTTGGCGCATCTGGAATCAATTCTTTAATTTTATTGGCATCATAGGCAATGCCCGTTGTGCCCCAAAAATAAGGCACAGAGTGCTCATTCATCCCGTTAAAGGCGCTCAAACGCTCGGTGACAAATGGCCAAATGTTTTTGAGATTAGGAATTTTATCCGCTTCAATGGGTGCTAATTTATTCGCTTGAATGAGGTAAGCCACCGTATAATCCGAAGGCACAACAATGTCATAACCTGAATTACCGGCCAAACTTTTTGCCAATAACACATCATTGCTGTCAAAGGTGTCATACACCACATCAATGCCCGTCTGTTTAGTGAATTCTGTGACGAGCTCCGGATCAATATAATCCGTCCAGTTATAAATGCGCACTTCTTTCGCAAATGCCGTGGTGCCTAAGGCCATTAAACCGGTCAAAGCAGCTAAGCGGCTAAGTTTACGAACCATTGTTGTCATCAATTCCCTCTCCTATCAAAGTAAAAACAAGGTGAACGGGCACCTTGTTTATGGTTTAACCGAACGGATTAGTCCGCGCGGAAACTGTCATGACAGCTCTTACATGTGCTGCCTAGTTTACCTAATTGTGCTTTTAATGTGGCTTCAGAGCTTGCCGCTGTGATCATCGCTTCGCTCTCTTTCACAAAGTTTGCCGCATCTTTTTGGAACAATTCTGGTTTTGTATTGATTTCAGAACGCACTTTAGAACCTGCATAGCTGCCTGGAATGAACACTTCATCTAAAGAGATGGCCATGGCATTCATCACTTTTGCAGCTTTTTCAGCTTTAGCGGCATCAAAAGGAATTTCACCTTTGGCCATGCCCGCTAATGTGCCCATTTCCCATGCAGCGACTTGGAACATGGATTGACGCACTTTTTTCGCTTGTTCTAAATCTTGCGCAAAACCTGCACTCATCGTGGCAACAGACAAAGCAGCCAATAATGCTAATTTCTTCATTATTTTACTCCCAAATTATTAATATTTTGACAACCGGTGTGATTAGATCACTGAGTGATTATAACGAAAATATCCGCATTGTTTAAATTCTTTACAGCCCTTTACTCACGAAGTGCTTGATAAAATGCAAAAACTGCCAATAAGATGAGAAAAACGCCCAAGAAATCTTCTAAATGATGCCAACTGACGATCGTGGCAACCAGCGTTGCTGCACCGAGCAATCCATACACTTTGCGTGTGGTTTGTTTGGCTTGAATTTTCTGATATTTTTCCAGCGTTTTCTCATTAAGATCCGTTTTAAACTGCCCGCGCACCATGTCTTGGGAGATCAAATAGAGATTTTGCATGGCGTCCGGTAAATGATCAATCCAGCTTGGAATGGCGTTTTGATACTTACGCAGCACCGTTTTCGCGCTCTTTTGATTTTTCACAAATTTAACTAAAAAGGGTTTAGCCGTTTTCCATAGATCCAATTCAGGATAGAGTTTGCGCCCAATGCCTTCAATGTTAAAGAGCGTCTTTTGCAACAATACCAATTGCGGCTGCACCACCATATTAAAGCGGCGCCCCGTTTGAAAAAGACTCAACAACAATCCGCCAAAGGAAATTTCACTGAGCGGCTTATTGAAAATCGGCTCACAAATGGAACGAATGGCAGATTCTAACTCTTCAATCGAAGTATCTGCGGGCACCCAACCAGATTCCACATGCAATTCTGCCACGCGGCGATAATCACGGTTAAAGAACGCCAAAAAGTTACTGGCCAAATAGTGTTTATCTTCTTCACCGAGTGTACCAATGATGCCGTAATCCAGCGCAATGTAAGAGGGATTCGCAGGGTCGGTGGCATCCACAAAAATATTCCCAGGATGCATGTCTGCATGGAAAAAGCTGTCCACAAACACTTGTTTAAAGAAGACTTCCACGCTGAGCTCTGCCAATTTAGGAATATTGACGCCAAGGTCACGCAACGTTTCCACATGATCCACCGGAATGCCGCTGATTTTCTCCATCACCATGATGTTTTTAGAAGTGTATTCTAAATAAATGTGTGGCACATACATCTCGTGGCTGCCTTCAAAGTTGCGTTTTAATTGCAAACCATTGGCCGCTTCACGGGTTAAATCAAGCTCGCTTAAAATGGTGCGCTTGTATTCTGCCACCACTTCCACCGGGCGAAGGCGATCACCGCCGGCCACATATTCTTCCACCGCTTCTGCAATCATCTCCATCAATTGCACATCTCGTAGGATCACTTTTTGGATGTTTGGGCGCACCACTTTGACCACAACATGATCACCATTTTTAAGGATGGCGCTGTGCACTTGGGCGATTGATGCGGCCGCCATCGGCACTTCATCAAACTCACGGAACACTTCACTGATCGGCTGCTTTAACGCGCGCTCAATGATCTCAATGGCGATGTTTGAATCAAAAGCCGGCACATTGTCCTGAAGCTTTGAGAACTCCTCAATGTAATCTTCCGGAAAAAGATCATTACGTGTAGAGAGCACTTGCCCAAGCTTCACAAATGTGGGGCCAAGGGCTTCAAGGGCTAAGCGAATGCGCACCGGTAACGGCGTGTCCTTATATTTATTCAGCAAGTTGACTAAGGGCTTTAAAAACACAAAGAGTCTGAAGAATGGAATCAAAAACACCAATTCATACAAACCATAACGCATTAAAATCCAATGAATTTTTAACGCACGAAGCCAACGTGAGAACATAGATTACCCTTTTAGATTAAAAAACAAAGCCGCGGTGAATCGCCACGATGCCGCCCGTTAAATTTTTGTATTCCACTTCATCAAAGCCCGCTTCTAGCATCATCGCTTTCATGGTTTCTTGATCCGGATGCATGCGGATGGACTCTGCTAAATAGCGGTAGCTGTCTTCATCATTGGCGATGATTTTACCCATCAATGGCAAAGCTTTAAAAGAGTAAAAATCATAAATGGGTGCTAAGCCCGGGGCAACAGGTTTTGAAAACTCCATCACCACAGTGCGACCGCCAGGTTTTGTCACGCGGCGCATCTCTTTGAGGGCTTTGAGCTTATCTGTCACATTGCGTAAACCAAAACTGATGGTGACCAAATCAAAGGTATTGTCCGGAAAAGGAATCTCTTCTGCATTGATGATTTTAAAGGAGATCATTCCGCCAAAGCCTGAGTTGATGACGCGCTTTCTGCCCTCTTCGAGCATCGATGAATTGATGTCTGACAACACCACATGCCCTTCATCACCCACACGCTTGGCCACCTTCATGGCGATCTCGCCAGTGCCACCGGCTAAATCGAGTGCCATTTGCCCTTTACGCGCGCCTGTTAATTCAATCATGGTGCGTTTCCATAAGCGGTGCACACCCATGCTCATGACATCATTCATTACATCATATTTAGATGCAACCGAGTGAAACACTTCAGCAACGCGCTCTTCTTTTTCATCTTTATCAATGGTTTCATAGCCAAAGTCGATTTTTTCTTTGTCACTCATGACTCTCATTCCTTTCATGCAAAATTATGGGCATCATGATAGCAGAATTTGACGCAAATCTTGATAAACCGTTTCAGTTTGTGGCTTGATGCCATGCCAAAACTCAAAACTGAGCGCCGCTTGCTCCACAAGCATCCCTAAGCCATCATAAATTTTAACCGCGCCCTGTTTTGCTAAATAATCCATAAAGACGGTGGGTTTTGCACCATACATCAAATCATAACCAATGGTTTGAGCATCCATCGTACAAGGGAGCGGCGTGAATTCACCATGTAATGAACTGCTTGTGGCATTGATGATCACATCAAAATGCCCCGTTAAATCCGCCCATTCTAATGCAAGCACATTGCCTGATGCATTAAATTGCTCAGCGAGCGCAACAGCTTTACTGAATGTGCGATTGCTGATCACAATTTCTGACGGCAACTGATGCAACAACGGCCCTAAAATGCCTTTCGCAGCGCCCCCTGCCCCTAACACCAAAATGCGGCGATTGCTCAATTCAACGCCACAACGATCTTTCAAATCACACATCAAGCCATTGCCATCGGTATTGTGCCCAAAGATCTCACCATTTTTAAATGCCAGGGTATTGACGGCGCCCGCCTCTTTCGCTTCCACCGTTAAGTGATTTGCTAAACGAAAGGCATTTTCCTTAAAAGGCACCGTAACATTTGCACCTTGTAAACCTTGATCCATGAGCGCTTTGAGCGCACCTTCAAAATCATCGATTGGCAAACAATACGCAGAATAATCGAGCTCAATGTTCATCAATGCTGCAAATGCCGAATGAATCATCGGTGATTTAGAGTGGGCAATCGGATTGCCTAAAACGCCATACAATGGGTGCATTTATTGTCCTCGTAAAAATAGATTGTCTAGTTCCGTCAAACCAATGGACATCCAAGTTGGGCGCCCATGATTGCATTGATCGGCGCGTTCGGTGCGCTCAATGTCACGCAGCAGCGCATTCATCTCTGGCAATGTCATTTTGCGGTGATGACGAATCGCACTGTGGCACGCCATTGTGCTCAAAATTTCATTAATGGCCGCTTTGATCTTTTGGCTAGAGCCATAACGCTCAAAATCCTCAATCACTGCGGTGATTAAAGCATCCACATCACCATTGACAAGCGAAGCGGGCACTTCACGGATCACCACTTCTTTATCTCCAAAGACATCTGCCACAATGCCCACGCCTTCTAATTCTGCCCTAAATTCTGCCACCGTTGCCACATGGCGTGCACTTAAAGTGATCACTTTCGGGATCAATAAAGGTTGGCGCACCAATGGCTCACCGTTGTGAATGTTATTTTTAAAGCGCTCATAAATGATGCGCTCATGCGCCGCATGCATATCCACCAACACCAAGCCTTGCTGATTCTCTGCCAAAATATAAGCGCCATGCAGTTGCCCAAGGGCATAACCTAAAGGCGCATCGTCATCGCTCACATCTGTTGCCGCCGCTGCTTTAGAGTTTGGCACAAAGCTTGAGAGTGTATCTTTCTCTTTGTCCCCTAAACCAAGCGCCGCATAGACATTCACTGGCTCACTTTTCGGCGCCACATATGTAGAATGACCACTGCTGTATGCCGCTTTAAAATTGAGGCGACTTTGCTGTTGTGGGCGCATCGATTCAATGGGTGCACTGTGTCGCATGGGGCTTTCGGTCTGCGCTTCGATTTCCAACAAGGGTTTGGCCACCACTTGATGAATGGTGCGAAAAAGAAAATCATGCACAAAACGCGATTCCCGAAAACGCACTTCATGCTTTGCAGGGTGCGCATTGACATCCACGCCTTCAGGATCCATCGTCAAATAAACAATGAATGCAGGATGGCGCTGACCATACAATACATCTTGATACGCTTGTTTAATGGCATGCGCCACAAGGCGATCTTTCACCATCCGACCATTGACATACACAAACTGCCAATCGGTTTGTGGGCGCGAAAAGGTGGGTTTGGCAATCCAACCTTTTAAGGTGAGATCCCCACGAATGTCTTCCATCGTATGAGTGAAGTAAAAACATTGATCCAAAAATTCTTGGCTAAAAATGGTGCGAATGCGCAGCTCTTGCTCTTCTTGCGTGGCACAAGCCTTTGTGTCAAACACCACTTTGCCATTGTGTAACAGCTTAAAGGCAATCTCAAAGCGCACCAAAGATAAGCGTTTAACTAGCTCCTCAATGTGGCTAAACTCCGTGCGCTCAGTGCGTAAAAACTTTTTACGCGCGGGCACATTGTAAAATAAGTCTTTCACCTCAATGGTGGTGCCCAAAGGATGCGCCGCTGGCATCGGTTTTTCAATGGTGTCATTGCCCGCACCGCGCACTTTAAAGCCGTGATTTGCATCTTGCGTGCGCGTGGTTAACGTGAGTTCAGAGACTGAAGCAATACTCGCCAATGCTTCCCCACGAAAACCTAGGCTTGAAACGCGTGCTAAATCGTGTGCATCACGGATTTTACTGGTGGCGTGACTCGTCAGTGCCAATAAAAGATCCGCTTCGTGGATGCCGCTGCCATTATCCCGAATGGTGATCTCTTTCATGCCACCTTCGACAATTTCTATCACAATTTCTGTCGCGCCCGCATCGATGCTGTTTTCCACCAACTCTTTAACCACAGATACAGGGCGCTCGATCACTTCGCCTGCGGCGATTTGATTGATGACTTGCGGGGATAATTTTTGGATTCTATTCATAATTCACACAAAAAAGAAACGCCTGTCAAACAGGCGCTCTTTACATCAACTCTTCTTAGTGAAGATTGGTTCTTAAACGTTGGATGATTTCGCCATTTTTCTCACCATCTAATGATGTGATGTTGATGGCGGTGCTGTTTTTACCGTTGTCCACGAGCTGAACTTTAAAGCGGTAATAGACAGGTTTTTTATCTGTCCAGAACGCTAAACCGCCGCCGGTGGTTTTCTTCGGATCTTTTTGCATCACAATGTAGCTGCGATCTTGGCTGTTTTGTGATTCCACTTGGAACATTGCGCCATCATCAAGCACGTTGCCCACTTGCGCCCACAAAGAATCTACTGGGCGATTGATCACAACACCTGTTGGCGTTTCTGTGATGTTCACAGCATTGCCACGGTTGATCTCTTTAACATCTTTTGCACCCAATTTCGCCACTAAACGTGACACCATTTCCGCTTCTAACTCAGCATCACGTGGACGATCCACCCATGTGTGGTATTCATTGTCACGGCCAGAGGCTTGATCTTTCATACCATAATGCGTCACATAGACAAGCACTTCGCCTTTATTGCCACGTTCTAAACGAATGCGGAATTTATCACGCGTGGGCGATGAGAATACGTTGTCTAATGTGCTCTTCAATAATTGACGAATCCAAGAATCTGGCACATCGGCGCGGTTTTCTGCCCAACCTGATTCTAAGATACCCGCTTCAGGATTGCTGATTTCGATCGGTAAACCCACTTCCTGGAACAATTGCACAGAGCGAGACCAAACATATTCAGGTGGCAATGTGGTCACGATCCAACGGTTGTCGCCGGCGCGTTCAACACGCACAGCATCTGAAGAGACCAATACGCGATCGGATAAGTTGTTGCGATTGTTCACTTGTTTTTGATATTCGCTCAACATTTGTGTGGCTCGGTTGTTACTATCCACGCGGTGACCGCTGCTCACCAAATCAGGTGGCAACTCCAATGGATTGACAGAAGATGCATTTAAATAATCCAATCTACCTTTAGGCTGAATTGTACTAGTCGAGCAACCCGCAAGCACAACTAAACTTGCCAGTCCACCCATTAACACTTTGTTATATTTCATATAAATTTCCGGATAGTTTGAATACACAAATTAATGATTAAAATTGAGCGACATTATAGCAACAAATTACGCATTCGGTAATTTTGCGATCAAATCCTGCATCGTCAAATGGTACTGTTTATCCAATCCAATCAATGGCAAACGAATGCCGCCTTGGATTTTACCCATCTCTTTGAGCACCCATTTCACAGGAATCGGGTTAGATTCAATGAAGAGCAAACGGTGCAATTCTTTGATCTCTTCGTTCAAAGCTTCTGCCTTTTCACGATCCCCAGCCATCGCCGCTTGCGTCATTTTGTGCATTTGTAATGGGGCAACATTCGCAGATACAGAAATCACGCCTTTTGCACCGCGTAAAATCGCTTCGCAAGATTCACCATCTTCACCGGTGAATACAGCAATGCGCTCGCCGACTTTATCTAGCAATGCATCAACGCGCTCTAATGTTGAAGCTTCTTTGATGCCCACAATGTTTGCAAAGTTTGCTAAACGTTCCACCGTCTCTGGCAATAAATCCACACCTGTGCGACCTGGCACATTATAGAGAATTTGTGGAATGTCCACAGATTCAGCAATCAATTTATAGTGCTGAAATAAGCCTTCTTGTGACGGTTTATTATAATAGGGCGTCACCAATAAACAGGCTGCGGCACCATCTTCTGCCGCCCAATGGGTTAATTTCAACGCTTCTAATGTTGAGTTTGAACCTGTCCCTGCAATCACAGGCACGCGACCATCTGCAAACTCTACAACACTGCGGATCACTTGACGATGCTCTTCATAATCTAACGTTGCAGATTCGCCCGTGGTGCCAACGGCAACAATGGCATCTGTTTTATTGATAATGTGCCATTCCACCAACTTTTCGAGCGCACCGTAATCGACGCGGCCATCTGGATACATTGGTGTAACAATCGCAACTATACTTCCCGAAAACATTCACTAACCCCCAATTGGATAACTGTTTTTATGCAAATTCTTAATACAATAATTTATTTAATCTTTTAAGTAAATAGCCACCGGTGCATGATCAGAGGGACGTTCAAGTGCGCGAATCTCTCTGTGTACTTTTGCGCGCATCATTCGGGCGCTGGCGGCATTGGACAATAAAAAATGGTCAATGCGCATGCCTTCATCCTTTTCAAATTGCCCTTGGCGATAATCCCACCAGGTAAAGAGCGGATCATTCGTCGCAAAAATGCGCAAGGCATCTTGCAAGCCTAAGCTCAGCAATCCTTCAAACGCCGCACGCTCCGGCGGTGAACAGAGAATCTTATCGCGCCACAATTCAGGTGCATACACATCATTGTCCGTTGGCACGATGTTAAAATCCCCCATCACCACAACAGTATCATATTGTGCCAAGGTATCTGCTAAATATTCATGAAATGCATCGAGCCATGCAAGTTTATAGGCATATTTTTCTGAATCCACTTCTTGACCATTCGGCACATAGACATTCACCACACGCACGCCATTGATGGTTGCGGCAATCACGCGCTGCTGATCATCTGCATAATTTGGCAATCCGACAGAGACATCACGTGGTTCATCGCGGCTAATGAGGGCAACGCCATTGTAAGACTTTTGCCCGCTTGCCACTGCGTAATAGCCCAATTGCGTGATGGCATCAAAGGGAAATTGTGCCGTTTCGCACTTGATTTCCTGAAGCCCCACCACATCGGGCGCGGCATCCTTTAACAAAGCCTCAAGTTGCGGCTGACGAACATTGATGGAGTTGACGTTCCAGGTGATGAGTTGCATATTATTCTCCATAAATTGTAACAGGTTGCGTTGCCACTGAATTTGAAGAGCGTAACATCCCTTCGATGCGCACGATCTCTTGCATCTTCATCTTAACAACGCCACCTATGATCCATTGTCCATGAATGGGCACAGCATCCATCGGCAATGATAAAGTTGCCGTTTTTCCACTGCGATTGGTGATGATGAGCTCTAAAACATCATTGGTTTGCTGCTGTGCCAGCATATCTAACACAATCGTTGTCTTTTGTCCGAATATTCCCTCAGGCGCAAGATAAATACCTTGAATGCCTAAATCATTATTCCGTGCTTGATGTGGCAAATGCTCCATCATAATACTGTAATCAAAAGCCATCGGCTTTAAGTCAATATGCTCAAAGCCATAATACGTCGCCATCGAATCACTACTATAATGTGCATCATATGAATCACGCTTACGCAGTGAGGGCACATAATAAAACTCTGGCAAAGTTGGCGCTTTGATTTCATTTGTATGCGCAATATCAATGGCATCGTTCAGCATTGAACCTTGTGCAGATAATCTTTGATAAGAATGGGCAATCATGCCATAAGAAACAATAAAAATTGCAACAATTATGACCAAAGTTACACGATACACAGATCGCCACTGCGTAATCACATGATGCATCAAATAATGCAATAAAACGGCAATGCCAAGAAGTACAAATAAAATCGGGCCACTTGTGGAGCGTGCACTCAACAACGGTGACATGACCATAGAGAGTAAACTCAATAAGCCGATCAAGACCAAAGCAATAGAAATTCGTTTATATTGTGCAGGCATTTGATTTTTCAATGCCACGAGCCACAATACAATAAAAATCAATAAGGCAGGTGCCATACGACTCAAGCCCGTTGGGTAACGATACAACATAAAATCCCAAACTCTATGCATAAAGCTCATGGCATAAAACTCATCGAATGCACCACTGGCGGCACGTGCTGCATTGCCAGGACTTAAAATAAAGAAACAAAAGCCCAACACAATGATGAGTGAAGAGAGCCAAATCTTCCAATCCTGCTGATAACGCATCAAATAATAGGTCGACACAATAGAGAACAGTAAAACAATCCACGTGGTATTTTCATTACTAAACGCTGCAAAAGGTGAAATTATTAATACGCCAACCCACCACAAAATGGATTGAGATGATTGCATATATTTAATCAAACAATATAAATAAATCACAATCGCTAAATTGGTGAACAAATAGTTTGCCGCCCCCACTGTCCAAAAAATGGTTTGCCCCAACGTTGGATTGGTGATCCAATAAATGAGAAATAACCCCACAAATACCGATGTGGATGCTTGCTGTTTTAAAACCAACGCAGGCAGTTTTGCCACCAATGCAACCATGCTTACCACCGCGAATGCCAAAATACCACTGCGTAGCACATCATTTTCTAAGTGCAATAAAATCGGACTAATGTAATCAGAGACTAATCGCCCACTCCATGAAAGATAATGGGATACATGCGCGGACCATTGCAACCCAATGTTGTAATAGGCAAAATCATCCGAGTGAATCGGCGTTAAATACGCAATGTAAAACACTAAACTAAACGCCACTGCATAACTGAGATAACGCGGCCAAGCTTTCGTCATCATTTTTTATCACTCCCCATCTTTTTCAACAAATACCGCGGGCGCTGTTTGCTTTCCATATAAATTCTGCCCACATATTCCCCTAAAACCCCAATACCGATGAGCTGAATGCCCCCTAAAAACAGGATCGACACCAAAATCGAAGGATATCCCGACACCGGATTGCCAAACACAATCTTCTCAAAAATCATGTACGCACCATAACTAAAAGATAACAGCGCCACCACAAATCCCAAGTATGCCCAAATGCGTAAAGGTGCGGTTGAAAAGCTTGTGATGCCCTCCACGGCTAAATTCCACAGCTTCCATGCATTGAATTTAGTGTCCCCAGCAGAGCGCTCTGCCCGCACATATTCAACCACGGCCGTTTGCCCGCCGACCCAAGACAAAATCCCTTTCATAAAAAGATTGCGTTCCTGCAATTTTTTAATATTTTCCACCACGTTGCGGGACATTAAACGAAAATCCCCCACATTTTCTTCTATTTTTGGTGTGCTGATTTTATTATGGAGTTTATAGAATAATCCTGCAGATTGGCGTTTTAAAAAGCTGTCAGATGAGCGATCAATGCGTTTAGCGAGCACCACATCAAAGCCTGCTTGCCATTTTTCAATGAGCTCAGGGATCACCTCGATCGGATCTTGTAAATCCACATCGATGGGAATCACCGCATCCCCTGTGGCATGTTCTAAGCCTGCAAAAAGCGCCGGCTCTTTACCAAAATTACGGGTAAAGCTTAAGGCTTGTACACGCGGATCAGAGATCGCAAGCGCATTGATGATCGCTTCAGTTTGATCGCGGCTGCCATCATTGATGAAAACGATCTCAAGATCATAATCTTTTAAAAAGGGGGCCTCACGCACTGCTTGATAAAAAATGGGCAGCGCCGCCTCTTCATTATAGACGGGAACCACTAAAGATATTTTTATGGGTTGAGTCATGATTATATTTTTATAATGTTAATGGAAAACAACGAATTTAGAATAAAGATAGCCCAATACAAGGCTCACGGCGGAAAACACAACTAAAGTAATCATCGGATAAAGCTGCCAATGATCTGACAATGCACCAATGCCATAGCTTAATAATCCCATAAAGCCCACAAACAGCACATATCGTAGGCCCGTTGCCTGCTTTTTAAAGGTGAATTTAGCATTCATATAAAATGAGAACGTCACCGCCACCACAAACGCGATGAGGTTTGCGCTGCCCTGCCCGATGCCAAAGCCCTGTAAGGCAATCGCGAAAATCAGCCAGTGCAGCAGCGTATTGAGAATGCCAATGGAGAAGTATTTTTGAAACATCAGTGCACTTCATCCCAGTTGCTGCCGATTGCCACATCCACTTTCAGGGGCACTTTTAAGGTGATGACGTTTTCCATCGCTGTTTTTAGGAGTGCAGCAACTTTTTCTGCATCTTTATCACTGGCTTCTAGCACCAATTCATCGTGCACCTGTAGCAATACTTTGGCATCTAATCCGGTTTCATTGAGCTTTTGATCCACTTCGATCATGGCGAGTTTAATGATGTCCGCAGCTGTGCCTTGCAATGGCGCATTGACGGCAATTCGTTCCGCACCTGCTTTTTGCATGCCATTGCTGCTGTTAATCTCTGGTAAAGGTAGGCGGCGACCGAGCAATGTTTCCACATAGCCATTGGCACGCGCTTTTTCTTTGGCATCTTCCATAAATTGCAAAATCGTCGGATAACGGCTGAAATAACGCTGAATGTATTCTTGGGCTTGCCCACGCGAAATGCCAAGCTGTTTTGCGAGGCCAAATGCGCCCATGCCATAAATCAAACCAAAGTTAATGGCTTTAGCGGAGCGGCGAAGCTCACCGGACACTTCATCAAGCGGCGTATGAAAAACCTCTGAAGCTGTAGCTCTATGAATATCGAGATCATTTTTAAAGGCATTGATCAACGTTTCATCGCCTGAGAAGTGCGCCATTAAACGCAACTCAATTTGTGAATAGTCGGCAGAAATCATGCGGTAACCGGGTTTGGCAATGAAGGCTTCGCGAATCTTACGCCCTTCTTCTGTGCGCACCGGAATGTTTTGTAGATTAGGCTTTGATGACGATAAGCGCCCTGTAGACGTCAAAGCTTGATTAAAGGAGGTATGAATGCGGCCTGTGTGGGGATTCACCTCTGCCACCAATGCATCTGTATAGGTGGATTTCAATTTAGACAACTCACGATACTCGATCAACAATTTCGGTAACGGATAATCTAATGCCAGTTCTTGCAATACCTCTTCATTGGTTGAAGGCTGACCTTTGGCTGTCTTTTTCACCACTGGCAACCCCAATTTTTCAAACAAAATCGCGCCCAATTGCTTTGGGGAACCTAAGTTAAAGGTTTCGCCAGCAAGTTCATACGCTTGTGCTTCTAATGCATCTAAACGCTGCGATAATTCACGGCTCAAGGCTTCTAAATGAGGAACATTCACTAAAATACCTTCATGCTCCATTTTAGCCAAGACCGTTAACAGCGGCATTTCGATGGTTTGATAGAGCTTTTGCAGCGTATCAATGCTCGCAACGCGGGGTGATAACGCATGATACAAACGCAGCGTAATGTCTGCATCTTCTGCCGCATAATGGGTAGCCGTTTCTATCGGAATTTCATTAAAGGTTTTCTGTTTTTTACCTTTACCGGCGATCTCTTCAAAAGACGTTGTGGTGTGCCCTAAATAGTTCAGCGCCAAATCATCCATGTTGTGCTTTTCTGTGGCATCCCATACATAGCTTGCGAGCATCGTATCATCGGCAATGCCATTTAAGGTGATGCCATAGCGCTTAAAAATGTGCCAATCATATTTTAAATTTTGCCCTACAAGCGCCACATTTGGATCTTCTAATAAAGGGGCTAAGCGATCTAACACATCCTGCATCGGCAATTGCTCTGGCGCCACCAATAAATCATGCTGCAATGGAATATAAATCGCTTCCCCGCCGGTGATCGCAAGCGAAATGCCCACCAATTTTGCTTGCATGGCATCTAAGCCATCGGTTTCGGTATCAACTGCCACACGATGGGCTCCATAAGCGCGTGCAATGAATGCTTCTAATGCCGATAAATCGGTCACGGCTGTATACGTAATGGTGTTCGGCGGCGTTGGCATGATCCATTCATGCGTGCGTGGTGCAATCACTTGAGAATTGAGCATGGGCTGAAAGCCACTCGTGGGTTTACCTGAAATCAATTGCTTTAACAATGAGTTAAACTCAAATTCTGTGTATAGTTTGGTGAGTTCATCAACATTCGGATCACGCAGCGCTAAATCCTCCACGCGATAAGGCAAATCTGCATCCATCAACAGCGTTGTCAATTGACGGGACAATTCTAATTGTTCTAATGAATTGCGTAAGCGCTCACCCACTTTTCCCTTAATTTTTTCGGCATTTTCAATGATGCCATCGAGGGTTTCATACTCTGCCAACCATTTTGCCGCGGTTTTTGGCCCAACGCCTTCAACACCTGGAATGTTATCGGCTTTATCCCCCATCAAGGTTAAATAATCGCGAATGGCTTCAGGATAGACGCCAAATTTTTCATACACCCCATCACGATCAAGCATGAGGTTTTTCATGCCATCAAACATTTTAATGGGACCGCCCACAAGTTGTGCCAAATCCTTATCACTTGAGGCAATGACCACTTCATAACCTTTCGCTTTGCCCTCTAACGCGAGTGTTGCGATCACGTCATCCGCCTCAATGCCATCGATGATCAAACGTGGAAAACCCAAAAAGTCCACCACATCCATCAAGGGGGTAACTTGGGCACGAAGGTCATCGGGCATCGGCGGGCGATGGGCTTTGTAATCGGCATATAAGTCGCTGCGAAAGCTTTTGCCCTTCGCATCAAACGTCACTGCGGCATAGGCAGGATTAAAAGTGTCTAAGAGCTTTTGAAACATCGTAATCACGCCGCGAATGGCGCCCGTTGGCTGCCCTGCGCGCGTTGTTAAGGGCGGCAATGCGTGATAAGCACGGAAAAGAAAGTTAGAACCATCGATGATTAAAAAGGTTTGCTTAGACATAATCTTCCAAAAGTTGATGTGGGATGGGGAGATTTTACATGATTTATGGGGGAGATGCTGTGGGAGATAATTTTGACCATTCTTAAGCTTTAGAATAGAATATGGCACGCTTTTTTATTCAATAAATTTAATCATACAAGCGGCGCTTGTGTGCACTAGGTACAGATCAATATGAATAATCCTCAACAAAATAATTTACCCGAACAAAATAATGACGAGATTGATTTATTTGAATTGGTGGCCACTTTATGGCGCGGCAAATGGCTGATTGTGGGCGTGACATTTGTGTGTACGGTGGTTGCGATCATTTTTGCATTTATCATTATCAAGCCCGTTTATCAAACAGAAGTTACGATTAGCACCCCACTCACATATCAAATTGATGCTTTGAATAGTGGTCTCGTTATATCCAGTGAACCATCGTTAAAACCCATTAGTTCTACTGAAGTTTATAACATGTTTCTACAAAATCTTCGTTCAACAAACATACAACGTGATTTTTTTACCCACATATATCTACCAAAACAAACTGATGCTATAAAAGCACAAAATACACAGGCAAACTTTGAAGCTTTTCAAAAAAATATTACGATTAAACAAACTGATAAAGAACGCAATATTTATAGTGTCACATTCAATGCTATAGATCCTGAACTCTCTTATGATGCATTGATAGAATATTTTAAACTTACGAATCAGCATGCCATTTCACAAATTCTAAAAAATCGTCAAGCTGAGCTTAATACTGTAATTTTACAAACTAAAGATACGCTTAAAACATTAGAAAATGAGCTTACAGAGCAATTTAATAATGAAATTGATCGATTAAATGTAGCATATCAAATTGCAAAAGATCTAAAACTAGAAACAACTATGGAACGTCCGATTGAAGCATATATGCAAGGAACAATTGCATTAGAAAAAACTCTTAAATATCTAGAAGCTCAGAAAAAGAATTTTAGTAACAACACTAGATATCGTGATATGAAAGCAAATCTTGAATTCTATCAAGATGCAAAATTACCGAATGCATCAGAAGTACAACTCTATCATATCGATGCTTCACCTGTATTACCCGAAAAGCCGATAAAACCTAATAAAGCCTTAATTACCATTATCGGTTTCTTACTCGGTGGCATGCTTGGATGTATGATTGTGTTGATTCGTCAAGCGGTGCGTAATCGTAAACAACTACATAATACCAATTGAAGGAGCCACTGATGACCCTATCTTGCTTCAAAGCCTACGACATTCGCGGCAAACTCGGCACAGAAATCACAGAAGCATTGGCCTATAAAGTCGGCCGTGCTTATGGTCAAATTTATCAACCTAAAACCATCGTTGTGGGTGCAGATGTGCGCCTAACGAGTGACGGCTTAAAACATGCCCTCAGCCGCGGTTTAAATGATGCCGGTGTTGATGTGCTTGATTTAGGCTTAACGGGCACCGAAGAGGTCTATTTTGGTGCGTTTCATTTAGATGTTCAAGGCGGCATTGAAGTGACGGCTAGCCACAATCCGATGGATTACAATGGCATGAAGTTGGTGCGTGAGAATGCGCGCCCCATTGGCTTAGATACAGGACTCAAAGCCATTCGTGATCTGGTCATCAGCGAGGATTTTACGAAGTCACTCCATCAAGGCACCACAAAACCTTATAACATTTTGCCTGAATACATCGCGCATCTATTATCCTACATCGAACCGAGTAAAATCCGCCCCCTTAAATTGGTGGTGAATGCAGGTAATGGTGCAGCTGGCCATGTGATTGATGCGCTAGAAGCTGAGTTTAAAGCCCTCAATATTCCCCTTAAGCTCATCAAAATCCACAATGATCCCGATGGCACTTTCCCAAATGGCATTCCTAACCCCATTTTGATTGAAAATCGCGCTGTGACCAGTGAAGCCGTGCTTGAGCATCAAGCGGATATGGGCATTGCATGGGATGGCGATTTTGACCGCTGTTTCCTATTTGATGAGAAAGGTCAGTTCATTGAAGGCTACTACATCGTTGGTCTACTTGCCCAAGCATTTTTATTAAAATCAAAAGGCGAGAAAATCGTGCATGATCCGCGCTTGGTGTGGAACTCTGTCGATGTCATCGAGGAATATAATGGCATTGCCGTGCAATCAAAATCTGGCCATGCTTACATGAAAGAGGTGATGCGTGAACACAATGCCATTTATGGCGGCGAGATGAGCGCACATCACTATTTCAGAGACTTTGCCTACTGTGATAGCGGCATGATTCCGTGGTTATTGGTGACGATGCTCTTGTCAGAAACACAGCAGAATCTCTCCACACTGGTGGAAAATATGATTGCAAAATTCCCATGCAGTGGGGAGATTAATTTTACGGTTGCCGATACAAAAGCCACCATTGAAAAGATCGTCAATCATTACAAACCCAAAAATCCCGTGATTGATACCACAGATGGCTTTGGGCTCGATTTTGGCGAGTGGCGCTTTAACATTCGTGCATCAAACACTGAGCCATTGCTGCGCCTGAATATTGAGACAAAAGCATCATTGAATCCGCTACCGATGCAGGATTATGTGGATGAGCTCACAAAACTCATCACTGAGTAAACTAAAGCCGAGCATTGCTCGGCTTTTTCATTTCAAACTATCGATAACCTTTTGGATTTTGCTGCTGCCAATGCCAGCTGTCACGGAGCATGTCTTCTAATGTATGTTCTGCATGCCAGTTGAGCTCACGATTAGCACGACTACAATCTGCGTATGAAGTCGCCACATCCCCTGCTCTGCGCGGTGCAAATTTAAAGGGTACAGGTACACCATTGACTGACTCAAAAGCATTTTTCACCTGTAAGACTGAATGGCCGTTACCCGTTCCGATGTTCCATGCACGGCAACCCGTTTCATTTAAACGATTATTGAGTGCACACAAATGCGCTTTGGCCAAATCCACCACATGGATATAATCACGCACACCTGTACCATCGATGGTGTCATAATCATTGCCAAAAATGGAGAGTTCCGCACGCATGCCAACAGCCACTTGCGTAATGTACGGCATGAGGTTATTGGGGATGCCTTGCGGATCTTCCCCAATGCGGCCACTTTTATGGGCGCCCACCGGATTAAAATAACGCAATAAAGCGATCGACCAGCGCGCATCAGCCATGGAGAGCTTTTGCAATAACTGCTCCACAATCAATTTTGTGTAACCATAATTGTTCGATGGCATGCCCGTTGGCATCTCTTCATTCAGTGGTGAAACATTCGCTTCATCATACACCGTGGCCGATGAACTGAATACCAAATGAAACACACCTGCTTTTGCCATCGCTTTGGTCAAGGCAATTGAGCCTGCAATGTTATTGTCAAAGTATACCAGCGGAATTTCTTGACTCTCGCCCACTGCCTTTAAACCTGCAAAGTGGATCACCGCATCAATTGAGTGATTGCTAAACAGCGCATCTAATGCCGCCTCATCCCGAATGTCCCCTTGAATGAAGGTCACATTCCGTCCCGTTAATTCCATCACGCGGCGCAATGATTCTTCTGAACTGTTCGATAAATTATCAAGCACCACAACAGTGTGCCCTTCCTCTAACAATTCCACACAAGTGTGAGAGCCAATGTAACCTGCGCCCCCTGTCACTAAAATATTAGCCATAATTTTTATCCATTAATCGTTGTAATAAGCCTTGCGTTGAGCCATCGAGATCCGCTGAATCCAGCGATTGCCCTGCTAAAATGGGTAAAATTTGATTGGCAATGGCTTTACCCTTTTCAACCCCCCATTGATCAAAGGGATTGATGCGCCAAATCACAGACTGTACAAACACTTTATGCTCATACAGCGCAATCAACATACCCAAAGTGCGCGGGTTCAACTCATCCATCAACAGTGTTGAGCTCGGTTGATTGCCCGCATAATGCTGATATTTTGGCAAGTTTGCCAATTCAGCCTGAGATAAGGATTGACTGCCAAACGCCAACAATCGAGATTGCGCCAAGCAATTGGCCAAGGCTAAATGGTGCTGCTCAATGAGGGCAGATTCACTCTCCGCATAGGTAAATTGCTTAGCGGTATAGCGCTCAATGGGTGCAATGAAATCGCAACTGACCGCATGGGTGCCTTGATGCAATAATTGATAAAACGCGTGCTGTGCATTGGGCCCCACTTCACCCCAGACAATTGGGCACGTGCTCCACTCAACATCCTCGCCATTTCGCTGCACTGATTTACCGTTCGACTCCATCTCTAATTGCTGCAAATAAGCGGCAAAATACTTTAAGCGACCATCATAGGGTAAAACAGCATGGGTTTGAATGTTGAGATGGTTGGCATTCCAAATACCAATCATCGCCAGTAACATGGGGAGGTTTTCTTTAAAAGGCGCCGTTCTAAAGTGCTCATCCATCGCATGTGCACCTGCTAAAAGCGCTTGAAAGCCTGCCACACCAATGGTTAACGCAATCGGTAAACCAATGCACGACCACAATGAATAACGACCGCCCACCCAATCCCAGAGCAACAGCTGATGATCGGGATGAATGCCCCACGCCGTCATTTTCTCAACATTGGTGGACACACCCACAAAGTGATTTTTTAACACCTGTTCACTGTGCCCTAGGGCATTTTCTAACCACACACGCACCGTTTGCGCATTTGATAAAGTATCAATGGTGCCAAAGGATTTGGAGGAGATGATAAAAAGCGTCGTCTCTGGGCGCAATTGATGGAGCAATGCAGAGAGCTGGCTGCCATCCATTGTGGAGACAAAGTGCATATTCAGTGGCTTGGCCGTTGGCACTTTAAAATCTGACAATGCATGGGTCACCATTAAGGGACCTAAATCTGAGCCGCCCACGCCAATGTTCACCACATCCGTGATCACCTCACCGGTGGCACCTCGGCATTGCCCTGCATGAATTTTATTGACGAGTGCAGACATGCGCTCAAGCTGAGCATGCACTGCCTCATTAATGTGCGGTAATTTTGTGTCATCGTGCGGTACTCTCAATGCCCAATGCATCGCGGCACGCTGCTCTGTCTCATTGATGGGTTGATCAGAAAAAAGCTGAGCCATCCAATGTTGTAAATCATGCTGCACGGTCAATGCTTCTAATGCATCGAGCACTTCCGCAGTCAGTCGCTGCTTACTAAAATCTAAAAGTAAGCCATCAAATGTACGGGAAAAGGCATCAAAGCGCATCGGATCATTGGCAAACAGTGTGGATAAATCCACCCTCTTTAATTGTTCTGCCAATTCTTTTAATGTTTTCATCGGCGCCCCACTCCTTCATAGATGAATCCTTGTGCTGTCACATATGTGGGATCATAGATGTTACGCCCATCTAATAATAAGGGCTGACGCATCACAGCTTTTAACCGCTGATAATCCGGGCTGAAATATGCTTGCCATGGCGTCAATACACACAAAGCATCGGCATCCATTGCAGCATCATACGCATCCTCACACAGGATTAAATCCGTTCGCTCACNATATTGCGCAGCAATTTTAGGTAATGCTTTCGGATCATGCAGCTTAACAATCGCGCCTTGTGCCCAGAGTGCGCTCAGCATCTTATGAATGGGCGAATGCTGAATACTTGCAGTGTTCTCTTTAAATGCCGCCCCCCAAATGGCGATCACTTTGCCCTGTAAATCCGTGGCAAAATGGTGCCAAAGCTTACGAAATAGGATCTCTTTTTGATCCTCATTGATGTCCCACACTTGCTGAAGTAAACGACTTTTTCCACCATTTTGTGCCACTTCTGAAGCGAGCATGGTGATGTCATGGGAAAAATTCGCGCCACCAAAGCCAACACCTGCAGATAGATAACTGCCGCCAATGCGCGTATCTGCGGCCATGCCTTGCTGAACGTTTAAAATGTCCACGCCCAACTTCTCAGCAATGTTGGCCAAATCATTCATATAGCTGATGCGCGTTGCAAGCATGCCAGAAATGGAGAGCTTGGTGAGCTCCGCATCAAGCAATGGCATCCATAAAATTTGCTGCGGGCGCGGGAAAAACGGACGCAATAGCTCTTGCATCAATGGGCGGGCATGCTCATCATCACAGCCCACAATCATCTGTTTAGCATCCACAAAGCTGTCCACGGCATTGCCCTCTTGAATGGTATCGGGCAGATAACACCATGGCGCTTGATCATACATTTTTGCCAATTGCGCAGTGCCATGTAAACCAAAAGTGGCACCATTGATCATGAGCTTTGGTGCAGTATGATTTTGAAATTTCTGTAAAAATTCACACGCCTGCTCAAATTGATGAGATGGCACACATAAACACAACACATCCATGTGCGTAGGCAGCTGATCAATCGCGATGCCTTTTAAAGTCGGCTCATGATGCACACAATTACCCACAGCACTGAACAGTTCAGTTAAGACATTTGCCTGCAACGTTTGCCCAATCATCGTAATGTGCATTATTTTAACTCGTCAATCATTGCTTTAAAATCTGCCCCAAGGGTCGGATGATCCACCCCATAATGCAATACTGCCTTGAGATACCCCAATTTACTACCGCAATCAAAGGTTTGCCCTTGCATGCGGTACGCCTCAATTGGCGCTTCTTTTTGTAGCATTGCAATCGCATCCGTGAGCTGAATCTCATTGCCTGCGCCTTTTGGTGTTTGTTCTAACAGCGCCATGATGCGTGCTGGCAACACATAGCGCCCCACTACGGATAAGTTAGAGGGTGCAGCCTCAATGGCGGGTTTTTCCACAATTCCACGCATCACAATGCTTTGCCCCTCTTCGGGTGTCTGCTCAACATCCACAATGCCATATTGATCGACTAAATGTTTTGGCACCGCTTCCACCATAATTTGAGCATGATTCGTGGCATCAAAGCGCTCGATCATCAAAGTTAAATCATGCATTGCCTCACTGTTTTTAATGAGCACATCTGGCAATAACACCACAAAATCATCATCGCCAATCACACTTTTTGCACACAAAACCGCATGCCCAAGGCCAAGGGGCTCAGGCTGGCGCACCGCAACAATGCTCACATTGCTCGGCACAATGTTAGTAATTTCTTCGAGGAGATCAAATTTCTTTTTCTGAGTCAATGTGGTTTCAAGCTCAAAGTTGCGATCAAAATAGTTTTCAATCGACGCTTTTGAGGAATGCGTCACCAAAATGATTTCTGTGATGCCCGCTTTGACAGCTTCTTTGACCACGTATTCAATCACAGGGCGATCCACAACCGTCACCATCTCTTTAGGAATGGCTTTGCTTGCGGGTAAAAATCGGGTGCCTAAACCGGCAACAGGGAGGATGGCTTTTTTGATCATATTCATTACTTTATAAAAATCAGTGATTACCTTTACGCAATAGTTTATACAATTTTTGCAATAAAGACGCAGGTAATAATCGTACACTTGCTCGCACTATGAATAGTGGCAATGCTTTAGGTAAGCATTGCTGCTTTAACGTTCTTTTTAATTGAAGCATCTGCCATTCGCTTTGAACATAGACCCAACCACGGCGCCGACCATGTAAACCATCTGAGCGCATATATAATAATATATCTGGTAGATTCGCAACCTCATAGCTCGCAGCAATAACGCGTAGCCATAGATTATAATCCTCCATCAATAAATGATGCTGATACTGCCCCACTGTTTGCACCACACTCTTCTTCATCGCTACAGTTGGATGATTAAATGGATTGCGGGATTTAGCATATTCGGCAATATCAGTTGTGGTTTCTGGCACCATTCGACATCCTGTAATATGACTCTCTTCCCCCATAAATTCTGCAATCTGTCCGCCAAGTAATGCGATATCTGGATGATTTTTAATATATTGAATCTGCAACTCAAAGCGATTAGGGACAGCAATGTCATCTGTATCCATACGGAATATCCAATCATATGAGCAATGAGTTAATCCTTCATTCAATGCCTTGCCTAATCCAACATTTTTTTCTAAAGCAATAACCTTAAATATATCACCGAGTTTTAATTGCCACTCAGCAATCACTGCATCTAAGGCAGGTGTCAATGGACCATCTTTGACCAACACAATTTCTGTAGGATGAATCGTTTGTGCATCCCAAATGCTATATAATGCTTGAGAGAGATGCTCTGATTGTTCTTTATAATAAATAGAGCATAAAATCGAAAATTGCATATCAAATACTCACCAATGGCTTAAAATATGTATCTATTAATATAGCAGATTGTATAAAAAGAGAAATATATCCCTGCATTACAAACCAAATAATTATTAATATTAGTCTAGAATGAAAGCTAAACCGATATAACAATACCATCGGTATGATAAAAACCTCAGCAAATGAGGCCACAATAGATATTCGACCATTTAAAATAGCAAACTCTGAAAACCCTATCCGAAATATAACAGCTAATACTATACAAAAAAATAAAAATCTATAAGTCAAAACTGAATATAATTTTCTATTTGTTAATAAATAAATAAATATCAATATCAACATCGCACGAATATTAGGTAATGATAAAAGTGAGCGATCAAAAGAATACTCACTAATTTCGCTATAACTAGCCACCCTGGAGCTTAAAATTATAAGCTGAGGCATAACTATATATTTTATCATAAATATAATAAAAATAATAAGCAGTATATTAATTAACACACTTGATTTTAAAACAGTAAATTTTTCATAGAAAATAAACAACATAAATATAACAATCAAAACTATAGAGGTTTGATGAATTAAAATACATAGCATCAAGAATAGATAAAGCAATTTACAATGAGTAAACCTTCTATGTAATATTGCAATGCAAATTAACATTGTTACAGATATAGCTAATCCTTGCCTTATCTGCATGAACTGTTGAATAAAAAAATAACTGCTTGATAAGTAAGATAGCATCACATAAAATAAAGATACATGAATATACCTAGATAATTTAACAATTGTTAATAAAATAAGAAAGGAATAAAAAGAAAAGAAAAAAATATTATTGGCGCCTAGAAGATGCATAAAAGAGCTATACCAACCAAAGGCAATTTCCATACCAGTCTGACTATAGAATAACAAAGGATTAGATAAATTATATAATTGTATATTTTGATAAACATACCAATATACCTGAGTATCTGGCGTATCACCTCTAAGTCCTACTAAAAGCGCTATCAGTATAATCGTTATACCACAAAAAAACGTACTAATATGCTTACTCACTAGTTATACCTATTAAATTTTTTCATTTTAGAGTATAAAAAAAATACTAACTCACTTAATACATATTTAAATTTAGATATTTGATAATAACCTGTTATATCATAATCTCTAGAAAATTCTAAACTACATTGTTCTATTCCAAAATCTTTACTCGCCAGAACATGTTTTTTAGATATTAATATTTTCTCACTATTATTCCAACTCAGAAAATCATGAATTAAATCAAATACTTGAACTTTAGGCAAAGTAAGGTTATTTCTATGGTACTCATATTTATAACATTCATGAAAGAAACCATAACTCACTGGATTTTTCTCTGACTCAATACCAGCAATACATACAACACCTAAAGCACTTGCTTGAACAATTGCAGTACCACTACCAACAAAAATATCATACCCTAATACAGTCGAGTTAAAATCGTTATAAGGTAAATTTCCTTTTAAGAAAACATTATTTTGCAAATTTAACTCATTAATCCTGCACTTCATAATATCATATAAAGGTCCTGTCCCATATATATCATACAATATTTGAATATTGTCAGATTTTAAAGCATATATAATATCCAACATCCACAAATTATACTGTTTAAAGTTAACTAAACGCCCAATTGATACAATTTTTAATATCTTTTGTTTGTTATATATTTTACTAGACATAGTAATATCATGATTAATAACACCTAATCTAAATATTTGAGATGAAGTGAAATTTTTACTGCACAACTCTGTATAATATTGACGCGTACTATCAGAGAAAAAGAAAATATTTTTCTTTGGGAGAAAATCTAATATAAAACGACGATTTGTTTTCTCAAAATAAAAATTTTCACAATTTTTATATTTCCATGCAAACTCTTTGGAGTGATAGACACCTATTGTAATTGACAAGTCCATCCCCATCATATGCTGTAAATGGTTAGCTAATACTGCATGTCTACCGGATGTAACATGTATTTGTGATACATCAGAAAAAAGCTCTTTTACTTTTTTCGCCCTAAATAATGCCAATAATGGAAAATAAGAAAAAAAAATATTACAAAAATAAGTTATATCTGAAAGATAGTAAATATCCGCTATTTTTTCTAATCTTGCTATTAAAAAAGGGTCAGATTTAGATTTAGGAAATAACAAAAGCACTTTTGTATTCTTACCCTCTAAGTATCTCTGCTCACAAAGACGTACAAAAAAAGTCTCAATACCTCCTAAGACCAAAGCAGAATAAATAATTAACATCTATTAAAAACCTCTTTAACTTTTAGTAGATCTTCTCTAAAAACAAAAATTGAAAATATCAATAATATCATCCACACTATACATCTGATATAGATATCAATTTCATTAAATAACAAAAAAACCGTATATGATAAATATATACCGCTTAATATATATATACGAATTCTTGGTAAACGATTCCATAAAAAAGAACTAGCCTCTGTTCGAATTATAAATAACAGAAAAAAAGAAGCCGCTGAAGCAAGAGTTGCCCCTATCGCACCATACTTTGGTATCCAATAAAAATTTAAAATACTATTAATAAATAATGCACATACAGATGATATAGTTATATAAATGGTTTTCTTAGTAATTGAAATACCTACCATAGTTGTTTCTGACATCAAATAAAATAAAGGCAGTGCAATAGCAGATACAATTAATAAATCAATTCCTTCATAACCTATCGGAAGAATTAAAGGAACTACCCAAGATAACATCCCAAATAATGACCACAAAATAAATGCTAGACATGCTGTATTAGAAATTACACAAAATATTTTTTTATTATCTACACCATTATGAATCCATTTATACAGTGTTGGATGCCATATCGTAGAGAAAATACTAACTACAAGAAATAAACTAGAAGCTACAGTAACTGATATGGAATATAACGCTATTTCAGATAAAGTTGAATAGTAATTCAAAAACAAACGATCTAGTGATAACAATCCCCAGTATGCTGCGCTACCTAGAATCAATGGCAAACTAAATTTAAATAAAATTTTCAATTCTTTTATTGAAATATCTCCAATAAAATTGGTATACAAATTTTTTCTACTAATCAACAAAAAAATTAATACAAGAAGAATGGTAACAACTGTATTCAACAATACCAATATTTTGAAATCTAAAACTTCGAATAAAGAAATACCAAACAACACAAATATTAATAACATTCCTTTTGAAAGTGCTTGCGTGACTGAATAGGCGATTACTTTCTCGCTCATTCTGAGTTGGTGTGATAAAAAATTAATAAATACTAAACAAATAATTGTTAAACTGATTAAAGTGTACAGATACAGACCGTTATCGGGCAGATGGAAAAACCATCCTATCAATTGATAAGACAATAGTGAATCTATACCCCATATAACACATATAATTAATATAGAAAAAATAAAACTTGGATAAAAAGACTGTCTAAACAATCTACCCTTATCTTGAATATCATAATAATGTCTTACATAAGCCTGATGTAAATCTAGACTAAACAATAATACACCCAAACTAAGAAGTGTTTGTAATAGACTAAATTTACCAATATCTTCTTGAGAGAAATACCAAGTTAATACTGGCAATGTTATTAATGCAAAAATCCCATTAGTAATAGGCCCTATTGCATAGATTAAAAATTTTTTCAACATTTATTATAAAACGCTAGGATATTTGAACAAATCAAATCAATATCTTCATGTGATAATCCATACCACATGGGTAACCTCAATAATCTCTCACTTTCTTTTGTAGTATATTCATCTACACTGTGAAAGTTTGAATACTTATAACCTGCTTGTGCTGAATGTAGTGGAATATAATGAAATGCCGTTTGAATATTATTATTTTTCAAAAAGTCCATTAATTGAGTTCGTTCTTCTAAATTTTTAGTTTTAATATAAAACATATGGGCATTATGTTTAATACCATCAGAAAGATTTGGAAGCTCTAATTTTCCTTGCTCTTGCAAACATTCTAGAGAATTATAATATAACTGCCATACAGACAACCTATTTTGGTTAATTGTATCTGCTGCCTCTAATTGTGCAAATAAATATGCTGCTTGCAATTCACTTGGTAAAAAACTACTCCCTATATCAACCCAACTATATTTATCAACCATTCCTCTAAAAAACTGACTTCTATTCGTACCTTTCTCACGAATAATTTCTGCACGTTCCAAAAATCTAGCATCATTAATTAATAATGCACCACCCTCACCACCACTGGTATAGTTTTTAGTTTCATGGAAACTATATGCACCTAAATGACCTATTGCTCCCAAAGCACGTCCTTTATAGTTAGACATAACTCCTTGAGCTGCATCTTCCACTACAAATAAGTTATACTGATCAGCTAATGACATAATTGTATCCATTTCACAAGCCACACCAGCATAATGCACAGGAACTATAGCCTTCGTTCTATCAGTAATTGCAGCTTCAATTTTTTTTTCATCAATGTTCATTGTATCAGGGCGGATATCGACAAATACAATTTTAGCCCCTCGTAATACAAAAGCATTTGCTGTACTCACAAAGGTATAACTCGGCATAATAACTTCATCACCGTCTCGAATATCCAACAAGATCGCTGCCATTTCTAAAGCATGTGTACACGATGGTGTTAATAAAACTTTTTGAGATTTAAAATTATCTTCAAACCACTTCTGACATTTTTTTGTATAAGGCCCATCACCACATAAGTGTTGATTTTGTATAGATTCATTCAAATAAGTACTTTCTGTACCGATAACAGGTGGAATATTAAATTTAATCATTTTTTAGTTCTGCCAAATACTGTTCTTCTAAAATTAATAAATCTTTCTTTCTATCTTTTAATCTCTTTGCAGGATTCCCAACATAGACCCCCCATGGTTCTGTACTTTTTCTCACCAAAGACATAGCTCCAACTGAGCAGCCTGTTTCCAAAACTATACCAGGCAATATAATCGAACCCGCACCTATAATGACATGCTTTTTAATATAAACGGCTTTTCGTATCTCTAACTTATACTCTAAAGGAATCGTAGGATTCGTTAATGTTTTTCCACTATAATCATCTGATTGTGTAAATATTTGGACTTGATATGCTGCCCCTGAAAAATCTTCAAATAAAATTCCTTCTTTGCCGCCAGCAATTAAACAAAATGGAGCAAGATGTACATTGTTACCTATAATAACTTTACCTGATACAACACAGAAATCATCAATGCGAGAATTATTTCCTATTTCTATTTGATCAGCGTTATAAATACTAGCTTTATCACTGATTAATACATTTGTACCAATAGATTTAAATCCCATATTTTCTAATTGTATTTGTGTTAAATATGCCATATATCTACCCTTGCAAGCTCAATAAGTATTGTCCATAAGCATTTTTACTCATGCTTTGCCCAATTATTAATAATTGCTCTTTAGTGAGCCAACCATTGTTATAGGCAATCTCTTCTAAACATGCGATTTTATAACCTTGGCGTTTTTCGATGGTCTCGACAAACATACCCGCCTCTAATAAACTCTCGTGTGTACCAGTATCTAACCATGCAAAGCCGCGCCCCATTAATTCAACATGCAAATCACCACGTTGCAAGTAAGCTTGGTTAATGCTCGTTATTTCTAATTCTCCACGTGGTGAGGGCTCGACACATTTAGCCATTTTAACCACATCATTATCATAGAAATATAAACCAGTCACTGCAAAGTTCGATCGTGGTTTAGTGGGTTTTTCTTCAATGGAAATGGCTTGTTTGTGCTCATTAAACTCAACCACACCAAAGCGCTCAGGATCTTTCACCTGATAACCAAAAACTGTCGCACCTGTTTGTCGGTTCATTGCTTCTTTCAGCATGGGTGTAAAACCTTGGCCATAAAAAATATTGTCCCCAAGCACTAAGCAAACATTGCTGTCACCAATGAATTCCTCACCAATTAAAAAAGCCTGTGCTAAACCATCCGGACTTGGCTGAATTGCATAGCTAATGTTAATGCCAAACTGTGAACCATCATCGAGCAAACGTTGATAACCTTCCATATCTTCTGGTGTACTGATCACCAATACTTCACGAATACCCGCAAGCATCAACACAGACAGTGGATAATAGATCATCGGTTTATCATAAATCGGCAAAAGTTGCTTTGACACGCCCTTAGTGATCGGGTACAAGCGCGTACCTGAGCCACCTGCTAGAATAATGCCTTTTGTTTGTTTCATCATACATCTGCTCCTAATCGTTCTCTTTGATAGCTACCATCCTGGACATTACGACACCAATCTAAATGATTGAGATACCATTCGACCGTTTTACGAATGCCACTTTCAAATGTCTCTTTAGGCACCCAATTCAATTCTCGCTGAATTTTACTCGCATCAATGGCATAACGTAAATCATGTCCTGGACGATCCTTTACAAACGTGATTGAATCAGCATATTGACTGCCATCCTGGCGAGGTTTTAATTCATCTAAAATATTACAAATCGTTTTAACCACATCAATATTGGCTTTTTCATTGTGGCCACCAATGTTATAGGTTTGTGCCACTTTCCCCTCTGTGACCACTTTATATAATGCACGAGCATGATCCTCTACATACAGCCAGTCACGAATTTGCTGACCATCACCATAAATGGGTAAAGGTTTACCATCTAATGCATTGATGATCATTAATGGAATTAATTTTTCAGGGAAATGATAGGGGCCATAATTATTCGAGCAATTGGTCACAATGGTTGGTAAACCATATGTTCTTTCCCATGCACGCACTAAGTGATCAGAACTCGCTTTACTCGCTGAATAAGGAGAACTTGGTGCATAGGCTGTTGTTTCAGTAAATAGATCATTAGTCCCTGCTAAATCACCATAAACTTCATCTGTTGAGATGTGATGAAATCTAAAAGCGCTTTTTTTAGCATCATCTAACGTGAGCCAATATTGACGAGCCGCTTCTAATAATGTGTATGTGCCCACAATGTTGGTTTCAATAAATGCCGCAGGACCATCTATTGACCGATCGACATGAGATTCTGCGGCTAAATGCATCACACAATCTGGCTGAAATGCTTCAAATACACTGTTTAACGCACTGCGATCACAAATATCGATCTGCTTAAATTGATAACGTTCATTATTTTCTATTGAACGTAGCGACTCTAAATTACCTGCATACGTTAATTTATCAATATTACACACATGATCTTGTGTATGCTCAATGATGTGGCGCACAACAGCAGAACCAATAAAGCCTGCGCCGCCTGTGATTAGAATTTTCATGATTGTCCTTAGTTACCTTGCCCCAAACCCTGTCAGCATTGTTTTAATGGTTTTAAACACAATGAGCACATCGAGCCAAAAAGAGAAATGCTTAATATAATAGAGATCATATTCTAGTTTGATGCTTGTTTCATCGCTGTTTGCCGCATAACCTTGCGTCACCTGAGCCCACCCCGAAATCCCCGGGCGCACCACATGACGATATGAATAAAAAGGAATCTCTTGCTTAAATTGCTCCACAAAAACGCGCTGTTCCGGCCGTGGGCCAATGAGGCTCATGTCGCCCTTGAGAATATTAATAAACTGTGGAATCTCATCAATGCGCGTTTTACGGATGAATTTCCCTATACGCGTCACACGTGCATCCCCTTGTGTGGCAAACTGAGCCCCTTGTTTTTCGGAATCTTGGCACATGCTGCGAAGCTTATACACAGTAAAATCTTGATCCCCAAGCCCTACACGTTCTTGAGTAAAAAACATTGGCCCTTGACTCTCAAGTTTCACCAAGAGACCAAAAATCAACATCAATGGCAGCCAAATGGGTAACAACAGGAGCACAAATACAATCTCTGCACAGCGTTTGACCATGCCATACGTGGATCGTGTATAGAGCGCACCAAAAATATTTTCAGACAAATGCGTGATCTTAACGCGCCCTGTCAATTGTTCCACCATCTGCCGACTGTGGTACACAGGGATGTTTGCCAGTGCACAATTGGCCAAAAAGGTTTGCCACTCGTTTGGCATATCACTACGTAAATCTGCCACAACCGCATCAAAGCGCGTATTGCCAAGCGTGGGCTCAATTAAAATGCGGGTATCGATGGATTTAAATTGCTCGAGCTCTTGATAATTTCCATAGGGCACAACCGCTAATTTTAAACAATAATAACGCTTACCTAAATAATAACCTAGGACTGTCCATGTATTGGCGATCAAATATCCCACTAATAAAACCGTACGAGAATACTCCACTTTTAACAAAAAAATACCACCCATAATTGCACCCCATGAGAGTGTAACAGATGGCAATAAATAGATAATGGATCGTGCATCTGGAAATTTTTGAATCTTTTTATACAGCATAAAAGACAAGAAAAAAGCACAAATATTAGCTACTGTTGTATAAGTACGGGTATCTGAAAAGTATATAGGGTCTAAATGCAATAATTTAGGCCAAATAATAATGGATGGCAAAACACCTACCAGAATAAACCCTAGTATCATCTGAAACCAAAAGTTAAAAATGACTCTCTCATACCAACGAGAATGCCTAAGCTGCTGACTCTCTACCAAAACAGACCCCACACTGTATTTGCTAATTAATCAATATTCTTTATTGATAATATAAATTTTTTACTATTACTTGTTACTAGTATAAACCATTTTTGAAATTAACCTCGCTAAATTTTCTCTCATTTAGAAGCGTTTATTCAACATTCTAACCACAGCATGACACCAATAATATAAAGATTGCCACAGACCATACCCTAAGTGCTTACGATACATGCGCCATGTCCACAATAAACTTTTAAATTTATTACTCGAAAGTGATCCCGCGTTCACACGGTAATAAGCCAAGCTTTCAGGAATACAGATGCCATACCCAGCTTTTTTAACAATACTGAGCCACATTCTGTAATCTTCATGGCGAATATTTTCCTGATAAAACTTACCAAGCACTGTACTGTCATAAGCGCCAGTTAAATTGCCAATACAATTGCCCTTTAATAAATGTTCATAATCGATGACTAAAGGGGCTTTAACGAGATTGAGAACCTCATTTTTTGCATTACAACGCGTGTAAAAGGCATAGAGCATCGTATGACCCTGTGCAAAGTAAGCGAAAGACTGCTCAAGCTTATGTGGCAACCACACATCATCACAATCTAAAAAACAAATGTAGCGATACTTTGCTGCAGCAATACCAACATTTCGGGCTGCAGCCACTCCCCTTTCTTGAGAATGCAATAAAACAATCCGCTCATCTTGAGCTCGATATGCATCAATCATTGCAAGACTCTGATCAGTTGAAGCATCATTGATAATGATGAGCTCATATTCGTAATAAGACTGCGCCAATACACTGTCAATCGCCGCTTTAATGAAGGCTTCACCATTATGAACGGGCATGATAATACTGAACATACTATTCACCTCTGATTAATTGTTGCCATTTTTGGACAATATTTTCTTGAGAAAATTGTGAAAAATCATATTGCTCAATCGCATGATGCAAATAATATTCAATAAAACTGACCAATGCTGTAACATAATGATGTTGATATTCAGACAGCTCACAAACATAATGTTGAACCTGTGGTTCAGGACGCAATAAAAAGCCATAACGTGTTCTGATGCACCATTGATTTTCTTGCCATCGATGATTCACATTAGGATTTAAAATCTCCATTGGCCCACAAGGACACGCCGTATGAAAAATGGGTTTACCATGCCCAAGCCCCTCTAAAATGACTAATGGTAGTCCTTCAATACTCGATAAGCTCACCACTGCATCTAGTGATGGATAGATGATTTTTACATCATCAACATAACCATAAAATTGAATCACATTCTGTGCTAAAAATCCTGCAGCGTAATCTTTCAATCGCGCATACTCTGGACCATCACCATAAATTTTTAATGTTAAAAATCCTGCCGGATATTGCTTTGCAACAGCAGCAAACACCTTAATTAAAACATCAATATTTTTACTTTCATGTAAGCGTGCGATACATCCAAATGAAAACTGCTTCTTTTGTACTGGTCCTTGCCCATTGTTTTCCATAGGATCAATAAACTCATCCACTAAATTATAAATGGTCAGCACATCACTTAAATTAAAATAGGTTTGTGCACGCTCTGCTGCCTCATAAGAGACAAAAACCATTTTTTCATTTCGAATACAATGGATCAGTAATCGTAAAACACCTTTTTTAAACCATGAACACTGCTGATAAAACCCTACGAGATCCGTATGGATCACATTAATTTTGCATGATTGCAATCTCATAATGCGTAAGCAAATGCCCATTAAAATTGCAGGAAAATGCATTAAAATCAATACATCAAACTTCCGCAATGTTCTAAAAAACCTCACATAGCTTTGTAAAAAACCAAACTTCCCAGAGGGGATATAAAATGCTGTAGCATTTTCCCCCTGCCCCACTAGTGCAGTGGTTAATCTTTCAGTAGATTTTGCTAAGCCGCCATATCCTTCTGAGTCAGCAATGAGTGCAATTTTTTTGATCCCCTGACCCATTATAAATGTCTCCACTTCTTAAGAGCATAGGCAAATATTCTGGGCATGAGTAAAAATGCAACGGACACTATGGTGTATTTAGACATCAAACCGTAATGATGAATGATATTTTTTATCGAAATCAATCTTGTCTCTAATTTCATGAGAATATCATCTCGATATACACGAGCATCACCTTTATAATGACACACTTGTAACGCCATACTATACAGACAATACTTAATATAACCTCGTTGATAATAATCCTTATATTGATCGAACAATCCTTCTCTCACTAAGAACTTGTGATATTGCCCATAAATATATTGCAAACTGTTCAGCGTATTTTGATGATAAGAATTCATGATCGATCCTGTGCGCTGCACATAACAATACAGCGCTGTTTTTAAAACCACCATTTTCTTATGATATAACAAGATGCCCATCAGCTCTTTGTCTTCATAAATCAAGCCTGTCACAAATCTACGATGCTGCCAAACACTCTGTCGATACATTTTATTCCATACCGAGAAATTAATGGTTTCATTGAGCAACAATATATCTTGTTGAGCATAATATGCCTGTAGATCTGGCATCATATGGTGCTGAATATTTCCCTGCTCATTCACAACCTCTATGCCGAATAAAACAACGTCTACATCTGGCTGAAATGCTGTGCAACATAATTGAAACGTTGTGGGTTTTAACCAATCATCTGAATCTAAAAAAGCAATATAATCACCCGTTGCGTGATCTAAGCCATAATTTCGGGCACTGGATAATCCACCATTTTCTTTTTCTAAGAAAATAAAACGCGGATCATTCCCCACCATTTCTTTAGCAATGTCAATCGATCGATCAGGACTGCCATCATCCACAATTAAAGCTTCAAAATTGGTATGGGTTTGATCTAATAAACTTTGTATGCATTTGCCAATATATTTTTCGACCTTATAGACAGGCACAATCACCGATATTTTCATATTTTCACCCGCTCAACCCCAACCGCATCGAGCACTGCATAAATGTCTCGATCAATCGCATCAACATCAATGGCATATGTTTTGACAAATGGATAATGGGCAACATTGACCAACACAGAGCTGAAAAATGAATAGACATTGATCACCGCCACATCATGGGTTTGATACAAATTTGCAACGTACGCTTCAAAAATGAGCGGCGAATCCATCACATTAACCATATGATTCAAAACATAGTTTTCTCTCGGGTGCGGAAAATAGTATTCAATCTTTAAGGCGTCAATCACCTGTTCCATAAAGGCTTGATCACATTGCGGATACATTTCATACAATGGTTGCCCAAGCAAAATATTGATCTGCCCTGTGCGTGGCTGATCATCCATTTCAATGGGAAATAATGTCAATGGCTCAATCTTCTCAATAATGTTCGGATGATTTGCATAAATCGTCCAATGCTTTTTACTCAATGCCCGCATTTCGCGCGTTGAATGTTTGCCCACTAAATATTGCCACACTCTTTTTTTATAGCCCTGCGTACAATCATCCGCGTAATAATGGGAATGCGGATAGATGTTTGCTAAACCATCATCAAACGTATGTAAAGCCTCAAAAGGCAGACGGTACACCAATGCTTGTAGATACGGATGGCTAATCGATGCCAAATAGAGCGTATCAATCGTATACATTGACAATGCTTGCAGCATCTTTTGTCTAAAGGCTCGCACGGCACGAATCACCGACAATCCATGCAATCCTGTGGGCTGTACATAATGGTGATGCCAGATTGCATTCTTTGTTAAACGCTCAAAATAATATTTATGCTTCGATTCATCTGCAAAAATGCCAAGCACGCCATAGCGCTGAATGTTATTGTTACGAATGATGGCTTCTGCAATCACCATCTGTAATGGCGTCAAACAGATGAACACCGCTTCTAATGTTTCTTTACGCATCGCACTAAATACCCAATTAAAAAGAGGTTACTGAAAATCAAAGCAAACGGAATCCATTGCATGGAAAACTGTCCAAAAATCAGCAGCAATCCTAAGTACACCACCGCGCTCATCAAGCTACCGGCGGCGATCTGTTTATTTAAACCTAAATAAAATAGATAATTGACCACAATTAAGTAAGGCACCGTCAATCCATATCCTAAAAGATAAAATACGGTGTAATATTGGCTCTCGCCATAATGCTCCCCTAAAAACCATAGATACAAACTGTTTGGCAGTGCCGCAGCAATCATTGCTGGTAAACATACGCCGCCTAAACTGATCACAAAATAACGAGGGAGTTTTGCCCGCACGGCAGCTTGATTACGTTTAAGGCTGCCATAAAAATGGGGCAATAATGCCTTATTCACGGCCATCAATAAAATGGGGAGAATCGCAGCAAGTTGTACACCTGCTGAATAAACCCCAAGCTCAGAGGACTCATAATGTTGATAAATGAAAAAGCGATCCACCTGCCCTTTGACAAAAAAACTCAGATGATGAAAAATCAACGGCACACCAAATGCCAAAATGTATTGCAAACCTAAGCGCAATTGCCGAAAGGATGGACGAATGCGCATGTTTAATGTTTGCCTGCCCCATCTGATCGCCACCATAAAGGCAATACCATTGGCCAATAACATTGCCAACAAACGATCATTGACGAGCGTTGCTGTCGGTTGCCACACATGCAAGAAAAACAGCGTCAGTGCAACATTGCTGAGAGAAAATAGACTTTGAATGGTAATGTAAGCCACGCTTTGTCGCTGGCATTGCCGCAAAGAAAGCTGCACGCCCAATGCCGTTTGCAATAAAGCGATCAGCGTTAAATAAATGCCAACGGCTGAGCCATAACTGATGGCGATGATCATCAGTACCAATGCCGCAGCCCCGCTCATTAAGTAGCCCGCCCACATCACCATCGGCAGTGCACGACGCCCATAAAAATAGTAATACCGAGCAATCGCACCCTCTTGACTCATGCTCATGCCAATAGTGATGAGTGCTAACCACACCATGTAATAAGAGAGCTCACCAAATCCTTCTGTGCCAAGGGCGCGCGTTAAATAGGGCAACAATAAAAATGGCAGCGCTTTACTGATCAATTCTCCGCCTAAATAAATGCTGCTCTCTTTCAATAAAGTAGACTTCATGGCACCGCCTGCTGCAATAAAAACTCTGCATATGCCAGATCCAATGGCGTGTCGATGTCCACGCTGCTCAGTGCATCCATCTCATAAATGGCCAATGGCTCTGCAAAAAAGCTCTGCGCCTTTAAAAAAGCAGCCACTTGGCAGATATATATGGCACCATTGATGTGATGTGTCTCGGGCAATTGTTGCCTTGGCATGCTCAAATGCGCCCAATCAAACAACGGCTGATAATCATCCCCAACCTTCACCAAACATTTATGAGGCGGATGCGTTGTGGCACATACACTCACCAAAACTGCAGCTGATTGACTCTGATAACACTCAATGGCGGCACAAATATGCGCCGCTGTACGTAGGGGTGATGTGGGTTGAAGCAGCATAAAATCTTCTGTCTCAGGAATTTGGCAAGCAGATAAAACATGTGCAACCGTATCAACACTGCTTGCCGTGTCCGTGGCCAGTAATGCAGGACGCAACACCACCTCAACAGGATATGCTGCACACACATCCGCAATGGCAGCACAATCAGTGGACACAATGATGCGCGTGAATGCATCAGCATCGATTGCTGCTTGCAATGTATAGACAATCAGTGGTGTGCCGGCTAAGGGCGCAATGTTTTTTTGTACAATGCCTTTGCTGCCGCCACGCGCAGTGATGATGCCAATCATGCTATCCCTCCACCATGACATCATGAAACACTTTTTGCAGCGGCATTTGCCACATTGCCTCATCGGTTAGCATCTGACAAAAGCGTGCCTGACTGTCCCCGGTGCCAAAATACTCACACGCTGCAAAGCGTTCCGTCAATTGATTCACTGTAGCAATCGCCTGCATAATCTCCCTTTGATCATAATCACAATCGATGATGGATTCACTCTTAAAGCGCAAGCTTTGACGCGTGCCAATATTGATGGAAGGTACACCAAAAATCGGCGCTTCCCGAATGCCCGCACTTGAATTACCAATGATGGAAACCGCATGATGAATCAATGTTAAAAAATATTCAAAACGCACAGAAGGATAAATTTTAATGCGTGGATTGCCTTGTAAACGCTCGTATTCACGTAAAATGTCATGGGTGCCATTGTCATTGTTTGGATAAATCACAATGAATGCATCGCTAGATGCCAATAATGCATCCACCAATGCCCGCGCATGTTGTGCCATCTGCTCAACTTCTGTGGTCACAGGATGAAAGAGAACTATGTGATAGCGATCAAAAGGAATGTCATAACGATCTTTGACTTCTGTTAAGTTGGGCAATTGCTCAGGATTCATATAATCAATGTCCGCAGAACCCATCACATAAATGGATTTCGCAGCTTCACCTAACTGTATCACGCGTGCTTTTGCCTCTGCATTGGCCACGCAATGTACATGGGATAACTTAGTAATGGCATGGCGCAATGAATCATCAATGGTGCCACTTCGCTCTCCACCTTCAATGTGAATCACACGGATGTTGCTGATGCTGCCCACAATTGCGCCTGCAAGCGCTTCCACACGATCCCCATGAATGACAATGGCATCTGGCCGCATCTCATGCACATAACGCGACAAGCCATTGATGGTATTAGCTAAAATGAGATCCATCGGCTCATTGGGGTATTGATTACAATATTTTTCCATTGTAAAGCCAGATTTTTCGATCTCCCGATACGTATGACCATAACGTGCCATCATGTGCATGCCCGTCACAAATAGACGATACTCAAACCCTTCTAGCATGTCTGTGGCTTGAATAAGGGCTTTTAACTTGCCAAAATCTGCACGCGTACCAGTCACAAATAAGATGACTTTAGCCATCGATGTCACTCCAACGCAACTGCTCATCCAAGGCAATGTCACGCGTTGCTTTTTTACCCAGTAAACTTTTAAAGTGCTCTGCTTTAATGTCACCCGTACCAGGACGCTTGACCCATACATTGTCCATCGTCAATGTTTCACCTTTAGCGATGTTACGAATGCTGACAACCGTGGCAAAGGCAAAATCAATGGTCACTTGCTCTTCAGGTACCGCTTTTTTCTCCCCGCCTCGCATTTGATGAATGAGGCGACTGCCATGAATGAGTTCAGACAATTCTTGGGCATCCATCGAATTGATAATGTCTGGCCCAGGGCGTGACTTATGATCCGTAAAGTGGCGCTCTAACAGCGTAGCGCCCAGTGCCACCGCAGCAAAACAAGCCAAATTTGAGGTGGTGTGATCAGAAAGCCCAAACGGTGCATTGACAAATGCATCGGCCAGTACCTCCATCGCCCCTAAACGCACCAGATGTGCAGGCGTTGGATACAAATTGGTGGTGTGCAGCAAAGCATACGGCACCCCATGGGCCTCAAAAATTGCCACAGCTTTTTGCACACTTGCCAAATCATTCATGCCCGTACTTAAAATGATGGGCTTACCAAATTTTGCAATGTGTTCAAGCAATGGATAATTATTGCATTCACCTGACCCAATTTTATACGCGGGCACATTCATACGTTCTAAACGATCAGCGGCCGCCCGTGAAAAAGGCGTGCTGATAAAGACCATCCCCTTAGATTCCACATAATCTTTTAATGCCCGCTCATCTTGCTCATTGAGCGCACAGCGCGCCATAATGTCGTAAATTGACACATCTGCATTGCCAGGGATGACAGATTTAGCCGCTTGACTCATCTCATCTTCCACAATATGGGTTTGATGTTTGATGATTTGTGCACCTGCCTGATGGGCGGCATCCACCATTTCACAGGCTGTACGTAATGAACCTTCATGATTGATGCCAATTTCCACAATCACAATCGGCTGACTCGTGCGACTGATCTCTAAATGACCAATTTTCATAATGATTCCTTGGAAAATAAAAACAAAAAACGGTGACACATACAATCATTATATCTCTTTAAACTGAATCATTAAGTGATTAATAGAGTGGTAAAAATTGTATGTGTCACCGCCATTTGGTGGCATTATAAACAAATGTTATAATCCAGGGATATTAATTTATTTTATTGTCAAACATTTATCCATGTCAAACCACCTAAAATCCTGGCAGCCCTTCCTACAATCAGAAGGCAAAAAGCCCTATTGCCAACACATTTATGCATATTTAAATGCTGAATTAAATGCCGGAAAAACCATCTATCCAACAGAGGCTAAGCGCTACAGTGCCTATCAACTGACGCCGCCTGATCAAGTGAAAGTCGTGATTTTAGGGCAAGATCCTTATCATGGGCCGAATCAAGCCAATGGCCTTGCTTTTTCTGTGCATCATGGCATTAAAGTACCACCTTCGCTTCGCAACATCTATCAAGAGCTCAGCACAGACATTGAAGGATTTACGCCGCCCGCTCATGGCTCACTCATCAATTGGGCAAAGCAAGGAGTGTTTTTATTGAATACTTCTCTATCTGTTGAAGCTGCAAAAGCCGCTTCCCATGCGCACATTGGCTGGCAGCAATTAACGGACGAAACCATCCGCATGATCAATCAAAACTGTGAGCATGTCGTATTTATCTTATGGGGCAGCCATGCGCAAAAGAAACGCGCCCTCATAGATGAGTCAAAGCACTGCGTAATTGCCTCTGTGCATCCCTCACCTTTGTCGGCATATCGTGGATTTTTTGGCTCGCGCCCATTTTCCAAGGCAAATGCCTACCTCATCGCACATGGGAAAACGCCGATTGATTGGGCAGACTTAAGCTAGTTTTTTCACCATATGAATGTGCGGCTCGCCATCTTCTAGATAAATCTCACCTTCCGCCACAAAGCCTAATTTTTCATAAAAGGCAATGGCATGCACTTGTGACGAGAGCGCAAGTGATGTGATGGGCAATTGTTTTGCCTGCGTCATGAGCGCCTGCATCAGAAGCAATCCTATGCCCTGCCCACGATGAGACTTTAACACCGCAACGCGCCCTATTTTACCAATATTCCCCAAAGGAATGAGGCGCGCTGTGGCAATGGCTTGATCACCCTGATACACAATCACATGATGGGCAATGTCATCATAATCATCGATGTCAATCTCTGCGGCGTAGCCTTGCTCTTGTGTAAATACAGCATCACGAATGGCAAAAGCCTCCGCAATCGTTGGGTCTGTGCGACCCTTAATGATGATGTGGTGCATAATTTCCTGAAAGTGATAAATGTTCAGCTAAATAACGAGCTTCCGCCTCAGAGACATCTAGCCAACCGCGGCGCAATAAAAAATGAAGCATCACCCAAGCTGTGTTTGGTTTAAATTGATCAGGCTTTTTCAAAATTGCCCATAATTCTGGCAAAGGCAAACGCATAAAGCGTGCCACTTCACCATCTTGATTGTGGGGCATAAAATCAATGGGCAGCTCAATGTCAAAGGCATGAAGCATGTCATTGCGAATGCCAAAGCCATCTTCAGCGGGCGTTAGATATTGCAAGCTGCCAAAGGGTTGAGCAGTACGCGCCACCACTTCAGGAATGCCGGCTTCTTCCCCGGCTTCTTTACAAACATTCTCAAGCAACGTGAGATCGGCAGGCAAGCCACCTGCCACCAATTGATCCAACTTTAAAGGGGCAATCGGGCGCGTTGCTGAGCGCTCTGCAATCCAAATGTGCGGCTCACCTTCGATGAAAGTGAAACCATTTAAATGCACACCGTGCGCTTGTAACCCAAGCACTGGCAACACACCCCGCTCGATTTGAAAGAGTGGCAAAGTGCGCGCAGCATCTAAATACACAGTAAAGAGTTCATCTCGCCAATTAGGCACCACATGATTCGCCTTTAAATCATGACTGACGATCTCAAGCAATGCAGAACGCTTTGCAATGTCGAGCGCTAAAAACTCATCCGTAAAGCGCATGGATTGCCCATCCACATCTTGAAAAATATGTGGATATTTTGCCAACAATGGCACAATGCGCGCATGCATACAGCCCACAGCATGATGTTGCCACTTTAACGGCACAAACTCTGAAAAATCTGGCGCGGGCAACGCCTCAATGATGTGTTGATACTGCATGATGGCCTTTATGATTGTGTCGTAATATCGCGGATGATCTCTGGCAATAAACGCGTTAACGCTCTGTTATAAGCCGCAACGCCGCCCTCTGCATTTAAGCTTTCGACAGGCTCTTTAATGCTGTATTTTTTCGAGAACACCAATTTTTGCTGGCTGTTATTGAGTAAACGCACCATCAAACTCAACTCCACATAACTGTGGCCATTGTCAAAATATTGCTGCATTTTTTGAATGGTGGTGTCCACTTTATACGCGCCCGTCAATGACGTCGGTGACACCACCACATCACGATACGCATTCGATGCCATCAAACCATTGGCAATTGCCACTTGAATCTGCTGAACAGGCGGCTCGACCCATGCACTTTTCGTATAGACCTCCACTGTATTGGCATCACGTGAATAGGTCATGTCCACATTGTTGCCCATGCCAAAACTTTTCACATCACCCACCACAATGCCATAAGGCTTTTGATGCGCTGTTTCAACAATGTTTGCGCCCTCAGTGGCTAAGGTGTATTGCGTTTTATACGGCGCAGAAGAACACCCTGCCATCACAAGCATTGCCGCCATTAAACCTGTTAATTTCATCTTCATCATCACTCCTTATTCACCTGGGCCTGGTTTTGGTTTGCCTTTACCCATGATCAATGAGTTCGGCTGATTGTTCAGTTGCGTGATCAACAATGACATTTGATACAACACATTGTTGAGCTCTGTAAATGTTGAATTTAAATTTGGCACTTGCGAGCGCACAGATTGCCCAAAGTTACGCCATTCCACCGCTGTTGCACCCCATGCTTTTAAGGTGCTGTCTGCATTGTCAAGCGTTGAGGTTAAGCCATCGGAGGCTGTTTTCACATTTTCTGCAATGGCACTGAAAGAATCAATCGCTGACAATGCTCTGTCAATCTTCGGCTCTAAACCACGGAAGAATTTACTGGCATCATCTACCATCTCTTTTAAATCTTCTGAGCTTTCTGCAAAGTTACTGGTGACCACATCAAGGTTACGCAAAATATTGTTCACATGCTCAGCATTTTGTGTGGTGAGCACCATGTCCAACTTTTCAGAAACGCCGCTCAATGCGCGTGTGGCATCATTAAATGCCGTGTCTAAACGCTGCGATAACGAAGGGCCATTTTTGATCTCTGGCACAGGATCACTTTCAGTGGGCACCACATTTGGCGCACTCTCTGTGCCACCACGCAAGCTCACGCCCACCAATCCCGTGATGCCGCGGCTGGTTAATACGGCTTCTGTATCCGATTTAATCGGTGTGCCTGCCGCAATGTCAAGGGAGATGATCACATAACGGGGATCTAAGTCATTGAGCTCAATTTTACGCACAACGCCCACATCCACGCCTTTATAATCCACCACAGAATTGACAGATAGACCAGACACTGACTCATTGGTCACCACTTTATAAGGCAGATATTTGACCTTATCGGTTCCCACGGTGAGCCACACCACAAGCGCTAACAGCGCAATGCTAAAGCCCACCACAAATACGCCAACGGCGGCAAAACTGAATTTATTTTCCATAAGCTTCCTCTGTTGCTCGGCCCCTTGGCCCTTGAAAATACTTTTGAATCAATGGATGTGGGTCTTTCACCAACTCTGGCATCGGTTGATAGGCCAAAATTTTCTTTTCACCCAAAAATGCCACTTTATCCGTCACAGCCCACAATGAATCAAGGTCGTGTGTCACCATCATGATGGTCAATGAAAGCGAGTCTTTGAGCTGATTCATCAAATCATCAAACTCCCCTGCCCCCACAGGATCAAGCCCTGCGGTCGGTTCATCTAAAAAGAGTAATTGCGGATCAAGTGCTAATGCACGCGCAAGGGATGCACGCTTAATCATCCCGCCTGACAACTCACGGGGATAGAGATTGGCCGCATGGGCAGGCAAGCCAGAGAGCACAATTTTAAGCTCTGCCAGCTCCTTCATCTCCGCTGTTGAGAGCTTTAAATGTTCTTTCATCGGCACCATGACATTTTCTAACACCGTTAAAGAGCTGAACAACGCCCCACTTTGAAAGAGCATGCCAAAGCGCTTACGCAGCTGCATTTGTTGCTGATTGCTGATGCCCCAAATCGGCTCACCAAACATATACACTTGCCCTGAATAGGGTTTTAGCAGCATGATGATCGAGCGCAGCAACGTGGTTTTCCCTGAGCCTGAACCGCCCACCAATGCCACCAATTCACCCTTTTGCACCGTCATATTGAGATCTTCATGCACTGAATGGGTGCCAAAGCGGTTATAAAGGTGCTCAATCTCGATGGCAATGTTATTGTCTACTGTTTCTGTCATTAGATCGGCACATTCCTTGTAATAATGGAGAAAATCGCATCGCAAATGATCACTAAAAAGATCGATTGCACCACAGAAATGGTGGTTTGTTGCCCAACGCTATCTGCGCCACCACTGACGCGAAAGCCTTGATAGCAACCCGTCAATGAAATGATGATGGCAAACAACGGTGTTTTCGCTAAGCCCACCAATAACGTATCCACCGTCATCACTTGCGGAATGCGCTCGACGAAGGTGCTAAAAGAGACATCTAAATAAGTATTCGCGAGCACCATGCCGCCAAACACGCTGCACACGTCTGCAAATACGGTTAAAAATGGAAGCGCGATGATGAGCGCTAACATCTTTGGCACCACCAATTGATCGAGTGGATTAATGCCAATGGTGCTCAGTGCATCCACCTCTTCATTGACCACCATGGTGCCAATTTGCGCCGCGATCGCAGAACCTGTCCGCCCGGCTACAATGATGGCCGTCATCAATGGTGCCAATTCTCTGAGCATCGAGATCGAAATCAACTCAACCACAAAGATGTTCGCACCATATTGCTTTAACAACGCACCGCCCTGATAAGCAATCACGATGCCGATCAAAAAGTTCAATAAACCGATGATAAAGAGTGCTTGTACGCCGCCCGTTTGCACATTTGACCACATGGTTTTCCAGCGGATCGACCAAGGATGGGCGAGATTTTTAAACGTCACCATCGCCACTTGGCCAATAAAGTCAAAAAAGCGATAGGTTTGATCTTTCGCCAAATAGGTGCGCTTCCCCACCGCCACAAAGAAAGGATCTTTTTTCGGATCATCTAAAGCATCGGGCTCAAAGGCATTCATCTTATCGGAGATGAAATTCACCAAGTTCGCAAATTCACCATGAAACGCAGTTAAATTTGCTTGACCATTTTTGGCTTTTAACGCTTTGACAATCGTGCCCATCCAATAAGCACCGCTTGTGTCTAATGAGGTTAAAGCGCTGCCATTGATCTCAATGGCATTGGATAAGTCGAGCTTCGTCCAATCAATCGCCGCAATGGATTTTTCAATGACGGGCGTATTGCCAATTGTCCATTCGCCCTCAAGCATCAACTGATTATTGTTTTGCGTCAGCATCATCATTTTTCATTCTCAACAACGCATGTGGTCAAAGCTTCAGGCATTTTGATGGCGGGCAAACGTGCCGTTAAACCACCAGAAGCCTGAATGATCAATGTCCCCACATCCATGAATCGGCTCAGGAAGCCTTTTTTAATGTGAAAGGCATCCACATGTAAACGCGGAAATTCAACGCGCTGTGGGCGAAAAAGCCCTGTCACCACTAAAATGCGTTGATCTGTCACCATCACTTTAGTGGTTAAAAATGTTAACGTTGCTCGCACTAAGCGATACAACGCATAAAGCAGCACCAATTGGCTGAGCCACTTGCGCGGATGCAAGCGGATGCCATTTAAAAATTCATACATCGAGTGTGGTAGATGCGCTTGCACCACTTCTGATCCCATCGCAAGATAGCTTTGCACCGTATAACTGAGCCCTGTGCCACTTTGTGGCGCTGGCCACATCAACAACGAATAAAGAGAAAACGAGCCATGGAGCGCAGCATTCAATGCTAAATAAATGCCTGCCAACAGCCATAAACCTGGCACGACAAAAATCCACCAATGTGTGTATTGTGACAAAAGGAGGGATTCGTTGTGGGCTAATTCTTCTTCTCGATGATTTAAAAACATATCTATACCAAATGATTTACGGATGCAGCCGCCGCCATTGTTCGGGTTGTTGTTGCGCGCCAGCTGTTTGCCAAATGCCTAATCGGGACATTTTAGCGCGTTTTTGTGCATTTATGTAGTCTTGATCATGATTATAGCGTGCATAGACCACCGCAGCGCCTGCTTCCACCATCTCAAGCCCCACATCCTGCGCTTGAATAAACAGTTTAGCCAATAATCGGCCATATTGATCTTTTGCCATCACCTGAAGTTCAATCGATCGATGTGCACCGATGATCTTTGTCAGGGTTTGCGTGGCCATTTTACCCCACGGCTTTTGCCCTGTTTCTGGGGCATCAATCCCCCAGATGCGCACAGAGCGGCGCGATGTTTCACGTGGATCATGGGCTTTTGGGCATTGCATAACGACTGTATCCCCATCAATGATGCGCTCTAATTGGCAAGTGATAACAATGGGATAAACATCATACGCTTCATCATCATATCTCTGCCCTTTCGGCACATAAAAGCTGGAGATGATGAGCAGCGCAATGCAGCAAATTGGCACCAATAAATGCTGATAAAAGCGCGGATTGCTGCGCGCTTTACCGATTCGCCATCGAACATAACGCCCGATGCGTTTAGCTAAGCACCGCATAACCCCAAAGGATCAAATGAATGCTGATCAATGCCATGATGCCAGCTAATACATCGTCCACCATGATGCCAATGCCACCTTTCATCTTTTGATCCACCCATTGAATGGGCCAAGGTTTGATCACATCAAAAATGCGAAAGAGCACAAAGCCCAAAATCGCCGTATAAATGTTCACAGGCACTAAAAACATCGTAATGAAAAAGCCCACAAATTCATCGATCACAATGCCGCCATGATCATGCACATTGAGCTCACGGCTCGCTTGATCACTGACGATGCAACCTAACACAAAAACAAACGCTGTGATCACGGCATACCATAAATCTGGTAAATATGTCATCGCAAACCAAAATGGCACCGCTGCCAATGTCCCAAAAGTGCCGGGCGCCACCGGTGCACAGCCTGAACCAAAACCGGACGCTAAAAATTGCGCGGGCGTTTTAATCGTCATCTTGACAGAGTGATCATGTTTGCTGTGCATCGTGCGCTCCTCGATTAATGTTGTTGTAAATAATGGGTGCGGTAGAACTTCAATTCGCCAATCGATTCACGGATGTCATCTAAGGCTTTGTGTGTATTTTGTTTTTCATACATCGCGCCATCCGGATACCAACGCTTGATCATCTCTTTAAATGAGCTCACATCCACATTGCGATAATGCAGATATTGATCAATGTGGGGCATGTAGCGCTTTAAGAATCGGCGATCAGTGCCAATGCTGTTGCCACACAAAGGCGATGAACCTTTTGCGATCCATAAACGTAAGAATTCATACGTCATCTCTTCGGCTTCAGCAAGGCCAATATTGCTTTCACGCACGCGCTCAATCAAGCCAGATTCACCATGCGTTTTTTGATTCCAGTCATCCATCAAATCCAACACATCATCCGGCTGATGAATGGCGATCACAGGACCTTCGGCCACAACATTTAAGTCGCTGTCCGTTACGATGGAGGCAATTTCTATGATGTGATCTAGGTTCTCTTCTAAACCGGTCATCTCTAAATCTACCCAAAACAAATAACGATCTGACTGCATGTTCTACCTTTTCAATAATTGATTCAATAAAGCTGCCATTTTATCACGGCTGCTTTGTGCTGTGTGCCCTTGCGTGATGGTTATTTTTTATCAAGCACCGCCAAAACATCCTCAACAGAATCCACCATGTGCAGCCAATCAAATGTATCTGTGCTGATGAGTTTTTTATCCAGCAATGTGGTTTTAAACCATTCAAACACAGGCGCCCAAAAGCCACTGTCATACAAAATCACCGGTGAACGCTGTAATTTACCTGTTTGCACAAGCGTCATCACTTCAAAGAGCTCATCGAGTGTGCCAAAACCGCCCGGCATACAAATGTACGCACATGAATAATTGAAAAAACTCATTTTACGTGGATAAAACTGAGAAAATCGCAATGAGCGGGTTTGATAAGGATTCGGGTGCTGTTCACGAGGCAAGATAATGTTTAAACCCACAGATTCTGCGCCACCTTCCACCGCGCCTTGATTTGCCGCGGCCATGATGCCAGGGCCACCGCCAGAAATAATGGCGTAACCTTGTTGTGCGATCGCTTTGGCAACATTGACCGTTGCCACATAATAAGGATCATCCTCAGGAATGCGTGCAGAGCCAAAAATGGTAACCGCGCGCCCTAAATCATTGAGTACACGTTTTGCTTCTTTCAATTCCGAATCGATTTGATGCACATCCCACAACATGTTTGCCCTCTTCTTTTGATTTTGTCTGTTCACGGGCGGGGAATTATAACAGACCATTTTCATTAATGTTATAATCGATTTTTTTGGATGAGATCAGTGGGCATGCAATTTCAAGATTTACGAGAATTCATCGATTATTTAGAAAAAAACAACAAACTACAGCGTGTTACCCATGAAATGGACACGAATTTAGAGATGACAGAATTCTCTGATCATGTGCTGCGCCAAGGTGGCCCTGCCCTGTTATTTGAACATCCAAAAGATCATACCATTCCTGTGCTGACCAATTTATTTGGCACACCTGAGCGCGTTGCCCTCGCCATTGGCGAAACAGATCCTGCCCGTTTAAGAGACATCGGCAAATTGCTCGCCTTTTTAAAAGAGCCCACACCGCCCGAAAGCCTACGCAGCATGATCAAGCAGTTCCCAATCTTTAAAAAAGTGCTCGCCATGAAATCAAAAACCTTATCATCGCCGCCTTGCCGCGATGTGGTGATTGAAAAAGAGGATGTGGATTTAAGCACGCTGCCCATTCAAAAATGTTGGCCAAAAGATGCAGCGCCCTTGATCACTTGGGGATTGACCATCACCAAAGGTCCGCATAAAAAACGTCAAAACATCGGGATTTATCGTCAGCAGGTGATTGGTAAAAATCGCATCATCATGCGTTGGCTCGCGCACCGTGGTGGCGCATTGGATTTTCGTGAATTTCAACTGAAAAATCCAGGTAAACCGTTTCCGGTTGCCGTGGCTTTAGGTGCAGATCCTGCCACCATCATTGCTGCCGTCACACCCATTCCAGACACTTTATCTGAATACGCATTTGCAGGTTTGTTGCGCGGTAAAAAAACCTATGTGGCACCCTCGCTCATCTCCGATGAATTGACCGTGCCCGCTTATGCTGAAATCGTGTTAGAGGGTTACATTTATCCTGATGACATGGCGCCAGAAGGTCCTTACGGTGATCATACCGGTTACTATAATGAGGTGGATCATTTCCCTGTGATGACGGTCGAGCGCATCACGCATCGTAAAAATCCCATTTATCACTCCACATATACAGGACGCCCACCGGATGAGCCTGCTATGCTTGGCGTTGCTTTAAATGAAGTGTTTGTGCCCATCATCCAAAAACAATTTCCTGAGATTGTGGACTTTTATCTACCGCCCGAAGGCTGCTCTTATCGCATGGCGGTGGTGAGTATTAAAAAACAGTATCCGGGGCATGCCAAACGCGTGATGCTCGGTGTATGGTCATTCTTGCGTCAATTTATGTACACTAAATTTGTCATCATTGTGGATGAGGACATCAATTGCCGCGATTGGAATGATGTGATGTGGGCGATCACCACACGCATGGACCCGATTCGCGATACGGTCATGGTGGACAATACACCCATCGATTATTTAGATTTTGCCTCCCCCATTTCTGGGCTTGGCTCTAAAATGGGTTTAGATGCCACCAATAAATGGCCGGGCGAAACGGATCGTGAATGGGGCGAACCCATTGAAATGACGCCAGAAGTGGTGGATAAAGTGAGTACAATTTTAAAAGAGTACGGATATGAAAGATAACATCATTGCACAAATTGAAGCATCGATTGCCACAAAAGCTGCCATTTTAGAAGATGCCAATCTCATTGCCACCCTAGAAAACGTGGCTGAAACATTGATCGACGTCTATCGCGAGCAAGGCAAAATCCTCATTGTGGGCAATGGCGGCTCAGCGGCTGATGCTCAGCACATGGCCGCAGAATTGGTCGGGCGCTTTGAGTTAGAGCGCGAAGGTTTACCGGCCATTGCGCTCACCACAGACACCTCCATTTTAACAGCCGTTGGCAATGATTATGGTTACCATTATACCTTTGCCCGCCAAGTTGAAGCCCTCGGGCAACCAAATGATGCATTGATTGCCATTTCCACCTCCGGCAACTCTGAAAGCATTGTCAATGCCGTAAAAGCTGCCCGCAAAAAAGGCATTTACACCATCGGCTTAACCGGCAGCCGAGCCTGTACGATGGATGAATTGTGTGATGTGATGATCAAAATTCCCTCAACGCACACGCCACGCATTCAAGAATCCCATTTACTGGTGGAACACATGCTCTGCCAATTGATCGAAACGGCGCTCTTTGCCCCATCATGATAAGAACGAGAGAACCATGAAAAAAATCTTCCAAATTTTACCTTTAACATTCGTATTAGCGGCGTGTTCATCCACGTTTGGCTCTGCGGCAAAAGATGCTTTAACGTATGAAGCGGCCGTTTCACAGCCAGCAAAAGCCATTTTAGGCAAAAAAATGATTGTGGGCGGCCCTGTGATTGCGTATCAATATTCGCCCTCACAAACACAAATTGAGATCGCAAGCGCACCACTCAATGAAGAGTCCGCGCCGGCTAAGATTGCCAACAACAAAGATCGCGCGATTGTCATCGTCAATGGTTACATTCCGCCAGAGGAACTCGATAACGTGCGTTTTTCTGCCATTGGCCGCATCACCGATGTTGCACAGATCGAACGCTATGGCAAAAGCACTGTCATCATGATCACCGCCGATGATTATCGCATTTGGCGTGCCTCTCAGCCGATGTTCAGCCCAAGCAGCAAACCACGCTATGGGTATAAATACGATCTCTAACCCTTTCTCATGAAGATTCTGCAAATTCTGCCCGCCCTCAATCAAGGGGGCGTGGAATATTATGTGCTCGAAAACTGTGCCCACATTGCCACGTATGCTGAAAGTTACGTGATTTCAAGCGGTGGGCGCTTGGTTTCACGCCTAGAAAAAGCCGGTTCAACGCACTTTACTTTACCCATTGAAAAAAAGAATCTGCGCTCAGTGCTGCAAATTGGCAAACTTGCCAAGCTCATTGATGAGATTGCGCCGGACATCATTCACATTCATTCACGTTTGCAAGCATGGCTGGTGCATTTTGCATTAAAGCGCGTCAAGATTCGCCCGCACATTGTCACCACTGTGCATGGTTTCAATTCCATCAGCCGCTACAGTGAACAGATGCTCAAGGCTGATCGCGTGATTGTGGTGTCGAAAGCGCTAGAAGATTATTTAATCAATGCTTATCCACGCGCGGATGTGAATCGCTTTGCCATCATCACCCAAGGCATTGACCCAAATATCTTTCATCGAAATGTTAAAGTGCCAGATGCAATGAAATCGCATCTTCAAACCCTTGGCATCACTGAGCAGGATCAAATTTTGCTGCTCGCGGGGCGCATCACTCGCATTAAAGGCATTCCCCTTTTAATTGAGCTCATGGCAAAGCTTAAGGATAATGGCATTTCGCATGTTAAAGCCTTAATTGTGGGCGGTTATGATGCACGCAATCGCCCATTTTATGAAGAGATGAAGGCACTCATTGCCGCAAAAGGGCTCACAGAATCCATCCTTTGGTATGGCACTTGTGATGAGATGGCTGCGATTTATACACGGGCCAACATCACATTATCCCTCACCACAAAGCCTGAATCGTATGGACGAACGGTGCTCGAAGCCCTTGCCTGCGGCACGCCCGTGATTGGTTTTAATTATGGCGGCGTTGGGGAAAATTTATCGCGCTTTTATGAAAATGGGCGCATTTCACCCAATCATTTGCCTGAACTTTATCACAAAGTCCTAGAGATTCTGAGCACACCGAAAGATCAAGCCCAGATTGCACCGATCACCGATACCATCGAATTGAGTCAGGAAAAATTACGCGACTTATATCAATCCCTCTAACGATCGTTTTCTTTTAGATGTAGAATGGCGTAAAATTTGCTAAGATATGCAACTTTTACGAATTCACTCTTTCTATTATTCAAACCACCAATGACAGTAATAGCTCTCGGCATCAATCACAAGGCTGCTCCCGTTGAAATTCGCGAGCAAGCTTCCGTATTGCCTGAAAAAGTGCCACAATTTTTACACACACTCAAAAATAATGGGTGGGCGACCGGCGCTGTCATTCTTTCCACATGTAACCGCACAGAATTTTATATTGATGATTTAACTGTGCCCGTGCAGGACTTTTTTGCCCTCTGGACAGAGCATGCAAAAATCTCCATGGAAACCATCGAACAGTATCACTATTACTATGAAAATAACGACGCTGTGGCGCATTTGTTGCGCGTCACCGCTGGGTTAGACTCCCTTATTTTAGGCGAGCCGCAAATCATGGGGCAGCTTCGCAATGCTTTTGAGTACTCAAAGCAAGCCGATGCCTTATGCAAAACCCTCAATCGGCTCTTTCAGCTCGCTTTTCAGACGGCTAAAAAAATCCGCACAGAAACCAACATTGGTGCATACACCATTTCTGTTGCGTACACCGCTGTGCAAATGGCAAAGCAGATCTTTGATCTCTCTGAGCAGCGCGCGCTCTTAGTTGGCGCTGGTGAAACCATTGAATTAGTCGCAGAGCATTTGATTGAAGCGAACATTCAATCCTTAGCCATTGCCAACCGCACAGAAAGCCGCGCAAAAGAGATGAGCGCACGTTTAGCGATTCCCTCCACCGTGCATCCTTTAGAAGCCATTCCCGAATTATTAGAAAAGGCGGACATTGTCATCGCCTCAACAGGCGCGCCTTTTTCCCTCATTTCTAAAGAGATGGCAGCACGTGCTTTAAAAGCCCGTCGCAATAAACCCATTTTAATGGTGGACATTGCTGTGCCCCGCGACATTGATGCAAACGTCAATGAGCTCGATGACATTTACTTATATTCCGTTGATGATCTCAATAAGATCGTTGAAAAGAACTATCAATCACGCGAAGCTGCGGCAAAAGAAGCTGAAACCTACATTCAACGCAGTGTGTCTGAATGGGACGATTGGCTGCAACTGGCAGACTTATCGGTTCATTTACAAGCCATCTTCCACTATGTGGATGAGCAAAAAGGCGTCACGTTGCGTAAAGCGAAGCAACTGACTCACCGTGAACAGACTCAGCCGATGGACGATGTGATTGACCAAGTGGTCACACAAATGAGCAATCGTGTCCTGCATCCTCTGATCAACCTGCTCAAAACTCTTGAGCAAGAAGGCGACAGCGAAACCGTCAATAAAATTTTGGCGCACTACACCGCTGCCCCGAAACACAAAATTCGTTAGTTTAATCATCTAAATAGGTAAAATTCATGTCAAATCCCGACAATAAGGCGCAACAAATCCTTGCGAACTCCGAAGAAATCATCTCAGCTCAAGCGGTTAATGATGCGCTTGATCAAATGGCTGTGGTGATCGAAAAAGATCTCCATGATGCAGATCCTGTGGTGTTAGTGGTGATGAATGGTGCGCTGATTCCGGGCGGTTTATTGTTATCTCGTTTAAATTTCCCATTTAGAATTGGTTATTTACATGCCACCCGTTATCGCGGTGAAACCACTGGCGGTGAATTACATTGGGTAGCACCGCCAAGCATTCCTGTAGCAGGTCGCCCTGTATTGCTCGTCGATGACATCTTTGATGAAGGCAATACATTAGAAGCGATCACACACGCTTTAACAGATATGGGCGCAACAAAAGTGTACACTGCCACATTATTTAATAAAGTGCACACTCGTAAACCTAAAAACTTTAAAGTAGACTATATTGGATTAGATGTGCCGGATCGCTACGTTTTTGGTTGCGGTATGGATTGCCACGAATACTGGCGCAATCTCAGCAGCATCTGGGCTCTTAACGAATCATAAAATCATCTCAAGGGGTGTAACAATGAAAAAACATGTCGTCAAACTCTCATTTTGGTTGTTCTTCTCGCTGTTATCTTTGATCACCTTAAGTCATGCCCAATTAAAAATTCAGGTGACGAAATCAGCGAGTAACGCCATTCCGATTGTGCTTTACTCAAATGATCAACTCGGTAACTTTGTTGAGCAAGTGGCAGGTGGTGACTTAGCACGCTCTGGGCGCTTCATTGCATTGCCTTCTAAAAACTCACCGGAACCCACAGCCGGCCCTGCGGCCATCAATAGCGAAGCTTGGATGCAGCGCGGCGTGCAATATGCAGTGTTTTTAACGGTGCGTGGCAATCAGATTTCTGTGGATTTAGTGAATACATTCTCTAAGCAATCGATGCTTCAGCGTGTATACACAGTGGGTGCAAACAATGAACGCCAATGGCGTAAAACCGCACACCAAGTGGCCGATGCCATTTATGAGAAGATCTTAGGTGTCAAAGGTTCCTTTGATACGAAAGTGGCGTATGTTGCGAAAAATGGTCGTCAATATCAATTGATTGTTTCAGATGCAGATGGCGCATATCCAAGCACCATCTTTAACTCTAACGAACCCATTTTATCGCCTGCATGGTCTCCTGATGGTCGCTCAATTGCTTACTCTTCATTAGAAGGTAAGAAAAGTAAAATCGTGGTGCAAGATGTTTACTCAGGCAAGCGTCACGTTGTGTTAGATTTACCGGGCATCAATGGTGCACCTTCATGGTCGCCAGATGGTTCACGTTTAGTATTCACTTTGTCTAAAGATGGTAACCCTGAAATTTACACCTCTGACATTTATGGTAAAGGTTTAACACGTTTAACCAACAATGCAAGCATTGATACAGAACCAGTTTGGGGTAAAGACAACATGATTTACTTTACTTCCGACAGAACAGGCGCACCACAAATTTATCGCATGACGCCAAATGGTGGCACACCGACACGTGTTTCCACTTCAGGCAACTACAATGCGAGCCCTTCCATTTCCAATGATGGTCGCTATTTAGCAGTGATGAATCGTGGCAGTGGCGGCAATGGCTTTGGGATTGCCATCATCGACTTACAAACCGGCGCAACCAAACGCTTAACCAATGGCGGCAAAGATGAAGCACCAAGCTTCTCTAGCAATGGTCACATGATCATTTATGCCAATGGTGTGGGCGGTTTGAACGCTGTGTCTAACGATGGCAGTGTCACGCAAAAATTCTCAAGCAACGCTTCAGATGTTCGAGAGCCAGCTTGGTCTAATTAATCACGAAAATGTACCGATCAATTATTTAATTGGGAGAAACCATGAAAAAAAGTAGTCTCAAGCTTTTGGGCATCGTTTGCCTTTCTACCTTCATTGCTGCTTGTTCTTCCACATCAGGCAGTGGTGAGAATGGATATGGCGATGGTGGTTATGGCAGCGTCAATGGCGGCGCTGGCACAGGCTACAATGGCGAACAGGCAAGCACCTACTATGATTCTATGTATGGTAAACGCGGCACAGAAGATCGCATCATCTACTTTGACTTTGACTCCGACCGTTTACGCCAAGAGTCTTACAATGTCGTGAGTGCGCATGCAGCTGAGCTTCGTAAAAACCCATCACGTGGCATTATCTTAGAAGGCCACACCGATGATCGCGGATCCCGCGAATACAACATCGGCTTAGGTGAACGCCGTGCAAAAGCGGTGTCCACATTGATGACGTCAGAAGGCGTCAATCCCAACCAAATCCGCATCGTCAGCTATGGCAAAGAGCGCCCTGCTGTGGGTGGTTCAGGTGAAGGTTCTTGGGCACAAAACCGCCGCGTAGAGATCATCTACTAAGCCTTTTTGCACAATTTCAAGCAAAATCAAAGCGCACCGGAAGATTCTTTCAGTGCGCTTTTGCTATCTGTGGCATAATTATTTTATTTTGATGCCCCAGAATTATGCAAACCTCGAGTCTTCAACTATATAAACGCTTATTGACCTACACCAGTCAGCGCAAAGGCATTTTGATCTTCGCATTGGTGGCCATCGCTTTATCCGGCATGCTCGAAGCGGGACTTTTTGCCCTTTTAAAGCCCATTTTAGATCAAGGTTTTTTTGATAAAGACCCTGAATTCATTAAAATGATGCCGTTCATTTTAATCGGCGTTTTCCTCATTAAAAGCGCCTTTGGCTTTTTTGGGAATGTCGGGATGCAATTCATTGCCCAAAAAGTGATTAAAACGCTGCGCCAACAGATGTTTGATCGCCTGATCACCTTACCGATTGCCGAATACAATAAAACAAGCTCAGGCGCCCTACTCTCTAAACTGACGTTTGACGTCAATCAGCTTTTGACCATCAGCTCCTTTGCTTTAGTGACGCTCATTAAAGACAGCGCTGCGATCATCGGTTTACTCTTTGTGATGTTTTATAACAGCTGGCAGATCAGTTTAGTGATGTTCATCGTTGCGCCCTTCATTGCCATTACGCTTCGCATTGTCTCTAAGCGCTTGCGTAAACTCTCTCACCGCGCGCAATCTGAAATGGGCGAACTCAATCACATCACCGAAGAGACCATTCGCGGCAATAAAGAGATCAAACTGTTTAACGCTTATGATTTTACGCGCGAACGCTTTGAGAAAACCAACGAGCAGTTGCAACGCGTGAATGTGAAAATCATGGTGGCTTCTGAAATCGCAAGCCCACTTGTGCAGCTACTGATTGTGTTTTGTATTGCATTCATCATCAGTTATGCGGCGCATCAAGTGAGCCCTGATGGTTTAACGCCCGGTGCATTTTTAACCACCCTTGGCGCAATGGTGGGTTTACTCAACCCGATTAAACGTTTAACGCGCTTAAATGAATCGTTACAACGCGGTTTAGCGGGTGCAGAAAGTGTCTTTAGCCTCATTGATGCACCAATTGAAAAGGACGTAGCGACTCATCACAATCCTGAGCATTTGCCGTTACACATCTCTGGCGACATTCGCTTTGATCATGTGGGCTTTCGTTATGGGGATGATTTGGCGCACATCTTTAAAGATCTTTCCATCAAAATTCGCCCGAAAGAGACGGTTGCCCTTGTCGGTGCTTCTGGCAGCGGAAAAAGCACCTTTGCCAATCTCCTTGCCGGCTTTTATACACCAACGGAAGGTAAAGTCTTGGTGGATGGTTATAATGTGGCTGAACTCTCTTTACGCGATTATCGTCAACACATCAGTTATGTGAGCCAGCATGTGGTGCTCTTTGCCGATACATTAGCAAACAACATTGCCTTAGGTGATCCTAATCCTGATTGGCAGCGCATCGAAGCAGCGGCTAAAAATGCCAATGCTTGGGGATTCATCAGCGCGATGCCAGAAGGTTTACACACACATGTGGGTGAAAATGGCGCCAAACTCTCTGGCGGGCAGCGTCAGCGCATTGCCATTGCGCGCGCCTTATATAAGAAAGCGCCGATTTTGATCCTCGATGAAGCCACAAGCAGCTTAGATACGAAGAGCGAATTTGACATTCAAGAGAGCATTAAAGTGCTCAGTGAAGATACAACCACCATCATCATTGCGCACCGTTTGAGCACCATCGAACAAGCCGATCGGATTGTTGTTTTTGAACAAGGTAAAATTGTCGAAATGGGCACACACCAAGAATTGTTGGAAAAAAACAACATTTATGCGTCACTTTATCGTTTAGGAGAAGAATCGGCGTAAAACCAATAATTCACTGAAAACCATACAAATTTTATAAAATCATGCCATTCTACTGAAAAGTGATTCTAAAAATTTGTATGATTCAGGATAATATATTTTCATTTTTGACACAAAAGTGTATTTTTTTTNTCAAAAATGCGGTATCATTCTGACATCAGTTGTGTTATTCTTGCGCTGAATATATTTACACTTATAACTAGTGTTGATTTTTTATTTAGTTTAAGTCCTTATTGGAGGTTAAATATGAAAAAGCAATTAACTACATTAGTAATTGCTGGGCTTGTTGCTTCTACATCAGCAATGGCTCAACTAGAAGGTTTGGTTGACAGACAAGGTGATTTCGTAAGAGATCGTCAAGGCGAATGCGTATTAGTATTAGATGGTACTCCTGGCTGTGGTGCTAGAAGTGTTTCTTTAAGCGCGGATACTTTCTTTGATTTTGACAAAGCTGTATTAAAACCAGCGGGTAAAGCAGAATTGAACAAATTAGCAGCTCAAATCAAACAAGATGGCGCTAAAGTTAGATCAATCTCTTTAGCAGGTTACACAGACGGTATCGGTAGCCAACAATACAACTTAGGTTTGTCTGAGCGTCGTGCTAAAGCTGTTGAAGCTTACTTAGTAGAAAATGGTGTTTCTCCAAGCATCATCACTACAAAAGGTTACGGTAAAGAAAACCCAATCGCTACAAACGAAACAGCTGAAGGCCGTGCGAAAAACCGCCGCGTTGACGTTGTGATCAATGGCGTTGTTGGTAAATAACTGAGTTTTTCAGTTATTTAAAACACCTAGCTTGCTAGGTGTTTTTTTATGTCTGTCATTTGGTGGAAAAATCTATAATTCCACTTGGAGAAATGAAATAATCCATCGGCACATCATGTGCTTGACGCTCAATGGTTTCGCTCACCCTTTGGCAATCAAATCCCACCCCTATTTTAATGATGGATGCGGGAAGATTCGCTAAATAACGATCATAATAGCCTTTGCCCATGCCAATGCGCGTTCCCCATTGATCAATCGCCACCAGTGGAATGATGAAGGCTTCAGGCAATATTGCCACCTCTTTTGAAGTCGGCTCAGGAATACCAAATGCGCCCTTTGCCCACAATTCATCTGCTTGATCTGCCACAAACACCAATTGATTGTGAGAATTAATTTTAGGTAAGGCAATCGCTTTATCAGTCGCCCTTAACACATCCACCGAAATTTCCCCACGCACAGCACAATAGATGCCAAGGGATGAAAATCGTTGACAAAATGATGATAAATGTTGATTAAATGCCACTTGCTGCTGATGCCGAGTGTTGGCATCTAAGTGGTTGCGCTCTTTGATGATTCGCGCACGAATCGTAGCTTGCTGATTCATAGATTGGAGTGGATCCCAAAGTACCGTTAAGTATGTCATACCCTTGAACCGAACGGTTCAAATGGATATAAGTTTAAATGCCTTAGGCTTCTGATTCGAGATCAGCCTGCTCACCGGCATCTAGTAATATATCTTCGATATATACTTAGGATCAAGGGGACTTAGACATATTGAACACGAATGCTCCAGAAATCCACCCACCAACAAAGTATACCATTTTTTCATGCTTTCGCAATCACCAATGCGGTTACAGTTTGCGCACCGGCATCTTTTAATGCACGCGCCGCATGCTGCAAGGTTTTCCCTGTGGTCATCACATCATCGAGGAGCAATAAATGCCCACTGACTGCATTTGCAGACAATGCATCGGTTAAATTCGTCAAACGCGCCTGCCGATTGAGCCCACTTTGCGGAATGGTCAATGCACGTTTATGGAGTACATTCGATAAAATCGGAGCTTGTAACGCAGGCTGCAGTGCTTTGGCAATCTCATGGACTTGATTAAAGCCCCTTCCTGCTAAACGCACGCGATCAACTGGCATCGGCACAATGGCATCAACGGTTGATAACCAGCCTTGATGCATCAAAATCACGCCATTCATCCATTCACTGAGTGCTCTGACCATATAGAGCTGACGATTGAATTTTAAGCCCACAATCGCAGTGCGCACCGCATCCTGATAATGATAACCCATGATGATGTGATCAATGGCGGGCTGCGACTCATCACTACAGTGCAAACAACCAACATCCGCAATTAAATCGCCGCCGCAAGTCGTGCAATAATCTGCAACTGGCCACAACGTGCCATGGCAAGATGCGCACACATAGCGCTCTAATGTCATTGTTTCATGACAGATCAAACACCGTTTCGGATACAGCCCATGAAATATTTTGGCAACGCGTGACATTTAAACATCCTTCACCTGCGAATAATTTGGAATGACCAAGCGCCCATCAGGGTCTTTAAGACGCAGCGGTAAATCCGCCTCAAATGCATCAGGATTTAAGCGCTGCACCGCTCTGACAATATCATTGATGTGCACGCCATAACTGTTTGCTAAACTTTGAAACACCGGCACAAGTTTTTCATCAATGTCGAATGCTTCCACAATGGGTACAGCACGCTCACCGATCATGCGCCGCGGACGCAAAATCATCTCGGTACTGTAACGGCTGCTGTTGAGCATTGGGCGATAGCCAACCAATCCATATCGATTAAGCTGCAATGGTAGCGTCACAAACGTGGCTTTATAGCTTGGTGCAGATGCCACATGATGATTCTCTTCAGTGATCTTTTGCACCTCTTCTTGAATGATGGTGATTTCACCTTCAGAGTTGAGACGCTCAATGCGATCAATCGGTTTTGGAATGGGTGTTTCTCGCGCGGCAATGCGCACATTATTCGGCAACAACCAACCGATAGAGACTTCATACTCCATCAAGCCTTCTAACATCTTTTGGGCAGACTCAGAACCTTTCTCTAAATCCTCTTTCGTCAATTTTGTGGCCAAAGCATCACGATACGCCACCAAATCACTCGCGCCATGGCGCGCTGCAATCACAGACCAAGCATACGCTTCACTCATGTCTTTTGCTTGCCCGATGCCTAAACGCAACAGTGTGGAATAATTAAAGGCCGCATCCACGTGCCCAGCTGCCGCTGCTTTTTGATAGAGCTCTGCCGCCTTGACATAATTGCGTGGCACACCGCGCCCTGTTTGATAAAGCGTGGCAAGATTATTGCTTGCATCCACATGCCCAAGGGCGGACAATTCACTGAACAAATGCGCGGCTTCCACATCATCATGGCGATCATAAGCGGCGATGGCATCCTCAAAGCTATCTGCATAGCTGATGCCAAGCGCGAGCAGCAATGTCATCATCACTTTGAACATAATTGCCCCGTCATTAAAATCGGATCGTGGTCGCTGTAGCGGCGTTCATTCATTGGATCAGTATTGATGTGTGCAATGGCACCTTCGACATCCGTAAAATGTTCATTGTACAAAATATAATCGAGTAAAATCGGTTTTTTCTGATACTTATATGTATAGATTTGATATTTCAATTGTGCATGCACACTCTCAAATCCAAGCTTTGCGATCGCTTGCACGGTTTTACTGTTAAATGTGTCATTCATGTCGCCGGCAATGATCAGCGGATGGGCTTTGAGATCATGGGCTTCTATGAATTCTGCCACCACTTTTGATTGCTGATTGCGCTGCTTTTTTGCCTGCTTTTTCGTTTGATTTTTTAAGCTCATGGATTTGAGGTGGCAATTGATGATGTAAATCACATCATTTTGATACACAAATTCGCCCACAAGCGGTAAACGCGATGCCACACAATCGAGTTCATCACTGCCAATGAAAAAAGGTGAATCCGCGCCAATTTGCTGCAAACTTCTGAGCTCCACAGGTGCGCGATACAAAAAGCCACAGCGAATGTTCATATTTTCAGCGCCGCCCGTGGTTTCTGGCATTGGGGCAATGTCCGCATAATGATACGTCCATTGATGGGCGGCTAATTTTTGAATGATGGTATCGGCAACCAGCGCTTTGACCGGTTCATCACCCATTGCCGCTGCCCCAATCTCTTGAATGGCGATGATCAAAGGTGCGCCTAAATCCATCACCATCGACGTCACAAAGGCATCAATGCGCGATTCATCAGACCATTCACCTAAATTTGCCGCATTGATGGATGCAAAAGAAAATTCACTCATACATCATTCAAAATATAACGAGCGGCAATCGGCCAGCAGCTTCGATTTCACAGGATCATTCGCATATTCAGCGACTTTAGCCGTGTACACAGCTTGCTGTTCACAAAGCGTGCGCTCACGGCGTGCATCACAGTACGCTTCCCATTCTTGATACTCTTCACTCGTTAAGCTCATCGGAAAGTTTTTTGCACGATACAAAAAGAGCAACGGCGCAATGCGTGCATCTTTAAATTGATAATGGCTATTTTTCAACGCTTCTTCGGATAAATAAGGAATCTCTTCCATGATTTTTTTATCGCTGAATTCAAAAAAGCCATCATACAACATCGATTCTACACGGGACAATAACGGCTGATCATCATAAGAGGGCGCAGTTGTTGGCGCAAAAATTTCGCGCGCTTTTCGTTCAAGCTCCGCATGGTGACCATTGACAATGGCGACTTTATCAAGCGCGGCATTGAGGTCTAACCCATATAAATTTTTTGTGTATTTTAAAACATTCACAGGTGAAATGATCGGGCATTTATTAAGATGAATGAGCTTTAATGGCACGCGGCTTCTGCCTTCGCCAAGATCTTCATTCGCTGTGTACATCGCCGCTTTAATCTCTTCAGCGCTGTAATTGAGCAACTCATCTAAATCGCCGCGTAAATCCACAACCACAACAGCATTCTTATTCCAAGGATGCATAGTAAGTGGCACAACGACAGAGAGATAACCATTGTGTTCCCCAAACATGCCAGAAACATGCACCAACGGTCGCCCAAAATGCTGCTCAATGATGGGCACGAGATCTTTAGCGCGGCGGTGCTGATAGAAATAATCATAAAAGCGCGGCTGCTTCTCTTTGATGAGCTTGAGTACATCAATCGTGGCATAAACATCACTTAAGGCATCGTGAGCATTGTCATGATTTAAACCATTCGCTTTTGTGAGCGATTCTAATTTTAAACTGGTTTTACCATCAATCTTTGGCCACTCAATCCCTTCAGGACGAAGGGCATACACACCACGCACTAAATCTAAAGCATCCCAGCGGCTGTTGCCATTTTTCCATGCATATGCATAGGGATCAAAAAAGTTACGATAAAAGAGATAACGGGTCATCTCATCATCAAAGCGGATGGAGTTAAATCCCATCACGCAAGTATCAGGCTTCATGAACTCATCATAAATCCTGCGGGCAAATTCATGTTCAGGCAAACCGTGCTCATTACAATAATCTGGCGTAATGCCCGTGATTAAAATGGCTTCAGGCGAGGGGACATAATCGTCCGCTTGCTGACAATAAATATTGATGGGTTCACCAATGATGTTGAAATTGCTGTCCGTGCGGATTGCCGCAAATTGCGCAATGCGATCATATTTTGGTGAAATCCCGAAGGTTTCATAATCGTAAAAGAGAAATTCAGCCATGATTACAGTGAGAAATTATCCCCTAAATAGGCAGTGCGCACGATCTGATTGTCTAAAAGCTCAGCTGTTGAACCTTCGGCAATCACCTGCCCACCGCTTAAAATGTACGAACGCTGACAGATACTGAGCGTTTCACGAATGTTATGATCTGTGATCAAAACCCCAATGCCGCGCGCGGACAGCTCTAAAATAATGGTCTGAATGTCCGCAACCGATAAAGGATCAACCCCGGCAAAGGGCTCATCTAACAGTAAAAATTTGGGATTGAGCGCAAGGCTTCTTGCGATCTCCACGCGGCGACGTTCCCCGCCTGACAACGACATGCCAAGCGAGTTGGCAATGTGCGTCACTTTAAAATCTTCCAGCAACTGATCGGCCAATTCGTGCTGTTCTTTTTTCGTCAAATCTTTACGGGTTTGGCAGATGGCTAAAATATTATCGCGCGAGGTCATTTTACGGAAAATGGAGGCTTCTTGTGGCAAATAACCAATGCCACGATGGGCGCGCTCATGCATCGGTAATTTTGTGATGTCGTGCTCGCCTAAAAATACATGCCCTTCATCGGCAACAATCAACCCAACAGTCATGTAAAAGCTTGTGGTTTTCCCTGCACCATTTGGGCCAAGCAAACCCACAATCTCACCGCTGTCCACATGGAATGAAGCCCCATTGACCACGGTGCGTTTTTTAAAACGCTTAACGAGTTCTTTGGCTCTCAATTGCATGCTATTTTCCTTTTGGCTTGATTTCAAAGAAGACGCGATCAGATTTTTGATTGCTCAATGCGCGCACTTTTTTATTGACAGTATCATATTCAATGCGATTGGCTTCCACCACATCATCTTCTTGGGTGAGTTTTGCGCGTTGGCTAAGCACCAATAGATTTTTCTTAGGATAATATTCTAAGCGCTCACCTTCCCCAAACACCCAAGGTTTATTGGCTTCAGGGAGATATTTAATTTTGATGAGATTGCCTTTAGCAATCACCTCTTCAAGTTCATCATTGACCATTTTAAACTGAGCATGATCGGCATGAATCTCTAATGTGCCTTGCACCATCACCACATTGCCATCATAAAAGCCTTCGTTGATCTGATGATCATAACCGCCCGTATCTGAGGTGATTTTAATGGGTTCAGCACTGTCTTCTGGCAAGGCATGCGCCATCGTGCACAATCCAAAAGCCACGAGCAAACTACTGAGTGTTTTCATCTTGAATGGTTTCATAATAACTGTGAACATCCTTTAATAAGTTGAACTGCCCGAGATTCGGATAGCCAATGAGGCCAATGCCTTCGATGGTGTTGTTCGGATAAGAGCGGATTTTGGTCCACACATCATTGGTGACTTTTTCGCCCTTATTATGGACATACAATTGCGAGGTGTTCAATACGGTGGTTTTCGCATTCTCAGCATTGTATTTTGTGAGCACCACGTTTTCATTCATCGTAATCAAGGATTGATCTTCATTGACGATCGCTTCATCGCTGCGCGCCGTCCAATCAATGCCACCTTGATCAGTAAAATGGGTTAAAAACGGATGCTGTAATGTCGAGCCCCGATCATCGTCATAATGCTCTAACTCAGGGCCCTTAATCGTATAAATGCGATCACCTTTTGCATCAAAACGCACCAAATCATACCCTTTGATCTCAAAGAGTGGAAACGGTGATTTTTCCGAAGTCAGCGCATTGTTTTCGTTGTACAACGTCATCGAAACATAGGCTAAACCGCCAATGGCCACCACAAAAAATGCGTTTTGAAGAAAAGATTTGGGTAGCACTTATTTTGCCTCAATCACTTGAACGCCATTGTCAGTCGCTAGTACTAACACATCTGCTGGGCGATGGGCAAAAATACCGTTGGTCACCACGCCCACGATTTGATTAATGTGGGTTTCAAGGGCAACGGGATCTGTAATCTCTAAGCCAAACACATCAATGATCGGATTGCCATTGTCTGTGATCACGCCTTCACGCACGCGCGCATCACCTAATTTGTTCAACTCGCGTTGCACATGGCCAAGCGCCATCGGAATCACTTCCACAGGCAATGGGAATTTACCCAATACATCCACATATTTAGATTGATCGGCAATACAAATGAAGCGATCTGCATGCGCTGCCACGATTTTTTCACGCGTCAAAGCGGCACCACCACCTTTGATCATCTGTAATTTGTCATTAATTTCATCGGCGCCATCAATGTACAATGTGAGCGATTCCACATCCGTCATTGGCAACACTTTAAATCCTAATTCAAGCAATTGTTCTGTTGAGCGTTCAGAGCTTGAAACCACCACATCAATGTGATGACGAACCTCTGGTAATAACGCAATTAAGCAGTCAACAGTGGAGCCTGTGCCCACACCTAAACGCTCGCCTTTTGAAATGTATGTCAACGCTTTTTCGGCGGCTAACTGCTTTAATGTTTTTTGACTCATTGATAATCCCCTACACAAAAACTATTGCCATTATAGGTGTTTTTATCCCTAAAAGGGAGCTTATTTATGACAAAAAGCAACGATTGCATCTAGTTGTTGGCAACTGTTTGCTGTATAGTGAGAGACTTATAAACCGAAAAACTGAAAGGATTTTATAATGAGCATTGCACCGAATAAAGTGGTATCTGTTTTCTATACATTAACAGACGACCAAGGTAATGTGATCGACAGCAACAAAGGTCAAGAGCAACCATTAACTTACATCCACGGCGCTGGCATGATGATCCCTGGCTTTGAAAAATCTTTAGCCGGTGTAGAAGCTGGTCAAAACATCGCATTTAGCGTGACACCTGAAGAAGGTTACGGGCTTCGCAGCGATGAAAACGTATTTGTGATCAGCCGCAGCCAACATTTTAAAGATTCTGATGACATTCAAGCAGGCGGCATGATCGCAGCAGAAGAAAATGGTCATCAACGTCATTTTGTGATCTTAAGCGTAGAAGGCGATGACATCACTTTAGATGCGAACCATTTCTTAGCGGGCAAAACATTGAACTTTGACGTTGATGTTGTGGATGTTCGTGATGCAACAGAACAAGAATTGGCACATGGTCACGTCCATGCAGGTGGTCACGATCACTAATTAGGATTTATTCTTCATGTCTAAACCTTGTTTTCAATTGAAGGGCGGTCTATTCACTTTGACCGTTCTTCATTTACAGTCAAACGACTTAAAAGATTTTGAACAGTCTCTGAATGCAAAAGTTTCAGAGTCTGCTGAGTTTTTTCAACAATTGCCCATCATTGTTGATTTAAGCCAATTACCGGAAAACACGCACCACTTAGATTTTGCGTGGCTCAAGAATTTATTGACGAACCAAGGCATCATTCCGGTGGCACTCCATAACATTCCAAAAAATTTGCTCGCACAAGCTAAACGCAGCGGCTGGCCCATTTTCCCGAACATTCAACCAAGATACGACAAAGCCGAACAAGATAAAAAAGCGGCACAAGAAAAGGTTGAAGCGGCTAAAGTGGCAGAAAAAACTGTTGAAGTGGCGACTGATCCTGTTAAATTGATCTCAAGCCACATTCGTTCAGGTCAGCAGGTGTATCACCATGGTGATTTAGTGATCATCAATACCGTCAATACAGGCGCTGAAGTTCTAGCAGATGGCAACATTCACATTTATGGCCCTTTGCGTGGCCGCGCATTAGCGGGCGTTAAAGGCAACACTTTGGCTAGAATTTTTTGTCAATCGTTAGAAGCTGAGCTTGTTTCCATCGCCGGAAAATATAAAGTGATCGAAGAACTCACCGAAGATTGGCGTGGCAAGGCGGTACAAATTTATTTGGATAAAGATGAATTGATCATTGAACCATTGACCAAAGAATTTTAAACATAAAACTTAGGAGTAAAAACGTGGCACGTGTAATAGTTGTAACTTCAGGTAAAGGTGGCGTTGGCAAAACCACAACAAGTGCTAGCATCGCAGCAGGTTTGGCAAAACGCGGTCATAAAACAGCGGTCATCGATTTCGATGTGGGCTTGCGTAACCTTGATTTAATCATGGGCTGTGAGCGTCGCGTTGTTTATGACTTTGTGAATGTGGTCAATGATGAAGCGACCCTTCAACAAACCCTCATTAAAGATAAGCGTCTTGAAAATCTTTTCATTTTGCCAGCTTCCCAAACTCGTGATAAAGATGCTTTATCCACAGAAGGCGTAGAAAAAGTCATCAATGGCTTAAAAGAGATGGATTTTAAATTCATCATCTGTGATTCGCCTGCGGGCATCGAAAAAGGTGCGCAACTTGCGATGTATTATGCAGATGATGCCATTGTGACCACAAACCCAGAAGTTTCCTCTGTGCGAGATTCTGACCGCATCTTAGGCATTTTAGCAAGCAAAACCAAAAAAGCTGAAAATGGTGAAGAGGTCAAACAACATCTTGTGTTAAACCGCTACAGCCCTGAGCGCGCAGAATCTGGCGACATGCTCTCTGTGACCGACGTGTTAGAAATTCTTGGCATTCCACTCCTTGGCGTTGTGCCAGAGTCAGAAGCCGTATTACAGTGCTCGAATGCGGGTACACCTGTCATTTTAGAAACTGAATCCGATGCCGGACAAGCGTACGAAGATATCGTGGCACGCTTCCTTGGCGAAGATAAGCCCCATCGCTTCATTGAAGCGACGAAAAAAGGTTTCTTCCAAAGACTGTTTGGAGGTTAAAGCATGTTCAGCGCGTTATTTAAAAGAAGAAAGAAAACAGCCTCAGCATCCATCGCTAAAGAGCGTTTACAAATCATCGTCGCCCATGAGCGCAACCAAAACTCACCGTCTCAGCAACCGGATTTCTTAAAAGCGTTGCAGCAAGACATTTTAGAAGTGGTGCGTAAATACATGTCCATTGATGGTGATCAAATCAAAGTGGCAATGGATAAAGAAGATGGTTTTGATGTCCTTGAACTCAACATCACTTTGTCTGAAAAAGAAGAAGAGGCATTAGAAGCGCAAGCAGCTGATGCTGAAGAAACTTCTTCACAAGCAGAGCCGAGCCATGAGACTCGATAAATGGTTATGGGCGGCGCGTTTTTATAAGACGCGTCGTTTAGCAGTCGAAGCGATTGAAAAACACCAAGTGAGCGTCAATGGTGACAATGCCAAACCTGCCCGCCTGATTAAAATCGGGGATACGCTTGTCATCGAAAAAGCGGGCGAAACATTTGTCATCATCATTGATGATTTGAGTGAAGTGCGCGGCCCTGCCCCAAAAGCTCAGCTTTTGTATCACGAAACCGAAGAGAGTTTAGCCAAACGCTTAGCTGATCGTGAAATGCGTAAGCTTGTGCACACGCCAAAGCCTGACAAAGCCCCGGATAAAAAAGATCGTCAATTGTTGCGCAACATGCGCCACAGCTATGAGTAATTTACAGCTTACCATTGATGATTTCTTAGCCAAGTTTGCCCAGCGCTACCGCGAACGTAGCGTTGAGGCGAAAGCCTTAGCACTCCATCAATTAGCGCGCCATCTAGAAGATCAAGGGCTGACAGAATGGGTGCAATGCGACCAGCAATTATTGCAAAAGTACATCATCTACCGCAACAAAGGCGATAAAAAGCATGAGTGTTTTCAGCGCCCTTTAGCCTTAACGAGTTTAAAAACTCATTTAGCGGGCATCCGTGTCTTTTTTGACCATTTAGTGGAGGAAGCCATTCTCACGGCCAATCCTGCACGCTTAGTGAAAATGCCAAAAGTACAGCAATCGCTGCCCAAAGTGATTGCGGTAGATACCATCACGCAAATGCTCGATCAAACAGCAGAGACTGAACTTGAAACCCGTGATTTTGCCATCTGTGAGCTTTTTTACAGCACCGGTTTGCGTTTATCTGAATTGACGCAATTAGATCTCAATCATGTCTCTTTAAGCAATCTTGAGGTGAAAGTCATCGATGGTAAAGGCGGCAAAGGACGCATTGTGCCCCTTGGCTCAAAAGCGAAAGAGGCAATTGAGCAATGGTTGATGCTCAGAGCCACATGGAAAAACTTAGATGAAGCTCTCTTCATCACCAAACGTGGCACACGCATGACTGCCCGCCAAGTGAGCAATCGGGTCAAACACATTGCCGATAAGATGGGGAAAAGCCTGAAAGTCCATCCGCACATGTTTCGTCACTCCATGGCGACCCATGTTTTAGAGTCAAGCCAAGACATTCGCTCTGTGCAAGAGCTCCTTGGGCATGCGGACATCTCCACAACGCAAATCTATACCCATTTAGATTTTGGGCATTTATCGAAAATCTTTGATGCGGCTCATCCACGGGCGAAAAAAAAGCCACGCAAATAGCGTGGCTCATATTCAGTGTGGAACGAAAACTTATAAAGTTTCGCCGCCCACTTGACGGTTACATGGGCATAATTCGTCAGTTTGTAACGCATCTAAAATACGTAAAACTTCTGAAGGGTTACGACCTACGTTCAAACCGTTTACAGATACGTGTTGGATAACGTTGTCAGGATCTACGATGAAAGTTGCGCGAAGTGCAACGCCAGCTTCTTGATCACGAATACCTAACATATCAACCAATTCACCTTTCACATCAGCGAAAGAGTAGTGACCTAATTTGTCTAAATCTTTATGATCACGTCTCCAAGCGAGTTTACAGAATTCGTTGTCTACGCTACCGCCCATTAATACAGCATCACGGTCTTCGAAATCTTTTGCTAATTTGTCAAAAGCAACGATTTCAGTTGGACATACGAATGTAAAATCTTTTGGATAGAAATAGATCACTTTCCATTTACCTGGGAAAGATTTTTCATTGATTGTTTCAAAAGCAGATACGCCGTTTTCTTCGTGGTGGTTAAAGCCTGGTTTTACGCCAACAACTTCAAACGCATCTAAACGATCACCAACAGTTTTTGAGTTACCAAAAGTGAAATCAACATCCATGTTAATACTCCTTTTAAGTTAATTGAAAGAACATACTTGACGCATTCATACTATATATTTACGGCCATATATTCAAGGATATTACCCATTAAAATACTAAACTCGAACCATTAATATTTTTAATTGCATGAGTTACTTAATGTAACTTCGTGGCGCACTATCTTTGCTATCGCCTTCATAATTATAGTATACACGGTTTATGATTGCGGCGTACCTTTTGATAAATTTATCACCTTCTCAAAAGTCTTACGCAATAACAACGGCACAGATCGCATGCCACGCAGCCTTGCGTGATCACACACAGCAATGGCCAAATCTGGCTTTGATGTTTTTTGCACCGCCCTTTGAATGATCTCATGCACGGGTTTATCCACAAAATCATCAGAACCATAAGCAATCTCTTTGTACACGCGGCTAAAGCCCTTTTGAAAGAGGAAATTTTCAATGTCTCGCGCAGGCAATCGCGTCACATGGCGGTAATACTCATCTTTATTTTTACAGTGCGTGCGCACCAATTTTGCATAATGTTTACCGGCCGCATCGCCATCAGCCATCACATACCATTCAATGCCCATCGCTTGTGCATACTCCACAAGCGGCATTACACCACATTGGGCAAATTCCACCAGCGTAATGCCTTCTGCACTGAGATTATAGCCGCACACTTCAGCCAATTCTTTTAAGAGCCAAATTTCTGTCTCGCCTTCCACTAAAAACCAACAACGGGCAAACAGCGCAATCGGGCGACGATGAAAAATATGAAACGTCACTTTGCGCTGCGTGCTTTTTGATAAAACATTTGGCAGCACTTGATTGACCACGATTTCATTGTCCGCACGAGAAATCCTCAACACATTGTGCAAAGAGACAATCGGAATTAAATCACTGCTGTTGCTCGTTAGAATTTTCTGAATGGGCAAATTGCCAAGCAAGCGCATGCCCACAGACATGATGGTCGGATGAATGCTGCCACCAAAATCTTTTAAAAACAGAATCGGCAATGCATGTTCAGACAATGAATAACCCATGCGATGGAAAATTACGCTCGTAAAAAAGCGCATCATCACATTGCGCGCCGCCGAGTTATCAAGTTGATCCAATAAATCATTGATTTTATCCAGCACCTGCCAATCTTCTAACGTCGGTTTACGGATGTGCTCTTCTGTACTTTTGTGACTCACCAAATAATAGGTTAAAAGAAGCGTTGCGGCATATAAGCCCTGCTCTAACTCGCGATCGGTCAATTGATGAGTGTCTTTCGTCAATTGCTGCACCAAAAGATTGTAATACGACTCGATGCGCTCATTATCTTTACGCGTCACCGCTTCATAGGCCGCGCTGCCTCGCAAAATCAACAATGGATTGAGGTCAATCAAACATTGCAAACGCGCTTCAAAATCATCCACCACAATCGGTTCACGCATGCCATCGACAAAACAATGCTGCGTGATGACAGTGTCCTGCATTTTACGAGCGCTCACTTCATAACAGATGCGTGGCGCGTCGCCTTCGTCTAGATAACTGATGGCTTTAAGCTCAGGATAAATCGGCAAAATCGGCTTTTCTGTCGGATGCTCTTGATAAATAAAACGCACGCGCAGGCAATCATTTGGGCAATCGCGCTCCTCAAAAAAGTCATACGGTTGGCATTGATAGAGAAAGTTCTCTTTTGTGATCATGGCAAGGGCTGAAATGAGGCTCGATGACCCCCAGCTATTTTCGCCAATTAAAACGCTCACATCATCATTGAGGTTGATCGTTAATTCACGAATCCCTTTGAATCCTTGGATTTCGATGGAATGCAGTAACATTCACGCTCCTTTATTATCATCATAATGATTCATCTTTAAAGAATATAGGAAAGTGACCGTTTCCCAAAGTCTTATTGTATTGAAAGCTTCAGAAATGTCCCCATCATGGTAGGATATAAGATCATTTTTTTTAACACACGGACACACTTATGCTCTCTATTTTTAACAGCTTAACGCGCCAACAAGAAGATTTCATCCCCATTGAGCCCAATAAAATTCGCATGTACGTGTGCGGCATGACGGTGTATGACTATTGTCACATTGGCCATGCGCGCTCTTTGATCGCCTTTGACATGATCCGCCGTTACTTGATGCACAAAGGGTTTGATGTGCACTTTGTGCGTAACATTACAGACATTGATGACAAAATCATCAAGCGTGCGAATGAGCGCGGCATCACCATCCATGAATTGACCGATGAATTCATCAACGCAATGCATGAAGACTGCGCAAAACTCAATGTATTAACGCCAGATTCAGAGCCGCGTGCCACAGATGCCATCGCAGGCATGATTGAACTCATTGAGGGATTGATCAGCAAAGGGCTTGCGTATGCTGTGCCCGATGGCGATGTGTATTATCGCGTACGTAGTTTTAAAGATTACGGCAAATTGTCCAACCAAAACATTGATGAATTGCGCTCAGGTGAACGCGTTGAAGTGCAATCTGACAAAGAAGATCCTTTAGACTTTGTGCTCTGGAAACGTGCTAAAGCTGGTGAACCTTACTGGGATTCGCCTTGGGGACAAGGTCGCCCAGGTTGGCACATTGAGTGTTCTGTGATGAGTAAAGAGACTCTTGGCAACCATTTTGACATTCATGGCGGCGGCATGGACTTAAAATTCCCCCATCATGAATGTGAAATCGCCCAATCTGAAGGTTACCATGAAGAGCCCATGGCCAATTACTGGATGCACAATGGCTTTATCAACATCAACAACGAAAAAATGAGTAAATCCCTTGGGAATTTCTTCACCATTCGTGATGTGCTCAAATATTTTCCGGCAGAAGTATTGCGCTTTTTCATGCTCAACAGCCATTATCGCACCCATGTGAACTATTCAGATGATTTGCTCAATCAAGCTTGGAATGGTTTACGCCGTTTATACACAGCCCTGAATGATGCACCTGAGGAATTGCCAGCCTTTGACCCAAATCATCCAATTGCTGTGCGTTTTAGCAAAGTGATGGATGATGATTTCAATACACCACAAGCCATTGATTTATTGTTTGAAGCGGCCAATCTTTATAATAAACATCATGATCCTAAAGATTATGTGGTGCTCAAAACTTTAGGCAATGTACTAGGCTTATTAGAAGCAAACCCGGATCACTTCTTAAAAAGTGCCCCTAACCAAAGCGATGATGACACTGATTTAATCGAAGCCTTGATTGCTGAACGCAATGAAGCCCGTGCCAATAAAAACTGGGCAGAATCAGATCGCATCCGCGATGAACTCAAAGCGCGCAATGTTGTCCTTGAAGATAAGCAAGGCAAAACCACATGGCGCCGCGAAACACAATAATTGAACAATAGGAGATACTGATGATCAATCCTGAAACCAAACAACCGTTGGTGGATTTTCCAACGCACTTTTTATTCAAAATTACGGGTAAAAATGAGCCAAACTTTGAGTCAGACATTATTGCCTTACTTAAAAAAGTTGATCCGACGATTGATGACTCTAAAATCACACGCAAATTAAGCTCATCGGATAAATATTTATCTTTATCCGTCAATGTGTGGGTGACAAAGCAAGAGGAGATTGATGAAGTCTACTCACTGTTAAAAGCTGAACCGCGCGTTGTGTGGGCACTGTAAACATCGATCCCTTAGCATGCTAAGGGATTTTTTTTGGCATTTTGTCACAATTAGATTATAGTGATTGAGCCATCATTAACCATTGATAATAACGAGGATACCTATGAAAATACTAAAATTTTCTTCTCTATTGATCGCCGGTGCCATTTTATCTGCCTGCGCCACAACGCCTGCGGAAAAAGCTGCCCAACAAAAACAGTTATTAGACACACAAGTAAGTTTAGCGCAGCAATGTAATCCAAAAACCGCAGAGTTAATGGCACAATTGCCCGCAGCACAAAACTTGCCAGAGGCTGAGAAAAAAGCCTTTGAAAAAGCTTATGTCAAACAAGTGAATAACCCTGTGTTCCAAGCCTGTTATAAGATGGCGTGGACAAGCTACAAAGAGCAAAATCAATTAGAAATTGCGCGCATGCAAGCGTGGGATGCTGAAAATGCTTGGGATTGGGACAATGGCTTTTTCTACAATGATCCATGGGCATTTAACATCTACGATTAACGATAATAACGCGTTTGCGTCGTCGATTGTCGCTCAGCAGCTTGGCGCAACGGTTCGTTGAACAAGCCGCCTAACAGCAAGAGCACCAATAAAATCAGCACACCGTACCACGGTCCTTGTGGTACGGGTCTGCCATACTCGTTTTCTTCACTTGAGCCTGGCATCAGCATCACAAAGAGTAAAAATGCGACATTGAGCGCTGGAATAAAATAAAAAATCACCCACCAACCGCTTAAATTAATGTCGTGCAAACGCAACACCATGATGCGAATTGAGGCAATCATCGTCAGCACAAGCAAAACTAAGATGAATAACGTTGGTAAAAAGAGCATGCTCACCACCATTGCGAGCATCAATACGCCATAAAAAATCACCCATGCATTGATGAAGTTTAAGCGGCCATAACGGCCATCAAAGGATAAAGAAAAGAACTCTGGCACCGCATCTTGCCCATCTTCATAACGATCAATGCGCTGTGGCGCTAGGCTCTGTTTACGCTCAATCTCTGCCTGCATGCGCTCGATGCGCTGATAATCATAGGGATCTTTTTCTGTCGTCACCGGTGAAGGCTCAAGCTTTGGCGGCGGTTCTGGCACATCAAAAGAGAGGTTCATCATGGATTCAGAGCTCATCTCCATCATGAGCCCCAAATTCTCTAAACGATTTTTGAGCGTCAATGCATCATTCATCGAGAGATGCTTTTTCAATGGAATGGTTTTGCCTGAAAAAAATGCAGGGATTTGCTCCGCTGGCACTTTAAGTTTTTGCTGAACATCTCGCTTGACGATGTCAATGTCAAATCCCGGAATCACTTGACCGGTAAAAGAGACCGTATATTGATCCTGCATTGCTTCTCCTTGATGATTTATCGTTATTATTCATGTACAAAACGACTACATGTTATACAAGAAACGTGATGGAAAATCAAAATATTCAATGAAGTGCAAAGATAAAAAAGCCGCCCGAAGGCGGCTCTGTCTTTAAAGGCTCCACGGCTTATTTGTGCGCTGCATCCTCATGGTTTTTCTCATAAATGGCATGCTCTTTTTGACCAAAGCGCTTGCCGATTAAAGAGAAGAAGACCGGCGCATAAAAGAGCACCAATAATGTCCCGCCGATCATCCCGCCAATCACGGTACGACCCACAACGTTCTGTGCACCAGAACCTGCACCATTGCTGAGTGCCATTGGCAATACACCAAAACCAAAGGCAAGAGACGTCATGATGATCGGACGCAAACGAAGATGCGCCGCTTCCACTGTTGCTTCCACAATGTTTTTGCCTTGTAAGAGCAAATCTTTGGCAAACTCAATGATCAAGATGGCATTTTTCGAGGTCAAGCCCAGCACCGTCAATAAGCCCACTTGGAAATAGACGTCATTTTGAATGTCCACCAAGTTTGCAGCCGCAACCGCGCCAATGACACCCACTGGTAATGTGAAGATCACCGCAAATGGAATCGACCAAGATTCATACAATGCAGCCAAGCTTAGGAAGATTACGAAAATGGAGATGATGTAGAGATAAATCTGCATGTTCCCTGTTTTGCGCTCTTCATAGGATGTGTCTGTCCATTGCACTTGTACGCCATCTAAATATTGCTGCGTGAAGGCTTCGATCTCATTCATCACCTCACCCGTACTGAAACCATGTTTTGCTTCAATGGAAAATGGGAAGGCAGAATAACCATCAAAACGATTCAATTGAGGCGAACCTTGTGTCCAACGAGTGCTGGCAAAGGCGCTAAATGGCACCATTTGACCCACTTTATTGCGCACATACCATTTATCAAAGTCTTCTGGCTGCATGCGATACTCTGCATCCCCTTGCAATAATACTTTCTTAATGCGACCACGATCCACAAAGTCATTCACATACAAACTCCCCCATGCAATGGCTAATGAGCTGTTAATGTCACCCACCGTGATTTGTAACGCACGCGCTTTTTCTTGGTCAATGTCCACATGCAATTGTGGCCCATCAAACTGACCACTTGGGCGCAATGTTTGTACATTCATGGTTTTCGATTGCGTGGCCACAATGCCCATAAACTTCATCACTTCACCCATGAACTGTTCATGCGGCAATCCCGTCACATTTTGCAATGTGAACGAAACACCAGATGCTGTGCCTAACTCAATGATGGCAGGGGGTGCAAAGACGAAACCTTGAGTGCTTGGAATGGTTTGCAAATACTCTGCTAAGCGCTTTTGAATCGCCGCTAACTTCTGCGCCGGATCCTTACGCTCACTCCAATCTTTAAGCTTTAAGAAGAATAAGCCATGCTGACCACCGCGACCACCAAAACTAAACCCGGAAATCGCCATGATGGCATCAATGGAGTTTTTCTCTTCCGTCAATACATGATTTGAGATTTGCTCTAAGATCTCGCTTGTGATGTCAAGCGCTGTACCATCTGGCCCAATGGTCATCCCGATCAAAATGCCTTGATCTTCATCGGGTAAAAAGCTCGTTGGTAAACGAGAGAAACCATAATAGATCAACGCAAGCATGGCAAAAAATGCCACCAAATAACGTTTAGGATGCGTCACCGCATGGGTTGCCCCGCCACGATAACGTTGATTCATGCGATCAAACCAGTTGTTAAACTTCGTCACTGGCCAATCCACAACACGACCCACCGCGGCAAAAAGTTTGCCAATGCCTTTAGGTTCAGTTTTGTCATGTGGTGATTTTAAAATCGTGGCACACAATGCAGATGTGAAGATGATCGCACACACCACAGATAAAGACATCGCTGTAATGATGGTGATGGAGAACTGACGATAAATTACGCCCGATGCACCACTTAAGAAGGCCATCGGCACAAATACCGCCGACAATACAACCGCAATCCCCACCAATGCACTGGTGATTTGATCCATCGATTTACGGGTTGCTTCAATTGGGGATAACCCCTCTTCTTCCATAATGCGCTCAACGTTTTCCACCACAACAATCGCATCATCCACCAGCAAGCCGATGGCGAGCACCATCGCAAAGAGCGTCAGTGTATTGAGGGTAAAACCAAACACATCTAACACTGCAAATGTGCCGAGCAACACCACAGGAATCGCCAACGTTGGGATGATGGTGGCGCGAATGTTACGCAAAAAGAGATACATCACCACAAACACCAAAGCCACCGCTTCAATCAATGTTTTGACAACATTGTGAATGGAGATCTCAACAAATGGTGTGGTGTCATATGGGAATGCGTAATCAATGCCTTCTGGCAATAACACAGATAAACGCTTTAAAGTGTCTTTGACATCATGCGCCGTATCTAAAGCGTTCGCACCAGAGGCTAAACTTAAACCAAGCGCCGCTGACGATTGATTATTATATTTAGCATCAAATGCGGTGGACTCTGCGGCCAGTTCAATGCGCGCCACATCCGCTAAACGCACTTGGCTACCATCTTCATTCACTCGCAATTGAATGTCTTCAAACTGCCCAACCGATTCAAGCTGTGTTTGTGCGGTGATGGTAAAGTTAATCTCTTGACCAGGCACTGTGGGCGTTGCCCCTAATTGCCCAAATGCCACCTGCGTATTTTGCTCTTTAATCGCCGATAACACATCCATCGGTGTCATGCCATATTTATTGAGCAAATAAGGATCGAGCCAAACACGCATCGCATATCCTGAACCAAAGAACTGAATATCCCCAAGCCCATTAATACGACTGATGGTATCTTTAATGTTGGTGTTGATGAAATCGCCAATGTCCGCATTACTGTATTTGCCATCTTTAGAGTAGAAACTCACCACCATAAAGAAGGAACCGGAGGATTTTTGTACCGTCACCCCTTGGCGCTGTACATCCTCTGGCAATGTGGATAAAGCCGTTTGAATCTTATTTTGCACCTGAACCTGTGCCATGTCAGGATCGACCCCTTGATTGAAGGTCAATGTGATCTGAAAGCTCCCTTGGCTCGTGCTCGATGAGTTCATGTAACGGAAACCATCTAAACCCGATAAGTTCTGCTCGATCACCTGCGTGACGCTGTTTTCAATCGTGGTGGCATTAGCCCCAGGATACATCCCGACAATGGAGACTTGAGGCGGTGCGATCTCAGGATATTGTGCCACTGGCAAGGAGCGCAGCGACAAAATCCCTAAGAACATGGTTAAGATCGCAAGCACCCATGCAAAGATGGGTCGATCTATAAAAAAGCGAGCCATATGTATTCCCTTCCCTGTTAGTGAGTTTGTGTCGGTGCATCATTGGCAATGTTGAGCGGCACTTTATCCGTACGGCGCATCATACTTTGCACTTGTTGAATGCCTTCAACCACCACTTTTTCACCGGCATTTAAACCTTTAGAAATGAGCCAGTTATTGCCATTGGCATGCTCAATTTCCACAGGACGCACCTCAGCAATGTTGCCTTCGCCCACCACAATCACAAACGATTGTCCTTTAGGATCACGGTAAATGGCTTTTTGTGGAATCTGAATGGCATCTTTTTGAACGCCTTGATCAACAATTGAACGCACAAACATGCCGGGCAATAATAATTGATCAGGATTGGGGAATTCCGCTTGAATTAAAATCGAGCCTGTTGTGGGGTCTACGGTTCGATCCGAGAACTTCACAATACCGGCTTGAGGATAGATTGAGCCATCATCCATCACTAAATGAACCGTAAAATTATTGTCATCAATGGCGCCCGGCACAGGATTGATCAATGTGCCATCGCGGAATTTTTTCTGCATGCGGGTAAAATCTTTTGCAGAATAGGTAATGTCCACACGCATCGGATCATTTTGCTGAATCACCGCCATTTCCATTGCTTGACCTGCCGTCACCAACGCACCTTGCGTATAGTTAGAGCGACCAATTTGCCCACTGATCGGCGCCAACATTTTGGTGTAATTTAAGCTGATTTCAGCATTATTGACTTCTGCTTTTGCAGCGGCAACTTGTGCATTTGCTTGGATTAATGCTGCATTGGCATCATCAACATCTTGTTTGCTCACCGCTTTAGACGAGGACAATGCATTGATGCGTTTTGCTTTTTCAGCGGCGGCATATTGATTCGCTTTTGCTTGCTCTAATTTTGCTTCGGCAATTTGTAAAGCCGCATCGTAAATGGCCGGATCAATTTGATACAGGGTTGTGCCCTCTTCAACATAAGAGCCTTCCACAAAGTGACGATTTAAAATGATGCCGCCCACTTGTGGACGCACTTCGGCAATTTTTGAGGCTTTTGTGCGCCCCGGCAATTCTGCTTTGACCAACACATCTTGAGCTTGAGTGGTATAAGTCACCACTTTCACAGGCGGTACGCTCGCAGCTTGCTGAGCACTTTTATCGTCAGAACATGCCGATAGCGCCAATGCGCCCGCCATGACCAACAGCCATTTCTGATTGGACAACAATTTTCTCATCATATCTACAGTCTCGATTAATAGTACTAAAGCTTGGTTAAGTGAATCATGATCTTCATGGCATTTTCGATCTCAGCATTGCTGAAATCTTTCATTGAATTGAGCATCCATTCCCCGTAGATCTCATCAAGCACACGCTGACACAATGCCTCGCCTTGATCGGATAAACAATAATAAGGGGAACGTTTGTCGCTCTCATTCTCTTTAATGCAGATTAAACCTTCATCTAACAATGACTTCATGTGCTTTTGGACAGCTTGGCGAGTAATGAGTAAATCTGCGGCCAACGCAGCCGTTGTCATGCCTTGTTTTTCATATTTTTCATGCGTGGCAATGTGAATGACCAATTGCCAAGACGGAAAATTCAGCCCTGTTGGCTCAATCAACCGTTGGTTGATCTTCATTAAATTGGTTCGGGCTTTAAAATAATAAGTAAAAAACTCATGAATTGTATCGAAACGCTCTGCCATCATGACCTAAATAACACACAAAAGAAGATGACCTATATTAATGTTCGACAACAAGGTTGTCAAACATTAATCGAGACTATAAATTGTTTCTATAAGGGGGGAAATTAGACTTTCACCACCAATACATCGCACGGTGAATCATTGATGATTGAACCGGATGTTGAGCCTAATAAAAGCGCTAAGCCTTGGCGTGTGTGTGCACCGACCACCACCAATTCAACTTGCAAGGATTCTGCTGTTTTGATGATGCCCTCTTTGGTTGAAAAAGCAGAGACCACATGTGTATCGGCATCCGGAATGCCTAAGCGATCGGCTAAAGCACGAGCATTTTTCTTCGCTTCTGCCACCACTTCTGAATCTGTTTGCTCAGAGATGATCGGCATCAATTCATAGCCAAGGGCAATGTTAATGTCTTCTAACACATGCAGTAATGTGATTTTTGCATGGTTACGTTCTGCCACCACCATCGCTTGTTTAACGATTTTCTCTGAATCGGCAGAGTGATCAATGGCCACTAATACATGTTTATATTCATTACTCATAATTATTCCTCTAGGGTTAGGGTTTGATGCTTTAGATTTATCATAACATTCTATGACCGAATGGGATAAAATAGCCATTTTATTATTAATCTAAATCATGGCAAGTCTCTTTTTTATTGTGCCAGCAGGTGGTGTTGGCGCACGCATGCAAGCGGATCGTCCGAAGCAATATTTGATGCTGACAGAGTCGCAATCTGTCCTTGCAGCCACGTTATCGCTCCTTAAAAGCCAAGGTGAGCATACGATTGCTGTAGGGATTTCTGCCGATGATGGTTATTTTAAGCGCCTTACTTTACCCAAAGATTTACTGCGCTATGATGCTGGCCCTAATCGCTCTGATACGGTGCGTTTAGGCTTACAAGCCATTGAGCATTTAGCACAAAATGATGATTGGGTGATTGTCCATGATGCAGCGCGCCCAGGTTTAACGCCAAAAGAGCTTCAGCACTTCATCCATCAAGTGATGACAGAACCTAATTCCATCGGCGGCATCATGGCATTGCCTGCGGTCGATACCGTTAAACACGTCAATGCTCGCCAAATCACACACACCATTGATCGGAACACCATTCATTTAGCACAAACGCCGCAAATGTTTCGCTATGGTGTTTTAAAAGCAGCTTATGAACATGCGTTGAGACATGATTTAGCAGTGACAGATGAAGCCTCTGCCGTGGAAGCGCTTGGGCATCATCCATTTGTGTATCAAGGTTATCCCCATAATTTTAAAATCACGCATCCGACCGATTTACGATTGATGCAATTTTTATTTTCAGAGAGGACGTTATGCGAGTAGGCATTGGTTTTGATGTTCACGCCTTTACAGAAGGTGATCATGTCATTTTAGCGGGTGAAAAAATCCCCCATCACAAAGCATTTTTAGCCCATTCTGACGGCGATGTGGTTTTGCATGCATTAACCGATGCCATTTTAGGCGCGGCAAAATGTGGTGACATTGGCATGCTCTTTCCCGATACAGATCCTGCCTATAAAGGCGCGGACAGCATGATTTTATTGCAAAAAGCGTACGAAAAAGTCCAAGCAAAAGGCTGGTGCATTGGCAATATTGACATCACCATCATGGCAGAGCGCCCCAAACTGATGCCCCATAAAGAGAAAATGGCCGCAAACATTGCCAAAGCTTTAAATTTACCGGAAGATGATGTCAATGTGAAAGCCACCACGATGGAAAAACTCGGCTTTGTGGGCCGTGAAGAAGGCATCGCTGCACAAGCCATCGTGCTACTGAATCCTTGTCAAGATTAAAGTTAATATAAGTCGTGTAGAGTGCTACACTATTTCATTCGTTTTATTTTTCATTGAGAGCAAAACAACATGTCGATAGAGAAACGCAAGTTATTCATTACCAATGCACTTCCGTATGCCAATGGCGATATACACTTAGGTCATTTGTTAGGTTACATCCAAGGTGATATTTGGGCGCGTTTCCATCGGATGTGTGGCTCTGAAGTGCATTTCATTTGTGCAGATGATGCCCACGGCACGCCCATCATGATCCGCGCACAAAATTTAGGCATCACACCTGAAGAGCTCATTGCCAAAGCACAAAAAGCGCACTTAGAAGATTTCGTGGATTTCCACATCGAGTTTGATAATTATTACACCACAAACAGCGAAGAAAATCGCCAACTCGTTGAAGACATCTATTTGAAATTAAAAGATGCAGGTTTGATCGAAACCCGTGAAATTCAGCAATTTTTCGATGAAGAGAAACAGATGTTCCTCCCTGATCGCTTCATTAAAGGCGAATGCCCAAAATGTCATGCCAAAGATCAATACGGGGACAACTGCGAAGCCTGTGGCGGCGTGTATCATCCAACTGAATTGATCAATCCATTCTCTGTTGTGTCTGGTAAAACACCAGTGATGAAAGGCTCTGAGCACTTCTTCTTTAAATTATCGGATGAGCGCTGCGTGACCTTCTTGCGTGATTTCTTAGCAAACAGTGATCGCTTACAACCTGAAGCTGCCAACAAAATGAAAGAGTGGCTCGGCACTGATGAAGACAATAAACTCTCTGATTGGGACATCTCTCGCGATGCACCTTATTTTGGCTTCCCGATTCCAAATGCGCCCAATAAATACTTCTATGTATGGTTAGATGCGCCGGTTGGTTACTTTGCTTCATTGTCTAACTACATCTCGCGCCATCCTGAATTTTCTTTAAATGATTTCATCGAGCGTGATGCAGCAGAACAAGCGGGCACAGAAATGGTGCATTTCATTGGTAAAGACATCATGTATTTCCATACATTGTTCTGGCCTGCGATGCTCAATTTCTCCGGTTATCGCTTGCCCACACAATATGCGGTCAATGGTTTTATCACCGTCAATGGCGCAAAAATGAGTAAATCACGCGGCACATTCATCACAGCGCGCTCTTACTTAGATGAACAATTGAATCCTGAATGGTTGCGCTATTACTTTGCCGCAAAATCATCAGGCGCGATTGATGACCTGGATTTAAACCTAGAAGATTTAGTCAGCCGCGTCAATTCTGACTTGGTGGGTAAATTTGTGAACATCGCTTCTCGTACGAGCCGCTTTGTCTCTAACTTATTCAACAATCAGCTCAGCACTTTTGCCGAAGACACCACAGAGTTATTGGCAACGATCCGCACAATGCAAGCGAACATCATCAATCATTATGAAGATCGTAACTTTGCGGCTGCCATGCGCGAAGTGGCACGCGGTTGTGATTTGGTCAATGAACACTTTGACACCACAAAACCTTGGGAATTGGCGAAAAATGAAGCCGATCATGCACGCTTACAATCCTTGTGCACAAGCTATCTAGAAGCCTTTAGATTATTAAGCATCTATTTGTACCCCATCTTGCCACAAACGGTGAAAAGCATTGCCGCTTACCTTAATAGCGATCTTTCTACGTTTGATGCCACGCGCAAAAACCTCGAAAATGCCACCATCAACAATTATGAACACTTGATGAAACGCGTTGAGATCAAGCAGCTCAATCAATTGGTGGATCGCAATAAAGCGTCCCTCAAAGCCGCTGAGCCACAAAAGACAGCAGAAAAAACTGAGAAAAAAGAGAAGAAAAAAGCTGACGTGATCGTGCCTGAAGACTGCATCAACATCGATGATTTCTCTAAAGTGGATCTGCGCTTAGGGAAAGTTTTAAGCTGCGAATTTGTGGAAGGCTCGGATAAATTGCTCGCCTTTACAGTGGATTTAGGTGAAGAGAAGCCTCGCAATATTTTCTCTGGCATTCGCTCTGCTTACGGTGAACCCCATTTATTGGTGGGCAAATATGTGATTGTGGTGGCAAACTTAGCGCCACGCAAAATGCGCTTTGGCGTCAGTGAAGGCATGATTTTATCAGCATCCATTGATGGCGATTTAGCATTATTGACCACATTGAGCGAATTAAAACCGGGTGCGAAGATTTCTTAATGCACATCAACAAAGCTTGGGTTTCCCCAAGCTTTTGTTTTATTTATCATCATGCTTTGCTATATTAAAGATGCACCATAAACATTTTCATCAATAAAGGAGATAACAATGAACGAACATAAAAAAGATATTCATGAATTAAAATCCTGGGCAAAAGCACATGAGTCCACTTCTTTAGAGATCGCTGAAGCCATTTTTGAGTTGGCAAAAGGTGATGATGCTTTAGCAGAAAAAATCTGGAGCGAAGCACAAGATGAAGTGTTACCTTTAGCATTCTCAAAAACCGATGCAGACCATTTGTTCTGGGGTTTACAGCGCATCGATCGCAAAGATGTTTAAAAGCAGCGAATAACAAAAATCCCCGCTCATGACGGGGATTTTTTATGGCCATCTGTCCACTATTTTTTCTGTGCGGCTTTTGTGATCTTCACCACAATGGTGGAAAGTAAAATCAACGCTAAAATATTCGGCAATACCATTAAACCATTGAACATATCCGCCATATCCCACACCAAATCCACTTTAAAAAATGCGGCAATGAAAATACATGCCACCACCATCATTTGGAAAATGCGGATCGCCACTTCAGAGCCAAAGAGATAGCGCACATTGGTCTCGGCATAATAATACCAACCCACAATGGTGGAAAAGGCAAAGCACAGTAATGCAATGCTCACAAAATAGCCGCCAAATGCACCAAAGACCGATTGATAGGCTTGTTGCGTCACGGCAATGCCCTTCACTTGATAAATCGACAAGAAATTGCCCTGCCCAATCACATTGCCAAGAGCCGCCCAATCTTTGAGCGCAGATGTGATGATCACAAAACCCGTCAATGTCACAATCGTACACACAATGAAGACACCCATCATCGCTAAAAAGGCTTGTTGTTCTGGCGCTGTATCTTTAGCCACCGCATGAGCATGTGGCGTTGAACCCATCCCTGCTTCATTCGAGAATAAACCACGGGCAATACCAAAACGCGCCGCTTGTTGAATCGCAATCCCCGCGCCTGCACCTAACACAGCTTCAGGATCAAACGCCGCCACAAAAATGACGCGGCAAGCATCCCATAAATACGCAGAATTGATGGTTAAAATCACCACAACGCCCAAGAGATAAAAGAGCGCCATCAATGGAATCAATTTTTCCACCACCGCTGCAATGTTCTTAATGCCGCCCATGATCACTAAACCTGTGACGCTCGCTAAAATTAAGCCCATTAACCATGTTGGCGTATTAAATGAGTTGCTAAAAGCTTCGACGATGGAGTTACTTTGCACCATGTTGCCAATTAAGCCTAATGCCATGATGATGAGCACAGCAAACAAGACCGCTAACCACTTCATGCCAAGCCCGCGCTCAATATAATAAGCAGGCCCGCCCACCACTTGTCCATTACGATCTTTAGTTTTGAAATGAATGGCTAAAATGGCTTCTGCATAAATGGTGGCCATGCCTAAAAATGAGGAGACCCAAATCCAAAAAAGTGCACCGGGCCCACCTAAAATGATTGCGGTTGCAGGCCCTGCTAGATTCCCTGTACCCACTTGACCAGCAATCGCTGTTGCCACTGCCTGAAATGAGCTCATCCCGTTTTTCCCAGCTTTTTCACCCTTTAAGGAAACGCCTGAAAAAAACATCTTCATCCCCGAGAAAAACCCTCGCACCTGAATGAATTTTAATCTGAATGTGAAAAAGATACCCACGCCAACGAGCAGGTAAATCAGAATATTGTTCCACAAAATTCCATTAACGGCATTCACGACCGTTTCTAAAGCATGCATGTTACCTCCTTAATACAGCCGTATAGTGTATAATTTTTTTCACAGGTTGTATGGGAATAATTCAAAAAATCTACTACTCTATTCGCTTTATTTCCATTAGAATGTCGCTCTTTTCTCAGCATATTTGAGACCATACATTTCATGATCAACATCGCACGCTTTTTCTTACAGCAGTGACGCACTCACAGAATCTCTAGGTTAGAGATAGGCTCGGGTGTTAATCGTTGATCGCGTGTTGATTGTTAGCACCCGTCTTTTGTCGACCTCAAAAAACAAGGACAGGGTTCAACATGACCACATGGCACACTTTTAAACAAAAATATCTGATTCAATTTTGGAATCCCGTAGCAGCTGTTATAGCGGCTGGGATTTTAGCCACATATTATTTTGGCATCACCGGCACTTTATGGGCTGTCACAGGCGAATTCACGCGCTGGGGCGGACACATTTTGCAAGCCTTTGGCGTGGATCCAAGCGATTGGACCTACTTTAAAATGATTGGCTTTCAAGGCTCGCCTTTAGATCGCACCGATGGTTTATTATTGATCGGCATGTTTGGCGGTTGTATCGCCGCAGCGCTTTGGGCAAATAATATCAAATATCGCAGCTCCCCCCATAAAATCCGCATTTTCCAAGCATTGGTGGGCGGCATCATCGCGGGCTTTGGCGCACGTTTAGCGATGGGTTGTAACTTGGCAGCATTTTTTACTGGCATTCCGCAATTCTCCTTACATGCTTGGTTTTTTGCCATTACAACAGCCATCGGCTCCTATGCAGGCGCTAAAGTGGCATTGCACCCCATTTTTCGCATTCCACTCAAAGTGCAAAAAGTCACCGCCCAAGCACCCCTTAAACAAAACCCAGCCCAAGTCAAACGCCGCTTTATCATTGGTTCCATCGTGTTTGCTGCATTATTCATCACAGGGATTGTGTTACTTTTCATCAAACCATTATTTGGCATCGCATTGATCTTTGGGACAGCTTTTGGCTTACTCATCGAACGTGCACAAATCTGCTTTACTTCAGCATTTCGTGACTTATGGATCACAGGGCGCACACACATGGCTAAAGCCATCATCATTGGTATGATTGTGAGCACCATCGGCACATTTGCATTCATTGAAGCAGGCATTGCACCAAAAATTTATTGGGCAGCGCCAAACGCAATTTTAGGCGGCTTACTCTTTGGCTTTGGCATCGTTTTAGCGGGCGGCTGTGAAACCGGCTGGATGTATCGTGCCGTTGAAGGTCAAGTGCATTATTGGTGGGTGGGCGCAGGTAACATCATTGGCGCCACTGTTTTGGCTTATTACTGGGATGATTTATCCCCTTATTTGGTGGCAGATTTCGATAAAATCGACCTACTCAAATCCATGGGCACTTATGGCGGCTTAATCTTTAACTATGCGCTGATGATGATTTCCCTTGGTCTTATTTTGTGGTGGGAACGCCGCTTTTTCAATCGACGCACCAAAGCGGCTCAAGCTGCCATTACGCGCCCCATTAATGTTGTGAACTCATAAGGATCAATCATGGACAATTCTATTAAAATCGAAGACATCGTACCCACATTACGCCTTGATATGGTGGGCGAACCTTGCCCGTATCCTGCGGTGGCAACCCTTGAAGTAATGCCGCAACTCAATGATGGGGATATTTTAGAGGTGATCAGTGATTGCCCACAATCGATCAATAACATCCCAATTGATGTGAAAAATCATGGCTATGAAGTGCTCTCCATTGAGCAACATGGCCCTACGATTCGTTATTTGATTCGTAAGTAATTTATATTATTAAAAATACATACATAAAAAATAGCCATCTATCGAGATGGCTATTTTATTCATATTTCATGTCTTGAGTATTCTATTCTTTTTCAAAAAAACCTTTCTTAGACAGATTACTTTTAACACCTTCAGAAACATTTCGGGTAGCATCTGCTTCCGATTGTAAAACATCACGTCGTGTTCTCTGTGCTGCTAGTTCTTCTTCAATAAAGGCATCTGCTTGTTTTAACCTTGCTTTTTCAATTGCCGCTTGTCTTTCTGCCTGTGCAGATTCAACTTGGAAATCTAAATCATAATTACGCGCTTTCTGTTCTAGCTCTTTCTTTCTAGCCATCAACTCCATGCGTTTAATTTCCATCTCTAACTCATAGTTTTCATCATCTCGATGATCCATTTTGATTTTTCTTGCTTCATTTTCGGCATCAATTTTTGCCTGACGAGCTGCTCGTTCTGCATCAATCTTTGCTTGCTTCGCAGCCCGTTCTGCATTGATTTTTGCTTGACGCGCAGCTGCAGCTTTTTGTGCTTGCTGTTGTTCGCGATACTTTTGGTTTTGAATACGCTCAATCGCAGCAATATCGTCATCAAGAAACTGAGCATGACTCATGGAAAACATAGAAACCATCGTCAATATGACCACTTTTGTTTTTAGCATAATGCTCACCTTATGTATTTTATTTACAACCACCAGGATTATTTGGTTGGATACGTGTTTCATTCTTACGTGCCGCAATGACCATGGCTTTACCTTTTTTAAATTCACAAGGTTTACCCACTTGAACAGAATTTAAGATATTATTACTATTAGCTTTTTTATAGGTTAAAGACACGCCACTGACAATCGCCTCATCTGAAACCATAGAGCCACCTATTGCACCGGCAGCACCACCAATCACGCCACCTGATGTTGCACCATAACGACCATGATTATTACCGATTAATGCCCCACCTATTGCACCTAATAACGTGCCACCTAATTGAGCTCTTTTTTTGTTCTCTGAATTATCTACAGCAACTTTCGCTGGTGTCACACTTAAAATGGTTACCACTGCAACATTTTGTACTTGGTTCACATCTCCCGCCCTGTAAACATCTGCTCTAAGATTTTCGCCAGTCGTACAAGCGGTTAACAATACGGCTGATGCCGCAATCAGTGACGTCAATTTAAAAGACTTCATTATATTCCTTAATACTATTATTATATTGTTAAATGAGAAATTTATTATTTTCAACCATAATATGGTTTTTACTACACCAGACTTATAATTTTAATATAAATTGTTCCTAAGATTATTTTATCTGAAAAAAAATATTTTCATAGCTTATCTGTATCAAGAATTGTATATAATATTTAATCAAATGTTAATATTTAAAATAAAAAAGCCACTTTCGTGGCTTTTTATTATCGAGGTTTAAACCTGCGTCAATGCATAATCAATGGCATCGGTTGCGATATTCACCATCCATTTGATCTGCTCTTCTGTCACAATGTAAGGCGTATTGAAGTAGACAATTCCGCCCAATGGACGAATGAGTAAACCATGCTTCATGGCATAATCAAACATTTTAAGCCCAATGCGGCTTTCCCATGAAAATGGCGTGCGCGTGGCTTTATCTTTAACCACTTCAATCGCCGTAATCATCCCGGTTTGGCGCACTTGTGCAACATTTGGATGATCTTTTAACGGCGCCGTGTATTTCGCAAAAGCTTGAATCAATTTTTGGTTATTGTTGATCACATCATCCTCTCTAAAAATGGATAATGTTGCCAAAGCCGCACTGCATGCCAGCGCATTGCCCGTATAACTGTGAGAATGCAAAAAGACCGATTCAGGATGATATTCACGATAAAACGCATCATAAACTTTTTTGCTCGTCATACACACAGACATCGGCAAATAACCGCCCGTCAATGCTTTAGATAAGCATAAAAAGTCTGGCACCATATCCGCTTGCTCGTGGGCAAACATTGTGCCTGTGCGCCCAAAACCCACAGCAATTTCATCTAAAATAATGTGCACATTGTATTGATCACACAATGCACGCAATTTCGTTAAATATAAGGGTGAATGCATGCGCATGCCACCGGCACATTGCACCAAAGGCTCGATGATCACCGCTGCGATTTCATGATGATGATCGTGGATTAAGGCTTCCATCTCCGCAAAGCGCTTTAATGTATACGCTTCCTCCGTCTCATCTTCGGCTTTTTCATACAGATCTGGCGCAGTCACTTTAAAGGTATCAAAAAGCATTGATTTATAACTTTGCGTATATAAAGGCGCATCCCCGACAGACATTGCCCCCACAGTTTCACCATGATAACTGTTGGTAAAGGTGACAAATTTATTCTTCGTCGGCTCGCCCACATTGCGCCAATAATGCATGCTCATTTTAAGCGCGGATTCAATGCATGATGAGCCATTGTCCGCATAAAAGCAGTAATCTAGACCATCACGCGTGATGCTGACTAACTCTTCAGACAAGCGAATCATGGGCTCATGGGTAAAACCTGCCATGATCACATGTTCGAGCTGATCTAACTGATCCTTCACCGCTTGATTGATTTTAGGATTCGCATGGCCAAACACATTGACCCACCATGAGCTGATGCCATCTAAATATTTGTTGTCATCAAAGTCATACAGCCAAACCCCTTCCCCCCGTTTAATCGGCACTAAAGGATAGGTTTCATGATCTTTCATTTGCGTACACGGATGCCACACCACGGATAAGTCGCGTTGCATCCATTTTTGATTTTCTGTCATTGTTTATGCGTCCAAAGGAAGGGATAAATAATCGGCGGCGCTTTCATCTGCTTGTAAAAATGGCACCACGCCTAAGCAAGGCGCCGGCATGTGCGCAATGAGGTAATCTAAATTTTCTTGTTGATAAGGCATGTCAGCATCCACGCAATTTGCCACCCAACCTGCCACCGTTAAACCTGCGCGCTCAATCGATTCCACGGTCAATAATGCATGGTTAATGGCACCTAATTTAACGCCCACCACCACAATGACGGGCAAACCTGCTGCTTTGACCCAATCTGAGTAACACTCCGTTTGATTTAATGGCGTGTGCCAACCACCTGCGCCTTCCACTAAGACAAACTCCGCAGGCTCTGATAATGCAGGCTTTAAAGCTTCTGTAATGGTGGCAACAGTGAGGGTAACTTTCTCTTGCTCTGCCACAATGTGGGGCGCAATCGCAGGGGCAAAGCAAAAAGGATTGATGATGTCATACGGGCAAGGATAAGAAGAGGCAGCTTGATGAGCTAACGCATCTTCATTGCGAAGGCCATCGATCGTCATGTCACTGCCACTTGCCACAGGCTTAATGCCCAAAGATTGCAAGCCTGAACGCGCAGCTTTTTCCAATAATCCTGCGGTGATGCGTGTTTTACCAATTTCTGTGTCCGTTCCGGTCACAAAAAAGCGTTGTGCTGTTCTCATATTCACTCTGTTTTGGTTAATCAAACAGGTAAAATTGTAACCCCACAACGCTTTATGTCAAATAATTAAAATAATTTATGGTTTACATAACCACTTAACCAATTGTATTATTTAACTTATTATCGTTCAGATTGATGCACCAAGCTCATAGCAACTGACCCAAAATCGCTGATCCCAAAGGCAACCTTCGCGGTAACTCGCCATCATTGCTTGTTGTAACTCCGTCGATGCATGTGCACCATAATCATCACACACTTCACGTAATTTATGCACAGATTCAGCATGCTCAATGCCTGCATACATGTCAATCCATGCGGTGTACGGATTATTTTCCCGCGCATGATTCGCATAAATGTATTGCCCAAGGCGCTGATACACAATGAAACAAGGTAAAATCCCTGCCAATGCAATCTCGATGGGCGCGTTGCACAATTGATCATAAAAGTTGAGAAAACCTATAAGCGTTTCACTCGCGGCAATGCTAGATAAATCCCGCGTGAGATATTGATCATGCAGCGCTTGCTCACCGGCCATATTTTCCGCCACAAAGCCTTCAAAATAGCGTTGATAACGCGGTTGATCCATGCGCTGTGCAAAGTGCAACAGCACCGTAGAAAAACTCCGTAAATACAAAGCATCTTGCTCAATGTAAAAGGCAAAGCGCTCTTTTGCCAATGTGCCTTTCATCAATTGCTGAATAAAAGGCAACTGCTTTGTGGTTTCATACACAGGCAATTGCGCTTGCCATGCGGCTTCACTCCAACCCATTATTTCGGTTTATACGCACAAATTGCCACGTAATCGCCTTTATCAAAGCCGCTGATGGGTTCTTCAATCTGTAAATCTGAATACACAGGATGCGTGGTTAAGGTTTGATAAAATTCAAAATCCACAAAGCCCACTTTTTCCATGAGATCGATTTTCTCGCCCGTGGTGCGCCAATTTGCTTGATCCACCAATTCAATGGGATAAGGATTGCGTGGATAAACGCCCGTCAATAAGGGATGATCCCAAGATTTCACCGCTTTTGCCAAGTTATACAATAAGCCATAACCGCTCTCTTTTGGGATGTCGATCACGATCACTTTGCCGCCGGGATTCAGGGCATTGAAACTATTGGTCAACGCTTTGCCTAAATCGGTGATGTAACCTGNGCAACCATTGTACAAAATGGTGTCATAGGTGCGGCCAAGATAATCATAATTTTCTGCCGTTTCAATCATCACTTCTAAGCCACGTTTTGCCGCAATCGCCGCCATGTCTTTTGAAGGTTCAACGCCATCTGTGATGTGAATGCCAAACTCTTGGCGCAAAATGGATTCAAATAAACCGCTGCCACAGCCGACAGACACAATGTTCTCACAACCTTCTAAGGTTTTGGCCACCAATTTAACTTCAGACATCAGCACATTGCTGTTGTCTAAAAACCAACTGTCATATTTTTGTGCATATTGATCAAAACTTTTTTTCATGATTATCGTCTCTTAATGGGATTCTGATGGGGCGATTGTAGCATGCACAAAACTGATGCGGGCGCTGTTTTTAATGCGTGCATCCCCGAAAAATTCGCCTTCTGTGGCAAGAATCTGATGATCCGCTAAATCCTGCACAATCGGTTTTCCATACGCTTTATGGTGATCAAGGCGTGTTAAATAGAGATGAAAGCCGCCTTGGGGCACATCAAACCGATAATGCTTGGGCAAAATGCTGCGTAAATGCGCCACACAATGTTGCATGCGCGTTGCTAACGTGGTTCGAAGCAGTTGCTCATGTTGATCGGCATAATGGTTGAGATAATTTTCCGCCATCACTTGCGGCAAGGCGCTCAAACCTGAATCGAGCTGATGACGAATGTTCGCTAAATTATTGACAACTGCCGCCGGCGCAATCATCCAACCAATGCGAATGGAGCGCCCTAAATATTTGGACAATGAGCCCATATAAATCGTATTGCCGTGTTGATCATGCTGCGCAATGGGCGAAACATCGAGCGTTGAATGGAGTTTCAATTGGCTATAGGCATCATCTTCCACGATCGCCAATTTTTTACGATGACAAAAATCCACCAACTGCTTTTTGCGCTGAGCACTCATCACGTAACCTGTGGGATTTTGAAAATTCGGATTCACAAACAGCATTTTCAGAGAATGTTTATGCACCAATTCATCTAATTTATCTATGCAAATGCCTTGCTGATCCACCGGAATCCCATAAATTCGTAGCCCAACTGATTGAAAAATCGGTAGCGCATAAAAATAAGAAGGTTGCTCAATCCCAATGGCATCACCGGGTTTGAGCAAACCTAACGCAATCAATGAAATGGCTTGCTGCGCACCTGATGTGATCAAAATTTGCTCAATGGGCACTTTGTAGCGAAAGCGATCATACAAATAGCGCTGCACCGCTTCACGAAGAGACGCAATGCCAAGGCGCGCGCTGTCATCTTGCAACTCTGCATGGATCAAAGTTTGCCAATCGGTTTCTGGCAACTGTAACGGCGGATAGAGCTCAATCGGTAAATCGCCGCTTCGTAGATCATAACTGTGTTGCTGCGGGCGCACAGAAGATGGGCGCGGCTGAAACAATTGATCCAAACTATTGTGCCGCCAATTGAGGGATGGATGGGTCAACAATCCCCATTTTTGATCATTCACAAAGGTGCCAGAACCCGCACGCTTAATGATGATATTGCGCGCTGCCAATTCATCAAAAGCACGAATGACGGTGGAACGATTGACCATTAATCGTTCACTTAAGGCGCGCTCTGAGGGTAATCTTGCCCCGGCTGGCAATTGGCCATTGATGATGGCCTCTTCAATCATTTCAATGATTTGCTGATAAAAAGGTTTACGATGATCTCGGTCAATCACAAACATGTTGCATCCTTTAAAAAAGTGGATGGTATAAAAAGCAACCAACTGGTTCTATGATGACGGTTTTTCCCTTGGTAGGCTAGTGCTACTTTTAAACAAAACCAAGTCAAAGGGGAAAAAAATGAGTCAAGAAGTTGTGATGCCACCACGCGGCGTAATCATGGATGTTGTGAGTGTTGAAGAAGCTAAAATCGCTGAAGCTGCAGGCGCTGTGGCAGTGATGGCTTTAGAGCGCGTACCGTCAGACATTCGTAAAGAAGGCGGCGTTGCTCGCATGACAGATCCTGAATTGATCCATGCCATCAAAGCCTCTGTGTCCATTCCTGTGATGGCAAAAGTGCGCATTGGCCACATTGCAGAAGCTCGTATTTTAGAAGCCATCGGCATTGATTACATCGATGAGAGTGAAGTATTGACGCCCGCAGATGATGTGTATCACTTACTCAAAAGCGATTACAAAGTACCATTCGTATGTGGTTGCCGCAACTTAGGTGAAGCCCTTCGTCGCATTGGTGAAGGCTCTAAAATGCTTCGCACAAAAGGTGAACCAGGCACAGGCAACATCGTAGAAGCGGTGCGCCACATGCGTCAAGTGAATGAAGAGATCCGTTTATTGACCACAAAATCTGACGATGAATTGATGGTGTATGCGCGTGACATCGGCGCGCCTTATGAACTCATCAAAGAGATCAAGAAAAATGGTCGCTTACCTGTGGTGAACTATGCCGCAGGCGGCGTTGCAACCCCAGCGGATGCGGTATTGATGATGTTATTAGGCGCAGATGGTGTATTTGTGGGCTCAGGTATTTTCAAATCTGAAAACCCTGAAGCTTTTGCCCGCGCAATCGTACAAGCCACGGCAAATTATGAAGATTTCGAATTGTTGGCAAAATTGTCTAGAAACTTAGGCGCGCCAATGAAAGGCATCGAGATTGCCACATTAGACGAAACACAAATCATGGCGGGTCGTTAATTTAACAAATCAATCAAACACACTTCACACTCGTGGTAGATTAATGATCGTAATCAACCACATAAAGAGGGTGAAGTGTGAATTTATCCATTCTTTATACGCGTGCACAAAAGGCGCTCACATCTGAGATTGTTCGCGTTGAAACTCATATCAGCAATGGTTTACCTGCATTTCACATTGTCGGGATGCCAGAAACCGCCGTCAAAGAGAGCAAAGACCGCGTTCGTGCAGCCATCATCAACTCAGGCTTTGAGTTCCCTGCGCGTAAAATCACCGTCAATCTCTCCCCAGCCGATCTGCCTAAAGAAGGCGGACGTTATGATCTTTCCATTGCCCTTGGCGTATTGATCGCCTCAGGACAATTGCAATCGCCCTTAATCGACACACATGAATTCATTGGTGAACTGGCATTAACCGGTGACTTACGTGCCATTCGTGGTTTATTGCCTACGGTGATTGCGGCTGTTTCCCACCATAAAAACATCATCATTCCGAAAGATCGCAGCAATGAAGTGGGCTTTTTAGACAGCTCGCACATCTTAGTGGCGAGCTCCTTAAAAGAAGTGGTGACATTTTTAGAGCAAAAAGCCACGCTGTCCCCACCTGATCAAGCGGACATTCATCACATGCATTCGCACCTTGATATGCTCGACATTAAGGGACAAGTCTTTGCAAAACGTGCGCTGAAAATTGCCGCAAGTGGCGGGCACAATATTTTACTGATTGGCCCACCGGGTACCGGTAAAACTATGTTGGCTTCACGTTTTATGACGATTTTGCCAGACATGACACAAACCGAAGCCATTGAAGCCGCCGCCATTGCCTCCGTCAGCCATCAAGGATTTGACATTGAACAATTTGGCGTGCGCCCATTTCGTGCACCACATCATACAGCCTCTTCTGTTTCTCTTGTGGGCGGTGGATCGAATCCGCGGCCGGGTGAAATTTCCCTTGCCCATCATGGTGTGCTCTTTTTAGATGAGTTACCCGAATTTGATCGCAAAGTTTTAGAAACCCTGCGTGAACCTTTAGAATCTGGGGAAATTCACATTTCACGCGCCACAAGCCAAGCAAAATTCCCCGCACAATTTCAATTGATTGCAGCCATGAATCCCTGTGCTTGCGGATTTTATGGGGATAAAGAAAAAGCATGCCAATGCAGCAATGATGCGGTTGCCCGTTATCGCAATAAAATTTCAGGGCCATTTTTAGATCGCATTGATCTACATGTGGAAGTGCCGCGTTTGATGACATCTGAGCTGCAATCAACGCAACTTGGCGAATCCTCAAGCGAAATGCGAGACAGCGTGCTTAAAGCCCGTGCCCGTCAATTGGCAAGGCGCGGTAAGCACAATGCCTTGCTCTCTGTACGGGAGATTGATGAGGATTGTCATTTAGGCATCAAAGAGCTTGAATTGATGGATAAAGCACAAAAAAGATTAAATTTATCACCGAGAAGTTTTCATCGAATTTTGCGCGTTGCCCGCACCATTGCTGACTTAGAGGGATCTGATGACATTAAAGCCACACATTTAACTGAAGCTTTAGCCTTCCGTGCCATGAATTTTTAAGGTATATATACTACATAACCAACCAAACATATAGGAGAAGATAAAATGGCAGAAGTTGAAAGTTTTACCCTTGATCATGACAAAGTGCTTGCGCCGTATGTGCGCTTAATCGCCAAAGAACATGGCCCTAAAGGCGATGTGATCACCAATTTTGATGTACGCTTGACTCAGCCGAATGAAGTGGCGATCGAAACTTGTGGATTACACACCATGGAGCACATTTTTGCTGATTTGATGCGCAATCATTTAGCAGGCATCATTGACATCTCGCCCTTTGGCTGCCGCACAGGTTTTCATTTGATTGCATGGGGTGAACCGAGCGCAACTGATGTTGCCAAAGCCCTGAAAGCAACGCTTGAAACCATCGTCAAAGATGATTACACCATTGATCAGGTGCAAGGCATTGCGCGTGTTGCCTGCGGTAACTATAAGGATCATTCGCTACATTCTGCAAAAGAATGGGCAAAAATCATCTTAAAACAAGGCATCAGTGAGGATGCATTTGTACGCAAAGTGATCTAAACACTACATAAAAAAAGCGCCTAATTTTAGGCGCTTGCTCAATTATTGTTATGTAACCTTGTTATTTCTCAAACTTGTGCAGTGTCATTCAGTCTGTAGTTGCTTGGTAGGTGATACAATACGCGAAATGATCAGAAAGCTCAAACAAAAATTTACACATGGATAATTTACATACAAAACTTTACTTTTTGATCCAGATCAATGTATTTACGAGACATTTTTGAATTGTTTCACAGAGAATCCAAGCACATGTAGCGTTGCAAAGTAACCCACCAATGCCACCATCATAACCACTACAAGCGCCGCTAAGCGTAGCAATAAGCCTGAATCAAACCAAAAGTCCTGATACGTTGAGACCCAATATAAGAAAAGACCGAGCATAATATTTGCAGGCACAATCACCCACAATTGCCCTGTCCATAGGCGCTGAATGCGATAAATGCCCAAATGATGCAAACCCATCATCAACAGCATTGCATTGACCCACGCCGCAATCGAGGTCGAAAGTGCAAGCCCTGCATGCGCATAATAATGCACCAAGACAAATTGTAAGGCAATGTTCACACCAATGGCCACTAAACCAAATTTCAGAGGTGTTTTGGTGTCTTGTCTTGAGTAATACACGGGCGCTAAAATCTTAATGAGAAAATACGCCACAATGCTTGTGCCATAGGTGACCAAGCTCAAGGCGGACATCTTCACATCATACAAAGTAAAAGCGCCGCGCATGAAAAGCAGCGCCAATAAAGGTTCTGCCAAAATGATCAGCCCAATGCTTGATGGCACACCCAAAACCAGCGCCAATCGAATGCCCCAATTGACGGTTTTTTCAAAGCCTTCACGATCATTTAATGCATTTAAACGGGACAATTTCGGCAACACAACTGTGCCTAACGCAACTGCAACCGTGCCCAATGCAAATTCCACCAAACGATCCGAATAATAGAGCCATGTCACACTGCCTGTTTCTAAACGCGATGCCAATTGTGTGTTAATCAGAATATTAATTTGGCTGCTTGATGAGCCGATTAAAGCGGGCACCATCAACACAATCACCTGCTTTACGCCCGGTGCGCCAAAGGCAACGCGCGGCATTTTCGTCAATAAATTTTGGCGGTGCACACTCATCATTACAATCATGCATTGCAAAATCCCTGCAATCAAAACAGCATAACCTAAGCCCATGATCGGAATCTCTAAAAACTCCACGCTCACAAATGCACCAATGATTAAAGCGATGTTCAACAAACTTGGCAACAATGCAGGCAGCGCAAAACGATCTAATGAGTTTAAAATACTTGAATACATCGCGAGCATGCAAATCAAAAAGACATACGGAATCATGATGCGCACCAAATCCGCCGTTAAGGCAAACTTCTCAGGATCCGCTTTAAAGCCGCTGGCAAACACCGTCACCAATTCTGGTGCAAAAAGAATGCCAAGGGCAGTAATCGCAAGGAGCACAATGCCTAAAGAACCGGAAACCTCTGCCACAAAGAGCGGCAGTTGATTACGCTTTTTCTCATAATATTCACTGAAAACCGGCACAAAAGATTGGTTAAATGCGCCTTCCCCAAAAAATCGGCGAAAGAGATTCGGGATTCTAAACGCCACATTAAAGGCATCCATCATGGCGCTTGCACCAAAGAAGCTTGCAAATACGATGTCACGCACAAGCCCTAAAATGCGTGAAACCAACGTCCATGCGCTGATGGTGAAGAGCGAGCCTAGAAGACCGCGTTTTTTCTTTGTCTGTATTGTTTGTGCCATGATCGTCTGCGTGGTGAATCAAAGGGCAAATTATATCAGGTCATTTGAGAATATTCGCTTTTTACCAAGGGCTGCACTATGATGTCGTTTTTAGCTCAGCAAAATTCATTATGTTAGAACTGTCCGTCATCTCCATTTTATGGTCACTCTCATTTTCCTTGATTGGCCTATACATCGCCCCATTTGTCGATCCTTATTTAGCGGTATTGATCCGCATTATGTGCGGCATCGTGATCTTTTTACCCTTTGTGCGCAAAACATCGCTGCAAGAGATTGGGCAATTGATGCTCGTGGGCGCATGCCAATTTGGTTTGACGTACATTTTTTTATATCAAGCCTTTCATTACATCAGCGTGATTGAAGTGCTGCTCTTTTCCATCACAACGCCGATTTACATTGTCATCATTCGAAGTTTCTTTGACAGAACGTTTCAGGCGCGCGCATTTATGGCGGCATTTTTAGCGGTGATTGGCGCTGCGATCATTCGTTATCAAGCCATTTCCCCATCATTTGTCATGGGATTTGTGCTGATGCAAACGGCAAACTTTGTTTTTGCGTTTGGGCAAACCTATTATCAGCGCACACAAACGCAATCACGCAAAAATTATCAAAGCTTCTTTTGGTTCTTTGCCGGTGCATTTGTGGTGGTTTTCCCCACTTGGTTGCTCCTTGGCACCACAAAATTCACCGTGCAAACCAGCACGCTCCTATCCCTATTTTATGTGGGATTTTTAGCCACAGGGCTTGGGCAATATTTATGGTTGCAAGGGGCGACAAAAGTCTCCGCTGCCACATTATCGGTGATGAATAATTTGCTCATTCCCTTTGGCATTGTGATCAATCTGCTGTTTGGCGGTACGATTGACATGCCCATTGAATTCACGATTGGTTCCACCATCATTTTAATTTCCCTTTGGGTGGCCAAACAACCGAAAAAAGCCTGATAAAATCAGGCTTTGCTTCAAGTAATGCTGACGATTCTTCGATTACATCTTAGGTGGGATAGTGATCGAATCCTCTGAATCGTACAGCGTTACATTCATCGGTAATTCAAGCAAAACAAAGCGGTTTTGCGTGATCCCTTCAATCTTAATGTCTTGTTTATCATCAAAGGCAATGCAATCGCCTTCTGACAATAGATGATCGCGCACTTTAATGTCGCCATAGCACACACGAATGAACACACCATTTTTGGCATCTTTCTTCGTGTAGGTGATTTTTTTCTTAGGATCGACTTCTGAAGCCGCAATCCACGCATCTTGATGAATCACTGCGCGATCCTTACTGATCACATTATCAGGCGCAACAAAGTAATGAAAGCGATTGGCGAACATATCTGTATCCACCGCACACACTTGATGACGGGGCGTTAAACCGCGTCTACGTGGCATCACCCAAATTTTTAGATAATTGACTTCTTCTTTAGGATTCACGCTATTGATGGCATAACTCAAGCCTGTGCCTGCACTCACCACCAATACTTCTTCTTTTTTGACAATCGAACGATGGGCGCGGCTGTCTGTGTATTCAATTTCACCATTTAATGGCATGATGATTACTTCTAAATCACTGTGATGTTGCTGACCAAAACGGCCAGGGCCTGTGAAAAAGTTATTGTTCAATAAACGCAAGGTTCCGAACTGCGTACGATCCGCATCATAAAAGCCGCCATAAGAGAAAAAGCGATGGCTGCGATAATTGCCGCGCTCACACACATTGTATTCATTCGCTCTGTAGACCATATTGGTTTTCATTATCGTTCCCCTTTCTGTTTTTCCATTTGAAAACATGATCGGAACATCTTTAATCAATGCCTAAATCATGAAAATAAGATTACGCCCTTACATAAGTTTACGCAATTTAGTTTATTAAATTAAAGACAGCATCTTAAATGATAATTTCAATAACTTATAAATAATCGTACGCCAATAATATATATTTTTTAAATAAAAACCGTCATTATTTTGCAATACAACACTTACAAATGTTTTCAAATGCATTATGATAGATCCGACATGCCGATCATGTTAAAATAATTTATATTAATTATTAATATATACTTTTTAATAATATTATCAAATATAAGGATGAATAATGACTGCAAATCATCAACAACCGCTGCCCACTATCGTCCTCGTGCATGGACTCTTTATGTCTGGTGTGGTGATGGTGCGCCTTAAGCAATTTTTTAAGCACCAGGATTACCCCGCAGAAATCTTTTCCTATCACACCTTAACGCAATCGACTGAACAAAGCGCAGAGCGCTTAGCCGATTATATTGAAAAGATTGATGGGCCGGTCATTTTAGTGTGCCACAGCTTAGGCGGTTTATTGGCACAAAAAGCGATCGCTATGCTCACTGACATCACACAAGTGAAAAAAGTGGTCACCCTTGGCACACCGTGGCAAGGTGCATCCGTGGTGACATTTGTGCAGCAATATCGTTTAGATGTTTTGATGGGCAAAAGCCTGGCCACCCTCTTGCCTAAGCACAACGAATGGCAATGGCCAATGATTCCATTAGGTTCGATTGCAGGGCATTCGTCAATGGGTGCACGCCTACTCTTTGCGCGTGGCAAAAACATCCCCTCAGATGGCACCGTCACCATTGAAGAAACCAAAATTAAAGGCATGACGGATCACACCATTTTACCGGTGAGCCATACGGGGCTCATTTTCTCTGATGAGTGCGCAAAAAAAATACTTCAGTTCATCAAGGCCAATACCTTTACGACATGAAGCATTTTCAATGATCATTGATGATCTTCAGAAGATGATTATGATTGGCTTTGTGAGTTTTCCTCTTTAATTTTTGAACTCACAAACCAATACATCCATGCAGCAAACCCAATAATGAAAGCCACACCTAATAAACTGAACATCACCGGCATCGTAAACCAACCCATCTTCATCCCCCTTGTTAGTAGAGTTGTAGGAACCACTGAGATCAGTATAGCCTAGCCCTTACCTTCGATCCTTGATCGTAATCAACTAAAATGATTTCAAACATTTATCTCAAGTTTAGGCTGGGTTTTCACGCTCTTTTAAGAGCTTTTCGATCACATCATCCCCCACATGTCGATAATCTTGACCTTTGACAAAATAAAAGACCAATTCGCTGATGTTTTGACAACGAGAACTCACTCGCATGATGGAGCGCGCGCAATTTAACGCGATCAAAATATTGGGGATCGAACGGGGATCTTCCATCATGAATGTCATCATTTGGCGGATCACCAAATCATATTTTTGGGCAATGCGTTTATCTTCTAAATAAACCGTCAAGGCTGCATCCATATCCATGCGCGTAAAAGCATCTAACACATCTTTGAGCATCTTCATGACGCTGTTGCCCATCGTTTCAAGAGAGGTCAATAAGCTCAATTGCTCTGGCGTAAAATCTTGCTTGGCGATTCTACAAATGGCTTCTGCCGAATCGCCAATGCGCTCAAGCTCTGCAATCAGTTTTAAAATCACCATGATCAAACGTAAATCACTGGCCGTTGGCTGGCGCTTTGCGATGATTTTCACACAGGCTTCATCAATCGCCACTTCCATCTGATTGACTTTTTGATCCCCTGCAATCACTTGCTCTGCCAATTCAACATCATGTTCTAAAAGCGTACGAATCGCATGACTGAACTGCTGCTCCACTAAACCGCCCATGGTCATCACTTCACGGCGAATGTGCGCTAAATCGGCATCATATTGCCCTGAAATGTGTTTGCCTAAATAATCCATCACTCGCCCCTTTTAGCCATAACGGCCTGTAATATAATCTTCGGTCTGTTTTTTCATCGGAGAAGTGAAAATGTCATCGGTTTTGCCATATTCCACCAACTCGCCTAAATACATAAATGCTGTGTAATCTGAGCAGCGCGCCGCTTGTTGCATATTGTGCGTCACAATCACCACGGTATAGCTGTCTTTAAGCTCAGTGATGAGCTCTTCAATGCGCCCCGTGGAAATCGGGTCAAGCGCCGAGCATGGTTCATCGAGCAACAACACTTCAGGCTTAATGGCAATGCCGCGCGCAATGCATAAACGCTGCTGTTGTCCGCCTGACAAACTGTTACCACTTTGATGAATTTTATCTTTGACTTCATCCCAAAGCGCCGCCTTCGTCAAAGCCCATTCCACGCGCTCATCCATCTCCACGCGGGATAATTTCTCAAATTGCTTAATGCCAAAGGCAATGTTGTCATAAATGGACATCGGAAAAGGCGTGGGCTTTTGGAACACCATGCCCACTTGCGCACGCAGCAATGAAATGTCACGACGATCCGTTAAAATATTTTGCCCATTGAGCAAAATCTCTCCTTGTGCATGTTGCTCAGGATACAGCTCATACATTTTATTGAATGTGCGCAGCAATGTAGATTTACCGCAACCTGAAGGGCCAATGAACGCAGTCACAGCATTCGCCTTAATGTCGATGGAGATCTCTTTTAAAGCATGAAATTTTTGATAGTAAAAATTCAAGTTGCGCACTTCAATTTTATTGTGTGTTGAATTTTGCGTCATGGATTTACCTTTTCTTCTGACTGAACAATACGCGGGCTAAAATGTTGAGGAACAACACAAACACCGTGATCAATAATACTCCTGCCCAAGCAAGCTCCTGCCACTCTTTAAATGGACTCATGGCGAACTTAAAGATGGTGACCGGTAAGTTTGCAATGGGCGCATTGAGATCGGTGCTCCAAAATTGGTTCGACAATGCGGTAAAGAGTAAAGGCGCTGTTTCCCCTGCAATGCGGGCAATCGCCAATAATACGCCAGTGACAATGCCGGATACCGATGCCTTTAACGTGATGGTTAAAATCATGCGCCAGCGCGGCGTGCCAAGGGCATAGGCTGCTTCTCGTAAATTATTGGGCACCAGTAACAACATATTTTCTGTGGTGCGCACAATGATGGGCAACTGAATCAATGCCAATGCCACAATCCCCGCCCAACCTGAAAAGTGCCCCATGGGCACGATCATGACCATATAAACAAACAAACCAATGATGATCGATGGCGCAGAGAGTAGCACATCATTGATAAAACGAATGATGCTTGCCAACCAATTGTTACGGCCATATTCCGCCAAATAAATGCCCGATAAAATGCCAAGTGGCGTACCAATCAATGTGGCAACCCCCACCAATAATAAGCTCCCCATCATGGCGTTTGCTAAACCGCCGCCTTCAGTGTTTGGCGGTGGCGTCATCTCTGTAAAGACCGCGAGCGACAATCCGCCCATACCTTTTGTGACGGTGGAATATAAAATCCATGTCAGCCACACCAAGCCAAAAAGCACGGCAATCATTGAAATGCCAATGGCTAAGCGATTTTTAATGCGGCGGCGCTTTTGTAAACGCATCGCCATGCTTTCATCTCTCATCAGCGATTCCCCTCTTTTTGACTCAAGCGCAACAACATCAATTTAGACAATGCCAACACAATGAACGTGATCACAAATAGGATCAAACCCAATTCCATCAACGCAGCCGAATGTAAGCCCGGCTCTGACTCCGCAAACTCATTGGCCAAGGATGAGGTGATGGAATTACCCGGCATAAAGAGCGATAAACTGTCTAATTGATACGTATTACCGATGATGAACGTCACCGCCATCGTTTCCCCAAGAGCACGCCCTAAACCAAGCATCACGCCACCAATGACACCATTTTTGGTGTACGGCAACACAATGTAGCGAATGCATTCCCATGTTGTGCAGCCAATGCCATACGCCGCTTCCTTCATTAAAGTCGGCGTTTGCTCAAACACATCGCGCATGACTGATGTGATGTACGGAATGATCATGATCGCTAAGATGAAACCTGCCGCCAATAAACCAATCCCGAACGCTGGGCCTGTAAAGAAGAGATTTAAAATCGGGATGTTGGCAAGAATATCATTCATCGGCATCTGAAAATATTCTGCAAAAATGGGCGCAAATACAAATAAGCCCCACATACCATAAACGATGCTAGGAATGGCTGCCAATAGCTCAATGGCGATCCCAAGCGGACGGCGCAACCATAACGGCGAGAGCTCTGTTAAGAAAAAGGCAATCCCAAAGCTGACGGGCACCGCAATCACCAAAGCAATGATGGAGGTGACAATCGTGCCATAAATGGGCACCAATGCACCATATTCATCCATGGGCGGATCCCAATTTTTATCCCATAAAAATGGTAGCCCAAACTCTTTAATGCTTGGCATCGAGGCGATGATCAAAGAAATAATGATGCCGCTCAACAATAACAGGACGAAAATCCCCGCCACGCGAACGACATTATCAAAGATGAGATCCCCAACCTTCGATGGGGATCTTTGTGTATTTTTCACTTTAGCCATATGTGATGACTCGTCCTATTCAATGAGTGCTTGACCATCTTTGGTTGTGAGCTCTGTTGCCCACGCTTTTTTGATCTCTGCAATCACATTGTCGGGTAACACGGCATAATCTAATGCCACCGCCGCTTGTTGCCCATTTTGATACGCCCAATCAAAGAAGTTCAAGACGGCTTTGCCCTTCTCAGCATTGTCCTGCACCTTTTGTAATAAGATGAAGGTTGTGGATGTAATTGGCCATGCATTGTCACCAGATTGATTCGTTAAATCTTGAGCAAAAGTTTCTGCCCAATTCGCCTTTTTCGCAGCAGCACTGAAGCTCTCAGCCGATGGCGAAATCACTTGTCCATCTGCAGAATAGAGTTTTGTATACGCTAAATTATTCTGTTTAGCATACGCATATTCCACATAACCAATCGATCCCGGTAAACGCTGAACAAATGCCGCAACGCCATCATTGCCTTTACCGCCAACGCCCACAGGCCATTTCACGGTCGTGCTTTTACCCACTTGCTGATTCCATTCAGAATTCACTTTGCTCAAGTAGCTTGTGAATACAAAGGTTGTGCCAGAACCATCCGCGCGGCGCACCACATTAATATCTTGATTCGGCAATGTTACATTCGGGTTCAATTGAGCAATCGCCGCATCGTTCCAGTTTTTGATTTTACCTAAGTAAATGTCCCCAAGGGTTTGACCATCGAGCACCAATTGATTCGACTCAATGCCCTTCACATTCACCGCCACCACAACGCCGCCAATCACAGTTGGGAATTGCATTAAGCCATCTTGTTTCAATTGATCATCGGATAAAGGCGCATCGCTTGCCCCAAAGTCCACCGTTTTTGCATTGATCTGTTTGATTCCGCCTGAAGAGCCAATCGCTTGATAGTTCACTTTCACGCCTGTTTCTTTATGATAAGTGTCTGCCCATTTTGCATACACAGGTGCCGGAAAGGATGCGCCCGCACCTGTAATGTTCACATCTGCGTGTGCTGCATTAAAGGAAACGGCTGCGGTCAATGCGAGGGTCCAACCAATCTTTTTCATGCTTAACTCCTTGTTAGAGATGTTTTTTAATTTAACTGACCTTAGTGTAAAAAATGAATGTGACAAGAAGATGACAACAAATTTTTTATTCCACAATCAAATGTGCAGGAATGACAAAGGAAAACGTTGAACCTCGATTCGGAAAACTCTCAATGCTTAAATCACAACCATGATGACGAAGGGCATGTTTCACAATGGCAAGCCCAAGCCCTGAACTGTTTTTGCGATGCGTGTGTGCGCTGTCCACTTGATAAAAGCGCTCCGTTAAGCGATTCAAATGGTGCCCTGCAATGCCAACGCCGTTATCTTGCACGCTGAACAATACACCCTTTGATGCCCTCGCCCATGTGATCTGAATCTTCGTGCCCGGAGGATTGTGTTTAATGGCATTATCAATCAAATTGCACATCACGCTGTAGAGCTGATCTTGATGCCCCATGATGGAAAGATTTGCCTCAATGTTTGCCACAATCTCATAATCGGGGTGCACCTCTATGATGCTGCTGATCCATTGATCTAACAGTTTAGCCACATTGATTCGATGCATCACCGCATGGGCAGACATATTCTCAATCTTACTTAATAATAAAATCTGCCCGATGAGTGATTCCATCCGCTCGATTTGTGATTGCACCTTTTGCCAAGTTTGCGCCTTTTGATTCTCTGGCACTAAATCTTCTTCGAACATTTCCACATAACCTTTGACGACCGACAGCGGCGTTCTGAGCTCATGGCTTGCGTGCGTGAAAAAGTCTTTGCGCTGCAATTGGGCTAAATAAATGTCATTCACATTGCGCGCCACAATGATATGACGGCTGTGTTCATATGGCAGCACCCGAAATTCCATATAGTGTTTTTGGTGAATTTTTAGGGTTAAGGGCTCGCTAAAATCCTCTTGTTGCAGATAATCTGCCAAAGCCGGATCACGAATCAGATTGACAATGTTTTGCCCTTTATCATCTGGCCAGCGGATGTTGAGCTGTGTTTTCACGCGTTGATTGCACCATTGAATGTTGCCAGCATCATCCACAATCATCAAAGCATCCGGGGATGTTTCCACGCCATGACGAAATAAACGGATGATCTGTGCCAACTCATTTTGCCGTGAACGCAAACGCTGTTGATGCTTATGAAGCCCATAATAAATGATCTCCCAACTGCCAAAACTTTGAGGCGGATACAGAGCATTTTTCTGCCAAATCCAGCACGATAAACGAAACAGATGATAACAATGCCAGCACACCAATCCCACAAAGCCCACCAATAAGCCCAATAAGAAGTGCCCAAACAGTAAGCCAATCATGCCACAAAGAAGCAGTGTTAAAAAGAGTTCAAGTAAAAAGCGTTTAAGGAAGGTTTGTTTGAGCATCATGATCACTCTTTGACTTGGCCAGATAAACGGTAACCCGCGCCGCGCACCGTTTGAATCATTTTGGCAACGCCGCCTTTTTCGAGCTGTTTGCGTAGGCGGCCAATGTGCACATCCACCGTGCGATCATCAATGTATACATCATTGCCCCAAATGTGATCAATGAGCTGATCTCGACTAAAAACGCGCTCTGCACGCTGCATTAAAAAGCTGAGCAATTTATATTCTGTGGGGCCCAACTCCACTTCTTGATCATCGATGAACACGCGATGGGACGCTTCATCAATGGCTAAATTATTGATCATCAAACGTGGTTGATCTTCAGGGTAAATGCGCCGAAGAAGCGCTTTAATGCGTACTAACAACTGCTTATTTGAAAAAGGCTTGGTGACATAATCATCTGCGCCCACATCAAAGCCTTGGACTTGATCATCTTCTGCGGTTTTTGCCGTCAGCATGATCACGGGAATGTGTTTTAAATTTTCATCTTTACGCAGCTGCTTAATCAGTGAAATGCCGCTGCCGCCCGGAATCATCCAATCAATGAGGGCAAGATGCACCGTTTGCGCGTTCAATATTGCTAAGGCGGTGGGCTGATCACGCGCTTCAAGCACTGCAAAACCACTGCTTTGCATCAACATGACCAGCATTTGCCTTAAGGCATCATCATCTTCCACAATCAATATGATTTTCTGCATACATCATCTTCCACCTGAGAAATATGACAATTATGCGTCAATTATATGACAGTTTTATGAATCGACTGATTGATTCCCTCAATCAACGAAAGCCAAAGCGCCAAATGTCCACGCGGCATACGTCCCCTTTCGTTGAGCGCTGACGATCAAGACGGCCTTTTTCGTAATAGAGCTCTGTTTCTAACACATCACGCTCGCCCCAAGTGCGGCACCAACCATCATTGACGCCATCGCTGTAACTCACTTCTGCCACTTTTAGGCCGGTTGGTGCATATTTCACCAATGTACCCTCTTTGCGCCCCTTTTTCGATTGAAAACGGTGACTCACTTCACCTGTGCTGTACCAAGCTTCTGTGGTTAAAATGCCTGTGACATCATCTAATGTTTCACGCATGCGCATCTGCCCTTCAGGATAATAAGACACTGTGCTCACCACTTGTCCATGGTCATACATCACTTCCATCGATGTTTGACCATTTTTGTACCAATGTTTTGTCAAGCCATGCGAAATGCCATCAACAAAATGGGCTTCATTTTTAATCTGGCCATTTGGGTAATGGTTCGTTTGTACTTCATCGGCCAACACTGGTGAAAACAGCGGACTGCAAAGCACCGCACAAAGGGCGATTTTATGGAAGGTCATGTGTGTTCCTTTATTCTATTCGATCATGTGCCCATTCTATAACATGTCATCGTTTATCGCTCACGCAATGCCTCTTTGACGCGCCCAAAGGGTTTCATGAGGTAATCAAAGACGGTTTTTTCACCCGTTTTGATGTCCACCGTTGCAATCATCCCCGGCACAATCGGAAAAGCATGCCCGGTTTTTTTATCCACCAATGAATCTGTGTCCGTCAAAATAAAGACACGATAATAAAACACATCGGGTTTGACTTCATCTTGAATGGTATCTGGCGAAATCACCGTTACATGACCATCTAAGCCCCCAAAAATGGCGTAATCATAGGCGGTGATCTTCACTTTAGCCTCTTGCCCGGGATGAATATAGGCAATGTCACGCGGGGAGATGCGCGCTTCAATCAACAATTGATCATCAAGCGGCACAATGCGCATTAACTCACCATTTGGCGGAACAACACCGCCGCGCGTGGTTAACATCACATTTTTCACAATCCCGCGCACAGGTGAGCGCAACGTTAAGCGGGACAATGAATCCTCTCGCCCACGCACCACAGATTCTAAAGATTCCGCTTCTGCCTGCACGCGGCTTAATTCTTGGCGTGCTTGCACCATGTATTCAGACATTTTATCCGTAATTTGTAGCTCTAAATCCGCCACTTGGCGCTGTAATTTTAAAACATCCACATTACTGGCCGCGCCTTTTTTGGCTAAATTTTCCGTCAATTGTAATTCAGATTTCACCAAATTGAGGGATTGCTCAAGCCCACTTAATGATTGTTGCAAAGCATTTTGACGTGTTTTATATAAACGCGTTTCCGCTTGAATGAGCTCAGGAAAGTCATCTAATTCATCCGGGAACTCTAAATCACTTTGATCCACCTCTGCTTCTAAGCGCGCAATGCTTGCTAAAGCGGCACGATATTTCGCAGCGCTCTCTTCAACAATTGCTTCGGTTTTTGTTAAATCTAACTGCGCCAAGACTTGATCCTTTTCCACAATGTCGCCTTCACGCACATGTAAATCTGCAATGATCCCACCTTCTAGCGATTGAATCACCTGCTCTCTTGATGTGGGCACCACTTTGCCTGAACCTGTGGAAACCTCCACTAAATTCGCAAAATATGACCAAATGATTAATGCCACAATCAAGAAAACAAAACACCAAATGATGCGCGATGATTTCACAATCTCAGCATCCCCAATGTCATCTTTATAACGATGCTGATCCTCATCATGATCAATCAGCAAAATGTGTCTGTTTTGCGTCGCTTTATCCATGCAAACCTCTATGATTTCTTTAAACTGTTGTGCTTATGCTTGGCCTGATAAGCGTTTTAATGCATTCTCTTTGTTGTCATCTAACACAATCTGCCCATCATCAATCACGATGATGCGATCGGCTAAATTCACGATGCTCATTTTATGGGTTGCGATCACCACTGTTTTGCCCTTACGCCACTCATTGAGGGCAGCAATAAACTGTTTTTCAGTCACTTCATCAAGTGCAGAGGTCGGCTCATCAAGCAAAGCAATGTGGGGATTGCGTAAAAATAAGCGAGACAATAAAAGCGATTGGCGCTGCCCACCCGATAAACCACGCCCACCTTCAGCGATCACATAATCTAGCCCTGTGGGAATCTTTTGAATGAAGGACAAAGCCCCCGTCATGTTCAAGGCGCGCATCAATTCATCATCTGTGGCCAATGGTGCCCCTAAGGTTAAATTGTCACGGATGGTGCCATGAAACAACCCTGAGTTTTGCCCCATCAAACCAATGTCACGACGCACATCCGCAGGATCAATGTGCCCAAGGCTCACGCCATCGATGGTCACGGTGCCATCTTTCGGTTCTAATAAACCGGACAACACTTGCAACAATGTCGATTTCCCTGCACCATTGCGCCCTAAAACGGCAATCGTTTCTCCGGGATTGATCTCTAAACTCTTGATGGTGAGCGATGCATTTTGTTGCTCAGCATGATAAGCAAAATGGGCATTTTTAATTTGATAATGCCCCTGCAAGGCGCTTTTATGCACTTTCTTTTGCCCAACAGGATGATCCACCGGCAATTCCATCAATTGATTGATGCCATTTAAGGCAACTTTTGCCTGCTGCCAACGGCTGAGAATTTGTGTAATGCCGGCCATCGGTGCAATCATGCGCCCGCCTAAAATCGAGGCCGCAATCAATGAACCGGTGGAGAGTTCTCCATCCATCACCATAGGCGCCCCAAAGAGCACAATGACCGCAAAGGCAGCTGTTTGCACGCTTTGCGTCCAACTGTTGAGCGTGCTGATTAAAGAGCGAAGACGCAAATTCACATCCGCAGCCACTGCATTGTAGTTATTCCATTGCGCCTGAAAGCGCTGTTCAGCTTGTAGCGTTTTAATGTCTTCATTGCCTTGAATCGCCTCCACAAGCATGGCGTTACGCAACGCACTTTCACGCATGGCTTGATTGGCATATGCGCGCAATTTACCTTGTGCTAAAAGTCCAGGCAATATCATTAAAATTACAGCAGCGATCGGCACCCACACTAAAGAGCCAGCAATGTACCAAAACACAATACAAAATAAGAAGAAAAAGGGCATGTCTGCAAATGCCGTCACGGTTGTGGAGGTCAAAAGCTCACGCACACTGTCCAGTTCACGGATTTGTGAGATGAATGTGCCCGTTGAACGTGGACGATGCGTATTTTTAATGCGAAGCGCATGGCCAAACACGCGATCTGAGATGCGTAAATCTGCGCGCTTACCCAATAAATCAGTGACTCGGGTGCGTAGTTTTCGCATCACAAAACCAAAAATGATCGCCACAAATACACCGCTAAAGAGCACATACAATGTTGGATACGATTCAGCCGGAATCACACGATCATACACTTGGCGCGTGAATAAGATGCCGGCCAATGCCAAAATATTGACCACTAAAGATGCGATGAAAATGTGGCTGTAAGGCTTCCAATCACGCAGTACAATCTTTTTAAACCAATTGCGATCATGCGGCTTGATGTAATCATCAATGCGTGCATCCGACACTGTGTGCGATGGGCGCAGCACCAAGGCAAGCGTCACATTATTTAACAGCTCATCTTGAATGATGCGACTTTTCACGCCTTGATCACCACAATAGGTGATGCCAATGTTGCCTGCGTCATCTAATGCATCAATCACGCCAATTTGCCCTTGCTTAAATTGCACCACTAACGGCAAGCGCCAGACGGTCAGATCATTGTCTGACAGCTCAATCACACTTAAAGTTAAGCCCGCTTGGCGTGCCATGCTGCGCAGTACATCGACGGTGGATTCTTGTTGCAACCACTGACTGGTGAGCAAAATACTCTCTTTTGAACACTCAAGGCGATAATGTTTGGCCACCATTAAAATGGCTTCTATCCAAGGTGCATAGAGATTTCGACCCGTTTGCTGTGTGGAAGATTCCGTTGTCGTTGCGTTATTGTCTTTTGTCTCGTTCACAAATATTGTTCCAATACATTGCTTAGTTATTTCAGGGTATTATATATTTTTTTGCTAAAAGACAATATACAAAACTATACACTTTTCAATAAAAAATCCCCAAACACCTGTTGGGGATTTTTTGACATTCAAAATGTAAAATTTACTTAAGGTGCCACTTGTAATAAATGTCCCAACTTACCTTGATAAAAGGCACAATCCACTTGAGTTTGAACAATGTCTAATTGATTGTTCACAACTTCCATTCGTGCCTGATGATACTCCTGCTCAGAATTGAGCAAATCTAACAATGAGCGCGTACCTAACTCTAAGTACTGCTGTTTATATAATTCTTTAGTGTTTTTAAGATTTTCCACACGACGGGACAATAAATTTGCGCGCTGCTTTAGATTCTCTAAACGCACTTGGGCTTCTGTCATTTTTTGACCAATTTCCAGCTGAACATCGGCTTTACGTGCAGCAGCAGACTCTGCTTGCCCTTGTGCAGCGCGTTTCGATGCAGATAAACTGCCACCTTGATAGACAGGCACCGTCACATTTAAACCCACGGTGGCATCTGTACGCGAACCATAACGAGGTTTCGCATTTAAAGGATGCGATGCATTACCACGAAGCGCGATGGTGGGCAATTCATTAGCACGCGCGCGCTCTAAATCTGCCAAAGCTTGCTCAGCCTCTAATTCAGCAACTGCATATGCTGGCACTTTTTTCCAATCAGGCGCAGTCGAACAGGCTAAAGATAAAGTCGCGGGCAATGCTCCCACTTGAGCCCCCGTGATCTCGCGTTGACCTGTAATGATGCCTAACGTGCGTAATGTACTTTGATATTGTGACACGGTGTCTAACTCTTCAGACAGCACATCATCTAAACGCGAACGCGCCTGATACACATCAGACAAGTTACTCGCGCCCTTGTCATAACGCTGTTCTACCAAGCCACCTAAATCTTTCACACGCGCCACTTGCTCTTTCGCAAGATTGATCATTTTCTGATAACGCTCTGTTGAGATCACCGCTAAGGACGCGGCATGCACCAGCTCTTCATTGGTCATATTTGTATAAGCTTTGGCGCCTAAATAACCATATTCTGCACTTTTAACAGCACTGGAAGTTTTACCAAAGTCATACAATACTTGGTTCACTTCCAGATTTAAATTTTGGATGTAATCTTTGCCGTATCGATCATTGCGAGAGCGATTATTGTTATATTGTGTGCCCAATCCGCCGCTGATCTGTGGATAATATCCTGCTTTGGCAATGTTGATGCGCTCTTGCTCACTGTTTTCATTGCCCTTCGCTTGAGCAACACGTGGATGATATTTCAAAATTTCTTCTGCCGCACGCTGTAGAGAAAGCGCACCATGAATCTGTTTCGAAGGTTGTTCACTTGCTTGCGCTTTTAACACATAATTTGGATCATCTTCTACAGGATCCCATGTGTGTGTCTGATGTCCATCATTCACTGCACAAGATGCAACGGCTAAGCCACATAACAGTGTCACCATATTTTTTTGATACTTGAAACCTTTTTTTATGTGCATTCGCAACTCACTCAGTACAAATTTAATTTAGAAAATCTAAAAAGCTCATTGATATTTATTTAAACTCAATGAAATATTATTAATATCGATCATGATTGCGCTTATGATAACGTCTAAAGACAGACATTGTCACGGGGAAAGTATTCACCATAAAAAGCCCACCAAGGATTGATGGGCTTTTCGACAGGCAACAAAAAACCTGACATAAAGTCAGGTTTTTTGATATATATGGTGCCTAGGGCCGGAATCGAACCGGCACGACCGTTAAGGGTCGGCAGATTTTAAGTCTGCTGCGTCTACCAATTTCGCCACCCAGGCATGGATTGCGTTGAGGTGCGTATAATATCCATTTATAATAAGCTTGGCAAGCATATGCATAAAAATAGATCAACTTTTAGGAGTATCCAATGAATTCCATCTTAAATTTCCGAGATTTTTCACCCCTTAAGACCAGAGAAAATGCGGCCATTCGTGCAAATAAACTTTTTCGAAGCGCCGCACCTGAATATGGCACAAAAGATGACTTTTCACGTTTGCATGCACTCAATTTAGACACAATTATTGATTTTCGGGAAGAAGATGAAAAGCGCCCTGAATTGACACAAACCTTTAATGCACAATTTCCTCGTCAAGCGGCTGCCATTAATGTTGCCAATTTATTTAATCACAACACCTTTGACTTAAACCATTTAACAGAAGAGAACATTGATTTTTATTACCAATGCATCTATGAGAAATTGCCCACGCATTTTCATCATCAATACCGAACGTTAATCGATTGTGCCAATCGCGGTGAAACCATGCTCTTTCATTGCAGTGCAGGGAAAGATCGTACCGGTTTTGGGGCTTATCTATTGCTGAGCGCATTAGATGTCCACATCGATGACATTATGGAAGATTATTTGCGTTCAAATGATTCCGCCGTTGCCCTCTATGAGGCGCGTAAGCATGAACATGAAAAGATGGCAGGGACACAGATCCCTAAAGCAACCATTGAGCGCTTATTTGGCGTGAAAGCAGCGTATTTAGACACTGCATTACACACCATACAAGCCACCCATAAAACGAGCGATCGATATCTCACAGAAGCATTATCCGCGGACATCGATGCCATCCGTGCACACTATTTGCTGTAAACCACAAACAACAGTATCAGCGTCATAGGAATGATGAGCATCATAGCGATTCCTATGCGCTCTAAAGCGGATGATTTTAATAAACTGCGACTCACAATATTAACCCTTTTAACCAAATCACTGTGTTTTTAATCCAAGTGATGAAACCTACATTTTTTTCATAACCATATAAAAAGTACGGCACTAAAATACCCACCGCAGCAAAAATTACCAATGCCAACCATGGGCGGTTGCCTTCTATCGACGTTGCAAATGGCATATGACACTCATCTTCAGTGCGAGTGCCCACCACCATCGTTTTCACCAAATTTTGCCCTTTGACTAAGAAATAGAGCACAATGGCCGCCACATGTAAGCCCACCATCGTATAAATCACATAAAGATTGTATTGATGAATGGTTTTTAACACGCTGCGTGCATCACTGCCCACCCATTGATATAAAGGTGAATCTTGGTGCAAATAGGTATTGTCTGTTAAAAACAGCCCAGTGATTGTTTGTGTAAACAGCACCAACAACATCAAGAGCACCATATAAGCCCCGAGCGGATTGTGCCCTTCTGTCTTTGTGATGCCATAGCGCAAATATTGATACGCAGACATTGGTCCTTTCACAAAGTCCCAAAATTTTGCCGTGGTGCTGCCCAATAACCCCCAAAGCACACGAAAGAGCAATAACACCAATACAAATGTCCCTGCGTATTGATGCGCCGTCACATTGTCCACGTTAATGGTATAGATACAAACAACGATCATCACCACCAAAGACCAGTGAAACAGTCGAATGGGTAGATCCCAAACCTTGATTTTTTTCATAACCACTCCCTTAAATGTCAAGCATCCTTCTATTGTATAAAAAGCATTTTCGGATGGCGAGTTTATTCGGTTTTCAAACTGACAATTAATTGCTATATTTTTCCTTCCGAGCGACGGCTTGTCGCCTTTATTTTGCAGGAGCATTCATGAGGAAACTACTTAATTTTATCAATCAGTACAGCTTGATCCAACAGATCTTTATTGGCCTTATTTTAGGGATCATTATAGGCTTTACTTCCTCAACCACCGCTCACGCATTACAACTTCTTGGGGACATCTTTGTCAATGGTTTAAAAGCCATCGCCCCTGTGTTGGTTTTCTTCTTAATTATGTCGGCCATCTCTAAGTATAAAACCTCCACCGAAAATCAATCTGCGATTCGCCCAATCTTAGTCCTTTACTTACTGGGTACCTTTGCTGCATCCGTTGTGGCTGTGATTGTGAGCTTCATTTTCCCGATCACCATTTCATCCTTGCCTGAAGCGGCTGTGCAATCTTCACCCAGCAATATTTTAGATGTATTGCACTCATTGGTGATGAAAATGGTGGATAACCCTGTCGATGCCCTTGTCTCTGCGAACTACATTGGCATTCTATTTTGGGGCTTGGTGTTTGGTTTTGCCTTGCGTCACACATCCGATACCACTAAAAAAGTGGTGGAAGATGGTGCCGAAGTGGTGACAAAAGCTGTGCGTTTTGTCATCAGCTTTGCGCCTTTAGGTATTTTAGGCTTAGTGGCTTCAACGATTGCCACAACAGGTGCTGAATCTTTATTAGATTACTTGCAATTGGTTTTAGTCTTACTGCTTGCGATGGCGGTTGTCACCTTTGTCATCAATCCCATTTTAGTCTATTGGAAAACCCGTTCAAACCCTTACCCACTCGTTTTTCAATGCCTTCGCGAAAGTGGTTTAACTGCGTTTTTCACACGAAGCTCAGCGGCAAACTTACCCATTAACTTTGCATTGTGTAAAAAATTGGGTGTCAAAGAAGAGACTTACTCCATCTCCATTCCTTTAGGTGCCACCATCAATATGGCGGGCGCGGCTGTCACCATCACCATCTTCACATTGGCTGCGGTGCATACGAAAGGCATTCAAGTGGATTTCTTATCTGCCATCTTATTAAGCTTTGTGGCGGCTGTGGGGGCATGTGGTGCATCTGGCGTTGCAGGCGGCTCATTGTTATTGATTCCCTTAGCTTGCAGCCTCTTTGGCATTGATAACACCGTTGCGATGCAATTGGTTGCCATTGGCTTCATTGTGGGCGTGATCCAAGACTCAGTGGAGACGGCCATCAACTCATCAACCGATGTGCTCTTTACAGTGGCAGCAGATCGCTCTGTGAACGGCAAAGATTAAATCTTCTCAACTTCAGACATAAAAAAACCTGCCAATGGCAGGTTTTTTTGATTTGATGATTCACATCATTAAACTTTACCGATACGACGATAACGTTCAATGGCATCGATTTTTGCACTGATCTCACGTAATTCTGTTTGAGCCTTCGCAAAGTTAAAGTCGCTCTCATGTTTATTCAACATAGATTGAACGCGCTCTTTCGCTGCTTTAGCTTCCGCTTCATCAAGATCATCCGCTCTTTCAGCAGACTCAGCTAGCACGATAATTTGATTCGGTTGAATTTCTAAAATACCGCCAGAAATCCAGAACACATCTTCATTACCTTCAGCTGTCTTTAATCGAACTTGACCAGGAACCAATTGCGTTAACAATGGCAAGTGACCAGGAAATACCCCTAACTCACCTGAAATACTTGTTCCTGCAAAAAAAGTGACATCTCCAGAAAACAATTTTTTTTCTGCGCTTACGATGGCAACATGCATTGTATTCATTGAGACTCCCTATTCAATTAGATTAAAGCGTCGCTGCGCGTGCTTTAGCTTCTTCAATATCGCCAACCATGTAGAAAGCTTGTTCTGGCATAGAGTCACACTCACCGGCCAAAATTGCTTTAAAGCTTGCAATCGTATCTTTCAAGCTCACATATTTACCAGGTGCACCTGTAAATACTTCCGCTACGTGGAAAGGTTGAGATAAGAAACGTTGAATCTTACGAGCACGTTGAACAACCAATTTGTCATCTTCTGACAATTCGTCCATACCCAAGATTGCAATGATGTCTTTCAACTCTTTATAGCGTTGCAATACAGTTTGTACGCCACGAGCAACTTCATAGTGTTCTTTACCGATCACTTGAGGATCTAATTGACGAGACGTTGAATCTAATGGATCTACCGCTGGGTAAATACCTAAAGATGCGATGTCACGAGACAATACGATGGTTGCGTCTAAGTGAGCAAACGTTGTTGCAGGTGATGGATCCGTTAAGTCATCCGCAGGAACGTATACAGCTTGAACTGATGTGATCGAACCTTTCTTCGTAGATGTGATACGCTCTTGAAGCACACCCATCTCTTCAGATAATGTTGGCTGATAACCTACCGCAGAAGGCATACGACCTAACAATGCAGACACTTCAGTACCGGCTAAGGTATAACGATAGATATTATCGATGAACAATAATACGTCTTTACCTTCGTCACGGAAGTATTCAGCCATTGTCAAACCAGTCAAAGCAACACGTAAACGGTTACCAGGTGGTTCATTCATCTGACCATACACCATCGCAACTTTGTCTAATACGTTAGAATCTTTCATTTCGTGATAGAAGTCATTACCTTCACGAGTACGTTCACCAACACCAGCAAACACAGATAAACCTGAGTGCGCTTTAGCGATGTTGTTGATCAATTCCATCATGTTTACAGTTTTACCAACACCGGCACCACCGAACAAACCAACTTTACCACCTTTTGCAAATGGGCAAAGTAAGTCGATTACTTTGATACCAGTTTCTAATAATTCTGTAGAACCTGATTGTTCTTCGTAGCTAGGTGGTTTGCGATGAATACCCCAATGGGCTTCAGTGCTCACTGGACCTGCATGATCCACTGGCTCACCTAATACGTTCATGATACGGCCTAAGGTCGCTGCACCAACAGGTACAGAGATTGGCGCTTTTGTATCAATGACAGTTAAGTCGCGTTGTAAACCGTCTGATGAACCCATCGCGATTGTACGAACTACGCCGTCACCTAATTGTTGTTGAACTTCAAGAACCAAATCTTGGCCTTCAACTTTTAATGCATTATAGATACTAGGCACTGCATCGCGTGGAAATTCTACGTCTACGACAGCCCCTATAATCTGAATAATTTTTCCTGACATATTTAACCTCTAAAAATTACTATTCTCATTCAATCTGCCCAGATTTTAAAGGGCTGCTGCACCGCCAACAATTTCAGAAATTTCCTGAGTAATTGCAGCCTGACGCGCTTTGTTATACACGAGCTGTAAATTATCAACAATGGCTTCAGCATTATCCGTCGCAGCTTGCATTGCCACCATACGGGCAGCCATTTCACATGCGATGTTTGCAATAACACTGTGGTACATTGTCGATTCAAGATAACGATTCAACACCAACTCAACGAGTTTTTTAGGATCCATATCGTAGATATAATCCCACTTCATTGTTTGCGTTAAATCAATAGTCTCAATCTCATCTTTTTCGTCAAACTCAGCTTTCAGCGATTTGAATGTAGATAAGTCTAACGGCAACAACTTCATACCATATGGTTTTTGAACCATTGTATTCACAAAAGCATTCGAGTAGATGTGCAACTCATCGATTTCACCGTCACGATAGGCGGTTAACATCACATTCATTACACCTAACAAGTCAGCCATAGAAGGCTGGTCACCTAAATGACTTGCTGTTGCCAAAATTTTCCCACCATAACGGTTAAAGAAGGTATTCGCTTTATTACCGATGGTCGCGAACTCGACATCAATGCCTTGTTCTGACCATTTAGCCATGTCCGCAGAGAGGAGCTTGAATAAGTTATTATTCAAGCCACCACATAAACCGCGGTCACTACTTACGACAATGATACCAATCTTCTTCACTTCACGTTTAGTGAGGTAGACATGATCAAATTCAACTTCAGCCTGAGAAAGATGAGAAACCAATTTCACGATCTGCTCTGTATATGGTTTAGTAGCAAGCATTCTCGTTTGCGTTTTACGCATCTTGCTCGCTGCAACCATCTGCATTGCACCTGTGATTTTCTGAGTGTTTTTAACACTCTTAATCTTTGTACGTATCTCTTTACCAACGGCCATGAAAGATCCTAATATTTAAATAAAGAAAGAGAAAAATTATTTCACCCAAGCTTCTGTCATTTTGTATGACTTAACGGCTTGTGCAAATTCGCTTTCAATTTCGTCATTGTAACTACCAGTCTCATTGATTTTTTTCATGAGATCAGCTTTTTCAATGTTCATTGTAGTGATTAAACCTTCAGTGAACGGACGAATTTGCTTCACTTCGATATCGTCTAAATAACCTTTTTCTACTGTAAATAACACGATGGCCATTTCAGAAACAGTATAAGGACGATATTGAGCTTGCTTCATCAATTCCATTACACGCTCACCACGCTCTAATTGCTTACGGGTTGCTTCATCTAAGTCAGATGCAAACTGTGAGAACGCTTCCAATTCACGGTATTGAGCCAATGCCAAACGCACACCACCACCCAATTTCTTGATGATTTTAGTTTGTGCAGCACCACCAACACGCGATACAGAGATACCGGCGTTGATCGCAGGACGAACACCCGCATTGAATAAGTCTGATTCTAAGAAGATCTGACCATCTGTAATGGAAATTACGTTTGTTGGAACGAATGCAGAAACGTCACCGGCTTGTGTTTCAATGATTGGCAATGCAGTTAAAGAACCTGTTTTACCTTTCACTTCGCCGTTTGTGAATGCTTCAACATAGTCAGCATTAACACGTGCAGCACGTTCTAATAAACGTGAGTGTAAATAGAATACGTCGCCAGGGAACGCTTCACGGCCTGGAGGACGACGGAGTAACAATGAGATTTGACGATAAGCAACGGCTTGTTTAGATAAGTCATCATAAATGATCAACGCATCTTCACCACGGTCACGGAAGTATTCGCCCATTGTACAACCAGCATATGCTGATAAATATTGCATTGCAGCAGGATCAGCCGCGCTTGAAGCCACAACAATTGTGTGCGCCATCGCGTCGTGCTCTTCTAATTTACGAACGATGTTCGCAATTGTAGAGTTTTTCTGACCAATCGCTACGTAAATACATTTTACGCCAGTATTTTTTTGGTTAATGATGGTGTCGATTGCAATCGCTGTTTTACCCGTTTGACGGTCACCGATGATCAACTCACGTTGGCCACGGCCGATTGGAATCATAGAGTCAACGGCGATGTAACCTGTTTGTAAAGGTTCATCAACGGATTGACGCTCAATCACACCTGGTGCCACTTTTTCGATTGGCGCAGTTAAAGTTGTGTTGATTGGACCTTTACCATCGATTGGCTGACCCAATGCGTTCACAACGCGGCCTAATAATTCAGGACCGATTGGAACTTCCATCACTTTACCTGTACATTTTACAACGTCACCTTCGGATACTTTACCGTAGTCGCCTAAAAGTACAACACCTACTGAATCGCGCTCTAAGTTCAATGCTAAACCACGAACTCCGTGCGGTAATTCAACCATTTCACCTTGCATTACTGCATCTAAGCCATAAACGCTAGCAATACCATCAGTCAAACTAATGACTGTTCCTTCAGTACTTGCTTCTGGCTTAACATCAAATTCTTCAATCTTAGATTTGATAAGATCACTAATTTCTGATGGATTCAATTGCATAATTCAAATCATCCTTTAAAACATAATAAATTCTTTTATCGTTAATTCATTAAGCTGGTTGCACTAAGAAAGAGGTCATTTCCTCTAAACGTCCTTTGACAGATCCATCCATGACCCAGTCGCCAGATTTGACAACCGCACCACCAATTAAACTTGGATCCACAGAAACATTTAATTTAATACTTTTTTGGAAATGCTTTTCTAAAGCCTTAACGAACATTTCGTATTCTGATTCTTGCACTTCAAAAGCTGAGACTAATTCAGCTTCCACAATAGATTCATCTACCAGAACCATTTCGTCAAAGATTTGACGAATCGATGGGAACGCTTCATAGCGTTTAGCATCGAGAATGACCGATAAAAAATTAGCTTCTTGATTCGTTAACTGACGCTTTAAAAGCGCAGCCACTGCTGTTTGCAAAAACTGAGTTTTTTCTTGCAGAGAAAAATCAGGGCGAGTGATAAAATCGCTCGCCTCTACATCGGCACTAATCTCATCGAGTACAGCCAAAAGATTACTCCAGCCAGAAATAGTATTCTCTTCCTTAGCAATCAAAAACACTGCTTTGGCATAGGGACGAGCAACTGTAATATAATCTGTCATGACTAACTATTGCCTTATAAACGTGATGCTAAATCTTTTAACAATGACTCGTGCGTTGCGCGATCAACTTCCTTACCTACGATCTTACTTGCACCTTCAAGTGCGAGTGCAACCACTTCTTGTCTTAGTTTTTCTTTAGCTTGATTAGTTTCAACTAAAATCTGATCTTGAGCGTTCTGAAGTTGCTTGTCTGCCACTTCTTTAGCTTGTGCTCTTGAAGCTTCAACAGCTTCCTCTGCGCGCTTATTCGCAAGTGCAACAATACTTGATGCTTCTTGCTTAGCATCTTTTAAGAGCACTTTGACTTCTGAATCAGCAGCCATTTTTTCAGCAACGCTATCTTCAGCAGCTTTTAAGCCCTCTGCGATTTTAGCACGACGTTCATCGATTGCTTTGATCATTGGTGGCCAGATGAATTTCATCACGAACCAGACCAACGTAAAGAATACGACAAACTGTGCAAATAAAGTAGCATTTAAATTCATGTTGTATCTGCCTGTCTAACTATTCTATGCATAAAAGGCGTTTGATGTGTATCAAACGCCACGATAATGGATGATTACTTGAATACAACCATTGCAAAGAAGATAGCGATACCAACACCGATTAAGAATGCAGCATCTACAAGACCAACAAGAATAAATACTTTAGGTAACAATTTATCCATCATTTCTGGTTGACGCGCTGAAGATTCAACATATTTTGAACCTAAAAGTGCGATACCAATAGCTGCACCAATAGCACCTAAACCAACGATAATTCCACACGCTAAAGCAATCATGCCCATGTCCATTTTTTTCTCCTAAAAATAATTAACTAAACTAACAAAACACCAACCAAAATGATTGAATTCTAATGAGCCTCATGAGCTTGACCAAGGTATACCAAAGTCAAAGTCATAAAGATGTAGCCTTGAAGAACAATGATCAAGATATGGAAAATAGCCCATGCTGATCCTGCTAACCAATGCAACCCAAAACCCCACCACGTGCCTGTTGCACCTAATAATGCAATCAAACAGAAGATCAATTCGCCCGCGAACATATTACCAAAAAGTCGCATGCCTAAAGAGAACGCTTTTGAAATATATTCAACGATATTTAAAATAATATTAAAAGGTAATAACCAGATACCGAAAGGCGCTGTGCATAACTCTTTAAGGAAACCACCCACTTTTTTCACTTTAAATGAGTAGAAGAGAATCAACGCTAATACTGCCATAGACATGCCCAATGGACCGTTCACGTCAGCAGTTGGTAAAATTCTTTGGTGTTGTACATCTAAACCAAATACATTGATTAAGGTCATTGGTAGATCAACTGGCACTAAGTCCATGCAGTTCATCACAATCACCCATAAGAAAATTGTTAAACCTAAAGGTGCAATGTAGCCATTTGGGCCATTGACAAGCGCTTTAGATTGGCTTTCGGCAAATTCTACTAGAATTTCCACAGCGGCTTGGAATCGGGTCGGTACGCCAGCGGATGCTTTGCGAGATGCTCTGAACAAAAAGAATAGAACAATAATACCCGATACAATTGACCAAAGCACCGTATCTATGTTAATCAAACTAAAGTCCACAAAGTTTTCTTGTGGCAAATCTGTCTGAGTCATATTAACGAGGTGATGCTCGATATAACTACTAGCGGTAATCTCTTCTGCTGACATATCTTGTCCCAATCTCTGAATTTTATTACTTACATATCGTGCTTCAAATACTTATAGCCAAACCCTGTAATCACCATTGGTAGAAACACTGTCACCACTATTGCTGCCAAAAATGCCACCCAGTTTGGATCTTTTAAATATAAGACACTGCCCGCAAGCAGTAATGCACTGATAAATTTATTAACAAATGCGCCTAACCAAAATATTGCTTGTTTGCTTTTAATCAAAAAGGATAAAAACACCACAAAAACATTTGGCAAGGTAATGGAAAGTCCTGCCCAAAAGTAAGACCTTCCAACACTTTCCCCTAATACCAGCCAAAGCACAATTGAGGCACTTAGCGTAATGATCAATTGGATCGTTATTACTTGCTTCATCACATCAAAATACCTTTGGCAAAAGTAGCTCGATTATAAGCAGTTAGCCTTTAAAGTCAATCTTTTTAACACTGATATTGAATAAAAAAGTTAACAGATGTCCATTTATTGGTCACGGATCTTTTGCAAAATCCCGTCTAACTGATCAAGAGAATCATAGTGAATAATCATCTTGCCTTTACCTTTCGGATTTGATTGAAATCCAACTTTCGCACCAAAATATTCACTCCAGGCGTTTTCCAATTTTTTCACATCATTGTCCACTTTTTTTGTGGCGGCTTTCTCAGTCTTTTGTGTGCGGGCAGCCACAATGCGTTCAACGTCACGCACTGTTAGATTTTCTGCCATAATGCGCTCAGCTAACTGCACTTGCTCTGCATGTGACAAAGAGAGCATTGCGCGGCCATGCCCCATGTCGAGCAATTTGTCTAATAACCATGTTTGCACTTGAGGCGCTAACTCTAATAAACGCACCACATTGCTCACCGATGAACGCGAACGACCAATCAAATCGCCCACCTCTTGATGGGTTAAATCAAATTCACTGATGAAACGTGCAATCGCTTCTGCCTCTTCAATTGGGCTTAAATCTTCGCGCTGAATGTTTTCAATGAGTGCAACCGCCAATGCTTCTTGATCCGTCAAAGACTGCATGATCACGGGCACTTTTTCAAGTTTAGCAATCTGCGAAGCTCGCCATCTGCGTTCACCGGCTAAGATTTCATATTTTTTCTGACCATCACGCAAAACTTCACGCACCACAAGCGGCTGAATGATCCCTTGAGAGCGAATGGAATCGGCCAAAGTTTCAAGCGCATGGGCATCAAACACTTTACGTGGCTGATAAATCCCCGGCACTAAAAACTCAATCGGCAACTCTTTAATGGCGCCTAAAATGGCTTCTGATGATGGTTTGTCTTTATTATTTGTGTGCGCATCCATGGGTAATTTTGTTTTATTCAACAAAACATCCAATCCGCGACCTAATCCACGCTTTTTCAAATCAGTTTCCTCAGTTTATCTTCGTTTGCTTCGGCGGCTGATCTCTTTCGCCAATTCTGCATATGCCACAGCACCTTTTGATGCTGCATCATATTTGACAATGGATTCACCAAATCCGGGCGCTTCGGCTAAACGCACGTTACGCGGAATGATGGTTTCCAATAATTGATCCCCAAAGTGGGCTTGTAAGTTTTCAGACACTTGTAGTGACAAGGCATTGCGGCCATCGTACATGGTGCGCAAAATCCCCAAAATGGATAAATTTGGATTCGTGGTGCTTTTCACTTCTTCCACCGTGCCCATCAATGCTGACAAACCTTCAAGCGCATAATACTCACATTGCACAGGCACAACCGCATAATCCGCAGCTGTTAACGCATTGAGTGTGAGCATGTTTAAAGAAGGCGGGCAATCGATGATGATGTAGTTAAAGTTACTTTGAATGCTCGCAAGTGCTTCTTTGAGCACAAATGCGCCCTGCTCTCTTTGCGTCAATAACACTTCTGCGCCCGTTAAATCACCATTTGCACCAATTAAGCGAATGGCATTTTCATCAAGCTCAATGATCGCTTCATTGATGGGCACATCGTCTAGTAATAGATCCACAACGCCCAATTCTAATGAATGCTTATCCACGCCCATGCCTGTGGTGGCATTGCCTTGCGGATCTAAGTCTAACAACAAGACATTAGGACGCGCTTTCATGCTTGCTAAAGAAGCCGCTAAGTTAACAGCCGTCGTGGTTTTGCCCACGCCACCTTTTTGATTTGTTACTGCTATGATTGCCACTCGAATATCCTACTCATCAAATTATTAATATTACGCGGGGAGTATATCAAATTACGCGCGCGACAAAAAAACCAAATGTCTGGCATCACTCAATCGCGGCACTTTCAATTCAACCACATTGGTTTGATATTCACCGTTGGCAAACTGCCATTCACTCGGCGTAATGTGACCTTTCATGGCAGCAAATACCCCCTGCCCTGCCAACAAATGCTCTGACCAATGCACCATGTCTTCAGCACTGGCAAAGGCGCGCGATAAAATCACATCAAACAATTCAGTGGGATGATAATCCTGCACACGCGAATGGATGATCTCAACATTTTGAATGCCAAGCTCCATTTTCATCTGCGTCATAAAGCGCGTGCGTTTACTATTGGTGTCTAGCAATGTGAAATGGGATTCAGGCATGGCAATGGCAAGTAAGAAACCTGGTAAACCTGCACCTGTGCCCACATCAATCAAGCGATCATGTTTAATGGCTTCTAAATGCGGTACCAAAACAAGCGAGTCAAACAGATGTTTCACCACCATTTCATCGGGCTCAGTGATTGAGGTTAAGTTATACGCTTTGTTCCATAAACGGATGCCATTTAAGTAATGGGTCCAAGCTTTGACTTTTGCCTCATCAAAGGCAAATCCTTCTGCGCTGAGCGCTTGCTGAATGTATTCAGTTGTGATCATAGTGTGACTTTATATTAATGAATGGGATAAAAATTAAGGGTCATGCCTTCGCTGACGGCCGTATTTGGCGTGATTTCAATTAAGCAATTGGCCACGGCTAAGCCTGATAGCATTGCAGAGCCCTGCCCTTTAGCAATCGTCAAATCAAAGCCGCCATTCGGATTCTCTGTGTACATGCCACGCAAGAATTCGCGGCGCGGCTCTAATTTTTCGCGCTCAAAATGGGCAGTGCCTTTCATAAAAGTGGCAGCGGTTGCGCCAATACTCTGCTGTAAAAATGGATAGACGAAGAGATAAAACGTCACATACGCAGAGACAGGATTGCCCGGCAACATAAAGACATGCGCATTGCCAATTTTGCCCCAACCAAAAGGTTTGCCGGGTTTAATGGCAATCTTCCAACCGTTGAGTTCGCCCACTTCTGCAATGGCTTTGCCCACGTGATCTTCTTCCCCCACTGAAGCGCCGCCACTTAATAAAATGACATCATGCTGCGCTGCTAATGCAAGCAACGTGGCTTTGGTTTCTTCATAATTGTCTTTAATGATGCCGCCATCAAACACATGATGTTGTTTTTTCAACCATGCTTGAAGCATAAAGCGGTTGGCATCATAAATTTTGCCAGGGCTCAATGCTGTTTCTTGGGGAATCAATTCGCTGCCTGTGGATAAGACGGCAATTGACAATCCATCAAACACGGGAATCGTGGCATAACCTTGGGATGCACATAAAGCGATCGTGGCTGCCGTCATTTCGCGGTGTTTTGCCAACAATAAATCGCCCTTTTTCACCTCTTCGCCCTGATAACGAATGTTCATATTCACGCGATAAGGCTCGGCTAAATGGATCTCATCTGCCACACGTTCGACATGCTCTTGCATGATCACCGTGGTGGCGCCTTTTGGCGTGGGTGCGCCTGTAAAAATACGCACCGCTTCCCCTGCTTGCAATGTCATCGGTGCTAAATCACCAGCAGCAATGCGCCCGATCACTTTAAACGCTAATAAATCGCCATTCGGATCACACACGGCGTAACCATCCATCGCGCTGTTATCAAAGAGCGGTGCATCATAATGCGCCACTAAATCTTCGCTCACATAATGGCCTAAACTGTCCACCAATGAAGCTTGACGAGTTTTAGATGGCAACTGAACCGCTTTTGCCAATTCTTCGAGTGCGACATGAAAATCTAACATGTTTTGTCCTTTAAAATTGTTGCGATGCGCTCAAGCGCCGCCGAATCATTGCCATTGATAAAGGCTGTCGGATCGGCAAACGGCACAGCACCGCTGTTCATTTGTGTTAAAAAATCGCGAATTCTACGTTTCTGATTTCTCAATAATTGCGTCAGCTCCGGTAAACATCGCCCCTTGACCATCAATACACCATAATGATCACGCTCGCCATCAGATGGCCACACCGCATCAAGTTGATGCGTGCGTAAATAATCTTGCTGCACAGCCACTAAATCACGCGGCAACAGCGGTAAATCACAAGTCACCACTTGAATGAGATCATCGGCATCCACATACGGGATTAAACTTTGTAAGCCCGCCAGCGGCCCATCACGATAAAATTCAGGCTGATCTTCAATGATGTTTACGCAAATGTTTCGATACTCAGCTTGATCATGATTCGCGGATAAATACACCACATCCACCTGCGGCGCAAGGCGGTCATACACATGCGCCGCCAAAGGTTTACCGGCAATGTCCACCAAGCCTTTATTAACGCCACCTAAACGGCTGCCTGCGCCACCTGATAAAATGAGCCCGATGATTCTACTCATGCCAACGCTGCTTACGCTGTTGATCACTCACTTTTGCTTCCACCCAGTGATCTGTGTTGTCGTTAAACACCTCTTTTTTCCAAAAAGGTGCATCTGCCTTGAGATAATCCATGATGAATTCTGTGGCATGAAACGCCGCTTCACGATGTGACGCAATCGTTGCCACTAATACAATCGGTTCACCCACAGGGATTTCCCCCACGCGATGCACCACACGGCAACCGGTAATCGGCCAGCGCGTTTTGGCAATCTCAATGATGCGTAAAATCTCGCGCTCCGTCAGCCCTGCATAATGCTCTAAAAAGAGTGCACGCAAATCTTTGGCATGATCATGCCCACGCACATAACCCACAAAGCTGCTTGATGCGCCAATGTTATGGGCATCTTTCATCAATCGCGCCAATTCATCATCATGGACAAATTTTTCCGTTTGAATCACCACCGTAAACATTTAGCCTCCTGTCACAGGCGGTAAAATCGCCACGCGATCCCCAGATTGAATGTTGGTGGCTTGATAAATGATCTCATCATTGACCACCACACGAAACACGCGCTCTGGCGCCAATGCCGCTTGCCATTCATCACTTCTGGCACGCAGCGCATTTAATAATGCATCCGTGTCACCATTTGCCCATTCGATGGACTCTTCTGTCACACCTAAACGATCTTTTAACACACCAAAATATTGAATTGTGATCATGTCATCTCCTACGCGGTTTTGTGTTTTAAACGAAACACTCGCGTTAAAATGCCCCCTGATCGACCAAAGAGCAGTGAAAAAAAGTAGATGATGCCCGCCACGCCAATGATGGCAGGTCCACTTGGCACATCTAAATAAAATGAGGACAACAAACCAAAGTATGCGATCAAAAAGCCTAAAATGACGATCACGATGAATAATCCTTCAATGGATCGCACCCATAATTGCCCAATAATGACCGGCAGCATCAATAATCCCACCGCCATCAATGAGCCGAGCGCCTGAAAGCCTGCGATGAGATTAATCACCACGATGAATAAGAAAATGGCGTAATAACTGATGCCGCGAATCTTCATGGATTGTAAAAAAATCGGGTCAATGATGAACAGCACGAGCGGGCGATAAATGATCGCAACGGCTAACAGCGTGATGCACATGATCGCCCATAAAAAGACCAACATTGCGTTATCAATGGTTAACACTGAGCCAAATAAAATGTGCAATAAATCCACTTGGGAGCCAATTTTTGAGATGATCACAACGCCAATGGCCAATGAGATCAAATAAAACGCCGCAAAGCTTGCATCCTCATTAAGCTTTGTAAAGCGCGACACCACAAAAGCCAACAGTGCAATGAGTGCACCAGCAATCACGCCGCCAATGCCCATCGCCACAAGATTAAAACCATAAAACATAAAGCCCAATGCAATCCCCGGCAAAATGCCGTGACTTAAAGCATCCCCCACCAAACTCATGCGGCGCATCACCAAAAAGCTGCCCACAATGCCCGATGAGATCGCCACCATCAAAGAGGCTAACAATGCGCGCTGCATAAAGGGAAACGTGATGAAAGGCGTGATGAAAAAATCCCACATGTTTTATGATTCTCCCGATTGAGGTGTTGAACAAACATCCGCATGATCATCCCAATAGAGGGAGGCTGAATAGGCTTTTTCAAAATTTTGTTCGGTTAATACTGCTTTTGTTGCGCCAAATGCCACTTTCTCACACGCCATCATTAATGTGTAATCAAAATGCTCTTTAGCCACATGAAAATCATGAATCACCGCAATCACTGTTTTGCCCTGTTTGCGCCAATTGTTAATGACGCTGCATAAATCCAAATTTGTTTTTGCATCCACCGCATTAAAGGGCTCATCTAATAAAATCACATCGGCATCTTGCACAATGATGCGCGCAAAAAGCGCACGCTGAAATTGTCCATTTGATAAATTATTAATGGTGCGGTTTTCAAAGCCCGTTAAACCCACAATGGCCAGAGCTTCTGCCACTTTTGCCATCGCCGATTTAGTGATTTTAGCAAATAATGAGCCGTGCGCCAAAAAGCCCGTGGCCACTAAATCTTCAACGGTAATGGGCAATGATCGGTCAATGTCTGATTGCTGCGGCAAATAGCTCACCGTTTCATCATGATGGAAGGTGACTTTGCCTTCATCGGGCGCAAGCATGCCCATCATCACTTTTAAAAGTGTGCTTTTACCTGCACCATTTGGGCCAATGATCGCATTGGTATAACCACAGGGAAAATCTACACTCACATGGTGCACCACAGGATGACGATGATAACTCACCGTCACATTGTCAACAGTAATACAAGGGTCCAACATTTCCGTCATCACTTTTTTATATCGATCGAGTAGTATAATATAAACCACAAACATTCGATAATGACATTTATATCCATATGTTTGCTTTATACCAAATCCATTTAAATCACGTATAATATTGCGATGAAATTTCAGGTTGCGAGTACATAATGAATAAAACAGCATTAATTATAGATGATAGTGCAACAGCTAGAATCGGCATTAAAAACATGCTCCAAAATTTGGGCTACACCGCGCATACGGCCAACAATGGCTTAGATGCCCTTGAGCGTGTGCTCAGCGTTCAACCGGATGTGATTTTATTAGATCTCTCGATGCCCGTTTTAGAAGGCACCGATGTGCTCTCTTTGCTCAAACAGCACTCAACCACACAAAAGATCCCCGTCATCATTTTATCTGGTAAAGAAGGCATTTGTGACCGCATGCGCGCGCAAACATTAGGCGCCGTGGGCTTTTTAGGCAAGCCTTGTAAGGCGGAGTTATTAACCGATCTATTGACTTCTCTCAATTTAACCGCATAAAGGCTGACGCATGAACATTAGAGGCATCGTTTACACCATCGATAACATTCTGTGCATCACCAAGATTGATGACATCTCAGAAGTGGTCCAAGGCATTAAACCTGCACCTGTGCCCTTGACGAAAGAGTGGTTAGTGGGCACGATTCAGTTGCGCGGGAACATCGTCCCCGTGACAGACATTTTAAAGTTTTCCAATCAATCCATCATCAACCGCTCTTCTGAACAGCATAAAAACAACATTTTAATCATTCAGAAAAATGAGTGGCAGTTTGGCATTAAAGTCAATCGTTTGATGGGGATTCGTGTCATCCGCGCAACGCAACAAGAAGCGCATCAATTGCCGCCTGAATTTTCAGGCGTGCCTGAGATTGTTCAAGGGATGTATGAGATCGATGAGGGTTATCTATACAATATCAACCTCACCAAATTGATCGATCATCCACAATTTATGCACCCAGAACTCCTATAGATCACGTTTAATTTAATGAGGCAAGCAACCATGTCCAAATCCAACAGTTTCTTTTCCACCCACATTCCCCACATTCTGTGCGCCATTGCATTGGTTGTGTTTACAGGTCTTAGCATTGCACTCATGATGAGTCAACATGATGAAACCTACGAAAATCGCAACAGCATTTTGCAATCTCAATTGACGAGCAGCCATTTAAATGAGAAAAATACCGTCAAATTGCTCAATGCCATCAAATCTGACAACGATGAGCAAGCCATCGAAGCTTTAGCAGAGCTTCAACAAAGCCTACAGGCACAAAATCAGAGCTTAGCGAACGTCAATCAAAGCCTTAAACAAGAGTCTGACACTGTAGAATTTCACGGCCTTCAATTGCCAAGCTATACCATCTACATTTTATGGGGATTGGCAGCATTGAGCTTGTTGATTTTATTGGTGTTAATGTCCCGCAATAACAACGCCGTTTCTGTGGAAGACACACAATCTTTACACGCACAGCAGCACACGCAGCAAGCTTTACTTGAATTTTTAGAAGTGATTCAAGCCCTCTCTGAAGGTGACTTGACGGTACAAGCCCAAGTCTCCGATGACATCACAGGCACACTCGCAGACTCCTTTAACTACTCCGTTGAAGAGCTTCGTAACCTTGTATCAATGGTGAATCAATCCACAAAGAAACTCTCTGAAGCTGTTGGCGATTCATCAACGGTGGCAGAAGACTTGATCAATGCCTCCACAGAACAGGCACGCCGTATTGCAGAGGCATCAAACACCGTGATTCACGTCACAGAAGCAATGATCGATGTATCGGATCAAACATCCTCTGCGGTTGACATTGCGATGAGCTCCACAGAAGTGGCGCGCTCCGGTTCTGAACGTGTGCGTTCAACCATTTCTGGTATGGATCAAATTCGTGATCACATCCAAGAAACGTCTAAACGCATCAAACGCTTAGGTGAATCGTCTCAAGAGATTGGGGACATTGTTGAACTCATCAACGACATCGCGGACCAAACGCACATTCTCGCATTGAACGCCTCCATTCAAGCGGCGGCAGCCGGTGATGCTGGCCGAGGCTTTGCAGTGGTTGCCGATGAAATCCAACGCTTAGCTGAACGTACGGGTAACGCAACACGCCGCGTTGAAAACATCGTTAAAGCGATCCAAACTGATACCAACGAAGCGATCTTTGCGATGGAAAAAAGCACCAGTGAAGTGGTCAATGGTGCGAACTTAGCAGAACGCGCAGGTGAATCCTTGAACGAAATTGAATCGGTTTCCACACAATTGGCTTCTATGATTCAAAACGTCTCTAAATCTTCACGCGAAGTTTCCTCATTAGGTAACAAAATGAAAGACAGCATTGACTCCATCAAAAAATTGACGGAACAAAACGTAACGAGCACACAAATCACCAATCGTTCAGTTGAAAAAATCAACGAATTGGCCAATGAGTTACGCGAATCCATCAGTGGCTTTAAAATCAAATAAATCAATTGAGCATCCAAAGGGGCATTTGCCCCTTCACATCGAACATAGGAACTAATCAATGGCAGCATTGCGTGATGAGTTAACAACAGCAGTTAAACGTTTACGAGCATTTTTAATTCGTAAGATTTGGAGCACCTCGTCCTCGGAAAAAAACCAACAAGCTGTGGATTCATTTGACATCGAATCACTCCTTCAACTCATTGAACATGATCCTGAACATGCCGCGATTTGGCAGCGCTTTTATGCCTTTCATCAGCGCCGTGATCAGCGTTATTTTCAGCACAATGAGCAAAAGCGGATTCATGCCCTCATCCAATGCCTTAAACAGATCGAGCAGGGTCATTTCCCAAGCAGTGAAGCCATGGTTGCACACTTTGATGCCCTCAACATTGCCCCAATGGTACCGCCTGTGCGTCAAGCCGTTGTGGAAACGATCGAAAGTGCCCCTGAGGTCATCGCAGCGCCTGCACCGATCGATGCTGCCCTTCATGATCTGCCCATCGATGTGTTACAAAAATTGATTTTAGAGATCAATACGCAAGGACAATTGCCAGAAGATGCTAAGGCACTGCTTGCCCCTTATCATGCGGCATTGTCCGACATCTATCCCGATGCTCCCGATATCCATCATGCATCCCCCGAACAGCAATTGATTGCCGTCATTCAATTGGTGGACTTCTTTGAGCATTCAGCTGCCCTTCACCATTATGGCTTTGGGGATCACTTTGCGACAGATCTTGCGGATCGCCAATCCTTAATGACGCACAAGCGTTATTTTGATGCCATTGAACGCTTGAAAAATGCGCCTAAAGAGAACACAAAATATCTCAAAGATGTACATGATTTAGTGAGTGCTGCGCAATCAAAACTCCTATTTGTGCCATCCGATGCCACACTGACGCTTTGTGAACGCTTCATTGATGAGGAAAATGCACAAAATGCTGCGCGCGTTTTATCCGCTTTACACACTGAGTTGAGAGGAATACTGAATGCCTACATTCAAAAGGCTGCACCAGTTGTTGAGGCGCCATCGATGGTTGACACAGCTGTCAGCACAATCTCTGAACACACCAAGCATCCTTATTACATCGCTGGCCGATTAATGCCAACCTTTAAAGAGTGCCCTCAATACGATGATGAATTGATCGCAGAACTGAAAGAGAGCTTCTTAGAAGAGTCTGAAGATGAGATCTTCCCGCTGATTGAAATTGCCGTACAAAATCTACGTGCCAATCCTTATAAAGAAACCGATATTTTGGATCTTCGCCGCTGTTTCCATACATTAAAAGGCAGCGGTTACACCGCATCAATGCCCATCATTGGCGAGATCGGTTGGCAAGTTGAACGCGTCATCAATGGTGTGCGTGATAATCATTATCCTTTCAGTGACGCCATTTTACATCATGCATTAGATGGCTATGATGCCATTCGTGCATTGATCGCCCATCCATCCGAAGACACCACAGAGCTTGAACGCATTGCCTATCAAGCCCAATATTTGATTGATCACAAAGGTCAGGTCGATCCTGCCGATGTCTCAATGCCCTCTGAGGCCATTGAACCCGCGCCCGTCGCTAGCAATGACACCACAGAGCACTTTGAAAACTTTGATGCCATTCCTTTTGGATATGTGTCACCTTATCACCTTGAAGGCAGCGCTGAAGCAGAACCTTCTGAAGCCGCACAATTAGATGAAGATTTAGTTGTGGTACTCAAAGAGAACATGCTCGAAGAGACGCAGCGCGAAATTTTGCCTGCCCTCAATGATGTTTCAAGCGCTTTCTTAAAAGATGCCGCCACACAAAGTGATTTTGAACGTGCACGCCGCGCCTTTCATACCATTAAAGGCAATGCCCGCATGATCGGGCTCAATGTGCTTGGTGAAATCACAGGCACGGCAGAAAAATTGTTGGATAAAATCCTATCGGGCGCCCATAAATTAACACCCGCCACCACCGCGCATTTAGCGGACATTTACTTGATGGTGAAGGCACAAATTTCCAATCAAACCGTGCCAGATGAAGAGATTGCGCGCTTACTCAATCAAGGCAACATGCTCTTAGCCCACAAAGGGGATTTATCAGCGTTTTTAAATGTCGCGCCGCCTGTTGTCAGCATCGTGCCAGAAGTCATCAACGAGGCTGAAACCGATCCAAACCCTGCCTCCACAGAGGACCTCATCTCAGAAAAACGTCAAGCGATGTTTGAGAACATTCAAAGCGTGATCGAACAGAGCGAAATGCATGAGCGTGACTATAAGCTTCATGATGAAGAGCTCAATCTCACCAATGAAGAACTCAGCCAAAAACTGATCTCAGGCTTCACCAAGTGCGAAACGCGTACCTACTCAACCTTAAAACGCTACAGCCAAGATGTGGGCTTATGTTTGTTGCATCCGAATTTCTCACAAGAATTTCCGCTGCATCAATCCCTCATTTCAGCCTATCATAAGCATCTACTCTTGTTCCGTGCCCATGGCTTGACACCATTAGATGAACGTTTGATCTTCTGGGGTAAAGTGCTGACGGCCGTTTTAACCATCATCAAAACCAATACCATTGATGCAAAAATCGCGCAAAACTACATCGATGAGTTGCAAAAGCCGATTTTAACCATCGAGCAAGCCGAGGCATCGCCTGCGCCACAACCCATCGCAGAGACGCAAGAAGAAATTGACCCTGAAATCATGCAAGCCTTCACAGAAGAAGCCCATGAAGTGCTTGAACAGGCCGATGAACTCATTCAAGCGTGGCAAGGCGAAAACTTTAACCCACAATCGGATCTCATTTCTGAATTGCGCCGCCAAATGCACACCTTAAAAGGAGGTGCGCGCATGGTGGGCAAAGAGGGCTTAGGTCAGCTCAGTCATGCCCTTGAATCCTTGTTAGACGCCAATTACATCACGCTCTTTGACTCCGATCCTAAACGATTTGAAGTGTTACAGCGCGCCCTTGATCATTTGCAAGTGTTGCTTGAAAGCCCCGCAAAAACTTTAGATCGCGAAGGCTTTAACCTTCTCTCTGCCCTTCATCTGCTCCTTGGCCATGAGAATCCGCCCGAGATGAACATTGAAGGCGAGGTCATCACAGAGAGCAATGCCACCGTGGTTTCTGAACAAACGGCCATTGCTGCACAGGCAGAACTCAGTACCTTAAAAATCACGCCGATGCAGTTATCACGCATCAGTGAAAAAGTCTCTGAAAATAACATCCTCACCACGCAGTATAATAATGCCGTTTCTAGCATCATCAATACGCTCTCTGAGCTGACGCGCACCATGCAATATCTGAATATGACGGCGCGAAACATTGAGATTGAAACAGAAGCACAAATGATCTCTCGCCATGCCAAAGCCTCACAAAATAAAGAGAGTTTTGACCCATTAGAACTTGATCAATTCTCTGAATTACAGCATTTGGCGCGCTCGATCTCTGAATCGATTGAAGATGTGAACGAATTCCACCGCCACATTGCTGAATCTGTAGAATCCATGAATGCGTCTTTGTCGAAATTCTCCGGCAATCAGACGTTGATTTCAGACACCTTAACCGACATCGGTACAGTGAGCTTTAATCACATTGTGCCGCGTTTACGCCGCATCGTGCGTCAGGTGAGTAAATCTAACAATAAACAGGTGGATTTAGTGGCCATTGGCGCCGATACGCAGGTGGAGCGCTTGGTGCTTGAGCAAATGACCGCGGCCTTTGAACACATGATCCGCAACGCCATTGTCCATGGCATTGAATCACCTGAAGAGCGCATCAATGCAGGCAAATCACCGAATGGCACCATCACGTTACGCGTCATGAAAACCGGCTCTGATTTGTCGATTGAAATCAGTGATGATGGCCGCGGTTTTAATGTGGAAAAAATCCGTGAAAAGGCCATTGCACAAGGATTGGTGACAGAAGCGCACACCTTAACAGATCATGATCTGGTGAATTTGATCATGTTGCCAGGCTTTACCACTGCCACTAAACTCTCGCAAGATGCAGGGCGCGGCGTGGGGCTCGATGTTTTAGCCAAAGCGATGACGATCCTCAAAGGCAATGCAGAATTATCCTTTGTGCCCAATCAAGGTGTGACCTTTAAAATATCCATTCCTGCCACCTTAATGATTGTGCAATCCTTGATCGTGAGCGCAGATGGACAAAAATATGCCATTCCGATTGATGACATCATTGGCGTGACGCAAGAGAAAGATGTGATCTTTGATCGCAAGCGCACGCACTTTGTTTATCACAATGAAAAATATGATGTCTATGACCTTGACCGCATCTATTCAGGCGCCCATGCTGGTCATTTAAACTATATTTATCTGCTCTTTGAATTCAATGGCCAGCCGATTGCGCTCGGCGCTGAATCCATCATCTCGCAGCTTGAGGTGATCATGCATCCACTCAATCCACAAATCGCCCACATTCCCGGTTTAACAGGCAGCGCAGTGACGCCAGATGGGGAAACCATTTTCACGGTGGACATTTCTGCCTTTACGAAAACGGACTTCAAACAAGCCCACAAGCGCGATCATGTCCAAGAGAAGATTCAAGAGAGCAAAGAAGCTCAACCGCACAAACCGCTTGTGATGGTGGTTGATGACTCAATTACCATGCGCCGCGTCAGTCAGCGCATGCTTGAACGCGCAGGTTATGAGGTGATTTTAGCCAAAGATGGTTTAGAGGCGATTGAAACACTCGTCAATGTCACGCCAGACTTAATCATGCTCGACATTGAGATGCCGCGCATGGATGGATTTGAGGTCTTAACCCGCATCCGCGAGACAGAAAAGCTTATGAAAACCCCTGTGATGATGGTAACATCTCGCTCAGGTGAGAAGCACCGCATGCGTGCATTTGACATTGGCGCTAATGAATATTGCGGCAAGCCGTATCAAGAGGAAGAGATCCTCAAAGTCATCGATCAATTATTGAATGCCAAAGCTTAAGGAGCTGATATGAGTGTTAAGCAAATGCAGCTAGAGTTCAAAGATTTTGAACAAGTTGCCAACGTTTATATGGATTTTGTGGTCGGCGGTGGTTTCTTCATCCCGATGCAAACTGTCAATTATCAATTGGGCGATGAAATCTTCATCGCGCTGATTTTACCGGATGATCCTGGCAAGCGTAATCCTGCCGCTACAAAAGTTGTTTGGATCAATACTGAAAATTCGCGCAAAGGAAAACCTGGGATCGGTGTACAATTAACGGGTATGAATGCAGGCCCTTTAAATGAGCGTTTGAAAAAATGCGTGGGTTCTGCCAAGAAAAAATCCCCGTTTACCTTAACGATGTAGTGATATGTTAATAGATTCCCATTGCCACTTAGATCGCATTGATCTGACCACATTTGACCATAACTTTGCCCATTTGATGCAAGCGAACCGCGAGGCGGACATCAGCCACATGCTGTGTGTGGCTGTGCATCCTGATGATTGGCAAAACATGGCGGATTTAACCGCGCCTTATGAAAATGTTTTTCTCTCCTTTGGCATTCATCCCGGGGACATTAAAGCAAAAGATTTAGATTTTGATGTGGCACAATTTGCGCCTTTTATGCAAGATTCCCGCGTCATCGCAGTGGGTGAGACAGGGCTTGATTACCATTATGGTGACAATCCTCAAGAGCAGCAAACGCTGTTTGCACGCCAAATTGAAGTGGCCAATTTACACAACAAACCCCTCATCATTCACACACGTGATGCAAGAGAAGATACAATTGCCATCATGAAGGAAAATCATGCCGATCGCTGTGGCGGCGTCATGCATTGCTTTACTGAGAATTGGGCAATGGCAAAAGCAGCATTGGATTTGGGCTTTTACATCTCCTTTTCAGGCATTGTGACCTTTAATAATGCACAAGAGTTGCGTGAGGTTGCCAAAAAAGTGCCCCTCGACCGTTTATTGGTGGAAACAGATTCCCCTTATTTGACGCCTGTGCCGTATCGCGGAAAAGTGAACTACCCTACCCGCGTGCATCACGTGGCACAAAAATTGGCGGATTTAAAAGAAGTGAGCTTTGACACCATGGCCAATGCAACGACAGAAAATTTTAAAACCCTATTTAAAGTGCTTGGGGGTTAATGATGAGCCAAGCTTTGATCACTGTGATTGGCGATTTAATGCTCGATCGCTATTGGTTTGGCGCTGCAAAACGCATCTCACCTGAAGCGCCGATTCCCGTCATCAACATTCAAGAGACAGAAGATCGTTTAGGCGGTGCGGCAAACGTTGCTTTAAACTTACGCTCACTCGATCAATCTGTGGTGCTTGCCGGTGCCATTGGCCATGATGCCGATGGTGAGCGCTTTATGGCATTGTGCGATGCGCATCACATTCCCACAGAATGCTGGACAAACCATGCACACCCAACCATCACAAAGCTTCGTATCATCAGCCGTCAGCAACATATGTTGCGCTGTGATTTTGAGGAAGCAGGCATCACCCATCAAACAGATGCAGCGTATCATGCGCGCTTACTCAAATGGATTGAGCAATCGGCCATTGTGATTTTATCGGATTATCAAAAAGGTTTTTTGAGTGATCCGGCCACTTATATCGCACATGCTAAAGCCCACAATATTCCTGTGATCATTGATCCAAAAGGATTGGACTTCACAAAATACCGCGGCGCAACACTCTTGACGCCGAATCGCTCTGAATTTGAAGCGATTGTTGGCATTTGTCCAACGGAAGAAGTATTCATTAAAAAAGCCGAAGCGCTGCGTGCAGAACTTGACTTAACTGCCCTACTCATCACACGCAGTGAAGAAGGCATGACGCTCATTCAAGCCGATGAAGCGCCCTTTACCATTCCAGCGAAAGCGCAAGATGTCTATGATGTCACAGGTGCTGGCGATACTGTGATTGCAACCCTTGCCGCCATGCTCGCCGAAGGCAAACCATTGACGGAAGCTTCTGTGATTGCCAACATTGCCGCCTCCATTGTGGTGGGTAAACTTGGCGCATCACAAGTGACGGTTGATGAACTCAATGCTGCCATCACGTCTCTTGAACGCGCACATCACTTAGTCTTAACGCTCGATGAGTTGCAAGCTGAGTTAAAAGCCGCCCGTGCCAATAATGAAACCATCGTGATGACCAATGGCTGCTTTGACATTTTGCACAAAGGGCATGTGACTTATTTAAATGAAGCCAGACAATTGGGCGATCGCCTCATTGTGGCGCTCAATTCTGATCGCTCCATCAAAGCACTGAAAGGCGACAATCGCCCCATTATGGATCAAGAGAGCCGCGCCACTGTGCTTGCCTCTTTAAGTGCCGTGGATTGGGTGATCATTTTTGATGAAGAGACGCCAGAAAACCTCATCAATGCATTGCTGCCCGATGTTTTGGTCAAAGGCAGTGATTACACTGTGGATCAAATTGCAGGGGCAAACGCCGTCCTCAATAATGGTGGACGTGTTGAATTGTTAAGCTTTGTGGACGGTTACTCCACCACAAAAGCGATCGAAAAAATAAAACATAACTCAAAGTAATATCACTATTTCTTGGTTATATTTATGTTATAATCGTTGTTAAATCTTTCTAATAATAAGGGTGACTTCAATGGATGAGAATAAACGCAAAGCACTCCAAGCCGCGCTTGGTCAAATTGATAAGCAGTTTGGTAAAGGCTCAGTGATGCGCTTTGGCGATCAAACTGAGAACACAGACATTATCCCTGTTTCCACAGGCTCATTAGGTTTAGACATCGCCCTTGGCATTGGTGGTTTACCTCGTGGTCGCATCATTGAAATTTATGGTCCTGAATCTTCAGGTAAAACCACATTGACTTTACACGCGATTGCAGAAGCACAAAAAGCCGGCGGTATGGCAGCATTCATTGATGCTGAACATGCGTTAGATCCTGTGTATGCGGCTAAATTGGGCGTGGATGTTGAGAACCTCTACATTTCTCAACCTGACAATGGTGAACAAGCCCTTGAAATCGCCGATACATTGGTGCGCTCTGGCGCCCTTGACATCGTGGTGATTGACTCTGTTGCTGCATTGACGCCAAAAGCGGAAATCGAAGGCGACATGGGGGATTCACACATGGGTTTACAAGCACGCTTGATGAGTCAAGCATTGCGTAAACTCACCGCAAACATCAAAAAATCCAATACATTGGTGATTTTCATCAACCAAATTCGTATGAAGATTGGTGTGATGTTTGGTAACCCTGAAACCACAACCGGTGGTAATGCCCTTAAATTCTATGCATCTGTCCGCTTAGACATTCGCCGCATTGGGTCGATCAAAAAAGGCGATGAAGTGATCGGTGCAGAAACGCGTGTGAAAGTGGTGAAAAACAAAGTCTCTCCACCATTTAAACAAACAGAATTTGACATCATGTATGGTGAAGGCATCTCTCGCGTGGGTGAAATCATTGATTTGGCTGTAAAAGCAGACATCATTGAAAAATCCGGTTCTTGGTACAGCTATGGTGACAAACGCATCGGCCAAGGTAAAGAGAATGTGAAACAATTCTTAAAAGACAATGCCGACATTGCACAAACAATTGAAAATCAAGTGCGTGAATACTTCCTTGCGCGCCCACTAGATGGCATAATGCTTGCGACCGATGAAGATGGTTTTGAAGCAGCCCTTGATGATTAATCCTTAATCATTCATACGCATACAAAAGCCACCGTCATCGGTGGCTTCCTTAATTTTGAGTACTGAAATTTATGTCTAATCCTGAAGAAACCCGCACACAAGTCCGCTTTGAAACTGTCAATGAACACCAAGATGGGCAACGTGTTGACAATTTTTTAATGGCACAATTTCGCACCTTACCGAAAAGTCGCATCTATCAAATGATCCGCAAAGGCGAAGTGCGTGTGAATAAAGGCCGCATCAAACCCGAAAGTCGCTTATCAGTCGGCGATGTGGTGCGCATTCCCCCAGTCTCCATCAATCCGGAAGCCGCCAATGAGATTCCTGCCTTCTGGAAAGAACGTTTACGCAACAGCATCATCCATGAGGATGATCGTTTACTCGTCATCAATAAGCCTTCTGGCATTGCGGTGCATAAAGGCAGCGGTTTGCCCTACGGTGTGATTGAAGTCTTGCGCGCGGCGCGTCCTGAACTTGAATTTTTAGAGTTGGTGCACCGCTTAGATAAAGACACCAGCGGCTGTTTAGTGTTGGCAAAAACGGGCAAGATTTTGCGCGAATTGCAAAAAGCCACCATGAAAAAACGTTATTTGTGCTTAGTCAAAGGCTTTTGGGACAAAGGCCGCTTTGATCAGCATGCCAAATTAGACATCGAAAACCGTGAACACGGCGAGCGTCATGTGGTGGTTTCTCCTAAAGGGAAAGACGCCCATACGCGCTTTAACATCATTGAGCATTATCCAAAATCTTCATTGTTAGAAGCAGAACTCTTTACCGGCCGCACGCATCAAATTCGTGTGCATGCCGCAAGTTTAGGTTTTCCATTGCTTGGGGATGATCGCTATGGGGATGTTGATGCCAACAAACGCATGAAGCAATATGGCTTAAACCGCATCTTTTTACATGCTCACAGCCTAATGATCGACATGCCGCCGTATGATTATGCTTTTAGTGCACCTTTACCGGATGAATTGAATCAATTCTTAAACAATATGCGCTAATCACACAAACAACAAAGCCCTGAATCTCAGGGCTTTATCTTATTCGGATTTTAAAATTTGCACTTGCCCTGCGGCCACCAATGGAATGGGCTCAGGATTAGGCAAGAACGAACACGCTGCATCTGCGCATTTACCGCAGCACGTGGCAACGCCTAAAGACATTTGGAGATCAGACAATTGTGTTGCACCGTTTGCAACTGCATCTTTAATCTCTGTATCAGTGATACCATTACAAATACAAATATACATACACAACCTCAATCAACTGGATTGATGAAATGATAGTGATAATCATTGCTATTTGCAAGTACTTTATTTATGAGATGCTTTTATCTTTTAAATCATCCGCCATTTAAAGGCGATGAATCCCATCAGCCACTTGATTTTCAATGAGCTGGCGATCATACACAGCTTTGACGGTGTGGCCATTCATCACGCCTTTATCGATCAACGGTTCGGCTAAATGTCCTTGGCGGATCAATGTCTCCTGAAGCGCGCGTACCTCATATCCTTCTGAGCCCATCAATAAGCGATCCGCTTGCCAACCTTGTGCAATGGCAGACAAATGACGCACATGCATCAACAAATATTGATACGGTAAATGAATCTCTAATTCTGACGGCACGGCAGATTGCCCAGCTAAAATACGAAATTGTTGATATTGCCCTGTGGGCATCGGTGTTTGATGAAAGCCTGAAATCACTTGGCAGCCTGCGGATAGAAAATCAGTCGATTCTGAACCTGCTGCATGAATGTGATCATTGGGCACGCAGCTGTCAAGCATCACAGCTTCGCCAAAGTCGCGCCAAGCCGGCACAGGAATCATGCGAGTCAGACGAAAAGCACCTTCCTCATTTGGGCGCCCATCGGGTTCATGCGCACCCACAAAATAGTGATACAGCCCTTGAGACAACTGATTGCTGATTTTTTTCAAAGGATATTGGCGCTGCTTTTGCACATTTTTGATGTGTGGCACAGTCGAGCCATTAAACACAGCAATTTTATGCTGCTTTCGATCCCAAATGCCGATCAAGCAACGCATGTGTTCATAATCTAATGTTTGCTCACGCACAGTGATGGCATTGAGCCATTGACCAAGCGGTGCATCGGTTGCGGCAGCACGTAAACCAAAGAGCACCCGATCGCCTTGCAAGCGATAATGGCACTGCTCTGCTAAACGCACCAAATGAGCCGATGACAGGACAAATGGCGCCTCACCATAGCCAAACGGTAAATGTTGGGTATCAATCTCACCCATAAATGGTGCTGTCATCGTGCTCTCCTTCTTACGCTTTTTTCATGAATTCAGATTTCAGTTGTAAACTTGTGCCATTCACTTTGCAATCTAAATTGTGATCGCCTTCAACGATGCGAATGTTTTTGATCATTGTGCCTTGTTTGACCACCATCGATGAACCACGCACTTTGAGATCTTTAATCACGGTGACAGAATCACCATCATGCAGTTCATTGCCATGAGCATCGCGCGCCGTTAACACATCTTCAGCATCATCCGCATCTGACCATTCATATGCACATTCTGGGCACACATAGTGCTCACCATCTTGGTAGGTATATTCCGAGTGACATTTCGGGCAATTGGGCATTGTCATAATATTTCTCCTAAAAAAGCCACCATAAAGCATGGACAGCCATTCTAAGCGGTTTGCCCAACATTAACAACCTGGGAAAACTCCCCATCACATGAGTGGAATGTAGTATCATAATCCTTTGTTCATTTCATTGATCGTTGTTGAATTCACCATGCTGACTTACAAACACATTCCTGATTATTTAAAATTGATCCGCTTTGATAAACCCATTGGCACGCTGTTATTGCTGTGGCCAACGGTTTGGGCTTTGTGGATTGCCAGTGATGGTGCGCCAGATCTTGGCATTTTAATCATCTTTGTGCTTGGCGTGTTCATCATGCGTTCAGCCGGTTGCATCATGAATGACATTGCCGATAAAGATTTTGACCCGCATGTTGAACGCACAAAAGATCGACCCTTAGCCGCGCGCCGTGTGACGGTCAAAGAGGCTTATCAGCTGTTACTCCTTTTTGTGGTTGTGGCATTTTTGCTGGCATTGATGCTCTCTTGGCAGACGATTTTGCTTTCCATTCCAGCCTTGATTTTGGCGCTCTCTTACCCATTTGCAAAACGCTATCACTCGCTGCCCCAAGCCCATTTAGGCATCGCATTTTCCTTTGGCATTCCGATGGCATTTATGCAAATCACCGGTTCAGTCCCGTTAGAGGCCTGGCTGATTTTTACCATGAACATTTTATGGACCCTCGCGTATGACACAGAATATGCCATGAGTGATCGTGAGGATGACAAATCCATCAACATTAAATCCAGTGCCTTATTGTTTGAACGTTTGCTTGGATCCCATGATTATTTCATCATCATCGGCATGCAAGTGGTGATCATTGCGCTTTTGATCACGCTTGGCATTTACCTACACTTTTCATGGCCTTGGTGGTGCACAGTTGCTGTTGTGGCGGGTTTATTCATCCATCACATTAATATGATCAAAGATCATGATCGCCTGCGCTGCTTTCAAGCCTTTTTACATAATAACTGGGTGGGTGCTGCGATTTTCTTGGGTTTAGTGGCGCAATATGCCTTGAATGCGGGATAATGTATGGGCAGTCGTTTATCTAAAATTGTGACAAAAACAGGCGATCATGGCGAAACTGGATTGATGGGCACAACGCGCGTCCTGAAAGATCATCCGCGCATTGAAGCCATTGGCTCAGCCGATGAGCTCAATGCCCAAGTTGGGCTATTGATGGCACATTTACCAGAATCCCTCAGAGAGATTCATCAAGAATTATTGATCATTCAGCACCATCTATTTAATGTTGGGGGTGAATTGGTGATGCCTGAATATGCCATGATGACAGCTGAAATGGTCACATGGCTAGAAACTCGCATTGTTCATTACAATGAGGCACTGCCCCATTTAAAAGAGTTTATTTTGCCGAGCGGATCATTGCCCACATGCCATGCTCATGTGTGTAGAACCGTCGCGCGCCGTTTAGAACGTACGATGGTGACACTCCATCAAGCGGAGCCTTTAAATGCTGAAATCCTTCAGTACATCAATCGTTTATCCGATTACTTTTTTGTGCTCGCGCGCACCCTTGCCTGCCACACACAAGATCATGAAGTGCTGTGGAACAAAGCTTTGACTGAATAATCTATGACGCAATGCATCATTACGTTGCCCATCAATGCTGATACACTCAATTGGGCACTGACTCATTATCCTACACAACAAGTGACGCAGTTTTCTGAGCGACGCAATCAATATTTACATCTGAGTCGCGCGATGCTGCGCCATTTATTGAGCAAGCATTTTGGCATTGATGCCTTACCGTCCATTGCTTATGGTGAACATGGCAAACCTTATTTTCAAGCGATACCCCACATTCACTTTAACATTAGCCACACCGATCATATGATGGCCATTGTCATCACAGACACGGGATGCGTGGGCATCGACATCGAGTGCATCAAAACCCGCCGCAACTTTTCTGGCTTAGCAGAGCGAGTATTCACAGCACATGAACGCGCATATTTAGCAGCTGCCAACAATTATCAGCAATGTTTTTTTCAGTTGTGGTCTGCAAAAGAAGCTTATCTTAAAGCCACCGGCACAGGATTATCTGGCTTAGTGGGTTTGTCATTAGATTTGACTCAAAATAGAGCCTATGGCGCACTTGAGAAAGGCACCTTATATTTAGCACAGGATGCTGACAAGATGAGCTTTGCACTCTATTTGCCAGAGAAAACAGCGCCCATCGTCCATTATTTCGATGGGCAAACATTCACGCTTGAACACATTTCATGGCATGCATTGATGTGTTCACATCATTAATCGCGAATTAAAAAATCATCCTTTGTTGCACCTTGTTCGATGAGATCACGCATCCAAATAGGCATTTTACCACGTCCGCTCCATTGAATCGACGGATCGGTAGGGTGACGATATTTCATTGGCACTTTGTTACTTCTAACGCCCATATCTTTTTCTGTATACACATCATCTAAACTTAAACCTGACTCTTGTAACAGATTCTCAATTTTCTGACGGATACTTTCAGCTTCTAGCTTCTTGCGCTCTTCAATCTCTTGGCTCACTTCCATCAAGATGCCTTCTAACTGAAGTAAAGAATACTTCTTATAATAAATTTTCATAAACTACCTGTTGATTTGGATCAAAACTACACATTATATAATACATAGAATATTATGTATTAATGCCATTTATTATACATAAATATACAACTCAATCTATAGTTTACAGTAGAATATTTCAGTAACTCATTCATAGAAAACAATAAATTGTTCATTGCCTAACTAAGTGTTACGAAATAATTATATATAAAATCGGACAGAGTTAATATTTATTATTTTAATGAGTTAATCTGTCGCTAAAAGCTGCCAATCGTCTCAACTTTTGCGAAGTTGCCTCATGTTAACAAATGGGAAAGAATCTTAATCATGCATCAATTCATATGAAATGAAAAATTTTATTCCCGCAGAATGGGAGATTAAATAATCATATTTTATCAAGTGATGTCCATCACAGTCTTTTTTGAAAAAGCTCTCAGTAAGCTTCAATATTATATCAAGACATATGATGATGCTATTTCCCCAGACAAATGAAAAAGCCCTCTTCGCTTGAAGAGGGCTATTCATGTTAGGCCCTGGAGATGACCTACTTTCACATGGGGAGGCCCCACACTATCATCGGCGCAGCTACGTTTCACTTCTGAGTTCGGAATGGGATCAGGTGGTTCCATAGCGCTATTGTCTCCAGGAAAACTAGTGGTTGTGTGATTTGATCACAGCAACAGCATTCTTTGGTTTAGTTGGTTCAGTCTAGCGACATCATTTGTTACATTTTTCTGAGACCTATT